>CAJVYQ010000015.1 GCA_913009825.1 uncultured Deferribacteres bacterium
AAGCACACGAAACAATCGAAAGATCTCATCTAACTTTTTTCCTGTTTTTTTTTGAGTCTTTCGCGGGCTGCCTGAGTAGTGACAATACCGTAACACTTTAGTTTTTTGAACAAATCCGCTTCCTTTGTGCTCTCTGCGTCTCTGCGTTTTAAAGCGCCTGTTTTTTTAACGCAGGGACGCGGAGGGCGCAGAGAAATTGAAAAAATCGTCTGCCTGTTCAGCACGCGAATTACACGAAATCATACGAATAGGACAAAATAGTTAACGATTCGCGTTTTTTAGCGATATTAGCGGGCAACCTGAATAGTTACATTTAAACTTTAATTGAACAATTCTTAGCTTGCAATAACCACCCAAAGAGTTTTGTCATTCTGTAAAAATCTTGTTAATTTTTTGTCCTAAACCAACAAGATTTTTACAGAATGACAATTTGGGTTCAACTTCTCCTCTATGATCATCTGAAACCCTGTGATCGGTTAGAGATTTTTTGTATCATCAAGTATCTTGTGCAACAAAGCCTGCGTTTTCTCATTTTTCTGATCAAGTTCTGCTGCGGCAAGGGCATATTTAGCTGCTTCTGCCAAGTTATTGCATTGTAACATAAATTCAGAAGACTCTATATTTGTATCTAAATGATTTGGCGCTAAATCAGCAGCTACACGATAGGCAAACAGCGCATCCTTCTTTTTATCCAACTGCTTGTATATTCTTGCCATACCGAGGGCCGCCGGAGAATAAAACGGATTAGCAATTAACGCGTTATCGTACATTTGCAAAGCTTTTCCCAACGTTCCCCTGGTTTCTGCAATTTTTGCCATACTTTCCAAAGCCGGAGCAAAACAATCCGATATTTCTAAAGCTCTTTCATAAATTTTCAGCGCTTTTTCAGTATTTGTACTCTCCATGGCTTTACCCCAAAGCATCCATGAACGCAGCGATTGAGGATTCTTTTGTACGGCTTTTTCTAAAAATTCTACACTTTGTAGGTTGTGTTGCCTGTACAAACTATAGCCTATCCAGAACCAGAGTAAATAATAATCCGGCATAATCTGTGTTGCCTGCTTGTAGTATTGGCGGCCTTTCTCCAGGTTACCATTGCTTTCTTCGCATACGCCAAGGTGTAAAAGCTCCTCAACCCTGGTTTTTTGCACATCATAAGCATTGGCCCCCGCGCGTATTTCTACCAGCGGAACTCCATCCAATGAATTCATCTGGGGCATTTTACAAAGCGAAGTGTAAAAATTTAGGCGTTCTTGAACATGGTTTATTTCCATTCGCTCCTTTAAAACATAGTTATAAGCATTCATAGCTAGTTCTTTACGCAGCGAAGAATTCTCAATCAATTGACTTAAGATATGTTGTAATTCTTCCGGGGTCTCAAAGAACAGTGCGTTCTCCATTTCTTTAGCGTGCGACAAATATGGAGCGCTTTTGGAAAGAACAGGCGCAACAGCTCGTGAGCCGTATTCAACAAATTTCACATCGCTTCGGCATTCATTATACGAGTTAGGTAAAAGTGGAGCAATGCCAATATCAACTCCTTCTAAAAACTGTAAGTAAGCAGAAAGTGTTCCAGGCTCATGAAACTCTTTTTTCAAATCGTCCAGTGGAGCAAATACATCCTCGTATTGCTTCCGGGAACCCATAAAAACAAATCGTACATGAGCATATTTATTGCAAACAGCAAATAAGGCGGGAGCAAAATATCTTAAATCTTCAATATGTCCAAAAGAACCTCCCCATCCAATAGCAATTTCATCATTAAACTTCTCCTTTGGCATACCTAAATTCATGATCTGATTTTCAAAAATCCGAATATTCTTTAAAATAAAACCAAAGCGTTCTTGAATGCCTCTACCCGTGGTTTGAGCATAGCCACATTTTTGGATAAACTGCATGGCAGCAACAGAATTAACGGGATTAGAATACCATTCGTGTGAACCGATGCTATTGCCCATGGCTAAAAAGTTGTCGGATATTTCGTATACCGTTGGCAGTCCCCTCTTATTACGTTCCTCAACTATTGGTAAAACATCAGGCTCCGTAAGCAAGTGCAATATAAGCACATCGGCTTGTAAACAGCATTGGTTGAAATAGGGTGAAATAGTTGAAACATTTACAACATTTGTCTTTCCGGTTTGGCCCAATACAATAGAGGGTTGCTCTACACGATACACATAATCCCCAACGCCTTTGGTCTGCATGGCAACAGCATTTACAATGAGCAATTTGTTTTTAGTTAACACAATTCTCCAATTCTAATTGAGTTAACTTTTGTCGGCACATTTCATAAGCCTGTTCTATACCAATTATTTGATAACATTGCCCAATCAATTGCAGGCTTTTCTGCAGTTCATTTGAATTTACGTTGAAATAAGTGATCTGTTCCAGAGTCGTAATTGCTTGAAATATACGAAATTTTTCCATTTGAATATGAGCCAGCCGCCAAAAAATATCAATCGAATTATGATGGTACTTAGTTAAAATTAATCGCAAAATAAATTCTGCATCATAATATTTTTTATTTTGTTCACAGTTATCTGCTAAATTTATAAAATAGTTAAGTGCAAATTCTTTATCAGCGTTTTTTAATTCCGGAAAGTCATTTAATGATTTTGCTTCAAAAAGGCTTCTATCATCATACAATAATAAAAGATGAGTAAACCATTTTTTTGTTTCACTATTTTCCTCGTTTATCAGAGCGTTCTCGGCAGCGGCGTAATTTTCTATATCGAAATAAGTTAGAGCAATTTGAAAATGAATATCTTTATAATTTTCAAATTTTTCTTCAATAAGACGAAAATATTGCAGCGCTAAATCATAATTCCCGCAGCCTCTTTCTATTATACCTAAATTCATCCAGATCGCCGGTTCGGCAGCATTTTTTTCCCCTGCCTTCAAGAAACTTCTTCGCGCATTAACCAATTCTTTCATTTGAAGATAAATTTCGCCTGCTTTAAAATCATAATAAAAATTCTCCTTATCTCTCTCTTTGGCTTGCAGGTAATTTTGAATTGCCGATTTTTGATTACCTGATTTTCTGTGCCACTCCGCTAAATATTTGTAACCTTCGGGTTTTTCCGGTAAAAAATCAATCGCCCGCTGAATTTCCCGGTAAGCATCTTCCATTTGGTTTAAACCCAATAAAGCTTTACTTGAATAAACGAATCTGGCATATTTTAAAACAGAATAATCAATCGGCAAAGTAGAAATTGATTTTTCCGGTTCAGAACTTGTTCGCTTTAGACAGCTCAATGCATTTTCATAATCTTTAGTATTTATGTAAGCTTCAGCTTGCGAAACAAGCAGAAGCGGCGATCCGGGATTTATAGAACTTGCCTGGTCGAATGAGGAAAGAGCCTCGGAGAATCGATTAAGCTTTATATACGATTGTCCCAATAATATCCATGAATAATAATAGAGAGGATCCTGTTTCTTGTCTACCGGAAATTGTTTTAAAAGGACCCGGTATTCTTTTACTGCTTCATCATACTGATCCGTTGTATGAAGCGCTTTGGCTAAATGATAGCGAATAGGCAAATCGCCGGGCTGTTTTTTCAACCATTGTTTCATTGAATTGATATATCTTATATTTTTAGCTCGCAAAACATCATTATCAGAATATCCGGTATGAATAAAAACAACATCGGTATTTATTAACGGCATGCCCAATTGGATAATGACAGGCGCTACCTGTTCATGGACAGGGCGTTCAAAACGAATATCTTGTCGATTAGGAAACATTCGTAATTGATAACATTTTACATGATCGATTCCCTCATTTTGTAGCATAAAATAGAAAGCGCGATCGGACGGGTGCTGCGCTAATCGGCGAATTTTTTCATGTTCGGACGGATATAAACGATCATCTGCGTCTAACCAGATAATCCAATTTCCGGTAGCATGTTTTAACGATTCATTTCTGGCCGCGGAAAAATCATCGATCCATGGAAAGTGAAATACCTTTACGCCATATTCTTGCGCTATTGCAACGGTTCTGTCAGTGGAACCCGTATCTACAATAATGATTTCATCGGCAAGATTTTTAATTAATTTTAAGCATTCGGGTAAATCCTTCTCTTCATTCTTTACAATCATACAGATGCTTATATTGCCTTTTTTAGCCATTAACCGGTGTAAATTCCTGATATTTTCTACGGGCAGAGGCAGATCAGGAGAAATTTTATGAGCCTGTCGATAGTATTTCATCGCCTTATTAAAATCGCCTTTTTTCTCATAACACACGCCAATATTATTCACAGGACCGTAATCATCCGGTGTTATTTCAAATGCTTTTTTATATGCAGAGATTGCTTCGTCATATTTTTTCAACTCTTGCAGCGCGGTTCCTTTACCCAAATAGCAATGATCCAACTTGCGAAATGAATCTTGTTTTTCTTCATTTGCTATTCTTATGGCTTTATTGAAATACTCCAATGCTTCATGATAATTTTTCATTTCTACCAGCAGAGCCCCATAATCCATATAAGCTTTAGGATCATCTGGTTTTTCTTTTATTTTTTTCCTTATCACTGATAAATATCGGCTTCCATCACGTCTTTTTTCAACATTGCCATAATGATGAACGGGCACACCAAGGTATTTTATACTCAAATCCATTTTTTTTATTGAGCCTTCAACCAATTCATGAACCGGTCCCTCAAAAACAATATCAGGAGTCTTTTTAAAAAGACGAATTTTAGTACTTGGATGCCAGTAGGGATACCCCAATTCTTCTTCATACTCACGCATCGATTTTTGCATCCCGGCAGTATAGGCAGTTTTATTGTAATTTCTTGTCGTTAAAGAAAAAGCGGCAACATCTCGTTCTCTCATTGCCTCTTGTAGTCTGAGCATATCTTTGGCAGCAATTACTTCGTCTGCATCCAGCACCAAAATCCAATCGCCGAGAGCATGTTTCAGCGACTCATTTCGGGCCGCGGCAAAATCATCCTGCCATTCGTAATGATAGACTTTGGCGCCAAATCCTTCACAAATTTTTACAGTTTTATCAGTGGAGCCTGTATCCACAATTATAATTTCACTTACAATCGATTGTACGCTTTCTAAACAACGACCTATACATTTCTCTTCATTCTTGACGATCATACAAAGACTCAGGGATGGTTTTGGCAGCAATTTTCTCTGAATCCTTTCTATATTATTTTTGGGTATGGGCATTTCAGGAGCTATCGTATTTGCATGTTTATAAAATTCAAGAGCCGTTTTTAATTTGCCCTTATATTCATAACATCTGCCAATATTATTCAAAAATTCATGTGAATCAGAATTAATATACAATGCTTTATTATATGCTGAGATTGCATCGTCAAAACGTTTCATTCTTTGTAATATAACCCCCTTCGTCCCATAAAAAAAATCAAGTTGGGCATTTCGTTTATTCTTAGATTTTTGAGCTAATTGCAAAGCTATTTCTACTTTTTCGAGCGCTTCCTGATATCTTCCTTCATCTGTTAGGATTCTACTCAATTCATACCAGCCTGCAGAATCATCAGGGTGCTTAATAACTTTTTTCTCAGCAGCAAGAAGATGCCGGCTGCCATCGCGATTTTTTTCCACATCGCCGTAGTGAAAGACGGGCACACCTAAATCTCCAAGCTTATAAGGCAAATGTGATATTGATTCTTCAACTAATTCGTGAACATCTCCACAAAAATTGATATTGGGATGGCTGCGAAAAAGCCTGATTTTTGTTGATGGTAGCCAAAAAGGATAGTTCATTTCTTCTTTGTATTCGCCAGTCGATGTTTGTACTCCAAATTTATTTGATTTTATAGTATAATTTCGAGTGGTCATCTGATAAGCATTCGCCCACGGTTTTAGAATGGCGCGCCTCAACCGGGGCAGGTCTTGTTTGGCAATGACTTCATCAGCATCCAACACTAAAATCCATCCGCCGGTTGCATGTTTTAATGATTCATTCCGGGCAGCGGCAAAATCATCCTGCCATTCATAGTGATAAAGCCCGGCGCCAAATTCCTCACAAATTTTTATTGTGTTGTCCGTTGAACCGGTATCTACAATTATTATCTCATCTACAATAGATTGTACGCTTTCTAAACAACGACCGATACATGTCTCTTCATTCTTGACAATCATACAAAGACTTAATAATGGCTTCGATATTGGAGATCTATTTTTTCTATTAGATTTTTTTTTCTTTTTATTCCTCTTCTTTCTCATTTTTAACCTTACCTTTATTTAAAGCGAATAAAAAATAACAATCTCCTGCAATTATTATATCTCTACGCAAATAACATCGTCTATTTTCTGTAATTTATGAGTAAAAACATCATCTCCTGAAACTGTTTTTACCAATCCTGAACGCGTAAAAATGTAATTAAATCGATCAGTAAGACTGTGACGTTTGAGTACCGCTAACCTTCCTTCCCCAGCTATTACTTTCGCTTTATCAGGATTTTCCGTATAATACTTCACTTTATCGTACAACTCTTTCACAGAGCGATAGGCAACTATTTCCACCCCAATTTCAAACAATTCCGCCAACGCTTCACTATATTCGGCAATGAGAAAACCGCCGCAGGCAAGCACATCAAACACCCGCATAGTCACAATATCCGGCTGGTAAATACGACCGATATCGATATTGATGGCGCCGGCGCTGTAAACTTTATTCAACTCTCCACGATGTTTTGCATACCTGCCCGAATAGGTAACGCCATAGGCGGTGAGTCTGTGCCAACCTTCATCTCCCCACACCTTTACGCCGAAAGACGTCAGTTTAGCCAGATAATTGAACCGTTTTTCCGAAGCAGAGGTCTCGGCAATCATCATTTCAAAATTCAGTTCGGGCATTTTTTTTGCGTAATCTGCCAAAAATGGGTGAAAATGCTCCTCCATCAATTCCGGGATGCGATAAATCGAATAATTGTGCCGCTGCTCCTCCAGGATCAGATTAAATTTTTGTCTGCCGGCTTCCAGCAGTTCGGGTTGATTGCCACACCACTCCCGATAATAATGGAAAAATTTATGTTGTGACTGCAGTGCATCCTGCACCATACTTGCACCGACGAAAGAGACCGGCGAACCGTAGATCTGCCTTTCCTCATTCGTCAATTCCGCCGGTTTTCTTGTGGAAGTGTTCGCGGCCAGCGGCAGATATTCAACATGCCTGAACCCCGAAGATTTAAACTCCGCCACATTGGATTTACGATAACTGAAAGCGAACACATGACCGGTGCCGGTTGTCGGCCGCAGAATATGTCCCACGCTGGGATCGATCTCCCAACAGAGAAGGCGGATTCCCGCCGAGCGGCAAAATTCCGCCGAATAATTTTGATAATTGATGCTCGCCAGCGCTTCCGCACCCAATTTTTTTACCGTGTAATGCAGCTCCTCTTTGGATAATCGATCCGTATCCAGCGAATAAACACCGAATCTGTGCCGTTGCAGCGCCTGCATCAGATCATCGACAAACAGGGTTCCTTCCCTCAGCAGAACCACTCTGTCATGGGGATAATTTTGAAAAAAATCCAACTCCCGCCGGTAAATGGTACCGAGAAAAGGATGACAAATCAGCAGCATACTGTTGAACCGTTTCGCTTCATCCACCAGATCGGGGCCCAGAGAAAATTGCAGTTGGCCGCTGCGTATGCGGGAAGAAAAATCTGCCCGTTGCAAAGTTACGCGTAACAGCCAGGGGTCCCGTTCCCAGGCAATTACCGGCAGGTCGGGACGGCACTGAAGAAGTTCTATCAATTGCGCACCGGAACCCAGACCGAAAAGCAGAACCGTGCCGGATTCAGGCAATTTAGCTATCTGCTCCGCCGTTACGCCGGAATCCGGCTCAAGAGAATACCAAAGACGATGCACACGATAAAGTAACATACCGTTCCCGGTAAAGCGAGTATGGCTATCATCGACAGGGTAGCTGATGCGTTCGAACAATACTGGATTTACCCACCGCAGAGCAAACATATTTTTCTTCAACAATGAAGAGCGTGCATCAATCTGTGATTTGAACTTTTTATTCGTCTTTTTTTTCTTTTTTCTTTTTTTATTCATGAGTTAAGTCTAAAAACCAGTAATTTCACTAAAATATTATGTGTAACTCAAATAAAAACGGTTAGAGCAAATTGGTAAAATCTGTATTTAAATACTTTTTAGCCTGCATTATTCACAAATTTTTACCACTAAGTCACTAAAAATATATAAATTAGGACAATATTGTAATTTAGACTCAGTTTGTTTCACGAATTCTTTTATTTAAGTACAATTTTATATAGAGTCTGAACGAAAAGTGGAAAACATGCATCTTGCTTGTTTTATAAACTGTTTAGTTTCCTACTTTTCAATAAGATTATAATTCAGACAAGATGTTTGATATACAATTTAGATACTTTTCGTTAAGCCGTTATATAACGTTTTGTTTATAATTCCTTTGTGCCTTTGCAGCGAATGAATTTTTCAGGTTAGAGTGAATTCATTCATCTTATCAAATAAACCATTTATTTTTTCGTCAACTAATTTACGAATTTTTCTAAACTAGTAAACAACTTACTCAAACGATGTTTATAATCATGCTCTTTAACAATACGTTTTTGCGCCCTTAAAACAATATCCTGCCGTTCTGCAGGATGATTTAAGTAGTATTCAGCCTTTTCTCTCAGATCGTCTATTCCATTATAAACGATTATTTCATCGCCTGTTTCAAAAAGCATGTCGAGATCTTCTCTATAATCTGTCAATAAAAAACCTCCACCGGCAGGCACATCAAAAACCCGCTGGTTTACGGCAGTTTTTAGTTGAAATTTTGTAACATTAACATTTATTTTTGACCTGTAATAAATTTTAGCAAGTTCATTGCCGTAATAATTTATCGGGAAATTTTCATTTGTTCCGGGCAAATTACCCATACATTCTTTCGGAATGAAATTCTCCCATTCTTTCTCGCCGTACACCGTAATACCTAAATCGACTAAAGAAGTCACAATATCTTTTCTTTTCTTAAAACTTGCCATAAAATCAATTAAAAAATAGACTGATTTTAAGAGTCCATTTTTATCTGCATCAAATATTAATTCTTTGAGATCGGTATGAGATTCATGAATAATTTTATACAAGTGATCTTCGATAGAAGTTTTATAATCATTTAAATATCGCTCTCCCGCTGCATTTATTAATTCAACAAATCTACTAAAATTTGGAAGATTCATATTCTTTATATGGTTCAGGAAATATTTAATTTTATCAGCGCCAAGGCTGCCGACAAACGTGATGTCTGATTCAAACCTTTCATTATTATCATATTCGGTAAAGCCCGATGATTTAAATCGATCAATATTCGTTGCTAATGGTAAATGCCGGACATTGGAAATTCCCACCGATTTAGCTGATTCAACCCAGGAACGATCAATCATAAATAATTTTATCAAATCATGACGAAAAATTGACAGCCACGGTTCAGAGAAAGTAAAACCGGGTTCATCAACAAACCAACATCCTAAATCAATGCCCAATTTTTTATAAAGATCTAACAATTTACCTTTGGAATCCAAAGCCATATCGTTCGTTGAAAAAAGCAAGTCCGGTTGAAACTTTTTAATTTTATATTCTATATTTGATACATCATAATCAGAGATTTTATCTTTTGTTATAAAATTAATATCCTGAATATCTATCTCAATTTTCATTTCTTTTAATGCAGCTAAAATATCATCATCTACCAAACCGCCTATATGTCGGAAAAAAAACACTTTCATAAGGTTTCCAATACTTCCTCAGCAGGCGCTTCATTCATTTTTACTAATGCTTCTTCCATCTCCTGTTCTTCCGGATGTCTTTTTAAATAGGAACTATAAATTCCTTTTGTTTCATTTACAAATCCAATCGATGAAAGAAACTGCCCGGAATTCCATACAATATCCCGGTCATCCGGCGCAAGCTCCATGGCTTTTCTAAATTCCTCTGCCGCCTCTTCCATTCTGTTTGTTTGCCACAAAACGCATGCTAAATCATTTCGAGCCCGATGATAGTCAGGATCATTTTTTAGGATTTTAAGGAAGATTTTTTCAGCTTCGTCATAATCCTGCTTATTAAATAATTTTTCCCCTTTAACAAACAATTCGTCTAACTCTTTTTTATGATCCGCCTCTGCATTTTTAGCCAAATCGGGCTGTTTCTTCCATTGATTGAGTTCATGGGAAAATTCTGAAGCCGCAGGATATTTTTCAAGATACATTCCATAAGCATCATTAGCTTCATCATCACGTCCGGCTGCTTTTAAAATCTGGCCATAATTCCAAGCAATATCTTTATCATTTGGGGAAATTTGAAAAGCTATGGATATTTCCTGAACGGCCTCATCCAACCTTTCTGTTTGCCATAAAACACAAGCAAGATCGCAATGCGCATTAGATTGATTAGAATTTTTGGCTAAAATATCTTGAAAAATCTCCCCGGCTTTTTCTAATTCTCCAATATTAAACAAGTTTTCACCCTCAATAAGCTGTTTATCTAACTCATACCAGCTATCGTACTCGGCGCCTTCATCGGGTGTAAGTTCTTCATGATGCACATAAACGCCTTTTGCGCAAGCTAACTTATAGCCGTTAGTGCGCAGCCGGTTGAATAAATCCCACAATGCTTCTTGCAGAGAAAAATTTTCATTTAAGACGCCTGTCTTACGCACCGGTTCGGTTTTTAACAATAAACAGAAGCTCCCCAAATATGGAACTTCATTCCACGAATTCTTAAATTGTTGTTTACGCTTCATGGCAAATTTTTGCAGTTCTTTCTTCAGGCTTTTATAATTTTTGTTGATTCGCTGCGGCGCCGGAGCAGAATTGACAGTTGGTCCAACAGCGGCAATAGTTTTGTCGGAATCGGCGATAGCGAACAAATTATCAAACCAACGTTTAGTCAAAATTACATCAGGCGACAACAAAAGTAAAAATTCATTGTTCTCAAGCTTTTTATTTAAATCTTCTATATTTTGCCAGACAGACGAAACGACTATATTTTTAGAATAGCGACTTAACAAACTCTGAATACTCTCCATGTCCTCATCTTCCCGGATAAAGCCCGCATATACACGAGATGAGGGCAGCGCCTGTCCGTAATCCTGCCGCCATTTTCCATTTTGTTCAAGTTTGTGATTCCCTAATTTTAATTCAATCGAAATTGGAATATAATATTCTGACAATTCTCTCGATTTAAAAGAAATAGTGTAAGGTAGATTCATTGTTAGATCGGATGGTAAATCCCACTTCTTTTTCAACACCTTCCAGTTTCTTTCCATGCTTTTTCCATAATCTATTTTTTCTCCTTTAAATGTCTGGCTACCGCTGTGATGAATAAATACATCTTTAGCAATCGCAGCTTCAAAACCAGCCATCGCTGCTCTTATGCAAAAATCATCATCCTCAAAATTGCCGCTGCCGAATTTTTCATCTAATCCGCCGATTCTATCAAATACAGATCTGCGTGCAAGTAGACAAAACCCAACAACCCGATAATTCTTCTCTATCTGTTCTTCATGTTTTTTAGCTAATTCTTTAGCAAATTGGTGCATTTCATTTATACTTTTATATGAAACATTTTTTAGTAATTGCGGGCCGGAAACGTAGTTGGAAACAGGGCCAACGATACCAATTTCCGGATAACGATTAAAAACCCCTAACATCTTTGACAGCCAACCTTCTGTCACAATTGTATCATTATTAAGCAGAAGAATATATTCGCCTTCAGCCAGAGCCAGGCCTTGGTTATTACCGGCGGCAAAACCTTTATTTTCTTTATTTGCAATTACTTTTACATTTTCATGATTAGAGATGTAATCTTGTAAATAGATAAGCGTGCCATCAGTTGAGCCGTTGTCCACGATGATCAGTTCATGCGGTTCCGGCGTATGGGCTTTGATACTTTCCAGGCATTGTTTAGTGTAAGCCAATTGATTATAAGTGAGGACAATAACAGAGGTGAGAGGCGCGGATATTGAGTTATTTTTAGCGTTTAAATGAACAATCTCAATATTTTCTTTCGAGCTGTTAACTGGCTTGGCCCCAATTGGGATAGGTAATTTATTCATATACAAAAAAAGAATTTCAAACATTTTTGCTTTAATTCTGGAATTAAACGGGCGTGCCGTGCTTTGACCATAAATTTGTCTCGCTAATGAATCTCGCATTATCGAGTAATAATAATCTAACAATTTTATAAATTTTTCGTCAGAAATGAATCCATGCTCTTTATATTGCAATATTAAAAATAAAATCCCTATCGGAAAAGCATAATCATAATCTCCCAACCATTCAGCAGAACCCCAAAAGTTAAATGTTCTAGGGGTATCGCAATAAACTGCTTTTGTCTTGCCGTTAAACCAGTTTAAAAATGGTAAGCTCTGCGGAAAATGTAATTTTCCTGCTGTTTCGAAATCTATACTTTTCCAATTTACAGTGTCTTCGTGTAGGTTTATCACTTCGTGGGTATCAAACGGTACACTTGATTGCCTGAAACAACTGACCATTAACTCGCCCAATAGAGTGTCCGCAATATCCGGGTCAATTAATTGTTCAAAATCTACTAGTGCCGTTCCAATATATTTGCGGCTTTTAAGTACTCCATCATTAACTAATCCTGTTTCAAAATAATTTCTCATAATTTCAGCAGATTGTTGAGTTGAACATGCTTTTGAATTGCAAAAAATATAATCTGCTGCAGGATATTCTTTGATTAGTGAAAGTACGCCGGATATTGAACCCGGCATTAAATAATCATCATCACCAATCGACCAAACAAATTCTGATTTAATCGGCAAATCAAAACAATGAAGAATATTCAGAATAATACCAATATTTTCCTTATTATGCCTAATATGCAGCCACTTGTAATCTAATGCCTGTAAATATTTTTTTGTCCCATCGGTTGATCCATTATTTGATACATAGATTAAGACTTTATCTTCTAGTCCAACTATCTCTCTTGTAATAACATCTAAACAGTTTTTTAGCTTTTCAAGTCTATTAAATGTGGGGATGTAAATTATCAATTGAAATCGATTTGAAGTCATAATCTGCTTCCTTGCAAGTTTTCATTAAAGATAGATAAATAAGTTACCGTATTTCATACGTCAAAATATCACACTTTATTATATCAACTGTTCACTTTTTACTTTCCACCAGGTAGTCTGATGTTCCTGCTTTACATTCAATCAAATTTAACTTATACTTTAATTGAGCGATTCTTTTGTTTTTAAGTTTGTTACTGTTACCAAACGGGTTTGTGGTTTTAGTGTAAATTCTGTTGGCGATTCAGCGAATCGCCCTACAATCGCTCAATTCAGGCTATACTTTAATTGAGCGATTATGAACCTCAGACTATCACCTGTCGAGTGAAATGTCATTCAGAAGGAATCTTGTTATTTTGATGTTAAAAATTAAAAAATTTTCTCCTGAATAACAGAAGAATCGCTCAGTTTAACTTATATCAGATCGTGCCTGAATATTCTTCGAGGATGAGATTTTCGGATCCCCGTCTTCTCTCTGTTTTGGACATTCCATGATACTCTAGAGTCAGGCGGATCGCTTCTTCAAGTGAGGTATTTGCTTCTAAGCCAAATTCGCGGCGGACTCGCGATATATCCGGCGCATATCGGTGCGGCGGCGCGCCGGAGGACGGTGATAAAATCTGTATTTCGTTGCTCGTTCCGGCAACTCTCCTTACAGTTTCGGCAAGATCGGCAATTGTAATCTCAAAGTCGGAGCCTATATTATAGGCGCGTCCGGGTTTTCCATCGAGCAGAATCGTCCAAAGCCAACGCGCCAGGTCACCGGAATAAAGATAAGTACGGACAGGCGTACCATCGCCTTTGATAACAATGGACCGGCCATTCAGACAGTCACGAATAAAATTTCCTATGGCAAAGTGGGCATCCAGCGGCAGATATTCTCCAATAAAGGCGAAACAGCGCCCAATACTGCATGGCACTCCCGCATTAAGACATAGCTTTTCCGCTTCGAGTTTCGACCTGCCGTACACGTTTACAGGTTTGCAGGAGAAATCTTCATTCATCGGAATATTGTATTTATTCCCGTAAACAGCTCCGGAACTGACATAAAGGAGGTTGGAAAGATGTGTGTTCTTCCCGGCGAAATCAAGAACATGCTTTGTGCCGTCGATCACCACGGAACGCATTTCATCATCGGATATTATTTTACACGAAGTAGCAGCCCCGTGAAATATATAATCAAAATCACCGTCCGGAAACTCAAAATCCCTGACGTCTCCATACAAAAATCTTATCCGCATCTCCGGCCGCAAAGTCAGCAATCCTTTTACCTGATCCTCAGGCGCGGGGGAAAGTATTACAAGATCATTCCCTCTTAATCCACGGCAGTGGCGTATTAGACTTTTCCCGAAAAAGCCGGTTCCGCCGGTGATGAATATCCGTTTATTCTGCATTATCGGTCTGTTTTTCAGGATCATGGCAAATTTTTCTTTTTTTCAAAAAAATCATCAGTTCTTAAAAACCGTCTTCCAGCAGGTGTTGATGCTCTTTATTGTGAAGGAAAAAGAAATTCGTTTCAACGGTATCCTCGGTAACGGCTTTGCAAGGCCGAAGTTTACCGTCGGATATCACAAAACAGGAATAATCTTTTTCCTTGAACAAACCAATCACGTCGTTGGGGTGATAATTGAAACATTTTGACCATTTGCGCAGAAGTTCCGTCATCACAAGAGGCCTGGCTTTTGACAGTATTTTATCAGCGCCTTTAAAAACCAGAAGTTCAGCGCCTTCCACATCACATTTAATAAAATCCGGCAGTATGTCATTTTCATTGCAATAATCATCGAGTCTTCTAATTTCTCCTTTGACTTTGATTTTATCATCAGTTTTGAATGTGTCAGCGAGGGATGATGCAGCAAGCAAGGACGGACAGATATAAAAATCAACTGCTCCATTCTGATCAGCCAACCCGAAATTATTGGCATGTATAAAGCAGGATTGGTTTAAAGACATATTCTTTAGAAATTGTTCATAAGCTATGACAACAGGTTCAAAGGAATGAATCTGCATATTTTTAAATAGCTTTTCAAAATAAATTGAATACCAGCCTATATTGGCCCCAATGTCAAAAAATATGGCGCTCGAGTTGTTCCCACCTTTGTTTTTTATGATTTCCCGTAAAAGCGCAGCCATTATTTCCTGTTCCTCTTTTTCCGTTCCGGCGAGTATCAACTGCCCCAATGCAGAGGTCATTTCACCTTCAAGACAATTCAAAAAGATATTTTCTTTCCTGGTTGTAATGATAACGGAACCATCCTTGATGGCGATTTCTTTCACGTTAGAATTTTTTAGATCTTTTGCAAATTCAAAAAGAGTGAAATAATATTTATTATACAACTCCCTGGCAATGTCGGTTTTAAGCATTTTTAGGTCTGACAAACGTTTTCGTTCCCGCTTCAACAACATGGTTGTTTTCCTTTTAGCTACAGTAGGCATTGATGGTTCGTCGCAAACCTTCCCGAATAGAAATCTTTGGCGTAAACCCTATTTTGCGGAGTTTCGTAATATCCGGCACGGTAATCTGCTGAGATTTGAACGGTGTATAGCCGGATGGAACCTTGCTGATATCAAATTGGACAGAGATTTTCTTATCAGGGGCAAGTTCAACCACTGTTTGGGCAAGCTCCCGTATCATGCAGCCTGCTTCGTCATTAGCGATATTCCACGCTTCACCGTAATCAGAACCGAAAAACACTTTGAAAAAAGCCTCTGTGGCATCCGTTATATAACACCAGAATCTTGTTTCTTCTCCTGTGGAATGCAGTACGATGTTTTCTCCGTCTATCGCACACTTTACAAACGAAGTAAACGCCCGCGGGTCATTGTACAAATCCATTCCAGGGCCGTAGGAACCGAAATAGCGGAGCAGTTTAACGGGGATGCGATATTGTCTCATGAACGAAAGACATATTGTTTCACCCGCCCGTTTGCTTTCCGAATAACATGCCGTAGGGCTTGTGCATGAACTTGGAAAAAACATTTCTTCAGAGACCGGAATACCGGATTTAATGTTTTCCCCATTGACAATGCCCGAACTGAAATAAATGAACTGCTCAAAATCCGGGAGCTTGCGCGCCAGTTCGAGAAGATTCCATGTCCCAATAATGTTCGGAGCCATTACCTCAACAGGCTTCTTTCCATCCGGCCGTGATATGCTCGCCGCATGGATTATCACTTCAGTCCTGAGAAAAATGTCAGGTTCAAGACATGTACAAATATCATCTGTTTTAAGTTTGAAGTTGGGATTGTCTATATAGCCGGAAAACCTTTTCTCCGCTTTATCCCTGTTCCTTACCAGCACGGTCACTTGCGGCGGGTCGCACTCAAAATATGCCGGCAAAAGAAGGAGGGTTTCCACAATATATGCTGCAAGCATTCCTGCTGCGCCGGTCACCAATATTTTCTTACCGGACAATGATTTCCATGGAAGTTCTGTGTGTATGATCTCCTTAATATCAGTTCTTACATTTTTAGGATTTGGCGGTTTATACATGTTTTTTTCTCCTTGGTGAAGCGCTGGTTTTAAGGAAGATGGATAAATCTATGCAAAAGTTCGTCGGCAAAAGGATCGATATTGTCAACATTGCAGTATTGTAATGTAACACATTTTCCGCATAGGGGATGCAGAGCCCTTTCGCCGCGTAAGTGTTGTCTACGCAATTCATTAAATTCCTGTCCGTTCCATGCCTCATATAAACTTTGTTCTTTAACATTTCCCAGTACAGTTTTGTGAGCCCAATCTAACGGACATGGAGCAACTGCACCGTCAAAATCGATGTTTAAATTATAGAAAATAAGCGGGCAGACCTTTATATAATTGGGATCTACCGGGCCCCCATAATAACCGACGCCGTCATCCTTCTTGATGTCTGAAATATCAAAATCCGGCCAGGTAGGAATAATATGCTCAACAAACATTTCGTCTGCATAATTGTCAAACAATTTAAAAAACAGTTCCTTTTCAGATTCATTTACACCAATATCGGGTACTTTGATATAGACTTTGCATTTTTTACGATTCTTACAAAAATAAATCACCTTTTCAATTAGTTTACCAAAATCAACATCAACACCGGATAACCTTTTATAAGTTTCAGTATTTATACCCTGGAGAGAAATAAATATCTTATCTAAACCGGAGTCGATGATATCATCGGAAAATTCCGGCGTAAGCATGGTTGCATTGGTAGTGGTATCTACCTTTACTAAAGGCTGTTTTTTCTTGGCATAGCGAACCATATCAGCAAATCTTTTATTTAATAAGGGTTCTCCCTCCTTCACCAGCCGTAATGTTTTTATTTTTTGCGGAAATTCATCGAGATCGTCAATAATTTTTTTGTAAAGCTCAAAGTTCATGATTCCCTTTTTAACCTTATTTTTCTTCAATAAATCAGAATTGGAACAGGGACAATATGTGCATCGAAAATTGCAAGCGCTTGCAACAGCCAACTGCAATTCAAGAGGAGTCTCAAGAGGGATGATGGTTTCAAGCCTGGTTCTTTGAGAATCCTGCTTGTTTTTTATTTCAGCCATAATCAAAATACCTTCTGCATATTTTATTCACTGTACTATTTCAAGTCCTCCGTTTCTAAAAGTGGCGATATTGCGAACGACATGAGAGAACTTTTCTTTTAGGTCTGCAATAATTTCGGCGGAATATTCAGGGCACATAATAATGACGGTTTCCGCGGGGTCTTCTATCAAATGCTGGGGCGGAAAAATCTTCAAACCGGATGAAGGCGCAAATTTACCCTGTTTGAAAGGCGCGGAATCAACAATGTAGGAAATCTTGTGTTTAGTTTTTGATGCTGAAATAATGCTGAAAGCAAGGTGGCTGGCGCCCCATAGCGCAATGCGTCCGCCGTTTTTTAGTATCGAATCCATATAATTATTAATTTTTTTGTTGCTGGCGTAAAAATATTCCATCGGCGCCGAAAGGTCGTATTGTCTGCGTTTCTTAAAAAATGCGGTGACAACATTTAATTTTTCGTTTCTAAATAGTTCAATAACGTCAAATCCGTTAAGTGCTAATATGTTGCGTAAAGAATCGGATGAAAAATAAGAAAGGTGATCACTCATAAAACTGAAGAGATAATTAGCTCTCAATTCAAATTCAAAGTCGGGAACGGCGATCATTCCAACACCGTTTTCGGAGAGGAAATTCGCACAAGAACGCATGAAAGCGCCCGGTTCGGGAGCGTGTTCGAGGAAATTTATTGAAATGAAAGCGTCGAATGCGATATCATCCGGCGGCCCCGCCAAATCGGTTGGATATGCCTGAAACATTTTCAATTCTTTTTCGTTTGCAATTTTGTTCAACTCCGGGTTGTGCTCCATTCCAAAGGCGTTGACGGGTAATTCATTTAGAATAGAAAGATATTCACCGCGTCCGGAACCGATCTCAAGAATGTTTTTTCCCTGGAGAGAAAATCGTTCGATAAATATTTTAAATTCATCATACTGCCGCGCCCTCATGGACGGAGAAAAACTTCCCGCCCTGATAACGTCTTTATAATACGGGACAGGATCATTAGAAAGTTGTACAAGTCCGCAAAAAGAACACTCCCTGACGTCCAGAACGACGCCGGAAGCAATAGCTTCATCCTTGTCTGCCGGCAGGTTTTGCACGGCTTCGGGCATGCCGGACAAACGGAGAAGGCTTTTACCGTTGAATACATTCCCACATGCGCGGCATTTTTTTTCATCAATCATTAATTTTAACGTTGAGTTTGTTGTTCTGCAGGAGTAAGAGTCAAAGAATCGCTGGTGTTTCCGTTGCAGTGATTGCATGCACGGATAAATTTTTTATCATAAAAAAACGACCTTAGTTTTTCCTTTAAACTCTTATTATTGGGGGAGAATTTATTGATATCGATGAAGTCTTCCGAATATTCGGGAACAAGGCCGGTTTCCGTTCCATGAGAAGAGCGTGGGCAACGGTGAAGTTTTCCATCGAGCAATTCGGTACAGGAATTGAAATTGCATCTTGCAAACATTTTCGCTAACTGTTTTTCGGAAAGATTTCTCGAGTCAAAACCGCCAAGATCAGCCCATGCCCAATGCTTATTCACACGGAAATCAATTCCGAGTCGCTGCAAGGAATTTGAGAGTGTCTCTGTTTTTTTAGAGAGTTCACCATAATCATCGATAACAACGCCGACATTGTCATGTTTTAGAATTTCCAGCATACTGTCCGGAGGAACAATTGTCCCATTTGTGATCACATCGATATGGAGAATTTTCCCTGTGTTTATCAAATGTTCAGCAATCCGGGGAAAATCCTTGTCCAGGAACAGTTCACCACCAAGCAGCTCCACATGGTAAATCAGATTGGTACATGTAAATATTTTGTCAAGCGATGCAATTATAGATAAGGTATCAAAATCGTATTGCTTTTTATAATGTGGAATGAGGCTGGAGCAATGTTCGCATCTCAAAGTGCAGCGTGAGGTGAGAACAACATTCAGCCGGGGGATATGCAGACTGTCCCCGGGCAGATCCAAAATTTCAGAAAGTTTTCCTGATTTGGCAAGATGCCAGGTGATCTTCTGAAGTTTTGAATACTCTGTTTTTTTGAAGTTAATGCAACTCAGCACGTCGATATCGCAGAAAATATTTTCAAAACCGGCATTTAAAAGCTGCCGTTGTATTTCATCAAAATAACGCCCCGCAGCTATTATAATAAAAGCATCAGAATAATCCGCACACAGTTTTTCAAAAGGGATGACTTCATACCCATTAAACAGATCACGCTGCTTTTGAATATCATTGTCACAGAAACAGGCTGGCTGGACATTTAATATTTCGAGTGAGTCAAGAATAATTTTCCCGATGACGGATGCGCCAAAAATAACGATGGGGCTGGAATTAGCAGCTGTTTTTTTAAGAAAATTCATGGAATCAGTCGTCGCCAAGAATTTCAAGACTAACCCCATCCAGGTCGTCGATGGCATAGTCATCTATCAGGAATGAACAATGGCGGCAACTTTCATTTTCATGCCTTCTGTTCTCCAACTGCATTCTCCAGAATCGGCGTATTTTACTTCCGCCCCAAATAGAAGAAATATTTTCAGTCAGAGCATTACCCACTCTTGTATTCCCTTTCCAATCAGGGTCGCAAAGGATAACATCACCGTTATAATGAATGCTAAGCATTTTGAATGGCTGGGGACAAACGTTGCGCGTCTTTCCGCTTAAGGCACATGTATCCGACAGCCAGCTATGTGTTTTTTCCAAAGCCGCTTCGTCTGCAATGCCGGAATATTCTGTTAGAAAAAGAGCATTTTCGAATTCATCCCGGCTTGCGAGCATTTTCACATAAATGAACGGTTTGGACCTTCCGGCAGAATCCCGCAATTCCTTTAAGACAGAGATATTGTTTTTTATTGTTTCTATACTTATTCTATTTTGCGTTTGAGTTTCATGTCGTCTTTGTTCTATAGCATAAATGGAACATCGTATATAATCAAGCCCGTAATCAATGAATTGTTGTGATATCTCCGGACTCAACAACGATGCGTTTGAAGTAATTTCGATCCTCTCAGCAACATCAAGTTCTTTCAGATATTTCACCATCGACGGTGTTTGCGGATTGACCAAAGGCTCACCGAACCCGATGATACGGATAATCTTGATTTTGTCGCCTTCCCAGGCTGCCAGATCATCAGCGATTTTCCGGAAATCATCAAATTTCATGCTCCCTTTGGGGAGGAAGGAATATATATCCGGTTCACTATGAAAACAGCATCGACATTTGAAATTACATATACTTGCCGGTTCAAACAAAATAGTGAATGGCTTTACAAGTGGTATCGCATCACGCAAACTGATGCGTTTCTTTTTAAGCTGCGAATACTTTTCGACAACAGCCATCTTCAATACTTATATAATTATCTTCTTCCGTGAATATCTCACGATAATCGACCGGCAATGATTTACCATAAAATTTTGACATATATTTATTGATAAAGTTGCGATCTTCACCTGTGAGACAGATGGGAGAAGGATTTTTAAAATACTTGATAGTCATTCCACGGTCGACAATCGTTTTCAGAGAATCCTTGAAGATATTTCCGATGGTTATGTGCATAAACACACAAGGAAAAACATCGCCATATTGGGAAATATGAAAACACTTTTTCAAAACACCGCATCCGCCGCGCATACCATAAGACGGAAACACATCCCGGCGGGCAACAGGATATTCCTTGTTGAGTTCCCGAAGAAACTTAGCATCCCCGGCATCAATCAGCACATCGTGCCGCCCCTCCCATTGTCCGATTGCTTTGGCAATTACCAGATCTAAGGAGAAACCATTCTCTTGTGCAAATTTTGCCAGTTTGACTGTATTTTCCGTTCTGGCATTCTGATGGGTGATTACAGTTTGAATAACCGTATCGAGTCCGGCATTCTGCGCATTCCAGATGGCGTTGATCACTTTCTGATAAGCTCCATCCCTGGCGCGATTCGCGTTATGTAGCGCTTCATCGTAACTGTCCAGGCTTAACATCACCTTATCCAGACCTATGGCTTTAAGATGTTTAGCTTTAACAGCTGTCAGAAAATAGCCGTTTGTACTGATACCTATATGAAATTTTTCCGGCATCAATGCTTTTAAAACCTCGTCAAAGTTTTTCAAAACCAGCGGTTCACCGCCGGAGATATTGAACTGACACCAACCAAGGGCGTCGGCTTGCTCGGCAATGCTTCGCAAATCTGCAGGTGTAAGTGATCGGTCTTTCTTCTGAAAAGTGTTGGCCATGCAATGTTTGCACTTCAAGTTGCACAAATAATTGTAGCCGATATCTATTCTGGAAGTAGGTTCACCCCGCTTTTCCATGTCTGCCAGTTTGATGATTTTATCATAAACAAGCGGTTTTTCTCGACGTAGTTTTTCCCGCTTGGCGCTTTCAAATTTTTTCTTTACGTCTGATACAACCATTTTATCTCCGTGCTCATCGATTTATATTATTGTCTGTAAAATTTTATAGCTAAACTTTTCGACTTGTTGGTTTGCAGGGCGACGAGTCTGGTCGACCAACATTATATATTTCCCGGTAACATCTAGGAAACTAAAATTATTCATACCGACTTTATTCTCTGAAATGAAACCTGTAAGATAATTGACAAAATTTCTTTTATCATGAACCGGCTTTTTTTGCCACAAGTGGAGCGACTATTCAGGTTATCGCGTAAAGAGTTTGATTAGAAACATTCCAATTGAAAATTTATTTTCTTAAATCGTTCGGGTTTCACATCATTTTAACTTTGAACGGAGAACTTTGGAACATTAAACCTGAGTTGCTGCATTTCCCGTATATTTTAAATTTTCACGAAATATTCCAGAACATAACAAAGGAAATTGTAGATACAAGGCAAATTTTTTTAGCCGGAGCAGCTAACTTCCGGGGGAGCTGTGAAGTAAATTTACAGTATTAAAGAAGTGACATGCAGTCCCCATATTGAATATCGTCTTTGTTGTACTCTACTCAAGATTCATGAGCTTTCTGATCCAGAATCCATTCCAGGAGCTCCCAACAACAGCCTTCTCCACCTTTGCATCCAAGTAGAATTTCGGCAAGTTCCCTGACTTCCCGGATGGCGTCAGACGGACATGCGGT
The DNA here is from genome assembly GCA_913009825.1 of uncultured Deferribacteres bacterium. Lineage (GTDB taxonomy): Bacteria > Zhuqueibacterota > JdFR-76 > JdFR-76 > DREG01 > DREG01. The sequence goes on from CAJVYQ010000015.1 coordinate 22,669, forward strand.
GAACTTAACCATCTTCATAATCGGTATATCATATTTACCATCGCCGGTGTAACAAACCTCGTCTGCAGAAAACCCGGTTTGAGCGAGTATCTTATTGAGGGCCGCAGATTTATCCTTGCATCCGTTAAAAAAAAAATCCGGTTTGAACCGTTCCCGGAAAATCAATGTTATCGGAGTAGCCTCACCGGATAATAACCCCACTTTTAAACCTTGCCGTTTCATTTCGGATATTGCGTCCAAATCTTTAAAATGAATGCTCTTAAATTCGTTTCCGGCAGAATCGACCGTCACCTTGCCATTGGTAAGCACGCCATCAATATCCATAAGAACAAGTTTAATCATACACACGCATTTTCATGTTCTCTGCAAGTTCTTCAGGCGGCAGATAAGGCCACATATCTTCCAATGGTTTAGAGATGATACCGCCGTCCGGCAGTTTCATTGCCTGTACTTTAGGCATGGTCTGGTGATCACGCCTCACATTCACCCTGCAGAGTACCGGATCGATGCCGGCTTGGGCTTCAGCAATTCCTTTCGCCAGGTCACCATTCGTGGTAATTTCCGCAGTCCTGATCTTATAAGCTTCTGCAACCGCACAAATGTCCGGCAGGGTGAACCCACTTGAAGCATCTGCGCCAACTAAAAAACCTTCAAACATGTTCCGCTGCGTATTAACAATACTGCCATAACCTCCATTATCCAGGATAAACATTTTGATCGGCAGTTTCAATCTGCGAAGTGTCTCAAGTTCCTGGATATTTAGCTGAAATGCACCATCACCATTGATCAGAATAGTTCGGCGCCGTTCCATGGCCAGACATGAGCCGATCGCATAAGGCAGTCCAAATCCCATAGCACCCAATCCGGCCGCATTTTTAATGCTTTGGCCATACTTCACCCGCATCGCCTGATAGGTCACTTCGCCTGCTGCGCCGGAACTTTCCGGCACAATAATGTCTGTTGGACGCAACTGCCTGAAAAGTTCATAGGTGAACTGGTATAAATCAACAGGTTCATAGGGTTCTGCACCCTCACAAACAACAGGATAACGATACTTAAGATTGATACAGTATTCTAACCAATTGGAGTGTTCCGGCACTGTGAGAGACATTCCTGCTATTGTATCAAATGTCGGTAAAATATCAGCAGTGATCCTGATATTGATATTCTCTATCTTTTTGATTTCCGCTGGATCAATATCGACCATGATTTTAAAAGCATTACGCCCAAAATCAGCACTTTTAAAGGCGGTCAGACTTGGATCGAGTCTGCTGCCGAGGATCAAGAGCAAATCGCAGTTCTGAAGAATTATATTTGCAAAGCGGCTTCCCATGATGCCGGGAAAACCGAAATTCAAAGGATAGTCGTAATCAAGAAAATCAGCGGTTTTCCAGGTAAGTAACATGGGAATTTTATATTTTTCTGCAAACTTTTTAACTAAGCCGGTAGCCCCAGATAGTTTGACTCCATTTCCGATAAGAATAAGCGGACGTTTAGAGCGTTTGAAAGCAGCGGCAATTTGATCGAACGGAATTTCGGGTGTGTACAATTTTGGTGGATTGAAGCCACGTAGATTACTTTCATCAATGATCGCGCCTTGCACATCTAAGGGGATATCCAGCCAAACGGGTCCCAGCCGGCCGGTCGTGGCCTCGTACCAGGCTTTTTCTAAATGAAAGCGAATATCTTCCGGCTTAAAAATTGTCACAGCATATTTTGTGATACTATTAACCATGGAGACAATATCCACTTCCTGGGCCCCCATTTGTCGCACTCCGGAAAAGCCTTTTAAATCGCAGCTTTTTGCCTGACCGGAGAGAAATAAACATGGCGTTGAGTCGATATATGCAGCAGCAACGCCGGTAATGGCGTTGGTACTGCCGGGCCCGGAAGTGACTAATCCCACACCCGGGAAATTTGTGTGCTGTCCGTAAGCTTCAACTGCAATTGCCAAAGCCTGTTCGTGCATAAAACAAGTATACTCCAATCCCCGGCAGCGCCCGAGTGAATCATCGAGATGCATCGCGCCGCCGCCGGTGAGCATAAAAACTCTTTTCACGCCCATCGAAACAAGAAATTTCATTATGTAATCTGATAATTTAACCATCATTTATGCGCCTCCCATGGAATGTGAGATCTCAATTTCCTGGCAATTGGAATTTCTTTGCCATTCACTCGTTTTACGCCATCTCCCATAGCTTTTTCAATTTTTCTTATTCCTCCAACCATTTGAATAAATGTTGCCGGCTCAAGCGAGACTGCCTGATCAGAACCATACATTGCCCGATCGAGCGTAATGTGCCGCTCCAGCGACGATATCCCCAAGGCGGCGGCAGCATAAGAAACGGCAATGCCACCCTCATGGCCGCTATATCCTACATCACATTGATACAGATTGCGCAATACCGGAATACAATTTAAATTAGCATCCTCATCATTTGTGGGATATGTGGATACACAATGCATGAGCTCAAAAGGACAATTTACTTTTCTAAATATTTCCACAGCACGTTTGATCATTTCCTGATCAGACATTCCGGTTGAGATAAATGTGTGTTTTTGCTCTAAAGCCACTTCATGCAGCAAGTCTATATATGTTATAAGTGGAGAGGCTATTTTATTATATTTCAGGTTATACTGACGTAAAAATTCATGGCTTTCCAAATCCCAGGCGGAAGCGAACCACTCAATTTTCTTTTCTTTACAATACCTGTCTATCTCATCAAACTCTTTTTTACCCAATTCCAAACCCATTTTTTGTTCCCTCGTAGTAGTCCCCCACGGGCTTTCTCTGGGCTTGTCCAATTCATCTTTAGAATAGACCTTTTCAATAGACCGCTTCTGAAACTTGACAGCTTCGGCGCCGGCCAACTTAGCAACATCGATTAATTGTTTTGCAATTTCAACATCACCATTATGATTAATACCGATTTCTGCAATAATGAAAATCTTCATACCGGTCTCCAAGTTGATATTCAATTTCCACACAATCTGATATTTTAAATTTTCCCGGAATGTCGTGAAAACATTCTATTACATATTCCAGCATATCTTTTGTTAACCCTGGATACAGCCCAATCCAGAAGCCATTGTTCATAATAAAATCAGTATTTTCCAAACCACCAACTTTCCGATATCTACTATTTTGATATGCGGGTTGTCGAATCAAATTGCCGCCAAACAACAACCTGGAGGCTATTTTATTTTCATTAAAAATCGAGATTACCTGGTTGCGGGTAAAGGGCGCATCATCCCGCACAGCCATCAAGAATCCAAACCAACTGGGATCACTCTTTGGCGTAGCTTTAGGTAAAATAAAATATTCATTCAGGTCTTTTAAACCTTGGTACAAAGATTGGAAATTTTCCTTTCTTTTTTGAATAAATTGAGGCAGCTTTTTGAGTTGTGCAAGCCCAACCGCCGCCTGCATGTCGGTTACTTTAAGATTGTAACCAATATTTGAATAAACATATTTATGATCATAGCCAAAAGGCAAATCACCAAATTGCTGTTCAAAACGCTTGCCACACGTTCCATCCATTCCGGTATTGCACCAGCAATTTCGCCCCCAATCCCGAAATGACGTCGCTAATTTCTTTAATTTGGGATTATTGGTAGTGATACATCCGCCTTCACCCATGGTTATATGATGGGCAGGATAGAAACTGAATGTTGCCAGATCTCCAAAAGTTCCGACATTTTGGTCCTTATATGTTGATCCCAGCGCATCGCAGCAATCTTCAATCAACCAAAGATTTTTTTCTTTTGCGAATCGAACTATCTTTTCCAGGTTAAATGGATTTCCCAAAGTGTGCGCCAAAATAATTGCCCGTGTTTGCTTTGAAAAAGCTTGTTCCAACATCATGGGGTTTATATTGCAGGATGGCAACTCAATATCCACAAAAACAGGGACCAGTTGATTTTGTAAAATTGGGTTGACTGTCGTTGGAAATCCTGCCGCAACAGTAATCACTTCATCACCGGGTTTTATTTGTCGATTTCCCAGTTCCGGTGAAGTTAAGCAAGAAAGAGCAATTAAATTTGCTGAGGAACCGGAATTTACTAAAATTGCATAACGAGCATTATTAAATTTGGCAAATTCCCGTTCAAATTGATGAGCAAAGCGCCCGGTGGTAAGCCAGAAATCCAGTGAAGAATTTACCAAATATTGCAATTCCTCGGCATTGAACACCTTGCCGGAAACAGGAACCGGTGTAATTCCAGGGATAAATTCTCTAATTGGAAACGCTGCTGTATAATAATCGCTCGTTAATTTCATAATCTGCTGTCGGAGCGATTTTGCTGTATTCAAAGGGTTCAAAATATTCCTCATACCAGTCGATGGTTTTCTGTAAACCTGTTTGTAAATTGTACAATGGCGACCAGCCTAAAATTTCGCGGGCTTTTGCAGCATCTAAATACTGGTCGCGGATTTCATGCTTCGCTTCATTTCGGATAATCGGTTTAAAATGCGAGCCCATTTTTTTTAATATTTGATCGACTAATTCCAGAACCGTCATTTTTGATTCGGTCGAAAAATTAAATGCTTCCCCATTTAATTGTGGATTCTCAGCTAGTTTCTCGGCAACCTTCATGTAAGCGGCAACGCCGTCTTCAACATACAGATAATCGCGAATAAAACTGCCATCAGAACGAATGACAGGCCGCTGGCCCCGCAAAACGGAACGAATAGTACCCGGAACAATTCTGTTCCAATGTAAATCGCCGCCGCCATAAAAATTGCCGCACCTGGTAATGGCCACCGGCAAATTATAAGTATTAGCATAAGTCTGGCCGATCAAATCTGCACAGGACTTGCTGACATCATAGGGATGTTTTCCCTGCAAAGCAAAAAATTCATTATACGGTAACATTTTTTGATCACCGTAAGCTTTATCAGATGAAGCCATAACAATTTGTTTTACAACAGGGCTGCGCCGGCAAGCTTCCAAAAGTGTCCAGGTTCCTTGAATATTTGAGCTGAAAGTGGAAATTGGATTTCGGTTCGCTACACTCACAATGGTCTGTGCAGCCAGGTGCAGAACCGTTTCAATTTCATACTCACCCAAAATCCTTTCCAGTAAAAACTGATCACAGATATCTCCTCTTACTACCTGGGTATTTTCAACCAATCCTGTCCGCACAAGTTCAGATTGCGGCATCCAATCCCTGACCAGACAAACCACCTCAGCTTTTGCTTTGAGCAGCCATTTGATAAGCCAACTGCCCAGCAAACCCGAAGCACCTGTAACAAATATTTTTTTATCCTGCCAGAATGAAGGATTTATTCCCAAATTTTCCACGGCGCCCGATTTTCTTGCCATAAATTCTCCAAATATTTAACGTCTCGCATGGTATCCATACACTGCCAAAAGTCTTCGTGACGGTAGACTCTAATTTGATTTTCTTCGACTAAACGTTCCATAGGTTCTACTTCCCAAGCTGTAGAATCACCGTCGATATAATCTAATACTTCAGGTTCTAATACAAAAAAACCTCCGTTAATCCACCCTTCACCTATCTGAGGTTTCTCGGCAAAACGGATAACGTCATTATTACCATTAAAGTTTAAACTTCCAAAACGGGCCGGTGGACGAACTGCGGTTATTGTCGCAAGCTTGCCATGATTCCGATGGAACGATACTAAATCTTTGATATTTATATCTGCGACTCCATCACCATAAGTTAACATGAAGGTTTCGTTATCAATCCAGGGAGTTAATCGTTTAATACGACCGCCGGTCTCTGTGTTTATGCCTGCATCAACTAAATGGACAATCGAATTTTCGATGTTTCTATTGTGTCCATTATGAACATCTATTTGTCCGTTTCCAAGTTTTATACTTAAATTATTTCGCAAATAATAATAATTTAAAAAATAATTTTTTATTACTTCTCCTTTATACCCTAAGGCAATAATGAATTCTTTATAATTATAATGGGCATAAATATTCATGATATGCCATAAGACAGGCCATTTGCCTATTTCAACCAGCGGCTTCGGTTTCACAACAGTTTCTTCCTGAAGCCGGGTACCTAAACCACCGGCAAGTATAACTACTTTCATTTTGTTCTCCAATTTTTCAAACTTGGTCTCATTGAAGATTGGTAACTATTCAAACCACTTAACATTGGTCTACAGCGGACAGAAGCGAAAGGTTTTACCGGATTAGATAGTTTTGTTTTTTGTTGAGCTTTTCGTGTATTGCGTAGACAAGCTGAATAGTCACCTTCTTTCGTAACTATTCGACTTCCGAATTACACGAATCAGCCGGAATACGAATAATAGAGCTAAGATGGTTAAATATTGGCATTCTTTAGCGTTATTAGCGGGCAGGCTGGGTGGCTGCCTTTTTTCTTAATCCTTAATTGAGCGATGATGAACCTCAGACTATCACCTATCTAGTGAAATGTCATTCAGCAGGAATCTTGTTATTTTGATGTTAAAAACTAAAAAGATTCCTGCTGAATGACAGAAGAATTGCTCAGTTTAGGTTAATATTCAAAAACAATTATGCACAGCTCCGCCAGGTAAGTCACAGCTAAACAAAGATAACAGTGCCTATCATCAAACGATAAAATCAAAATTTTTTGAATCTATTTTTCGATCTCCTTTCATACCTCAAACACTGTGCCAATCTGAAATGAAAAAGAGAAAGAAGAATTTTTGAACGGAATATTTCTCCAACCGGCAAACCCTCTGAATATTAAAGGGTTACAAGATCACTCATAATTCGTAATTTGATTGTAAAATTGGGGCAGCAAAAATCAAATAGGAAAATTTTGCCTAATTTCTGATCATCATGGTAAAATATGTACTAATTTACAAATTTTTTCTGTGAGGGGAAAAAAGAAATTGGGAATAATTTTTATCCACGGCAATAACTTGCCACAGAATTTCTCGTGCATCTTTTGCCTGTCTGCCGCAGGTTGTTGTTTTCAACCTGGGGCAGACACGCTCAGGCAACCCGATAAGTTGATAAAATATTGTTGTACATCACGAAAGATTGGCATATCCGGATAATTTCACATCAACTGAGAAAATAGATCTGTGCTAAAAGGATTTTTTATGGATCGTTTGTGGATAATGGGTTTTACAGATTCTTCAACTATTCATCCGAATGGTTATTTTCCCCTTTTTTCAGTTGTTTCACCAAATCTGCAACACTATTATTGCCAATCCGGGCAGCTTCAATATTCTCTCTTTTTATCTTTTCATATAATTCTTTTCGAAAGATTTTCACCGAATCGGGTGCAGACACACCTATCTTGACCTGCCCTTTTCGAACATCTACAACGGTGATGATGATATCATCACCCAAATATAAACTCTCTCCCGACTTCCTTGTCAATACCAACATTGTTCAATCCTTGAGTTTTTAATTAGGCAACAATTAAACTTACTTCAGATCAGATTTTCAATTTCATGCGCACACTGCTTCTCTCTCTTCAACCTTGCTTGTTTCGGATGAAAGAATGGAATGTTTGACTGTGTACTTTTCCTCAACCACAACAATCTGTTTTCCGGTTCTTTTGGTCAAGTTAACTAACAGAGGTCCCTGAAGGTTCGCTGTGGATTGCAAAGGATCCGGCGCCAATGTAATAATTGTAAAAAAGACCAATTCATCCGATTTTGCGACCTTTAATTCCCGGAGGTCATCTTCGAATAATTTAGGATTATAATCAGTAAAAAGGGAATGAGGCTGAATAATCACAAAACCGATATCCGGTTTGTCCACACTGATCAACCATTTGAACGGTTCAACATCACCGGATTCAAAAATAGCAAACTTTGTCAGATCATCGAATCCGGGAATTCCTCTTGAAAAATAGAGAATTTCATTTGCATCGACCTGTAAAGTTCCCCATCGTTTTGTTTGCAAAGTTAATTCTTTCCGATTTAATTTTACCTTACCCACGATTCACTCCTATTTTAAAAAATTAACTATACTGGTACGCAACATTTCACCCCCAATAGACAGGGCAGCCTGATAAACTAATTGCTCTTGTTGCAATTGAACTATCGATTTGGCCAGATCCGTTCCCTGGATTTCCGATAATGATGAAGTGAGTTGGTATGATTCTTCATCTAATCGATCCTTCGTTTCGTCGAGATATTTCCCTTTCGCCCCTATAATTCCAAGTTGATTCACCGATTGATTGTAAACGGTATCCAAATCATCTATTTTATTTGCTATCTTCGCTACATCACTCTGTTCCAGCGCATCACGCAATTCAACCAGAGACTGAAAAATATTTTTATAACCATAGAGTATATTTTTATTATTCACATTCACATCAACCGAATCATTTTGCCCCACATTCCGTAAGATTTTTCCTGAAACATCGCCGGTGACAGAAACTTCCGTAATTCTGTTCGAAGAAGAATCCCGTGCAGCCGCGAAAGGAGCCTCCTCCGTCTGATTTCCGCCAAATAAATAGCCGTCGATTGTGGTTGTGTTGGAAACGGTAAGCATATTTTCAAGAAGTTGATTTACTTCGACGGCCATTGTTTTCCGGTCTTTGGCATTGTACGTTGCGTTGCTGCCCATCAAAGCCAGGTCACGGGCACGGGACGTGATTTGCTGCATTTCATAGATTGAACTTTCCGCCATATTCAAGTGGTATTTCCCATCGGTGATATTTCTGGAATACTGTTTATTCCTTTCCAGACTTGCCTGCGTTTTCATCGCCTGAATTGTAGCGATGGGGTCATCGGACGGATTTTGTAATCGACTGCCCGAACTGATCTCATTCTGCAATTTATTGATCCGCGTAAGACGGCTGTTCAGATTATTCAAATAACTTCTGCCCATCATTTGAGAAGTAACGCGCATTATCTCACCATGCCGATCACTGTTTGCATTAATTCATCCACAGTGGTTATAATTTTACTTGCGGCATTGAAAGAGTTTTGAAATTTGATCATATCCACCATCTCTTCTTCCAACGATACTCCTTTAATCGAGTCTCTTTGATTCTCCATCATATTCACAACGGCCGAATAATTTTCACTTTTATCCTGCATGTTTTGGGCGTAGTCCCCAACTTTAGCAACCATAGAACGATAGTAATCGTCCAAGGTTTCGTCACCATTGGAGAGCAGTTTTGCATATCTTAGGTTGGATATAGCCAACGCCCCGGCTCCATCTCCGGTCTGACCGCTCTTTGACACTGCAATATTGGCCACATCATTTTGCACTTGCTGAGATATTTGGATGGAACCGGAACTGATCCCGGAATCCGTAAACAACGAGATACCATTCTCCCCGTAAAGAGAATAATTACTCCCGTGAATTTGATTCACTTTGTTGACAAAAGATTCGGTAATGGTATCCAATTTTTGCAACAGATCAGGCACCCCGGTACTAAAAATATCCATTAGATTTTTTAACTGACCGCTTTTCATTTCCACAGGCATGGTCCCATCAACCAGCAAAGATGCTTTACGATAGCCGTTATTTTCCGTTACATCCAGGGTCAGTGAATAAGCATTTGATTGGTCAACTACCGTATTGTAGCTACTCAAAACTGAAACGGTACCGTTCTCATGAACAATTGCAACAACATCGATATATTCCGATAATTTATCAATCAGTGCATCTCTCCGGTCTAACAGGGTATTGCTGTTTTCGGAAAAGGCCGTGTTCGCTATCTTTTTATTTGTATCGGCTATCTGATCGATCAGATCATTTATTTTAACCAGACTGCCTTGAATTTCCGAAAGGGCGTTGTCGCTTACCGACCGTAAACGTGAATTCATACCATGAAGCTGATTAACTACTCCCTGTGCTTTTAATCTTACATCGTTGCGAATGCCATAGTCTCCGGGATGATTGCCCAAGTCTTCCCAGGCATTCCAGAAAGCGTTCAACTGGGTTGATAATCCACTATTATCGAGATCAGCAAATATCGATTGGATTAAATTACCATATTTCCCGCCACTTTTCCATTCGGCTAATTGTGACTTCCCCTCCCAAACCTGTGAATCGTAAAACCGGTCTCTTATCCTATCTACTGAATTAACTTTCACACCGGAACCAATAAAACCCTGGTTGGAATGAACAAAAGAATCACTAACAAGATTGACCCGCTGCCTGGAATAATCCGGATTCTGTGCATTGGCAATATTTTCGCCCGTCACATGGATGCCAACCTGGTTACTGAGCAAGGCTTTTTTACCGAGGGAGAAGATGCTGCTTAAGCCGCCCATACTTTATACCTGCCTGTTAAAAATGGAATAATTATTCGATTCAATTTTCCCTTCGGGCGAGTAATTTGTTCGATTCAGATCATAAAAAAATTGCATCTGATTTTGCACAAACTCCAGACTTTTTCCAATCATCAATCGATTCCGGTTGCGTAATTTTTCAATCTTTTCTATCAGGCAATCGAAATCTGTTTTTAAAGATTCCAACTTGTTTTTATACTGAGATGGTGCAATGTGAATAAAATCTGATAAAGAATATTCCTTAAAATCGAAAAATTTTTCTGTAAGTCTCTGCTCTCTCAATGAATCTTTCTGATTCGCCTCACACACCAGCGCTTTCTGCTCTTCTAAAATTTGCCAGAAATCATTTAATCTGTTTTCTAAAAGCGTTTCGTACTGTTTTTTCAGATTTAACCGCAAAGAGGACAAAGATTCCTTCTCTTCGGACAACAGTTCTATCAGCATTTTATAAAATGAATCCGGTAGTTTTTTATGCGCATTCATGCCAACTCCATCCACATTCCACAGCGGTTTCTATCGTAACCCCACACCGGTTGTTTGAAAATTTACTTTGCAGGGATGACTGCTTCAATGATAGGTTACTTCAAATCGACTTCAAACTTTGATATGTTTGCACTACTTTTTTTACATAATTCCTGGTTTCAGAAAATGGCGGAATACCACCATATTTTTGCACATTACCCGGGCCTGCATTGTACGAGGCAAGGGCTAACTCAATATCATTATCGAATTGAATCAGCAATTCCTTTAGATATTTGGCGCCGCCCATAATATTTTCTTCCGGGTTAAAAGGATTCTCAATTCCCAGCATATTTGCAGTGGAATCCATCAATTGCATCAAACCTTTTGCTCCCCTGGACGAAACAGCCGTTGGATCACCATTTGATTCATGCTTAATCACAGCTTCGATAAGATGAGGATCGATGTCATAATTTTTCGCCGCTTTTTCAATAATCGATTGAATCGATTGACTGGTCCCAGCCTGTTTCGGCGAAAAATCTCGTTCCATCGACCTCTGCAGCTCTTTGGCTTTTATTTTCGCTTCATTAGCCTCCATAAGAATTTTCTCGATAGGAACACCCAGGTTCAACTTGCCCGACAACTGTTTAAAAATTAAATCGGCAAAACCGATTTGATGCCGGGAAGCCACGCGACTGGAGATTTCATCATCAAAAATTCCCTGAAAAATATCCATCTCCACACCGCGTTTGAACAGGCCTCCTTCCGGCACCGTTTTCCGCATGGCTTTCAACATATTTCCCACCAACAGAGCTTCGAACTGTTCGGAAACTTTTTGCAGTTTCTTGATTTTTTCGAGGTTCTTTGCTTCCTTGCCGGTTTTAATTTCCTTACCGGCAACCGGAATATTGGCCAGGTCAGAAGTAATCATCGATCTACAACCTTACAAAATTACTAATTCCGCATGTAAAGCGCCTGCTGCTTTCAGCGCCTGAAAAATGGCAATTAAATCCCGCGGTGTTACACCCAATGCATTCAGGGCGGTGGCAATATCCTGCACGCTTACAGTTTCATTAATAACCATTAAATTGGCCTGTTCGGTTGTAACCTGGGTTTGAGTCTGCGGCACCACCACCGTTTGTCCCTGCGAAAAAGGCCCCGGCTGTGAGATAACCGGTGTGGCGCTGATCTCCACACTTAAATTACCATGCGCCACGGCAACTTCAGAAATGGTCACGTTGGTGCCTACCACAATGGTGCCGGTGCGTTCGTTTACCACTACCTGGGCAACATGATCCGGCGTTACCTCCAACGATTCCAGTTGAGAAATGAACTGAATTTTCCCTGCTGCAGATCGCAAATTTTGTGGGATAGCAAGTAACAGTTGGCCGCCGCTGAGAGGCGTTGCCGTATTCTGACCGAAACTGTTATTGATCTGTGCCGCCATCCGGGAGATGGTAGTAAAATCAGGATTGTAGAGATTCAGCTTTAATGTATCCTGCGACAGAGCAACAGAAGAACTCTTTTCCACCACAGCCCCATGGGGAATTCTACCAACCAGGGCATAATTTTTCCTTACATGCTCTCCACCGATCGTTTTAATATCAAATCCACCAATGGATAAAGCTCCCTGCGCTTTGGCATAGACCTGCCCGTCGGCAGCGATGAGCGGCGTCAACAGCAACATGCCTCCCTCCAGACTGGATGCATCCCCCATGGAAGAAACTTGCACATCAATTTTTCCACCCGGCTGCACAAACGGATTGAGTGAGGCGGTTACCATTACAGCAGCAACATTCTTTACCCGCATACGCTTGTTGGGCAGGGTAACGCCAAAATGTTTGAGCATATTACGCAATGACTGATTGGCCATCAAAGACTGCCGGTTGTCGCCGGTGCCGTTCAAACCGATCATAAGTCCGTAACCAACCAACTGCTGCGAAGAAATTCCGTTTATCTGGGCAATATCTTTTATGCGCACGCCGTTGATACTGGTGAACCACAAAAATATGCTGAGCGTAAAAAGACAGCTTTTTTGAAGATAAAATTTGCCTGAGAATTTCCCTTTCAGCCTCATTGTCCTATCCTTTTCGATTAAAAGATCCAGTTTATCAATTTGGTAATTAAACCGGGTTTGGCGGATGAACTGGTTACGCCTTTGCCTTTGTATTGAATTTCCGCATTGGCAATATTGTAAGAATAAACCACATTATCCGTGGTAACATCCTGTGGCCGCACCCAGCCGGTAAGGATGGTTATCTGTTTATCTCCATTGATTTCAACAAATTTTTTCCCCTCGATTTTGATATTCCCACTCTCGCTGATATCCACAATTTGCGCGCTCATTTTGGCCCGTAATTGTCCTTTTTGGGCCACCCGGCCATCGCCTTTATATTCATTTCCATGTTTTGTACTAAGACCGACCAGAGGAAAAAAACTAAGCGCCCCGCTGCTGGTGGTACCCACATTCAAATTGTTTTCATTTTTAGTATTAGTGGAGGACGAATTGCTGCCGCTGGAAAATTCCACGATGTAGATCGTTAGAATATCGCCAACCTGGCGGGCTTTATAATCGGAGAAAAAAGAAGTAAACCGGTCGGAGGTTTGTGACGTCGCCGTGGAGAATACGGCCAGTACCAGGTTAAGAACAAGGATCATTATTTTATTCTTCATCTTCTGCCCTTCATTTTATAGTTCAACCAGTACGGTTTTATCATCCAGCACTTCCGCGGATAATTTTTTGCCGGTGGCATTGTTTTGAACCTTTATCTTCTCTCCCCTTTTTCCATCCTGCAACGCCTTGCCTATTGCGGTGATTTCCATATTTTTCAGTCGAACTACAATTTTAATGATATCGCCGCGATGAATCACATCCGGAATTTCAATCATACCGGTAAAAATCGGCTTGTCTTTGTTGATAATCTGCTTGGTTTGCAGATTCAGCACATCTTCAACCATAGTGAAATAGTCTCTTTTGAAATGAGTAGTCTCAACCCGCTGAAGTGTCACATCCGCATCAGAGAGGGTCTGGCTCCGCTCCAGCATAGTTGTTGCAACTACAATATCATCGTAGGTACTAATGTTCGCCTTTAAACTAAATTTCTTGTAAATTTTCTTGCGGGAAAAAACAGTAACATCAACCAGATTGGGGCCGTTTTTTATCCTGCTGTATTTTGAATCCACCTTGATTTCCCAATCCACATAATCAACCGGGATTGCCTCCGCAACGGGATCACATGTCACTACAATTTCATCATGATTTTCATGATAATTTTTCAGCAGATACATCTCCACCCGCTGGTGAATAATCTCATTGGTTAAATTCATGGTGGCGTATTTTTCATTTGTCACTGCCAATTGCTTGTTCGTTGTCTGTGCCGGGCAGGAATTCAGGAAAAAGAAACCGGCAACAACAAAACTCAAAAAACCGATCCATCTTTTCATTGTACTTTCCTTAAATTATCTTCTTAGATTATTTGCCATTGTTAACATTTCTTCCGACGTTTTTATTACTTTGGAATTAATTTCATAAGCTCTTTGCGCCACAATCATGTTGATCATCTCTTCAACTACATCAACATTGGACAATTCCAGGTATCCCTGCATAAGACTGCCGAAACCATCCTGATCCGGAGAGCCAAATTGAGGTTCTCCCGAGGCTGAAGTTTGCGCATACAGGTTTCTGCCCAGGTTGCGTAAGCCGGCCGGATTGATAAATTTTGCCATTTCAATCTGCCCGATCTCTTCGGTATCATCACTGCCGGTAACGCGCACACTCACAATCCCGTCCGGACTGATATTGATCTCCTCGCTATCGGACGGGATACTTAAATTAGGTTGCAGCAGATAGCCGTCTGTGGTTACAATTTGCCCGTTGGCCGACAGTTTGAATGTTCCATCCCGGGAAAATAGTGTCTGACCATCGGTGAACTGAATCTGAAAAAAACCGTTCCCGTTGATGGCTACATCCAGGGGCGCCTGAGTTGGGTTGACATCGCCCTGCGAAAACTGCTTCTGTACGGCAACCAATTTAGTTCCGTGTCCAACCTGAATGGCCGAATTGCCGGCATTGGCTTGATTATTGTTCGTTCCGGTGCTCTGAATTGTTTGATAGAGCAGATCCTGAAATTCGACTTTCCCCCGTTTGAAACCGGTAGTATTGACATTGGATAAATTGTTCGCAATCACTTCAACAGAAAGTTCCTGGGCGTACATACCAGTGGCCGCTGTTCGTAAAGCATTAATCATCTTATATTCTCCTCATTGATTTACATTCTGCCGACGGAATTAATCGCCTTGTCCAAAGTTCTGTCCTGATACTGCAGCGCTTTTTGTCCCGCCTGAAATGTCTTGGAAATGGTGATCAACCGGATCATCTCGGAGATGGGATTCACATTTGAACCTTCTAAAAACCCCTGGCGTACACCCACATCTTCATCAATCTCTTTTTCTTTCACATTCCGGGTTAAAGAAAATAGATTTTCACCCTCCTTACGCATGGGATAAGGCCGTGGAAAATCAACTACCTTTAGCTGATCGATCATCATATCATCCTGGTAAATTTCTCCGCTCCGGTTGATGGAAACATCCCCTTCCATCAATGAAATCAAACCGGAGCTGCCCACCACAGGGAATCCATCCGAGCTGACAAGATTGCCATTTTTGTCCAGTTGGAAATGCCCATCCCGGGTATATTTTTCGCCGTCCTGCGTTTGCACCACAAAAAATCCGTCTCCCTGAATAGCCACATCCAATGGATTATTTGTCTCCTCTAATGTCCCCTGGGAAAAGTTGATCAAAACTTCCTGTACATCTTCATCGCTCATATTCTTTCCCAACTGGGCGGCCAGGGAGAGTTGGCTATCCAGCAATTTTTTAAAATGAACCGCATCCTTTTTAAACCCGGTTGTGTTGATATTAGCCAGATTATTTGCCGTAACTTCCTCATCCAGATTTCTTGGATACATTCCTGCTGCTGTTGTGTATAATCCTTTGATCATGGTTGCTCCTTGTTTGTCTGACCTGAATTGAGTGATTCTTTGATTGAAACAGCCACCCAAAGAGTATTGTCATTCATAAAAAATCTTGCCGGTTCTGTGCACTAAACCAACAAGATCCCTACTGAATGAAATTAAAATCGCTCAATTCAGGTCAGAATAAAAATAGCGCTTCCTTTTCTTTTGCAAGCACCATGCCACAGTTATAATAATAAGCGACTTTTTTAAATTTGTAACCTATTGTTATTTATCGGATTAAAAACAGTACATCAAAATAAAAAAGTGAAGAATGTAAGGAGGGGAATATTTGCGGCAAGGATTTCCCTGTTGTGGGGAAAAAGTCGGCGAGATTTGCCGGGCTTTATTTATGGAGAGGAGATAATATCAGTTGGACTTTTGAATATCTAACATTTTCACGTCCCCCAGATATTCACTCTGTACCGGTTTTTTAATGGAACGAAGTTTTTTCATGATTTCATGAATCCGTTCGGCATTACGCCGGATCGATTCAAGTTTTTTCTTCGTTTGCGGATCAAAGTCTCCGCTCTTTGCCAGGAGCAGTTGTATGTTTCCTAAAATCGGCGAAAGGGGATTGTTAATTTCATGATTCAATGCCACAGCGGTTTCTGCGAGAGTGGCAAGCTTTTCTTTTTCAATTAAAACAGCTTCCAGTCTTTTTATTTCAGAGATATCATTGCCGATGATTATGGAACCATGTTTTACACCTTTTTTATAAGTCATGGGAGTAACAGACAGATTGAATGGAACACGGCGGCCATCAGAACTGAGCAGATTCATTTCCAGATGAGCAACCTCCTCTCCCCGCTTCAACAATTTCAAACTTTCACGGTTTTTTTCATCACTCAAATCGACAATCTTTTTGAACGGTCTGTTTATCAGCATATCTTCCGTATATTTTAAAACATGCTGAAGCCCGCCGTTATAGTAGGTAATTTCTCCATTTGCATCGACGATGAACAGCGCACTGGGAATATTTTCTACCAGATTGGTTAAAAAATCTTTAGCATCACTAATAGCCCGGTACAGGTTATCTTTCTTCATCTGAATCTTTTGCGTGGTCATAATATTTTGAATTACATTGATCAGTTCTTTCTGACCAAACGGTTTGTTGAGAAAAACAGCGATGCCTAACTCTAACATTTTATCCATATCCCGTTCATCGGTGTGTCTTGCCGTAAGCATGATAAATGGGATATGATGATATTTTTTATATTTTGGCTCAGAAATAAATTCCCGGAACACTTCCGGTCCGTTCTTTTTGGGCATCATATAATCCAATATAACCAAATCCGGTTTGTAGGATGAGATATATTGCAATCCTTCTTCGCCAATAAATGCGGATTTCATTTTGAAGCCGGATTTTTTTAAGATATATCCAATGAGAAGATGCATATCCTGATTATCATCGATCAGGAGGATTTTTTTACCCATTTCTATTCCCAATCTTCATTCGGATTCAGTATATCCAGCAAGTGCTGCAGCATTTGTTTGTTGTACGCCTGATTGCGGATATGACCCAGATTAATCACGCCAATTGTCATTTCATTCCGGATAACCGGACAGCAGATAAATGATTTCACCGGATTGCTTTGAAACCGCTGACCACGATGAACAGAACTTAACAGAATGGGACGTTTTTGCTCGGCAACCCAGGCGGAAAGCCCGGAACCGTTATCAAACTGAATAACATCGATCATATTGAAGCCCGAATCATCCAGAGCCAACTTTTCCAGATTATCTGTTATCGGGTCATTAACATAACAAGAAATCCAGTTATATTCAATTTTTTGTTTTACCTGCTCCAATAATTCCCGAATTTCATACTCAAAGCTTTCCCGGTAATTTAAGGTTAACGGGAAATATTCATAAACTTTACTTTGTGCTGATTTTGTTGTAAACATCCTGTTTTCTCCCTCTCTTTTTCCATAAATGCAAAATACCGGACAGACACTATTTAGTTCCGGCTCAAGATAAAAATGATTCTCCGCCAAATTTTCTTTCCGGCGTTTGTTTTTTGTAAAGTGCCAAATATGCCAGCAATTTCGCTACAGGCAGGTAAAGAGATTCCGGAATAAATTCGCCATTTTTCAGCGGATAAAGCAGCGCCAATAAATTCTCATCATTCATAACCGGCACCTTATTTTCTTCGCCGACAGCAATTATGTTTTTTGCAATTTCACCGGCTCCCCGGGCAATCACCTGCGGTGCATGCTGTTCATCCTGATTATATTGCAATGCAACGGCTTTTTTATATTTTCTCTGCACAGTCATTACATTCTTCAACTTTCTTCACGCTATCATAATTTGTTTCGCCGTTTTCAAATCCGGCATTATAAGTTTGTCGCTTCTTTTCAGTTTCGTTAGGAAATGAAACGGTGACACTTGTTCCTTTACCGGCTTCACTTTCTATCTGAATGTTGCCTTCATGCTTCTTTACAATTCTTTCCGCAATACTCAAGCCAAATCCCATTCCCTCTCCAATTTCTTTGGTAGTAAAAAACGGCGCAAAGATTTTTTTCTGAATCACTTTAGGAATGCCAATTCCATTATCTGTGATACGAACATGCAGCCCATTCGAAAAATAAGTCTCAATTTTTACATTCCCGGCGGTTCGGATCGACTCTACGGCGTTTTGTAAAATATTGGTGAAAACCTGTTTAAGCTGCTCCGGATAACAAATAAAAGCATGAAGTTCAGAATACTTTTTTTCAATCGCTATGTCTCGTATTTTTTCCGGTGGGAAAGAGAACAGAATATTTTCAAGCATCTCATTTAAATTCACCGGCTGCATTATTGCATCGTCGATATAGGCATAATTGTGCAGATCTTTCACGATGCGTTCCATGAATACCATTTTATCTAAAGATTCTTCGAGAATCTTATCCAGATCGCTCAGCATGAATTCCATATCGATCTGCTTTTTAAATTGATTTACATCTGCCATAAAAACATCAGATTCACCATTTACTTTGCGGGATAATGCTTCCATCACAAATTCATATTTCCCGAGCAGCGCTTTTGTATCCGTCATATAATTGCTCATCACTGTTAGATTGTTTTTTACAAAGTCAACCGGGCCTTCCATTTCCGTCGCTACGCCGGCAGTCATTTGACCAATGAAAGCCATGTTTTCATTTTGCAGTAATTGATCCTGCGTCTCTTTTATTTTCACATTGGCAAGCTGCAAATTATCCAGCGCACCGTTTAACTGCGAATTTAATTTTTCCAGGTCACTATTCTTACTTTTCAAGGTCATCTGCAAATTACGGATTCTGGCGAAGGCATTCACTTTGGCAATCAACTCATCCTTTCCGATTGGCTTGCGAATGAAATCATCTGCACCCAGATTTAGCAATTTTACTTTATCCTCTTTCCCGTATTTTGCCGTGAGAACAATAAACAAAATTTCTTTCAATTGTTTATTCTCTTTAATTCTCCGGCACAACTCACTCCCGTCCATGACCGGCATCATCAGATCGGCAATAATAAGGTCCGGATTTTCACTCATGGCAATATCCAGCGCCTGTTGACCGTTTTCTGCTGTAAGAACTTGCAGGCCTTCCCTTTCCAAAACCAATTTTATAAAGTTCAGGATAAACGACTCGTCATCAACAGCTAATATTTTTTTCGTTTTGTACTCTACTTCTTCTTTCATCACATCTCCCTCTTTCCACAATCATACAATAATGGTAACTATTCAGATAGGTTCATTAATGAACGACAATCCCGGCTCATCTCCGCTCAGCATGGCTATTTAAGCCAGCCTGAGCCCTTCAACAAGCCAGGGATAAACTCAGTCGAAGGCTTTAATAACAAGCATACCTGAATAGTTACGTTGATTATATTCATTACTTTTAAGCACGGACATCGAGATTAACCTCACCTGTCCATTTCTTTCTAAAAAAGCTCACGTCCACCATTAACGGCATCACCTGAAAATTTACCTTTTCAATATTATCCGCTAAAAGATTTTCTTTAATCTCCGCTGATTTGGACTTTATAAACCGGTAGAGCCCCTCATCTTCGATCCAGGCATTCAAAATCAGATGAGCATCAAAAAGTTCGGCATCTACAATGACATTTTGAAGTTCATCGGAATTAAGAATTAAATGGCAGCCGGTCTGTTCTTCCGTTTTCTGATATTTCGTCCCGGAATCTCTGTCGGGATAAATTTCCAGGAACGCTTCTTTGCCAAAAACCCCGCCGGGAAGAGGGATTCGGCCAAACTCGATCCCGTCATTATGGATATTTAAACTTTGATGCATCTCCTGTCCGTTCACTTCCGTCAGTTTGAGTTCTATCTGATTTTCATTTTTAATCACTTTGCCAAAAATCTTGTCCCCAACAAAAAGAGACACACGTGTATTCGCTACCAGATTCATCCCTTTCGTATTGAGGACAAACATGTTTTGCTTCGGCAGTGCTCTAACAATTTTTCCCCTGATAATATCACCGGTTTTGAAACGGTTCTGTAAAGTATTTTTAGCTAACGGCAGAATAAAAAACTTTTCGAACAGATGTCTGCTGATAATATTCATTTCAGATCACACTCAATCCATCTCAATCCGAACTTCCGGCGCCGTCATGGGATTATGCCTGCCCCGGTAGGTTAACATCAAGCGCACTTCTCCTTTTCCAAGTTGCAGTTGCCGGGCAATCTCTTCCACACTGTAGCCAATGGAAGCCAGGTTTAAAACATGATGTTCCGTATTCACTGTTTCATCGTCATCATCCCAACCGGTCTGCCTCACATTCGGAATAACAGGTTGATGCCGGCGCAATAATTTTTCCCCGTTGAATGTCGCTCTATCCGGACTGCTGAGAGAAGAAAACTTTTGCCGTTCATCGTTCAAATTTACTTGTCGTGGTTTTCTTTCTGCATTTTCTTTTTTATCCGGTTCTTCCTTATCCGGTGCACGGTTCTTTTGTTGTGGTGAAGACTTCTGCAACTGCTGTAAAAGTCTGCTAAAATCCGGGGAAGATTTTAACGGCGTTTTTCTAAAATAATTTCTTTTTTCCCACAGCAGAACTCCCCACAAGACAACAAACAGGATAATGGCAAAAAAGAATCCTATTTGAAAATAGGTCGGCGCCGGTTGATCCGCTGCCGAAGATTCATCCGCCTGCTTATCCCCTGCGGCTATTGCGGCGGACAGGGCAGGTTTTTCTACCGAAGCGACGGCATAGGTGGTATCTGCATTCGGAACTGCGGAAACAACGGCTGTGGAATCCGGTTCGGTCTTTTCAACAAAATTATCTGCCTCCGATGTATCCGGTTCGTCCTGCCGGACAGGATGAAGTTTGGCATCAATCAGCGCTAAGTAGTTTTGAACATCTCCCACATCGGGATTCATTCGTTTTGCTTTTTCAAAATTGATTTTTGCCATTTCCCACTGTTTCTTATTAAAGCGGATTTCTCCCGCTAAATAATAGACTTCAGGATATCGAGGCTGTAAGCGAAGGGCGTTGTGGAGCGCTGAAATGGCTTTGTCATCATAACCCTTTTTTACATGTTGAGCCGCTGCCAAATAGTAATCTTTCGCGCTCTTTTTATTTGCGCTTAATTTTTGCGCAGAGACAGGCAGAGATTGAGAAACCACAATTTCAATCTTTTTGTTTAATTCTGAAAAGATGACATGCAACTGCTTGCGGGAAATGTTTTTGAAGGTTAACATCAAAATCTGATCCATCAATTCCAGGGCGTGAATAGTAACCGGAAGTTTTTTAAGCTGCATTACTGCACTTTCTTTTACTGACGGCCCAAATATCAACGGCTGCAACTTGATCAGGACATAAGTTTTGGAATCGAAGGGGATAATTTCATAACGAAACGATTCCGAAGCACTCAGATCAATTTTGATTTGACCGCCCAATTTAACCACATTGAAATTTGTTACCATATTTTGACCGTATCCATCCGCCCGGAAAATAAAACAGATGGAAAACAGCAAAAAATATTTCTTCATTCTTTTCCTCTCATGGAGACCTGTTTATGTAACCGATCACAGGAGTAAAAATTATCACTCGCCTGAAGCTGAAGCAACAGGCTTAAAATATGGAAGCACCCTAAAGGGCGCTTTAGCGTCCTGCCACTTTTGAGTCTGAGGATTTATCCTCAGGCGGTATTGCGAACATCCCTGTGATTGGCTACCTGTTTATCCATTATTCAATTTTTACAGGGAATTTAATAGTAATTTTAAACCGGTCCTGCGCCAACACAGTTACGAACATCTCGCCATGATTTTCCTTAAACAGTTTATCACAATTGAGCAGATCGATCTCTGAATGAGAGGGAACCGGTTTCGTCGCTTCAACAGAGTTCATCAGTTGTGCAAACAATTCCTGCAGGTTTTCCACACGATTCATCTGAATTTCGGTGTAAACGGAATTGCCGTTTCGTCCCGTCATAAAGAGGATTCTGCCATTCTGATGGTCGATACGGGCAATATTGACAAAAAGTGAGCAAAAAGCTTCACGCAATTTGGTAAAATTCGCTTCAATCTCCGGTAGATTCAGAGCATACATGGTTTCAATATCGAACTTGTTTTCGCGAATAAAATAATTGGTCAGGTTTAGTGAAGTTGAGATCACATCGTTTAGCTGGATTTTGTTATTTTCATCATGATGAATTTGAAATTTCGCTAACGAAAGGAACTCGCGCAATATAAACGAGACCTTATTTGCTTCGCGCTCTGCAATGGACAAATCGTTTTTAAATTTTTCCCGGTTCGGTTCCGAATAGAGTGTGAGTCCGATTCTACCCATGATGGTTGTCATGGGATTGCTGATCTGGTGGACAATGCCGCTGGAAATTTCACCCAATAAGGCCAGATGATTTACGTCATCCATTCTATGGGACATGCGGTTTAACAATAAATTAGATTCATTCACTTTTTCACGCAAACGATGCAGTTCAAAATGATTGGCGAGGATGGAACCAAGCATTTTAAGGGATAATTCTGTGCGTTTATCCGGGGTAAAATTATTTTTTTTAGGGATAATTTCAATGATGCCGCCATAAAAATCGTTCTGTTTCAAAGGCAAAAAAATCTTCCTTTTATTCATGTCATCTCCGGCATCGTGTATATCGGACAGATAGAGTTTACCATTCTCCCCGAGCCATTGAATAATCCCATCTTCCAACTGTTGCTGCACCGTAAAGGAAAATTCGGCAGGCTGGATATCCCAGATAGAATGTTGTTCATCGGCAGGATTAAAAGAAATAAGCGCGATGCTTTTAAACGGAACAATTTTGTAAATCCAATTTTTATAAGTTTTTTGAAAATGAGCATCGTTCCTGATTTTATTCATCGAATTATAAACCTGATACATGAAATGAAGAAATTTAATATCGCTGTCATTGGTTCTGATTTTTTCCATTTCAATAAGCGGCATACCGGATCCTTTGTTGATGGGTCATAATAGGTGAATACCTGGAGCTACCTTCCTGATTCCGCGCCAGGGCAAAAAGCGAATAGTCTTCGGTAATCTGTTTTTCCAGTTGTTTCAAATAGTAAGCCTCATCCACCTTTCCTGCCTCATTCATCTTCAGGGAAAATTCTTCCTTAACATAATCATTGAAAACCGGCGTGGACATATCGCCGGAATAACCCACACCCAGCCGTTTGGCCAGATAGTCGCCAAAATGGATCAAAGAGGCAATTTTTGAATAATTTTCCGCTCTTTTCGGATCGTGATGATAATGAATAGCCATGATGATCGTAGCGGGAAAATTCCATTTTTCCACCAGCCAGGCACCAATCTGAGAATGATTTACACCTGGAAAAACATCTTCTTCGATCAGGTACATCGGTTTATCTTCATCAATCATTTTGGTGATGACCTTTGAAAAGTCCTCTTTAAAATAGAGACTCATAATATATTTTCCCAGGTCATGCAACAGGCCGGCGGCAAACACTTCTCCGGTAACTTCGTAGCCCAAATCCCGGGCTAACATCTTGCTTGCCACTGCCGTGCCAATGGCATGTTCCCAAAAAAGATAGATGTCAAACGGCATAGAGTGCTGGTAGCGGGCAAAGCGATCTATCACCGACGCGCTGAGAACCAGATTCTTCAACGTTTCCATCCCGATCACCACAATGGCCAGCGGAACAGTATTTATTTTATGCGGGAAGCCGTAATAAGCGGAATTTGCCAATTTTAAAATTTGGGCAGTCAATGCCTGGTCGCTGGAAATAATTCTACTCAACATCCTGGCGGACGTATTGGGATTATCCACTAGCTCAATGGTCTTTACCACGGTTGTCGGCAGCGTCGGCAGATCAAAGATATGCTGGGTGATTTTCTTTATTTTTGCAAATGTTAAATTGCCGGACAACTTGTTTCTCCTGATTATACGGTTATATCGATGTGAGTGCCGGAATGCACTGCCATAGAATCATCGCTTTTCACCTCTTGTTCTTTCTCTTTCGAATGAGAAAGTTGCTGTTTTTTACTTTTGTTATTTTCCTTTTTCCCCTGCCGTTTACGAATGATTTTCTTTTCCGTCTCTTTGCTTTCCTCGGTTCTCTGCGTTTTGTGGTAACGTTCCTGTTTCAAATGTTTGGCAAATTGATCCCGCTCAGCCTCGGGTACCGCTCTCACCATCTCCTGAAATTTTTGCATTAGCGGCATTTTTGAAAGATTGTCCTGTATATGCAAGGGCTGTACCATAGCCCCTCCTTACAGATTTATGTCAGAAAAAATTTTTTAACTTTGCCCGTAATCGATTAATCGCCTTGGTATGAATTTGAGAAACCCGGGATTCCGAAACATTCATCACAACGCCAATCTCTTTCAGGGTCAAATCTTCGTAATAATAGAGTGCCAGCACCAGACGTTCATTTTCCGGCAAATTATTTAAATATTCCACCAGGCTTTTCTTCAATTCTTCTTTTTCTATTGTTTGGATCGGATCATCGGCTTTGGAATTTTTAATCAGATCATACAGGCTGCCGTTTGTTTCGCTTGTTTCATAAATTTCCCGATCCAGCGAGGTCAGAACATGCCCGCCTATTTTAGCCAACATGCTCTCATATTCATCCAGATCCATTTCTAACTCTTTGGCAATTTCTTCTGCAGTGGCCATTCTTCCTAATTGCGATTCCAGATTCACAATCGCCTTTTCCAACTGCCTGGCTTTGCTCCTCACCGAACGGGGCACCCAATCCAGAGACCTTAGTTCATCCAGAATGGATCCTCTTATTCTGGGCACAACATAAGTTTCAAACTTAACGCCAAGATTGATATCGAAACGGTCAATTGCTGTCAGCAATCCCATGGTTCCGGCGCTTACCAGATCGTCGTAGTTCACGGAATTGGGCAGCGTCAGTATCATTCTTCCCGCAACATACTTTACAACCGGCAGATAGTGGATCACCAGTTTTTCTTTGATCGCGGGATTAAATGTTTTGAAATAGATCCGCCATAAATTCTCCATATCTTCCTTCTGACTCACCGACTTGTATTCCTTCAAGGCAGCAGCATTAACCGACATAAATTCCTCCACAAATTGCATTCCCGCTAAAAAGACAACAGAATATATTCGGATTCCATTACGCAATGTTTATGCCAATATTTTATCATTTTTGCTAACTACTTAATTTTATAAATTCTACACTATCTAATTATTGCTTTCATTTATTATTATCGGCAATATTTACCCAAATATAAGGCAAGCTTTTCCTATATTGAATTTGTCTAATTGTGTTTCACTTAAAAATTGCTATTCTTCTGTGGTTTATTCCGTTGCAACATTTTTGTTCTTTGAGAACATGGAATTCAACCCTTTCTAACCTTCCCCTTCGGAAAACTCGGGGCAGGTCTTGCTAAGAGTTGGAAAAGAGGAGACAATTATTACGCTCCTTCAGGGTAATGGAAAATATTATATAAACCAACCCGGAGCACTCACTGCCCCGGGCTAATGTATTCCACCCTTTCAGTGTGATGAAAATTTGCAAAATATGCTCTGAAAGAGCAAAATATATCAGGCCCGGTGCGAAGCGCCGGGATTCGAAGTAATAATGACCCGTTATCAGCCCGTAAGGGGCGAAATTAATTGTAACCTGAATTGTAACTATTCAGCCACAAAGTCTCTCTGCCTGCATCGGGCAGGGAAGGCACTAAGATACATAAAGAAAAAGAAATTAGGCAACTATTCAGGTTGCCCGCTAATATCGCTAAAAAACGAGAATCGTTAACTATTTTGTCCTGTTCGTATGATTTCGTGTAATTCGCGTGCTGAACAGGCAGACGATTTTTTCAATTTCTCTGCGCTCTCCGCGTCTCTGCGTTAAAAAAACAGGCGCTTTAAAACGCAGAGACGCAGAGAGCGCAAAGGAAGCGGATTTGTTCAAAAAACTAAAGTGTTACACTCCGCCTAATTTGACAATTGGGGTATCTTATGTACTGCAACATCCCTGCGTATCTCCAGCCAATTGGTTCTGATTTTATCCAATTGTCTGATAAAAATATTGTCCCGGTCAAGCAAAGCAAGCGGCGTTTGCATTTTAATGGATTGGACAACATTTTCATCCCGTAACAGAAATCCTAAGTAGTTTATTCTCCGATAGAGAAATTTTTGCACAATCAAATTAAATTTTTGATAGGCTTCGATCGCTTCACTTTCAGAATCGACCAGGTTAATAACAATATGAACAGGAATTTGGGGGTAATAGTAAGACAGTATTTTTAAAATGGCATAAGCATCGGCTATGGAAGTGGGCTCCGGCGTGGCAATAATCATCACTTCATCGCAGGATGTGAGTTCCCCGAAAACCAGGCTGGATATCCCCGAGGCGGTATCCACTAACATATAATCGAAGCGGCCGTCCAGTTTTTTAAATTGATTTTTGAAATGCTGCGCAATTTCGTCCCGGTAATTTATCAATTCCAGGGCTCCGGACCCCGTGGGCAAGATAGAACAGTACGGCTGGTATTCAAAAATCACTTCCGATAATTTTTTACCGCCTCGCTTCACATCCGTATAAGTAAATTGAGGGGATGTATCGGTTAAAATCTGGATTTTGGAAAGATTGATATCCCCATCCACCAAAAGGGTTTTTTGTTCCTCTTTAGCAAAAAGGAGTGCCAGGTTCAGGGCAATCACACTTTTCCCCACCCCCCCCTTTCCCGAAGTAATTGCCAGTCGTTTCGTATGAAAATCACTTTTAATGTGGGGGTACAGTTCTCTTTCCGGAATCAAATCGCGTAATTTCCAGGCCTGATCTTTCGGCATCAAGGTTTCTCTCCCATCATCATTTTGGTCAGTAAATCATTCCCGGGTTTCATGATATCATCCGGTACATTCTGTCCTGTGGCAATAAATGAGATCGGTTTTTTTGCTTTGTGCAGTACGCCCAATATGGAACCGAAGGAACCGGTTTCATCCATTTTTGTGAACAGAATTTTTTCCAGGGGAAAGATAGAAAATCGTTCAACCACGTCTTTCATATACTCTTCTTTACTTGTCAGGCTCAGAACCAAGTGGGTTTCCGGACTGGGGCAATCCCGGAAATAAGTCAGCATCTCTTTTAAGGCAGCGCCATTTTGCGGACTTTTACCCGGCGTATCGATATAAATCACCTCGCAGTCGGATAGACGAGTGAGAGCCGTTTGCATTTCTGCCGGCGAATAGACCACTTCCAGCGGCAGTTTTGTGATGTTTGCATAAGTGCGCAACTGCTCGATGGCGGCAATTCTGTACGTATCGATGGAGATCAACCCAACTTTCTGCTGTTGATATATTTTATCGATCGCCGACAATTTGGCAATGCAGGTGGTTTTACCAACACCGGTCGGGCCAATCATCACCTTTATTTTTTTGTCGGCCGGATCTGCCCGGGATGAAAAAGGATAACTTTCCAATAGTTTGAGAATAGTTGCAGATATTTCCCGCTTAATATATTTCCTGCTGCTTCGGCCCTGGCGTGACATCTTTTTATCCGTATTATGAATGATGGTACCCGCCAGTTGTTTGTTTACCCCGGCTTTGATCAACCGGGCATAACTTTCAATAAAATCCGGCGGCATCTCCGGATATCCGGTTCCTTGCAGCAAGAGTGACAACGAATCGATGCGTTCCCTGACTTCCTGAAGTTCTGAAAAATCGGGCGATAGTACCGCCCGGGAAGTCTGCTGCTCCACCGGTTTTTTAACAAAATTTTTCCTGGAATAAGTAAAAGCGGAATTGGATTCATCCAAAGAAAATCTTTCTTCCGGCCCGGCCGAACCACTACCCGGCCGGATGGGATTCATCTTCTGCGGCCATTTTCCTTTTTCATTACCATATTCTTCATCGATGGCCGCAGTGGCGATTACGTAACGTTTCCTGCTCTGGCGGTCATATTTTTCAGTCATGCTCAAGAGAATGGCATCTTCACCCAAAGCCTGCCTTATTTTTTGCAAAGCTCCTTGACTGTTTTCAGCAGTAAATTTTTTAATTTTCATTGCTTTAACCTTATCACTCCAACGGATTGAATGTTTACATCGCCCGGAACCTCATTGTAGGACAAAACAGACAATTGAGGAAAAGCCATCTCTAATATTTTCTGTAAATAGGACCGGATCGTCGGCGAACACAGTAACAATGGCGTATATCCGGCGATGTTCATTTTATCAATTTCTTCCCGAATATTATCATAGAGTTTTTTCAGATGATCCGGGGGCAAATTCAAGCCTATTTTTTGATTATGTTCCAGGTTGTTGGACAGATAATTTTCCAGTCCCGGCTCCAGGATTAAGCTATTGATCACATTCTGATTATCGATAAACGGTTTGGAAATTATTTTTAGGAGTGCGCTGCGCACAAATTCGGTGAGAACATCTGTTTCTTTGGTCAGTGAGGCAGCATCGGCAAGGGTTTCCAGAATGGTGGCCATATCACGAATGGGCACCCGCTCGCGCAGCAAGTTTTGCAAAACCTTCTGCACCTGGCCTGTATTCAACATATTGGGAATCAATTCTTCAACCAGGGCACCGTTTTCCTTTTTTACATTTTCGATTAGATCATTTACATCCTGCCGACTCATAATTTCGAAGGCATGCTGTTTCAGCACTTCTTTCAAATGGGTAGCCATCACGGCGCCGGGTTCAACAATAGTATATCCTTTTTTCTCAGCAATTTCCCGCTGCGTTTCTTGCAGCCAAACCGCAGGCAGACCGAAAGCGGGGTCTACGGTATCGATGCCTTCAATATCAATTTTGTTTTCCCCGCCGGCCAATGCCATCATCCGGTTCATGTAAATTTCCCCTTTGGCAACATCCGCGCCCCGGATCTTAATAATATATTCTTCCGGATTCAGGCTGATATTATCCCGGATGCGGATAGGCGGAATCACAATACCCAGCTCGATGGCGCACTGCTTGCGAATGGCGGTGATCCGGGTCAACAGATCCCCACCCTGTTCTTCGTCCACCAGAGAGATTAATCCGTATCCGATCTCTATTTCCAACGGATCCACGTGCAGGTAGCGGGTGATATTTTCTTCTTCATCTTCTAATTCTTCCTTTTCTCCGACAAGTTCCGCCGCCGCCTCTTCTTTTTTTGCCTGATAAACACCACGTGCCACAATCGCCGACAACCCGGCCAGAATGAGAAAGGGAAGGGTTGGTAAACCCGGCGTAATGCCAAACATGAACAGCGCACCGGCGACAATCGAAAGGGCACGCGGCTGCTTGAGCAATTGAGCCGATAAATCCTGTCCAAGATTGGTTTCCGAAGAAGCCCGGGTGACAATAAGACCGGCGGAAGTGGACAGAACGAGTGCAGGAATCTGCGAAACCAAACCGTCCCCAACCGTAAGAAGCGTGTAGGTTTGCAGAGCATCGGAAAAACCCATATTTTTTTGCACCATGCCAATAATAAATCCACCGATAATATTAATCACTGTAATAATTAAACCGGCGATGGCATCCCCCCGGACAAATTTTGAAGCCCCGTCCATGGCGCCGTAAAAATCCGCTTCACTGGCTATTTTTTCCCGTCTTTTTCTCGCTTCCACTTCATCTATTAACCCGGCATTTAAATCGGCATCGATTGCCATCTGTTTTCCCGGCATGGCATCTAATGTAAACCGGGCGGCAACTTCGGCAATTCTTCCCGCTCCTTTGGTGATGACAACAAATTGGATAATAACCAGGATAAAGAAAATCACAAATCCAACAACATAATTTCCCTTAACCACGAAATTGCCGAATGCGGATATCACATTCCCGGCATAAGCATCACCTAAAATCAGCCTTGTTGAAGCCACATTCAGAGAAAGCCGGAAGAGGGTCATCACCAAAAGCATGCTGGGAAAAACGGAAAAATCCAGCGGTTCATTTAAATACAGAGAGATCATCAACACCACCAAAGCAAATGTGATGTTGATGGCTAACAAAATATCCAAAAAACCGGCAGGGAGCGGAATAACCATTACCGCAAGTATAGCGATGACGCCGACAGCCAAAACGATATCACTTTGTCCGGTTATCCGCCTGAGGAGTCCGTTCTTTTGCTGCGGTTGGTTCATTGAACGCCTTTCTGTTTTAAACGATAGACATAAGCCAGGATTTCAGCCACACTTTTGTACAGGTCAACCGGTGTTTCCTGGCCGATATTACACATTTTGAACAGCGCCCTGGCCAACGATGGATTTTCAACAATGGGCACATCATTTTCCCGCGCAATTTTTTTGATTTTCTCGGCAATTTTTCTGGCGCCTTTGGCAACCACCACAGGCGCGCTCATCTCACCGGAAACATATTTCAGTGCTACGGCATAATGGACCGGGTTGGTGATAATCACATCCGCATTGGGCACTTCCGACATCATCCGCTTATGCGACATTTCCCGCTGTACACTGCGAATTCTGGACTTAACCAATGGATCGCCTTCATATTGCTTCATCTCCTGTTTCACTTCATCCTTGGTCATTTTCAAACTCTTTTCATGATCCCAACGTTGAAAGACAAAATCAAATGCCGCCAGAAAGACAAGGGCAATTGAAGCTCTCAATGCCATTTTCATTATTGTATGTCCCAAAAATGAAGCAACCTGTACTATACTCTGATCCATAAGCGGGATAAAATCTTTGGCAGCGCCCATAATCGTTATATAAACAACCACGCCAACGGTGGTTATCTTCAATAATCCTTTTATCAGTTCTTCTGCGGATTTAGCCGAAAAAATTCGTTTAAAACCGTTAAGCGGATTGACTTTATTCAGATCCGGTTTTATCGGTTCGCCGGTAATCATAAATCCCACTTGCATCACATTTGCCGTGGCCCCGATAATCATTACACTTAACATTAGTGGAGCAAGCACTTTAATTGCAAAGAGAATGGTTTGCGCGTTGTAAAAACGCAAACTTTCCTGTGACAGATCATACCCGTTTAAATTTTCAAAGATTTCATGCATCAGTCCCTGAATATTACTAAAAAAATTATGCGAAAAAAAGATGAACACAAGAGTTCCGGTTAGCAATACCAACGAAGAATTGACCTCGTTGCTCTTGGCAACATTGCCTTTTTTTCTTGCCTCTTCACGCCGCTTCGGCGTTGCCTTTTCGGTCTTTTCACCGCTCTGTTCCGGCATGCTATCTCAACTTAAAACGTAACAATCAATGCCAACCATTTACTGTAAAACGCATGAAACATTTTCTCAAATACGAAAGCAAATGCGGGGATGGACATCCCCAATACAACCAGTCCAACGCCGATTTGCAACGGAAAGCCGACAATAAAAATATTCATTTGCGGCATGGTTCTGCCTAAAATTCCCAAACCCACGTTGGTAAGAAAGATGGTCACCATAATCGGTGCGGCAATCTTTAATCCGATGATAAATATTTCCCGGCTTAAATCCACAAGGGCTTCACCCAAAACATTTGGGAATGAAGCCCCCACCAACGGAACAACCTGAAAACTTTTGACAATTCCCTGTAAGAAGTAAAGATGACCATCCAGAGTGATAAAAATCAGCATCGCCAAAATATACTCAAACTGGGCAATCAACGACATCCTGATCTGCGACAAAGGATCCAATACGCTGGTAATGCCAAATCCCATCTGAAACCCGATCAATTCACCACCCAATTGCACGCCGGCAAACAACATAAGGGGAATGAAGCCTACCATCAAGCCGGCAAGTAAACTCTGGAGCATGGACACTGAAAATCCCAGTAAAGATTGTGTTTCCTGCGGTACTGCAGCGCCTGTTAGCAGCGGATAAACGATCACGGATATGAGCAGCGCCAAGCCTAATTTTAACTGAATGGGAACACTCCTCTCGCCGTAAAAGGGGATGATGGCCATGATTGTAGCCAACCGGATAAAAATAAGAAAAAATTTCTGCACATCAGACAGTGTGAGGCCAAATAAATTCATATCGTCTACTAATGGGCTACGGTCGAGATACTATTGAACACATTGGTAGCAAAAGAGATCAAAACATTGAGCATCCAGGGCAGAAACAGAAAAAGAGTCAACACCACAACCAAAATTTTCGGTATGAATGTGAGCGTCATTTCCTGGATCTGTGTGACCGCCTGAAATACACCGATGATCAACCCAACTACCAATCCCGTGAGCAACATGGGCGCCGCTACAATGAAAGCGGTCGATAATGCATTTTTACCCAGAGCAATTACAAATTCCTGTGTCATGAAATCCTCATACAGTGAAACTTCTTATGATCGAGCCAACAATCAGATACCAGCCATCGATTAACACAAATAACAATATTTTAAACGGCAGCGAAATCATAATCGGCGGCAGCATCAACATGCCCATGGACATTAAAACACTGGCTACAATGACATCAATGACCAAAAACGGCATATAAATTAAAAAACCGATTTGGAAAGCGATGCGCAGTTCACTGATCACAAACGCCGGGATTAAAACATGGGTTGGAATACCGCCGGCGTTTTGCGGTTTGTTGATCTTTGCAATGCTGACCAATAAGCTTAAATCTTTTTCACGGGTCTGTTTCAGCATAAAAGTGCGCAGCGGTTCAATGGCATTCTTTGCCGCATCATCAAAGGAGATTTCTTCATTGAGATATGGTTTCACGGCGTTTTTATAAACCTGGTCGAATACCGGATTCATGATAAAAAGCGTTAAAAACAGGGACAATCCGATCAAAACCTGGTTCGGCGGCATCTGCTGCAATCCCACGGCCTGTCGCAAAAAATGAAATACTACAATAATACGAGTGAATGATGTTGTCAGAATCAGAATGGCCGGAGCCAGGCTCAGTACCGTCATCAACAGAAGAATTTCCAAAGTGACGGCAACATCACGCGGGTTTTTCGCATTATCCACCGACAGTGAAACTTTAGGAATCACCTGTTGAGAATATCCTTCTCCGCTCAGACTTAGAACAAGCAGAATCAAGATAAAAAGAAAAATTATTTTACGCGATCTATTCATCAATTTATTTAGTTCTTTTGATGCCCCAGAAAACCCTGGAGCTGTTCCGCAAAATTAAGTGATTTTCTGGCCGGTGCCGTATTGAATTGGGATATCCATTTCTGCTGTTGTTCCGGTTCATCTATTTCCGAGAGTTTGCTGATTCCCGATTCTGAAATTCCCAGAACCAAAATCCGGTCTACCACTTTTACTACACACACCGACTTTTTGGCGATCAAAGGAACAATTTGTAAGACTTCAACGGCATTGATTGCAGTACCGTAATTCTTTTTGTAGACGAATCGTCGTAGAAGATACAAAATAACATAAATTAGAATGATGATAAAACCCAACAGTACAAGCGTCTTAAACATCAATTCGCCAAACCCGGGAACTGCTCCGGTATTCTCCAATGCGGTCGCTTTTTGCTGATTCGCCAGAATGATATAAGAAGCGCCGGAGAGCAGCAGCAATAAGATGATCAGAACAAGAGCTGCTTTTCCTCTTTTCTGTAAAATTTTCAATTGGTAATTCCTTTGAGCCGGTCGGTGGGATTTAACAGATCCGTAATACGCACGCCAAACCGGTCATCGATAACAACAACCTCACCTTTGGCAATTTTTTTGTTATTGATGAGAATATCGATATTTTCATCGGCCATCTTATCAAACTCGATGATTGCTCCTTCGCCTAATTGCAGCACTTCCCGAATCGGAATCTCTTTTCTGGCCAATTCCACGGAAATCTGTAATTCCAGGTCAAATAACATATCGAAAGAGAATTCACTGGAAAAATCTTTAACATCCTCATCCGACAATGAATCATCAAAACTTCCGGCTTCCGCATCAAAAAAATTTTCAACTTCGCTATCCTGGCCGTTGTTTGGTATTTTTTCCTCACCGGATGCTGCATCAACCTGTTTCTCTCCGGTTAATTCCTCCACAGGTGAATTTTTACCGGTTGTCTGTTCATTTTTCTGTTTTTTTTCTTCCACAAGTTTTCTCCATCATTTTATAGTTTATCTAAAATTTTAAATGCCGTTTTGTTTTTATACTGACCCGCTGTGCCCTTGAAAAGTACTTTGTTGCCAATTTGCAGATCCAACAAACCCTTAACATGAGTATCCAGAAGAAGTACATCTCCTTTTTGCAGTTTCATAACTTCATTTACACTTAAATTAGATTTCCCCAGATCGATTGAAACCGGAACGAAGATATTTTCGATACTGTTACGCATGAACTGAACTTCGTGGATGGAAGAAGGTCTTTTATTCTCTCTGTCCTCCTGTTCAATTACAGGAATTAATTCTTCGATCAACAAATAAGGATATGTGATATTGAAGACATTATTCAGATGAATTTTTTCATTAAAGCTCATCTTATAGTTGATTGTGACCACACTATCACCTCGCCGGACGAATTGAAGATAATCGCTGCTGGTTAGATAATTTTGTAGTTTCATTTTGAATCCTGCGGTCTTTTCCCAGGTTGTTTGGAAAATTTTAATTAAGTAATCAACCACATTTTGCACAATTTTTCGTTCGATCTTGGTTAATTCTCTATCTTCATCATTTGTCGACCCGGGGCCTCCCAGAAGCCGGTCTAAAATATAAAAAGAGAGAGTGTTGCGTATTTCGAAGACAATATTTCTTTTTTGCGGCGACAAGTTAAAAACATAAATACTCGTTGGATTTTGCAGAATTTGATAGTACTCTTCCAGTGCGTACTGCTTAACCGAATTTAGCTGAATACGAATATTGGCGCGCAATGTGTTGTTCAAATGAACGGCAGCTTCGGTGGCATAACTGTCATGAATACGTTCCAATATGCGGCGGGTCTCTTTGGATAGCTTTCCCCGGTTACGAAAATCGTACGTTTGCACAAACTGTCTTGGCGGTGGTTCTTCCCTATAAAAATTTTTTCGGTACTTCGGCGACAGAACTTTCAATAGTTCATCCATCTGTGCCTGATCAGCAATCGTATTCAATCCGGTTCTCCTGAACTTGTTTGATTTGATATCCAACTTCTCACCGTTTTTAAGCAATCTATATGCCAACAATAACGGTAAACGCAAGACAATGTAACCAACTATTATTTTTAGGGGTTAACTAATTACAAGAAAATCAGATTTTGCTTATGGAAGGAAATAATTACCGGGAATCACGGCAAGCTTTGCCGCAAAAGGGCGAAATCGCATCCTATCCGGTCTGGAGAGAGAAAGGAAGAACGGATTGGATAATTGGAGGGATGAGGCCACTTTAAAAAGAGCTAAAACTCTTATATTGGAGCGAGCTGCTTTCAATTCCCAGTGTAGAAGCGCGGGGCTCTAAGCATAAGAGCTTTTAACCGGCGACGACTAACAATTATTGCAATATAAAATTGGTAAAATAGACGCCCTGAATCCCCCGTTCCGGCAAAATGTTATTCACATCCGCCATTATTTTTATGCGCAGCGTATCTTTGTCGGCAGCATCATCCAATTGAGAAATGGTACTATTGGAAAATAAGGAAATCAGATAATCGCGCACTTTCACATCCATCTTTTCAATATCTCCCATGGTTTTGGAATCCACACAATCAAACCCGATGCTAACATTTATAAAATGTCTGCCACCGGTCTCTTTCGGATTGACGATGACATCTTCAACCATATAAATCTGGCCGATACTTTTAGCCTGTTTTTTTTGCTCATTTTTTACCGGTTGGGAAGAATTTTTTAACTCGTTCTTTGGTTTTACAATACTGGTGATGAAAAAATATGAAAGCACCAATTGAATAACCAACAGCGGAGTAACAATTATGATGATTTTTTTCAGCGAAAACGATTTCTTCTTTTTCTTCTCATTTTCTTCTTCAGCCATTTCTATTGTCCTATTTATCTTTTTTTTGATTTTTCTTTCACTCTATTTTTCCAGATAGATTTCAACCCGGCGGTTTTTTGACCGATTATCCGGGGAATCGTTAGGAACAAGCGGACGGTTCTCTCCGTAACCGATTGAATAGATTTTTGTAGGCGACACCTGACATTGATCCTGTAAAAAATGCACCACATTGATAGCCCGGATGGCAGACAACTCCCAGTTCGATGGAAATTGGAGAGTATGTATCGGCAAATTATCCGTATGTCCTTCCACTCTTATATTGTTCGGCCAACCTTTTGCCAGAGCTCCTATTTTTTTCAGAATTGGACTGGCCGAAGGTTTTATATCCGCTTTCCCCAGGTCAAAGAGCAGTTTTTCCTTCATCCGGATGGCGATGCCGTTTTTCGAAATTTTAAAATCAATTTCTTTAGCCAGGTTTTCTTTATCGATGAACTTTCTCATCTCTACAATTTTATTCAGCATCTCACGTTGCTCGAAACCATTCAGCATCGGCATCTTCATTTCTACCGGGTTGATTGGCGATTCGTTAAAAGGCAGAACCCCTAAAGCTCCTTTTAATGAACCTAATGCCTTTTGAAATTCCACCATCTGAACCGATGAAAAAGATACGATTAAGACAAAAAAGGTTAACAACAAGGACATAAGGTCGCCATAAGTGGTCATCCACTCGGGCGCGCCGCCGCCTTCATCATCCGGTTTTTTGTCCTTGTATCTTCTACCGTTTGATCGCATACCTGTTCCGTCTATTTAATTTAAACCGCTTTTTCCTCGACAAATTCTTTCCTATTGTTGGGTGGAATATAAGTAATCAGCTTTTGTTCCACAATTCTCGGGTTATCACCGGACTGGATTGCCAGCACACCCTCCAGAACCAATTCTTTAGCTGCAAGTTCCTGTTTTGATCGGGTTTTTAACTTTCCGGCGATGGGCAGAAAAAGTAAATTTGCCAAAACAGCGCCGTAAAATGTGGTGATCAAAGCAATAGCCATAGATGGCCCGATAGTGGATGGCTCACTCATGGAAGCTAACATCAAAACAAGACCTATTAAAGTACCAATCATACCAAAAGCCGGGGCAAAAGCACCCATGGATTTAAAGATTCCCTGTCCCAACTCATGACGTTCTTCCATATTGGCCAGTTCCGTACCCAATATAGCGCGTATCTGATCCGGCTCGGTGCCGTCGACGGCCAATTGCATTCCCTGCCGTAAAAAATCATCTTCTATACCGGACATTTCCCTTTCAAGCGCCAGGATTCCTTCACGTCGGGCGAGATCGGCCAGTTTGACGATCTGTTTGATGGTTTCCACACTTTCCGGCACTTTGTGTGTAAATACATTTTTTACCACACCCATTACACTCAAAACTTCTTTCAGCGGATAATTGATTAAAGTTGCCGCAAAGGTTCCGCCAAAAACAATTAAGATGGAACCCACATTGAAAAATACTTTAGGGTTACCCTGCATGATAATGGTAATGGCAATCAATCCGATGCCGGAAACAACACCAATTAAGGTTGTGATATCCATAATGAATAAAAACCAATTTTTTAGTTAGCGTTTTCTTCCAAATCCATACGTGTTAATTTACTATTATATATTCGTCTTTTATAGCGAATTACTCGAGTGACAATTTCATCCATCGATTCTTTTACGATAATTTTTCTTTCTGTTGTCAGGGTAATGATTGTATCCGGCGTGCTTTCAATAAACTCGATTAACTCGGCGTTTAAATGCAATATCCGGTTATTCAGCAAAGTTACTTCAATCATAATTTTAACCGGGCAGATTTTGAAAATCTGCCCGGTTCCTCCTGTTTAAAATTACCGTTTCAAGTTAACCAGTTCATTCAGCAGATCATCACTGGTCGTTATCACCCGGGCATTGGCCTGAAAACCGCGCTGTGCCAGAATCATATCTGTGAATTCCTGCGCCAGATTCACATTGGACATTTCCAAGGCACCGGGAATAATTTCAGACTGGATGGTTTCACCTGCCGTCACATAAATCGGCTGACCGGAATTTCCGGACATCGCATATTCATTGCCGCCTTCCCGGTACAGTCCATTTGGATTGATGAATTTAGCCAGGCCAACCTGCGCCAGCGTTTGGTTGACGCCGTTGGAAAACAGCCCGGTAATCTTTCCGGTTTTGTCGATATTGATATCCACCAAATCGCCGCTGGAATAGCCATCTTGTGAATTGGCTACGGCAGTACTGTCGGTTGAAAATTGTGAGATACCGTTCAATTTCCCCAGGTCACCCATATTGAAACGCACTCGCATCAATCCGGCGCCGCTGGCCGGTTCGAATTCAAAAGCAGTCACACCATTATCATAAGTAAAGGTGTTCAGGGAACCGTCGGAGTTAAAAGTGATCATCCCTTTGTTACCGGCGGCGACGACCTCATTACCGGTCATGGAAGCTTCCCATGACCACTGATTGTTCAAGCTGGTTTTATTGAATGTCATCTTAAGAACATGCGCTCCACCCAAAGCATCGTAAACGGTTATGCTGGTGGAGTGGGTTACATCACTTGCTTTCTGCACTTCGTTAAAAGTCATCACCGTATTGAATACGTCATTTCCGGTTTCCCTCACGGAGACCAGAGATATTTCATTGTTTTTACCCGGATCTCCGCTTATTTTGAGAGATCCGTCTGCCTCAATCATAACGCCATTTTCATTGATGATGCCAAAGGAGCTTTTAATTTTGTTCGCCAGATCATCCAGGGTTGAAGTAGCGGTAACGCTGAAAACACCGGTCATGTTGGTTCCGCCCACACTGCCGCTTATGTTTATTGTATCTCCGTTCGCCAAAGCAAGTGATTTACCCAATGTGTTTCTTAATTTACTCAGTGGTTCATCTTTGGTAGCATAATGGGAGAATTCATCGGTTTTGGTTTTCGTCCCCGCACTGCTGTCTACAAACCCATTCGCGCCGCTCAATGCCGCTTTTAAATTAGGATTGTCTGCGGTGAAAGTAAGCTTATGAGAGCCGCCGCTTAAATCTTCCATTACTACAGCGCCATCCGAATTTAGTGTAGCTTTAAAGGAACCCGAATAATCGTGATTGATTTCTGCAATCAAATCGTCGAGGGAATGGAAATCCGCATTTGTGGCACCGGAGTCGGTCTCGGCATAAGTATAAACCTTTTCCGTAGTACCGTCATTAACAGTAACCGTAGACAGACCGGGATTTAATCCCCGAATACTGGAATTGGTGTTTCCTTTAGCGAAAAGACCGTTTACATCTGAATTATCACCTGTTTCTTCCACGGCATAAAGGACGCCGGAATCGATAATGGTACCCAGGGGACTTTCACCTGCATTCAAATTGCCGGAAAAGTTTACTGTTTTTGTCTCTTTTGCTGAAACCATCTGACCGAATGGTAAAGAGATATCTTCCAAAACCGTGCCGGATTTAATATTTCCCTCGCTGTCCGCCATTTTCCCCTGCACAAATTTGCCGTCCACATTACTAACCAACCGGCCCTGTCCATCGAAGGTGAATGTTCCGGCCCGGGTATAATATTCCTTCTGGTTATCCCGCAGGACAAAAAATCCATCGCCATTAATGGCAAGGTCTGTTTGATTGTGGGTTGTTTCCAGGCTGCCCTGGCTGAATATGGAGCTGATAAAACCGATGGACATGCCCAAACCGATCTGGTTCGGATTCAGTCCACCGCCGTTATCGGTGGGGCGGGATGCTCCGTTTAATGTGATAGATAATGCATCCGCAAAGGTGACTCTTCCGGCTTTATACCCCACTGTGTTGATGTTGGCAATGTTGTTGCCTATTACATCCATTTTTACCTGGTGGTTTCGCATACCGGAAACGCCAGAAAACAATGATCGCATCATAATACTATCCTCCTGTCTTTTTAGCTGCTTCAATCGGTCCACAGCTTTGGGCATCTCCGGCGCTTTGCCAGGAGGCCTGCCCGATCCATTACTACTACTTATTTAGTTGTCATATAAATGACCAGTCGAAATTCAAAACAAAATCAGTCCTCAACTCCGCTCAGACTGGCTTAAGAAGGAAGCCATAGTGAGCGAAGTCGAACTGTGGCAGCCATGATAGTAAAATTAAATTAATTTCAACCGGTCATTCATATTTATCATCTTCAGAAATGATCATCGCACCGTCTATATTTGTGAACATATTGCCATTCATCTGACTCTGATCCATGGCGGTAATAACTGTGCGGTTTTTCACATTAACCACCAAAGCTAATTGGTTCAACAGGATAAGGGAATCTCTTACGCCCTTGCTCTGTGCTTTTTCCACTGCTTCATCCAATTTATGCTGCTGATTTTCTGTAATCGTAATCTGGCGGGATTGCAGCCGTTTTGCAGCATGAGCAGAAAATCGAACCCCTTCCTGCTTTTTTATTTCCTGCTGAAAATAATTATCGAAATCAACTGCTTTGGTTTTTTTTTGCCGATGATCAACACCCTGCCCGGTATGCACCGGTCTGGGTGAAATAATCATATCCGGTTTTTGAATAGAATGAGTCATTTTCTCCTCATACTACGGTTTACTTACTTCCAGAATATCCGAAACATTGAACAATTGACCGCCGATCTGAAGAGATGCACCACCGGAATGATACTTAACCGAACTGATATTGCCGTTCAAAAAAGTCGTGGCTGATTTTTCATCTTCATCATCGTTGGACAGTTTCACTTCAACGCGGTAATTTCCTGATTCGGCAATATTGCCTCTGGAATCGCGCCCATCCCAGGTGAAGCTGTTTTCACCGGTGACTGCATTCCCCAGGTCTTCGTGATACACCACCGAGCCGTTTTGATCGTAAATGGTCAACTTAGCGGAAGAATAGGGTTGATCGGCCATAAATCCGATGTCCGTTTCCTGATTTTGCTTCACATTAAATGTGTCTGTCTGCACTTTTGCATCTTTACCGATCAGGGCAGTGATCATTGAATTACTGATCGATTGTGCCATCAGCAGATCGGATTTGATACTCGATTCCAGATTATCGTTGATGTTCTGCATCTGCTCCAGCGAACTGAATTGCGCCAGTTGAGCAATATACTCTCCATTTTTCAATGGATTCATAGGATCCTGGTGCTGCATTTGTGTAATCAGAAGTTTCAGGAAATCTTCTTTTCCCATCTGATTTGAGGGTGTCGTTGCACTCGCGGCAACCGTCGAATTCATAGTTTGACCTATTTTAACCGTATTGAACATGGTTCCCACCTCCTTTCATGGTTAGAACACTCTCGGATTTGATATAAATCCGATGTAACTATTTAATATTAAACGAAATACAAAAATATGAGATTGTTTTCAACAATTTGTATTTCCTCCATTTTTTATTATAAAATCCGTGTTAATCCGCGTTATCAATGTCATCCGTGCTCAATTTTTAATTTGTTGCATTTTTTAATCCGGGAGCATTCCGTTATGCAATTAATTCCAATGTATTATAACCAAAATATCTGATATTTTTTATTTGATCCGTTTTGTTATATTCGCCTGAATTTGTCAAATCTCCTCCATGATCTGCGAAAAAATCGGAGACATACATCGGATGGTTCGTTTCTTCGCCCGTATTTTGAGAATGATTCTGTTGGGCAAATTGAGAAGAATAATCCAGAATATCCAACTTGTCCAGACGGATATTTTGTTCCTGCAGAGATTTATACAGAATCGGCAACTGAGATTCCAACGCCTGTCTGATTTCCGGTCTTTCCGCATAAAGAGCTCCATGCACCTGTTTGCCGTTATCCTTTATAATAATAGTTACCGCCCCAAGATATTCCGGTTTTAAATAAATTTTAATTTGTGTTTTACCCGGCAGGTATTGCAATCGGGTTGAACGTACAATTTGATCCATCATTTGCTTTAATGGAATTTCTTTGGGCAGGAGATGTCCCTGCTGCCCCGGCATTTCTACACTGCCTAACTTCCTGAGCAGGTTGTGATCGATGAACGATTCCCCACGAAAGAACGGCTGCTTTAACTCCTGCTCCGTCAGATGGATTTTATCCTCCGCCGTAAATTGAGCAGGAGTATTTTTAACCTCGATATTTTCAACCGGAATATTTTTCTGTTTGAGAGATTTTTTTAGGCTGCCGGATTCCGCTTCAACGATCTTTTTCAATTCCGGCTGCTCAACCTGTAATGATACCGCAAACCCTCCGGATTCTTTTGCCGGGATTGTTTTAACACGGCCCTGATTCTCCGGCTGCAATTGTTTCACCGTCTCTTTTTCTTTTATCGAATAGTAGGTTTGAATCGCCCCGGCAATCCGGCTGGTAATCTGCTTAACTACTTCCTTTCCGGCCTGATGATTAACCTGTTCCGGCGAAAGCCTGTTTTCTTTTACCTGAACCTGCAACTTTGCCACCGGAATATTTTGCTCTTGCAGCGCTTTTGTTAAGCCGGGAATGATTTTCCTGATTTGTTCAGCAATTTTGGGATCATCTACACGCAGAAGACCAACAAGCTGACCATTATTTTTTTCGGTTGAAAAATGGACCTGCTCTGAATTTTCCGGCGTAATGGCCACCGGGGAATTGGACGCCTCTATCTCTTCGTTTTGATACTGCGAGATGATTTGGCCGGCTATTTCAACAACCATCTGTTGATTATTGTCCGGTTTAAAAGAAAAATTGACAATGGATTTCTCGCTGTTACTTAGTTCAGGCTGCGGTAGTCCCCCGTTTCCCGCTGTTTGCTGCTTAATGGATGGCTGCGCTTCATCGCTTGTTTTCAAAAATTGTCTGTTGCCTGATTGTTCAAAAATTGTGTTTTTACCGTCAGGAAAGTTTTTAGCGCCTGAACGAATAGAAGCCCCGGCTATATGTTGCCTTTCCGGTTTTTGACCGTCGGGAACTGTATTTGCAATTCTGATCATTCGGATAATTTCAGGCTGAAAGAACCTATCGGCCGTATCGCCAATTTCATCACCCTGAGAGGGTGAAACCATTGTAACAGGATTTTCCATTGCTCCGCCTGACAACCGACTATTTTCACTTATTCCGTTCTGATTGCCTGGCTGGACACCGGGCAGGTCTGTTCCCTCCGCTTGAGGTAACGCTGCCATCTCTCCGATGTGGATTTTGGTGGTCCGTAATGCTTCGTTCAATTCAAAAAGTCTTACTTTTAGCAGAGCAGTTGTCTTTTCCTGATCCGGCTGAACAGTCGCTAAAATTTGTCCGTCTACTTTTTTCAGACGAACCGTTACGCTGCCAGCCTCCTGCGGAATCATGATTTTGAATGTGGATTCAATACCCTCTTCTGCAGGCACCGGCAGAACGCTGATTTGTTCAACCAGGTTCTTCACCATCACATCGGCCTGATCTGTATTGTTTTGCTGTGGAGCAAAATCGATCTCATTTAAAACACCGTTTACGGCAAACAGATTCACAGTTTTTGCTCCGGCGCCGGTTGAATTTGCTATGCCGGCCGGCAGATTAGCAAGCGGATCATTCACAATCTGAACAAAACCTTTTGCACTCCGGGAATAAAACAACAGATTACTGTTTTCCTGAGCTGCTGCCGTCTCCGGCAATTCACGGAGAAAATGATTGGCCGCATCCGTGACTAAAAAGGCAAACTGATTCACATCCTGGTTGAGTAAAACCGGTACAGACGCGGCGCTGCCGCTTTCTGACATAGGAAATGCAACCACGCCGTCCGGTGTCAGCGGCAAATCCCGGCCGGAAATCCGGATTTGTTTGCCGGAAACGGTAAAAAACTTTTCATTCTGCACAGGCGAATTTTTTGCCAACGACAGGCCGGCCGGATGGGTGCCGCTAATTTCCGGGATGAGAGAAGAAAACGTTTTTCCAGATTGCGGCAGTATTCCTGTTTCCGGATCGCTCACTAATTTTGATGGTTCTAATGCCGCAGAAATCTCCTCTGTCATTCCTGCCGCCGCTGCCGGTTCATCTGACGCAAATAGCTGAAGATATATTTCATTTCCGGATAATCTGTTTCCCTGATTTTGAGAGACGCTGCCCGTGGGAATTTCCGTTTTCATCTGGGGATTTTCCGTCTTAAAATTCTGCAAAACGTTTGCAGCCATCCAGGCAATACCTTGCAATTGTTGCTTCATTTCCGGATTCCGGAACTTCGCAGCCTGATCAGGATGAGAGAGAAAAGTCTCTTCCGTTTGATCATTCGAGTCTATATTCTGTGGCACAGATACACCGGCAATATCCGTCAAACCGGTTTGTAATAGCGCTTGCATTTTTGAAACCAATTCGGGCGGGAGCGGCATGCCGACCCAAAGGATATTTATGACCTCCGGTTCCTGCCCGGATCCAGAACTGCCATCTCTACTCGCCTGTATTTTATCCATTTCACCGGTAGCCCGGTTTAAAAGCTCTTCGCTAAACCGGGCCATTTTTAACGATAATTCATCTTTTACATCTGCCACTATTTCGTTCCAGGCCGGCGTTTTGCTGTCGGCGGATAAAATTTTCAACTCCGTACCAGCAAACTGTGCCGGTTCAATTGAAGACACATCCCGGTTGATAAAAGTAAGACCGGATAACATCTTCGACAGTTCAGAATTTTCGTCCGCTATTTTTGTAAATTGGGAAATTTGTTCCGGATTTAACAATTTTGAATTTTGCAGGATATTGAACAGCAGATTTTGAAAACGGGCGTTGTTATTACCGGCGCCCGGCAATAATGTTTCAACGCTGCCCAACTTAAATAAGTCAAGAAGTGCTGTACCATTTCCGGAGATCGAATTAAATTTCATAATCACTTTCCCATATTTACAAATTTTGATGTCAATCTTGCTGCCCGAAGGGGTTCCATCTGTTGCAGGATAACTGCCGCCTGTTTCCCCTTCGCCTGCGACAAAAACGACATGAGCACGTCATCATTCAGCCCG
Organism: uncultured Deferribacteres bacterium; assembly: GCA_913009825.1. Taxonomy (GTDB): domain Bacteria; phylum Zhuqueibacterota; class JdFR-76; order JdFR-76; family DREG01; genus DREG01. The sequence goes on from CAJVYQ010000015.1 coordinate 67,529, forward strand.
GCAATGATCAGCGAATCTAATTGATTTTGATCAATCGATTTCAATATTTTAGCTAATTTATTAAGTCGATTTATTCCGATTTCTTTCTTTTGTTTTTCAAGCAGATCAATCTCTGTTTTCAGTTTGGCCACTTCCTTCCCAAAACCGTTTTTTACACTCTGCCAGGTGGCAACGGAATCATCCCAACTGGTCAGTTTTGTTTCGATGCGCTTTTTCTCATTTTTTAAACTGTCAAACTGTGCCTGGTAAATTTTGATGGAATCCTTCAATTCCGTCGCCCACTCGGAAAAGGAATCTTCTTGTGGAACCAATTTGCCGGCATCATTCTGCACCTTCATTTTAAATTCAACCGGCAACTGCAAACCAAACAGAAAAACGTAAACACCCACTAATCCAAGCAAGAACGTAAACGGAAACAAGATCAAAATCAGAAGAATCGGTTTTTTCTTATTTGAACTCATATCACCTGCCTGAATTCCCTGGTTAACAGAAAGGTCTCATCCAATACTTTTTGCTCTTCTTTATTTTGTTCTTGCAGATATTGCACATATCTTTTTTCACGCAATTTTTCCAAGATTTTCTTTTCTTTGTTCAATTGCAGCAATCCCATTTGCATCTGCTCTATCTGTTCATCAAGTTGTTCAATCTGTTTCCGGGTATGCTTGATTTGCTGCGTAATTTCATCTGCATACTTATGGCGGGCCAATATTTCATGAACCGGGCAGCCTTCCATGGTTTTTTCATAAATTTCACGCTGAATCATATCTAACTCACCGTGCAAATTTTTTAACTTTTGAGCTTTTATCCCTTTTTGATGAAATAGCTTGCCCAGTTCACCCGATTTCTGTTTTACCTGTTTTTCTTTTGTATCCTGAACTCTTTGCAATTTGAATTTGAATTTTTTCATGATTTTTCGCCTTTATCGACTTTAAGAATATCTTCCATCCCTGCAATTACATCATCAAAATTCAATGATTCATTCATGTTTTGTTTGAGAAATTTTATAATTAGCGTGATATACATGATCGATTGGTCGATAGTCGGGTTGCTCCCTTTTACATAAGCGCCGATATTAATCAGATCTTCGGCATCTTTATAAACCGCCAGATATTGCAGAATCCTGCGACTCAGTGCCAATTGTTTTTCAGAAACCACCTGTGGCATCACACGACTGATGCTCTGCGTCGGATCGATCGCGGGATATTGCCCCCTGTTTGCCAAATCACGGCTGAGGATAATATGACCGTCCAGAATCGATCTGGCTGCATCCGCTACCGGATCATTCAGATCATCTCCCTCAACTAAAACGGTGTAGAGACCGGTGATGCTCCCTTTCTCCGAATTGCCGGCACGTTCCAGCAGTTTGGGCAGCAGGGAAAAAGTTGAGGGAGTATATCCTTTGGTTGTGGGCGGCTCGCCAACCGCAAGACCAATTTCACGCTGTGCCATGGCTACACGCGTGATGGAATCCATCATGATCATCACATTTTTGCCCTGGTCGCGAAAATATTCAGCCGCCGTTGTTGCGGCTAAAGCGGCTTTTATCCTGACCAACGGGGTTTCGTCAGAGGTTGCCACAACTATCACCGATCTTGACAAACCTTCTTCGCCCAGATCCCGCTCGATAAACTCCCTCACTTCCCGGCCGCGCTCGCCTACCAATGCAATTACATTGATATCTGCCGAAGTATTGCGGGCGATCATACCCAGCAAGATACTCTTCCCCACCCCGCTTCCGGCAAATATTCCCATGCGCTGCCCCATGCCGAGGGTGATAAAAGCATCGATGGCTTTGATACCCGTCGACAGGTGCTGCCGAATCGGTTTGCGCATCAATGGACACGGTGCATCCTGGTAGATGGAACGGAACTCACTGGCATAGATTGCACCTTTGCCGTCGATAGGCTCGCCAAGGCCGTTCAAAACCCGGCCCAATAAATTGCTGCTGACCGGTATACGCAAATCTTCCTGACTGGCCACAACCCTGGACCCGGGATGGTATCCATTAATTTCGTGGAGCGGCATCAATAAAACCCGGTTATTTTTAAAGCCGACAACTTCCGCCTTGCCGGCACGATGAGAACTTTCCGGCATAATATAGCAAAGATCACCAAGCGCAACCGGCGGCCCCTGCGATTCGATAATCAAGCCGATTATATTTTGAATAACGCCACGCTGCACGATGGGATCCACATGGTGCACCTTCCTCTGGTAGTATTCAAAAATCTGCTGCGATTTTGCGGCCGCTTCAGGCATCGATCCCCTCCAACAAAGATTGCTCGATTTTTTCCAATTGCACATCTAACTGGGCATCTACAATCCCTGATTCCGATTCAATCAGGCAGCCGCCGCGCTGGATTTTTCCCGTGGTGATAAAATCCACATGATCGAAAACGATCACATGATTTTCCATAAAATCATGATTTTTGCGCAGCAGATTCAAATCATCCGGATGGGTCTGAATCACGATTCTGCCTTTGTTCGAAATCCTTTTTAATGCTTCCCTGACCACGTAAAGCAGGATTTCCGGATTTTGTGACAATTCGGTCTGTATGATGCGTTTGGCAATTTCGATGGCAAGTTTAACAATATAAAATTCATTTTCGTGATAAAAAGATTCCTTCTCTTTTTTTAATTCCTCAACCGTGCTTTCCAGAAGTTTCATGAGGGGCTCGGTTTCCTGCTTCATCTCCTCATCTGCCTGTTCCTGTCGCTGTTTTTCTCCTGCTTCAAAACCGCGCCGGTACGCTTCTTTTTCGATCCGCTCCGGCTCTTCCGCATTCAACACGGCCGGGGCGGTATTCTTTAGCGGCCCGGGTTCCCGGGCTGCCATTTCCCCAGGTTCAGAAACGTCAACGAATTCTTCTATTTCACACGCCTCATGCGGTATTTCCGCTTCCATCTTCACTTCCGGATCAAAATTGTTCCAGTGATATTTTTCTGTCGTAACGTAAGCGGATAAGACAGTATCATTCAGATAAACATTATGAAACGATCTCATCGTCGCCGCCTTCTCTGTAGATAACAATTTCGCCTCTCTCTTCCAGTTCCGAAACAATGGTCAGGATACTGCGCTGCGCTTCTTCCACCTCTTTCAACCGAACCGGGCCAAGATATTCGATCTCTTCTTTTAACATTCCCGCCGCCCTATCGGACATGTTGTGAAATACTTTATCCTGTGTCTCATCATCTGCCCCTTTAAGCGCCACACTAAGTACTTTTGTATCAATCTCTTTGAGAATTTTCTGAATCGAGCGGTCATCTACCAGAATCAGGTCGTCAAAAACAAACATCAGATTTTTAATATCGGTTGCCAGAGCCGGATCTTGCTCACCGAGGCGACTTAAAATGGATTTTTCCGTCCCTTTACCAACAAAATTCAAAATATTGGCGACAACTTTTTGACCATCTGTTTCACCCACATGTTTGCCAAATTGCTCTCTAAAATACGCCTGCAAATAATCCTCGACCCGGTAGACAAATTCCGGTGAAATTTCGCCCAGAGTTGCAATTCGATGGGCTATATTTACTTGTGCCTCATCCGAATATTTTTCAATGACTTGTGCAGATTTCTTTGCAGCCATGCGGGATAAAATCAGTGCGGCGGTTTGCGGATGTTCATTTTTCAGAAAATTATAGAGTCGCTCGTCGTCAATATCATCCAGACGTTCAAAACCGCTAACCTGTTCACCTTCCAAAAATCCCAATTTCTGTAAAGTACGTTTTGCATTATTCTTCCCCAATGCCTTCTCCAAAACCAGTTCGGCATATTCAAAACCACCTTCGGAAATAAAATCTTTCTCTTGCCACAATTTATAAAATTCCTGAATCACCTCTCTGATCATTTCCGCGGGGACATTTCGCAAACGGGCTATCTCTTTGGTGATCCGTTCCACATCTTGTTGATGTAAACATTGCAAAATTAAAGAGGCCGCTTCTTCTCCCACGGCCACTAAGAATATAGCTACTTTTCTTAAACCCTTATTTATCTTTACAGGAGTTATTTCCGTACTACCCAATTTCTGAGTCCTTCTCCAAATCTTCAGTCAGCCAGGCTTTTATTAATTTTGCCGCATCCGGTGGATTCTTCTTGCTCAGGCTGGCAACCTTTTGCTGCAGACGAACCTGCTCGTTCTTTTCTAATAGTAATCCCTCTTCATAATTTTCATTCCCCCCTTCCAGCGCTAATTCCTGCTCCGTTGGTATGGGCATAAAAACCATTTTGTATGATTTATAAATACGCCAAAGCACAAAAAGAACTGCGAGAAACAGAAGCAGATAAATGGCCTTTTTCACGGTTTTTTCCCAAAACAGTTTCTGCTCAAAATTTGTTAATTCTGTAGTTATTTTATCTCTTTCAGTAGTATCGAACGGCATATTAACCATTTTTATCTCATCTCCGCGTAGCGCTGAAAATCCCATGGCACTCTTTACAATGTCACGAAGATTCGTTAATTCATCATCCGATAAAGGAACATATTCAGGCTTGCCATTTTTGCCGGCACCGGCGGGCGTTTGATATTTTCCATCCACCATCACCGCAACAGAAATTCTTTTGATATTTCCCACATCCTGAATCACCCGTTCAACCGTTCTTGTAAATTCATAATTTGTTGTTACATCTTCTGTTTTCTGCGGAGAACCGCCATTTGTATTATCACTGGTTCTGATATTTTTTTGTTCACTGATTACTACCTGATCATCGGGATTCAGTCTTGTGACAGTCCGGTCAACCCGGTCAAAATTCAACTCTGCCGCCACCTGAACAGCAACTTTGTCTTTGCCCACCACATTTTCTAACAATTTTTTCAATTTCCCGGAATAATAGTTTTCTACATTGCGTTTCAATTCGATTTGTGAAGATGATAAAGCGAACGAAGAATTTTTTGAGGATGGTTGAGATAAAATATTGCCATGGGAATCCACAATGGTAACATTGTCCGCTTTCAATCCTTCAACACTCGATGCCACTAAGTTACTGACACCAATTATCTGCCGCGGTTTTAAAGTTTTGCCCGGTTTCAATTTAATTGTGATGGAGGCGGTGGTTTCTTTTTTATCTTCTATGAAAAGCGACGGTTCCGGTATGACAAGGTGAACCCTCACCGACACAATCTCGCTGAACGTACTGATAGTTCTGCTTAATTCTCCCTCCAGCGCGCGCCGGAAGTTGATTTTCTGAATGAAATCCGTTGTGCCGATATTGTTCTTATCAAATATTTCATAGCCTACCGTCCCTGATTGTGGAAATCCCTGTGAAGCTAATTCCAGACGTAACTCATCCACTGATTTATCCGGAACCAAAATGGTACTACCACCATTCTTTAATTTGAAGGCAACTTTCTGTTCTTTCAATTTTTCCACAATGACGCCGGCTTCGGTTGGATCCAGTTCACTAAACAGAATCTCGTAGTTGATTCTGGTGGACAATTGCACCAGCAGGACAATAAAAAATACCGAGGATATCGCACCGGCCAGGATGTAAATTCGTTTGCGTTTATCCAGTTTCTCGTAAATGGCAACAATTTCCTGCCAATATTTTTTCAATACTTCCATTTACCTTCCCATTCGGTTACATCTGTGTGCGCATCACTTCACGATAGGCTTCGATAACCTTGTTACGGATCTCCATCATTAATTCGAAACTGACGCTTGCTTTTTCAACGGCTACCATCACATCGTGAATATTGGTAACATCCCCGCTGACCAGCCGTTTAACCGATTCCCCTGATTCCTTTTGTAACTGATTCACTTCCTGCATAAATCCGTTTAACGAAGCGACAAAATCTCCGTTTTGCTCCTCTTTTCCCGGTTTAATTTTCGTTTCGGAAATACCCGGCAGATTTTGATTGAGTCCGTTTATTCTGTGCAGCATAATTTACCCTCTAATATCCAGTTTTTTACCGATCATCACTTCCATGTTCACCGACTTTCCTTTTGAACTGTAGCTGTGGACAAATTTTCTCTCATTTTCCTCGAAATAACTCTTGATTGCATGTTTCTCCGTTTGTGACAACACACGCCGGGTAACCGGGCTCAATTCTAATCCATCGCCGTTCTCCGCCAGACCGTTTGATTTCCCGGTCTTGTCAGCCGTAATCAGCTTATCAAATGTAGCCGATTTAATTTGGTCAGACTTTTTTATCCTCCCAATGGAATCGGGAATTTGATTCTGCAAATATGCAGAATGAACTTTCATAGCCATTCTCCGAACTTCTTAATCAACAAGACAAACTGAATCACTAAATATCCAAAGCCCGTTTGGACATATTCTTACTGGATTCAATTGCTGTGGCATTTGCTTCGTAACTTCTCGAAGCGGTGATCATATCAACCATTTCTGTAATCACATTGATATTCGGCATCCTTACATAACCATCTGCATTGGCATCCGGATGATCAGGATCGTACACCAGACGAAAAGCATTATCACTGATGGTTTTCATTTCCGTGTTAACAGGCGCCCCTACTCCATTTTCTGCACCATACGCCGGGACCGTCCTGATGTGACGGGGATTGGTCACTTTAATCCGCCGGTCTTCATTATTGAGAACCTGTTCAAATGTCTGCCCCGTGGTGTCCGTTTGCATTAAAACAATTTTTCGGCGATACGGCTCGCCATTTTCAGTGCGGGTGGTTTCCAGATTAGCAATATTACTGGCGACCGCATTCATCCGGCGTCGCTGAGCCCTCATACCGGATGCGCTGATATCAAGGGATGTAAAAATTTTCTGAATTGGCATGGTTCGATCCCTCCGGTGATATTCTAACTCCTGCCGTTAATGGCAGATTTTAACCCTCTAAATCTTTTAGCCATCACTTTGGCTGTGGCAGAAAACCGGATCTGATTTTTTACCAGATCCACCATTTCCATATCGATGTCTACATTATTCACACCGCTGGCCAGATCGGTTGAATTATCCGTAACAATTTCCGGTTCGATCCGGCTAAAATCCGGGACGCCAATGGGAATATGTTTCGGGTTGGTGATGCGTCCGGGGATGGAATTGCCGCTTAAACTTTCCTGCAGCTTCTCTTCAAAAACCACCTCTTTGCGCTTGTAACCGGGTGTGCCGATGTTGGCAATATTACTGGAAATGGCTGTGTGACGCAGCGAACCGGCATCCAATCCTTTTTTCATAAATTGGATGCCACTTTTTCTAAACAGACGTCCAAGTATCATAATGCACCTATTTCAGTTTTAATTTACCCGGACTTCTTTTTGGCAATGTTTATGCCAATTGCCAAACATCATTTTTACAGATTTCTATCTTATTAAATATTATGGGATTAAATAATGAAAGAGGAGAGAAAAAAAACATTTTTATTTTTTCAGCGGCAAAACTTACCCATTTTCGCGGCAAGCTTTGCCGAAAGGGATTGGAGGATGTCGGTTACTTTCAACTATCAGCTACACAGTTCAAAATGGAAGTTGGCAGAATATTTAACAAACTAAAACAATCCGATTTTTTATTTTTTCTGTGGCATTTCTATTCTGTGGCCCAATTTATTTTAAGTTTCTTGAAGGTCAGCTGCCCCGGCGCAACAGGCTTTAGACAAATATTGACTAATCCCTGATCAAAACAAATTTTCTGACTTCATTAAAACCGTCGCCGGAAATTACACAAAGATAAACGCCGGAAGGAAGTAATTCGCCCTTGTCGTCCGTTCCATCCCACGGTATTTGCAGGATGGCGCTTCCCTGTGCAACCGTCCCCAGAAAGTATTGAAAAATGCGTCGTCCGTTCTGGGTCAGGATCGAACCGGTCACCTCGCTGCTTCTCGGCAGATCCAGATATAATTTTAAAAACCGGTGAATTTTTGACCGGAACGGATTGGGAAAAACCGATTTGGTACCGGTTAATTCCTGCCGGGAAATGGTAAAATGGCTGATCGATTTAGTGTACTGGTTGAGAGATTTTCCCAGATCGGCGGGAATTTCCACATTGGCGGAAATTAAAAGCATATTCTCCGCATTATTGACTATTCCTATATTCTGCACACGCTGCGGATCAATATCGGTAATTCTGACCGGATCAGGCCGGTCGATGACCACACCGCTGCGCCAGTCCAGCGAATTTTCATGATTCTGTTCCAGATGATAATCGCCCGTGGACAAGGGGATCAGCCTGTGATAAGCGAAAGTCAAAAAGTAGCTGGTATCCGAGACACTTACTTCATCGGTAAAAGAAACACTGTCTCCCAGCGAAACTTCCGGATAAAATTCGGCCTCTTTGTACAATTTAAACCGATGGCTCCGGCTGCCGGTAAAATAATTCCACACAGCAAACGTAGAAAAGGCGGAGGCCAGGCTGGAACTGTTTTCCTGCAGGGTTTTGTCCATGGCGTACATGCTGTGCATTTCCGGCATCTTTTCCCAGGTATCGTGAATAACCGAGTCGGAATATTTTTCCGAAATAAATTTAATAAATATGGAGGCGCCATAAGCATCGATGGAGCTGCCGGCAAAATAGCTGAGAGGTTTATCCGTATTTTTCAAATAATACCGCAAATATTGATAGTAATCATTGATATTGTCATAAATGCGATCTTCCATCCAAACGGCGCACATCTCAAAAAAATAGAAATCCATCTCCCTGACAATGTAACCCAACTGAATCACATGGAAAAATTCATGGGCGGCTGTTACCCGTACGCCGTCCAGGCCTCTCGTCGGTAAGTTCATTTCGCTGAAATCATTATTCATGATGATATAACTGGGCACGGAAGTTCCGGATTCATCCCACCGGGTTTCACCGTAATCCACACTATTGCTAAAATAAACATCGACAGCAGGATCGTTCACATCGTCGACCGGCGGCTTTTTGTAACCAAGCGTATCGATCTCAAAATGGTAGCAATAATCGAATATTTTTCCCGCTTCTTCCACATAGTCGGGAACACCATTGCCATCGGCATCGGTATTATTCACGGCGTTGTAGCCGGCGGTGGCGTAATGCAATTTAAACAAACCTTCAGGACTCATATAAGAATAGGGCAGGTTGGGACGGCCCAACAGGTTAGCAAAAAGCTGCTGATCCTGAATACTTAATTTTTGCCAGTTCATCTTCAGATTGGCAATAATGGAGGTGCCGCATTTCAACGGTTCGGACAGTGTTTCCCGGTATTTTTCCGGCAATTTTTCCGGGGCGAACCTGCGGTATCCCATTAGCTTCATGTATTCCACTTTGTCGATCTTCCCCTGTAAATAATCCTGCTCAATCTGCCGAACATGCGCCGGCAAATTGTGAGGCAACAGGGCAACCAATAAGATGAAAAACGCAAATCGTTTCCAAATCATTCTACAATCCTCTTCTTATTTTTTTCGAACCGCGATGGTCAGAGGTACACCTAAAAAGCCAAACTGCTCGCGAATCCTCTTTTCGATAAATCTCTTGTAGTTGGGCGCTATCACCTGGGGCCGGTTGGTAAACAAGGCGAACACCGGCGGGTTTGCTTTAACTTGTGTAAGATAATGTACTTTTACCGGTTTGCTGTCTTTCACCAATGGCGGCTTATCGCGCAAAACCGGGCCGAGCCGGTCGTTTAATTCCGAAGTGCTGATTCTTTTTTTCCTCTCCTGATAAACCGACAAAGCAACGTGAATTACCTGATGCACCCGCAAATTGGTTTTGCAGGATATCATAATTATCGGGATATAATCCAAATTCTTCAAACTAAGCCGTAATTCTTTCTCGGTGGTCTGCATGGTTTTAGTATCTTTTGCAATTAAATCCCATTTGTTGACCACCAAAACAACGCCTTTGTTACGGGAAACGGCATTGGAGACAACCGCCATATCCTGGTGTCCCAGGCCGTCCTGTGCATTGATAAGCACAATGGTAACATCGGAACGGTCGATGCTTTGCATAGTACGCACGGTACTGTAATATTCGATTCTATTGTCGATCTTTGCCCGTTTACGCAATCCGGCAGTATCAATCAGCACAAAATTATACCCAAAAGAGCGAAAATGGGAATCAATCGAATCGCGGGTAGTGCCGGGAATTTCGGTAACCAAAACCTTCTTCTCACCCAAAAGTCGATTTACAAAGGAAGATTTCCCCACATTGGGCTTGCCTATAATGGTCAGGTGAACCGGTTCCACCTCTTCTTTGCTCTCAACCTTTTCGGGCAGATGCTGCACAATCAGGTCGAGCAGGTCTCCCGTGCTGCGGCCGTTCATGGCGGAAATGGCCAGCGGTTCAATCAACCCGAGTGCGTAGAAATCGTAAACTGCAGGTTCAACCAATTGGCTGTCCACTTTGTTTACCACCAGAATATTTTCTTTACCGGATCGCCGGACTATGCGGGCGATTTCTTCATCGATAGGGGTTACGCCCTCTTTTGCATCGGTAAGAAATATAAGTAAATCCGTTTCCGCCACCGCTCGTTCAACCTGTTCTTTGATTGCTGTTAAAAATATATCGTCTGTATTAGGCAAAAAGCCGCCGGTATCCATCAGGCTAAAGGCGACACCGTTCCAAACCAGTTTTTCCATCTTGCTGTCCCGTGTAACGCCGGGTTGATCATCCACAATGGCCGATCTCTTTTTCAATAATCGATTGAACAGCGTCGATTTCCCCACATTGGGACGGCCTATGATGGCAGCAACGGGTAATTTCATCTATATTTCCTTTATAAAATCCGGTAAGCCGGTTAAAAAATCATCCATTAATACAACCGCACAACCTGTCTCTTCCGCTAATTTTTCAACGGTCCAGTCATCCAGAAACAGGCCGTCACGGTTCACACATTTTGATGAGATAAGCGCAGTATTTGTTACACCATTTTGCCGTATCGCCTGCGCATAATCCTGACCGGTTAACAGACCCGTGACGGTAATTGTTTCACCGTAAAACCGGTTTTTAACCGGGACAACCCGGGTGTGTAAATTTTCAATTTTATCCAATGCGGGAATAATCTCTTTTTTAAGGAACGGAGCCGCATTCAAACCGGAAAGAAATGTGGCGGAATGCTCTTCAGGAATTCTCTCAGGCAATTGGGGAATGATCTCTCTAAATGCTGCCAATAAATAGCGAATAATGCCCACACCGTCTTCGATTTGCGGATATCCCTCATAATAATCCGCTCCCGGAATTTCCCGGCCGGCAATGATATAAAATTCATCGCTGGGGAACACAAACCCGGAACCAAACATGGAGCGAAATTTGCATTGGAACTGATCAACCTGTTCCAGGATGCGCCGGGCATCGGCGATGATAACAGGATTGAGAAACGGCAGTTTCCCTCTGTGTTTTGTTAACCCCACAGGTACAATCGCGATGGAAGCCACTGCGGGGAAAAACCGGGAAAGATCATGAACTGTCTTTGTTAACTGCGCGCCATCATTGACGCCGGGACAAAGAACGATCTGCGTATGAAGCTGAATCCCATGATCCGCTAAAAATTGCAGTTTCTCCGGCAATCGATCCCGTCTTTTCAATCCGAACAGGTATTTCCGCACTTCCCAATCGGTGGCATGAACGGAGATATACAACGGAGAAAGGCGCTGGGTCACAATTCGTTTCAGGTCTTTCCACGAGGTGTTGGTTAAGGTGGTGTACTGACCGTAGAGAAAAGAGAGACGATAATCTTCATCCTTAAAATAGAGGCTCTTGCGCAGACCGGCCGGATTTTGATCCGTAAAACAGAAGACACAATGATTGCCGCAGGCGCGCATCGGAAATTCTTTGAGACGAATTCCCAGCAGATCATCCGGTTCTTTTTCTATCTCAAATAAAACCTGCCCGCTATCCCGGCCGACGAGCAGCTCAACCATTTCTTCGCCGGCATAAAAGCGGAAATCAATTTCATCCCGGATAAAATGGCCATTGATACGGATCAAAGAATCACCGGGACGGATATCCAGTTCCGCTGCAATACTGTCCGGCGCTACTGTCTCTATTTTCATCTGTCTCTGAAAGTCTGTTCAACAAGTTATAAAAAAATGGTCGGATTGAATATACGGATTTTTAATATCATTTACCATTGAAACTGTATGACGAATGGGACAATGCCTGTTCCGGGTGCTGCAACACTGGGAAGGGAGTTCAATTCGTGAAGGCGTAGATTCTCTTTTGGGTCTATAAAAATGTGTTTGCTGATTTACCGGAAAAATAATTCCAAAGTTTTTAATCAATCCTGAAAATTGTGGTTATTATTTTCCTATCAAACAATATGTTGATAAAGATATAAAGAAAAACTTTGGAAATTTATTTAGTCACACTCCCTTTTTTCCCGGAAATAAAAGTCCCCTCTTAAGAGGGGATTTAGGGGTGTGTTCCTCCGCTTTACCTGAACAGTTACGTTTTAGATGAACCAGATTTATTCATGGGGATGAAATTTGCTCTCACTTCAGCGGACAGATTGGCTGCCGGATTGCCGAACAGATAGGCGGCGTTTACATTCAAGCGCAGCTTCCGGTCGCGCCGGTCCAGTGTTTCTTTTTCCGGTTTTATACTCACTTTCAGACGGTAGGGAGCTACTGTTTCGATTTTGAGCAGGTGTTTGAATGTTTTGCTGCCCACGATGAATTTTGCCTGATAGCTGCCGGTTAAATCATCCAAACCGGTTTGAAATTTGAAATGATAAAATCCGTCCCGGCTTTCTTTTTGAACCGTTTCAAACACCTTCTGTTTTTTCGGATTGAAAATTTGCAGCGTAACCGGGTGATTATCGGGAAAAGTCTGGTTCTGATTCCGGGCAATCAACGCCAGGTTTATTTCATCACCGGGCCGGTAAACGCCGCGCTCTGTGTAAATGAAAACCCGGATGCCATCCGCTGTTACATTTGCGCCGCCGGTGTTGAATCCGGAAAGATTCCAGGCCATTTCGTTCAGTTTGATTACGCTGCGTTGTTTCTCTTTCTCGCCCAAAACATAAAAGACATCCTGATCCACCGATTTAAACACGGCCCTGCCGCGTGAATCAGTCGATGTTTCCGCAATAAGCTGATTTTGATAAGTCAGCAGCTTCACCTGCACATCCCTTATCGGGGAAACATTTAGAATATTCGTGGCAAAAATCAGAAATTCATCGTTTGCTTTTTTGCAGATCAAACCGATATCACTGAAAATTATCGGTTTGTAAATTCTGCCGTGCCGGTAAATATATCCGGGCGATAGCGGATCGGAATAGTAATCCCGGTTGGAATAACGTCTTCTTCGCCTGTCTTTTTCATCACCCTGATTCAGCCCGCTATAAATTATATCCTTTTTCTCAAAAGAGAGGCTAACCAGAAACAACCCTTTTTCGCTGCCGGGAAGAATATTTTTCAGATCCAGCTCATGCTGCAGCCAAAGATTGGGTTGATATTCGATTTGCAAAGTATCGCTGACAATATCGACGCCGACCCGGCGCAGTTCCCAGGTATTGAAATTACGATTTCTTTTTCTGTTGCTGCGCAACTGTTCCGTTTGCAAAAACTGTCCCATAAAATTGCAGATTTTGAATTTGGTTCTTTTTAAAATAACTCAGGTAACTACTCAGGTTGCCCGCTAATATCGCTAAAAAACGCGAATCGTTAACTATTTTGTCCTATTCGTATGATTTCGTGTAATTCGCGGGCTGAACAGGCAGACGATTTTTTCAATTTCTCTGCACCCTCCGCGTCTCTGCGTTAAAAAAACAGGCGCTTTAAAACGCAGAGACGCAGAGAGCGCAAAGGAAGCGGATTTGTTCAAAAAAATAAAGTGTTACGGTATTGTCACTACTCAGGCAGCCCGCGAAAGACTCAAAAAAAAACAGGAAAAAAGTTAGATGAGATCTTTCGATTGTTTCGTGTGTTTTCTGCCTGTGTCAGACAGACGTGAGCTGAATAGTTACGACAAAATGAATAAGTAATTATGTCGGATCTTCGAATAGAGGATTTTTATCTTATTTGCAAAGTCAAAACTTAACTAAAAAATCTTTGTCGGCTTTGCCGGCATATCCTGTGAAAGATGTAGATCGATGAGGCTCGTCGACCTACATCCTTTTGCGGCATTTGCGTTTTTGCTCAAAAAAACCTTGTATATGATCAGATAAAGATGTAAAATAAAAAAATTACTCCGAGCTTTCAAACCTACGTTCCAAAATTGTGGAATAGGGCTGCCGGCCGATAGGGTAAATCTGGAAACGGGTTTGCCTCCCGTACTTGGAAAGGAGTTTTATTGGAAATAAATGTCTCGAAACCGTTTGCGCCGGCCAAATTCAAACTGACGCCACCGAAGGATCAATTCGGGCGTTCCATTACCTATTTACGACTCTCAGTTACCGACCGCTGTAATCTTCGCTGCCGGTATTGTTTACCGGAAAAAAATGTTCATTTCTTACCCGGTAATGAAATTTTAAACTGGGAAGAACTACACCGTTTAACCACAATATTTGCACAATTGGGTGTGATTAAACTGCGCGTGACCGGCGGCGAGCCCTTTTTGCGCAAAGGGATTCTCAACTTTTTATACGAAGCCTCCCGGTTATCTTTCTCAAAAGGAATTTTTCTGACAACCAATGGTGTGGAGACTCTTCCTTTTTTGGAAAATCTAAAAGTGTTTGAAATAGCCGGCATCAATTTGAGCCTGGATACTTTACAAAGAGACCGTTTTAAAAGCATAACCCGGCGGGATTTGCTGCCCAAGGTGATGGAAACATTTTATCAGACTTTATTCCTTGGCATACCGCTCAAAATTAACACCGTAGTAAAAGCCGGTTTGAATACCGATGAGATCGAATCATTGGCTCGCCTCGCCGAAGATAATCCTGTTGAAGTCCGTTTTATTGAAGAAATGCCGCAGTTATCCGGCAATAATCAGAAAGAGAACGGCTGGCAATTTAATCGAATTCTATCTGAATTACAATCCTTCTTTCCCAATATAATTCCGTTGCCGGCTAACGGCAGCACAGCCGGAAAATTTAAAATTCCCGGGTTTACCGGTCAATTAGGAATCATCGCGGGCCATTCACGACTATTTTGCTCAACCTGCAACCGCGTGCGCGTAACTGCAACCGGATTGATGAAAACCTGCCTGTACGATAATGGCGTATTGGATTTGAAACAACTATTGCGTACCGGCGCAGCCGATTCTGAAATTCAAAATGCCATTCGGGAAAAAGTGAGCATGCGGATGTTTGATGGTTTTTCCGCCTACGCAACTCGGGGTGGTGTTATGAAGCAAAGTATGGCGGCCATCGGGGGATAAAGATGAAACGGTCTTTAAAAAATCAATTTTCCGTTGCAGAGTGGAGTGGCGCTGTAGGAGATCTTGGCACCATGCTTCCATTGGCATTTGCACTGATTATTTTTAATCAATTTCCTCCACAGCGACTCTTTTTCCTTTGGGGTTTGGTCTATTTGATTACCGGTTGGTATTATCGCGTGCCGGTGGCCGTTCAACCGTTAAAAGCCATGGCGGTTATTGCGATCGCTTCCGGATTTTCCGTTGCTCAACTCTCTTCCGCCGCTTTTTTTTATGGGATTCTGATGGTTCTACTCTCCGCAACAGGCGCTATCCGAGGACTGGAACGCTGGTTTTCTCCTGCTCTGGTTCGGGGCGTCCAGTTGGGAATCGGATTGATCTTACTGCAAAAAGCGCTGATGATGATTCACAGTAACGGTGTGTATTTTAACCAGGGAAATGCCGCCTTGTGGGTGAAAATTCTGCTTTTCTCGGTGGTAGTACTGGTACTGTTTGTTATGCAATTCATCCGGAAAATCCCGGTTTCCATCTTTGTGATCGCCGCAAGTATTGGAGTGACCGGTTTTCTTGGTTTGGCGCCGGCGCATAGTTGGGTAGACGGCAGGGCGTTCCATTTGCAAATTCCCCAATTTGATTTTCTTTTTGCAGGATTAATCTATCTGATGATTCCACAATTGCCGCTTACGCTGGGGAATGCCGTTTTTGCGGCCAATGATGCCTGTCATTCATTCTGGCGCGAGCAGGCCAAACGTGTAAGCTCTTCACGACTTGGCTTTTCAATCGGTTTGAGTAACATTGTTATCGGACTTTTGGGCGGCTTTCCCATTTGTCACGGGGCAGGTGGAATTGCCGCACATGCTAAATTTGGGGCAAAGACCGGTGGTTCAACCATTATTATCGGCAGTCTGCTTATAATCGTTGCTTTAATAAACCCGCTGGCTGAATTTTTGTTTTATATTCCAATTCCAATTTTAGGGGCAATGTTATTGTTTACAAGCTGGAGTTTAATGGCGCTGGTAAAAAAACTCCCCGGCAGAATTGAACTGATGGTAGCAGTTACCGTGGGAGCAATATCATTTTTTACCCGCAACCTTACAATTGCTTTGCTTGCCGGTTTAGGATTGGAATACACACTTAATTTTGTAAATAAGAGATGTTTTGTGGTTAGGCCATAACAAGAAATGTGAAAGAGAAAAAACTATTTTTAGATACCTAAATTGAGCGATTCTTAGTTTGAAACAACCACCAAAAGAGTTTTGTCATTCTGCCTGCCCGACCGCAGGCGGGAAAGAATCTTGTTAGTTCTGTGCACTAAACCAACAAGATTCCTACGGAATGACATGAGAATCGCTCAATTCAGGAGATAATTAAACGGAAAGATAAAATGATTGATGTAAGTCCAAAATTCAACACACTACGATATGCCAAAGCAGAAGGGAAGCTCTTCGCAAAACCGGAAACCATTCTTCAGGTGAAGAATCGTCAGGTTCCCAAAGGCGATGTTTTGGAGGTGGTTCGAGCTGCTGGAATTGCTGCAGCTAAAAAGACAACGGATTGGATTGTGTTTTGCCATCCAATTCCAATCGATTGGATTGAAGTGCAAGTTACACCGGGCGAAGATCACATCCTGGTCACGGCCGAGGTGCGTTCTGTCTGGAAAACCGGAGTGGAAATGGAAGCCTTAACCGCGGTTGCCGCCGCACTGCTGAATGCCTACGATATGTTAAAACCATTGGATTCGGAAATGAAAATGGCAGAAATAAAATTAGTTAAGAAAAAAGGCGGTAAAAGTAGTTTTTCAGAAAGTTTCGCCCGCCCTCTTCAGACAGCTGTTCTGGTGATTTCCGATTCAACTTATGCAGGAAAGCGGGAAGATAAATCCGGTAAAATTATTCAACAGTTTTTAAACAATCAACCTGTAACGGTGAGCGTTTATGAAATATTGCCGGATGATCAGGAAAAAATTCAGAAACGATTAAAGGCGTTAGTTGACCGGGAAAAGATGGATTTGATTTTTACAACCGGCGGCACGGGCTTTGGGCCTAAAGATATCACTCCGGAAGCCACTAAGGTTGTAATCGAGAAAGAAGCGCCAGGGATTGCAGAAGCCATTCGCAAACATGGTAAGGAGCGCACACCGTACGCCATGTTGTCCCGGGAGGTATGCGGTATTCGGGGAAAATCATTAATTATTAATCTTCCCGGCAGCTCACGCGGTGCAAAAGAGAGTTTAGAAGCTCTCTTTCCCGGTTTACTGCATGCTTACCCCATGTTGTGGGGCGGAGGACATTAAGAGCATTTTTGTTTTTTAGAAAAAAAAGGTCAATCTCAGACAACAAAATTGTTCACCCATTTTTTTTATTCAGCGGTCTCGGCGCCTCTGCGTTGAGTTATTTGGGTTGCAGGCAAAGACAATTCTGTTATCTCTTTGTTTTTCCATGTAACCCAAAAGGTGATTTTATGATTTCAATTAAGGAAGCAATAAATATTATTCGGGCCAATCTACCTGAAATAGAATTTGAAACTGTGGCTGTTACTCAATCTCTGGGCAGGATAATCGCAGAAGATATCCCTGCTCCGGAACCCTCGCCGCGTTATACCAACAGCGCCATGGACGGTTTTGCCGTGTGCTGGCAGGACGTAATCTCTGTGAAAGTCGGCGGGAATGTTCAACTGCCGATAGCAGGGGAAAGTTGCGCGGGAATTCCTTTTTCAGAAAAAGTACCGGGCGGAACAGCGGTTCGGATTAATACCGGAGCGCTGATGCCAGAAGGTACAGATTCGGTTGTTCCAATAGAGGAAGCGGAAGAAAATGATGACATGATTCGAGTGCTGAATGTTTCTAAAAAGAATCAGCATGTTCGTTTTCAAGGTGAGGAATTCCAGACCGGAACGGTTGTGTTAGAAAAAGAAAATCGGATAACTCCATCCGTAATTGGGCTACTCACTGCGCTTGGCATCGAGAATGTGCCGGTTTTCAAACGCCCAAAAGTTGCCGTTATTGTGACCGGAACAGAGCTTGTTGCCAATTCCACAGAAATCGCTCCCTGGCAAATTCGTGATTCCAATGGCGCTATGTTGAGTTCCGCCGTAAAATTTTCCGGCGGTGATGTGATCGCAATTGAACAGTGTTCGGATGATTTATCTTCGATTCAGGAAAAAATTCGGAACCGCGCGAAAGATGCACAAATCTTAGTCGTTTCCGGAGGCGTTTCTGTTGGCCCGCACGATCTGGTAAAAGAGGCCGCAAGACTTGAACAGTTTGAGCCGCTCTTTTGGCGCGTCAACCAGAAACCGGGGAAACCGTTGTTTCTTGCCCATAAAAATGGCGTTCTTTTTTTTGGGCTGCCCGGAAATCCTGTTTCCGCTTTAAATTGTTTTGCTTATTACATTCATCCGGTGTTACAGCGGCTGCAAGGGAGTGAATTTCACTGGCAGAAAACCTCAGGAATTTTAATTCACGAAGCCGTGAATAAAGGAAGACGTACTCTCTTTTTACGAGTGCAAATTACTGAAAGAGGAGAAGAACAACCTCGAATCATTCCTTTATCAGCGCAAGGTTCACACATGCTTACATCGTTGGTTCAGGCCGACGGTTTTATTTTGTTTCGGCCGCAAGAAACCAAATCGGCCGGTGATTCAGTTCAAGTGTTTTTATACCCATGGAGAAGAAAATGATTGGCACCATAGAAAATATTTGTGTTAGCAGGCGCAAGGGAACGGTAAAAAAATCAGTAGAAAAAGCGGAAATAAAAAGCAATTGGGGAATTGTCGGCGATGCCCACGCCGGTAACTGGCACCGCCAGGTTTCCCTCCTTGCCGGTGAAAGTATTGACCGAATGAAAAACATTCTTCCCGCTTTAACGCCCGGCGCCTTTGCAGAAAATATAGTCACACGCGGTTTTTATTTGCATCGACTAAAAATTGGTGACCATTTATTGTTGGCTGGTTCTGCGCTGCTGAAGGTTACCCAGATTGGCAAAGAATGCCACAAAGCTTGTGCAATTAAAACGCAAACAGGCGATTGTATCATGCCCAAAAAAGGCATTTTTGCACGAGTTTTGCAGGGTGGAAGTATAAAAATTGGTGATTCCATCGAATTGGTATCCATAACAAAAGAAGAATGCATCCAAGTCACAGATCATTAAAATTAAAGGTAACTATTCAGGTTGCCCGCTAATATCGCTAAAAAACGAGAATCGTTAACTATTTTGTCCTATTCGTATGATTCGTGTAATTCGCGTGCTGAACAGGCAGACGATTTTTTCAATTTCTCTGCGCCCTCCGCGTCTCTGCGTTAAAAAAACAGGCGCTTTAAAACGCAGAGACGCAGAGAACGCAAAGGAAGCGGATTTGTTCAAAAAACTAAAGTGTTACGGTATTGTCACTACTCAGGCAGCCCGCGAAAG
>CAJVYQ010000016.1 GCA_913009825.1 uncultured Deferribacteres bacterium
GACGCGGAGGGCGCAGAGAAATTGAAAAAATCGTCTGCCTGTTCAGCACGCGAATTACACGAAATCATACGAATAGGACAAAATAGTTAACGATTCTCGTTTTTTAGCGATATTAGCGGGCAACCTGAATAGTTACAATTAATTAATTTTAACCGGTTGTTCATATTTTTTTTGTCCTGAACTGAGCGATTGCAGGGCGATTCGCTGAATCGCCAACCGGATTTACATTAAAAAATGAAAATCTGTTCAGTAAAAAAACAAGAGAATCGCTCATTTTAGGTTCGTGTTATTAGAAATGTTTTGTGGACTACCGGAGTAGTTACAGGCATCAACAAATTGGGATAAAACAGATGAAAAAGGTTTTTATCTTTATTCTCAGCTTCGTTTTGCTCGTCTCGGTATTTGCCGTTGTGATTATGAAAAATGAACCCGGCGATGAGGCAGTTGCATCATCCGGAGGCGGCACGCTGATTGTCGGCATCACCAACGATGTGGATTCCTTTAACCCCTTGTTTGGCGAGTCCAGCATGGCGAAGGAAATAACCCATCTGTTGCTCCTGGGGCTTGCCGACCTGAACGACCGTTCCGAATTTGTCGGCGAGTTGGCGGAGACCTGGGAACACTCGCCGGATTTTCTCTCCGTGACCTACAACCTGCGCCGCGATGCCTGGTGGTCCGACGGGGTGCAGATTACTGCCGCCGATGTTAAGTTTACATTTGATCTGTTGGCCGATACTCTGGTTGCCAGCCCAAATAGCTGGGTGATGGATTACATAAAAAATGTAGAAATCGTTTCGCCATTTATGGTAAAATTTGAATTTGCCAAAGCTTACCCCGATCAGATTTTTGATACTGCCGGTGAAATTGTGCCGAAACATATTTTTGAACATGTTGACCGGAAAGAAATCCGCAGCCACACATTTGGACAGAAACCGGTCTCATCCGGTCCCTTCATTTTAAAACGCCGGGTAAAAAATCAATTCATAGAATTGGTGCGCAACAAGAACTATTTCGGCAAAAAGCCCAATCTGGAACGGGTTATTTTTAAAATTGTACCCGATAAAACCAGTCTTTTGTTGCAGTTGAAAAACGGTGAAATCGATATGATGGCCGGAGTGAATCCAGACCATGTAGCGGATTTGCAAAGCTCCAATCCTGATATAGCCCTTTATCGTGTTTCCGGAAGGACCTATTATTACATCGGTTACAATGAAAAAAATCCTCTTTTTAAAGAAAAACAAGTAAGAAGAGCTTTAACCATGGCCATCGACAGGAATGGTTTGATTGAAGCGACATTACAAGGATATGGCAAACCGTGTACCGGGCCGGTTCCACCCATAGTTTCCTGGGCTTATAATGATAGCATTCCCCCAATTCCATTTAATGTGGCCGGGGCAAAAAATCTGCTGGCAAACGCCGGATGGAAGGATCATGACGGCGACGGCTGGCTGGATAAAGACGGTCGTGATTTTAAATTTGTTTTGCGAACCAATGCCGGCAACCAGATAAAGGCCGACCTGGCCGTGATTGTGCAGGATCAGTTAAAAAAGATAGGCGTGAAAGTGGACATCCGCAGTCTGGAATGGACAGCGTTCATGGATAAATTACGCCGGAAAGAATTTGATGCTTATATCGGCGGTTGGAGCACTTCGTTCAATGTGGATCCAACGCCGATTTTTCATTCTACCGCAACAAACTTATTCAATTACATCGGTTACAACAATCCGCAGGTGGATCAACTGATCGAGGCCGGCAGGGAAGAGATGAACCGGCAAAAAGCGGCAAAAATCTGGAAAACCATGCAGGATGAAATTTATCGGGATCAGCCGTACACTTTTTTGTTCTGGCTGGATAAAATTGTCGCGGTTAATTCAAAATTTAAAAATGTAACACCGATTCCGTTGAGCATGTTTTACGGATTGGAAAACTGGTATGAAGCAAAAATTTCAACCGATTAAACGAACCGATTCATCAACAAAAATGATTGGCAAGATACTCCACTCTGATGAACCGCTGCTGGAAGTAAATAATCTCAGCATTCAGGTGAGCCAGCCGGATGCTAATTTTTTTGCCGTGAAAAAAGTCGGTTTTCGCCTTTTCAGGGGAGAAATATTTGCTATTGTGGGGGAATCCGGATCGGGCAAAACACTGACGGCGCTATCCGTTCTGGATCTGCTGCCCGCTCAGGCGGAGATGACCGGCGGCAAAATATGCTACGCCGGCCGCGAGTTATCCCGCAAAGGGACGTTTACTTACGCTGGAATTCGGGGCAAAAAGGTTGCGATGATTTTCCAAAATCCGCTTTCCGCTCTCAACCCTGTTTTTCGCATCGGCCGCCAGATGAGAGATGTACTGCAGACTCATGCTGCAATCTCATCTGCTGAAGCGGAAGGGGAAATTTTAACTTTGTTACGGCGGGTCGGTTTCCACGATGCCGGTGAGGTTTATCGGGCCTATTCCCACCAATTGAGCGGTGGCATGGCGCAGCGGGTGATGATCGCCATGGCGCTAAGTTGTCGGCCGGAATTGATTATTGCAGATGAACCGACCACAGCCCTCGATGTGACCACACAAGCAACGATTTTGCGGCTTATCGTCAGTCTCCGGGAAAAATACGGTTTTTCCCTGCTGCTGATCAGCCACGATCTGTCGGTGGTTTCTGAGTTGTCCGACCGGATTGCCGTGATGAAAGATGGCGCCTTTGTAGAGGAGAATAGTACACGACAATTGCTGGAGCAGCCCCGGAATGAATACACCCGGTTGTTGTTAATGTCGATACCGGAATTCAGTCCGTCTGTTCTTGTTTAGAGAAAGTTATCGATTTGATTTGCTGTAAACCCGGTTTTCTTAAACCGTAACAGCGTAGTTTTTTGAAGCGACACACCAAGTTGTCATTCCCGCAAGCTTTAAGCGGCCTGCCTGTGCAGGCAGGCCGATAGGATCATTCGGGAGTGACAGTTCTATAATTGCCTGCTGTTTTTTGGGCTAAAGCCCGGAGAACAGCGATTACTAATCTACTACGAGCTTGGCGAAGCCATCCCTACGGGGAAAGCTCGTGGTAATGAAAAAGGGAAAACTATTTCATAATCACGATCTTTATCGTAGCTGACGACGGATGCCTAATATTTGAGGTTTTAGCCTAATTGTGTTCTTAATGATATTTTGAAATTACGGCCGGTATATTGTAAAATGATTCTGTTAAAAATAAAACATCTGTCCAAAACGTACAGCGAAAAGAATCTGTTTAGCCGTTCGCGGAAAGCAGAGAAAAAAGTTGTCAGGAGTGTTTCTCTGGATGTTTTACAAGGTGAAATATTGGCATTGGTAGGGGAATCCGGCAGCGGAAAAACCACGCTGGCGCGGGCGGTCCTGCGGCTTGTGGAACCATCTTCCGGTGAAATCATTTATAGGGGAAAGGATCTGCTTCGGTTAAATCGGAAACAGTTTCGGCCGTACCGTCGCCATTTCCAGATGATTTTTCAGCATCCGGACCGGGCGTTCGATCCCCGGCAAACCGTAGCCGCTGTGTTATCGGAAGCAATTAAAATGAACCGCAACCTCGGAAAAGAAGATCGGACTGTGCGTACCCGGGAGATGCTCGAATTGGTTCATCTGCATGAAAACTATCTGACCCGGTACCCTCACGAGTTAAGCGGCGGGGAACAACAGCGCTTACTGGTTGCCCGGGCGCTGGCAGTGACGCCGGAATTCCTGATTGCAGACGAACCAACCTCCAGTCTGGATGCCGTCGTGAAACAGGACATTCTGAACCTTCTTATCAATCTGAAAGAGAAGCTGGGATTAACCCTGCTTTTTATCTCTCATGATTTGGGCGCCGTGCACCGGGTAGCGGATCGTATAGCCGTAATGTACAAAGGCAGGATTATTGAATTGGGCAGCCGGAGCGATATTTATGGTGAGGCGAGGCATCCGTACACAAAAATGCTGCTGCATTCGATCCATTTCCGAAAGAACAAAACCTCTGCTGTAACAGAAGAACATCTTTCTTTCCCTGAAACGGATTCATCTTGTGATTTTGCCCCTCGTTGTCAGGAAGCAACGGAATATTGCCGGCATAAGATACCGCTATTCAAACAGATGTCACCGGGGCATCGTGCTGCATGTCATTTTTTTCAGCAGGAAACAGCGGAACAGCCGGCAGCGGTAGCAGCCGGAATGTGAGATGCATCATGATTGGATATATTGGTAAAAGAATCTTTTGGTCGCTGGTGATTGTGTTGGGTATTTTGACCCTGACCTTCATCATCATCCATCTGGCTCCCGGAGACCCTGCCTCCATTTACATCCGGCCGGAGATCGATGCCAAAACCGTTGCAACAATACGCCGGCAGATGGGATTGGAAAAACCGCTGTTGCAGCAATATATTATCTGGTTAAAGGAATTTACCACGGGGAATTTCGGCATTTCGTTTTCTCATAAAAGAGCGGTGAGCAGCGTTATTGGTGAAGCGACTTGGAATACACTGCAATTAACCGTCATTGTCTTCGTTTTTCAACTGATTGTTGGGGTTTGTTTGGGGATGTATGCAGCGATCCGGCACAATACGCGATCAGACCAAAGCATCAATTCCCTGCTGCTTTTTTTCTATTCTCTGCCCGGTTTTTGGCTGGCGCTGATGTTGATCTCCTTGTTTTCCCTGAAACTGGGCTGGCTGCCATCGGGTCAAATGAAATCCATTATTCTGACCGGTGGAATCGTGCAGCAGGTTTTCGATCGGATAAAACATCTGATTTTGCCTGCTTTCATTCTTTCCCTGCCATTCATCGCTATCACAACCCGCTTTGTCCGTGGCAGTTTACTGGACGTGTTGGGCCAGGATTACATCCGAACCGCCCGGGCCTACGGCCTGCCCCGGAATAAAATTCTGTTTCTCTATGCGTTAAAAAATGCTCTGTTGCCCCTGGTTACGCTGCTGGGTTTGTATTTGCCCTTTTTGCTGGGTGGTTCGGTGATCATCGAAAATGTTTTTGCCTGGCCGGGAATGGGCAGGGTTACGGTGAATGCCATTTTTGCCCATGATTTTCCGCTGATTCTGGCAACCAATTTTATCGCCGCACTAACCATCGTGATCGGCAATCTGATTTCGGATATTCTATATTTTTATGTTGATCCCAGGATAAGAATGGGAGGAATCGGTTAAATGATGTGGGCAGGCAGAACAAAAGAAACCGTTTTTTTTAAGAGAAGATTCTGGCGACAATTTAAAAAACAAAAGCCGGCTCTGATTTGTCTGTCATTCATTTTATTATTAGGGATAGCCACAACTTTCAGCGCTTACCTGACCGGTTACCAGCCCGATGTTCAGGGCAATCTGGTAACAGAACGGTATCAAAAACCGTCGTTGCAGCATTATTTCGGCACGGATAAATTTGGCCGGGATCTTTTCAGTCGTGTGCTTTACGGCGGCCGGATTTCACTAACCATTGCTTTGAGTGTGGTCCTCCTTGCCCTGAGCATCGGTCTTATGTACGGAATGATTGCCGGCTATTACGGCGGCATAGTCGATGCCGTTATGATGCGTTTCCTCGATTTCTGGCTGGCGTTCCCGGCTATTTTTTTGATTATGACCGTAGTGGCGCTTTTTCGGCCTAATCCGTTCATTTTAATTGTGCTGTTGAGCGTTACCAGTTGGATGGAAACAGCCAGGTTGGTTCGGGCGGAGGTGCTTTCTCTCAAATCCCGGGAATTTGTTCTGGCCGCAAAAGGGTTGGGAATCTCCGATATGCAGGTTTTACTGAAACATATTTTGCCCAACAGCTTAAATCCCATTTTTGTCTCGGCGCCGCTGAAGGTTGGGGAAATGATCCTGTTGGAATCAGCGCTCAGTTTTCTGGGGATTGGGGTGCAGCCGCCAATGGCCAGTTGGGGCAGTATCATCAATGATGGCAGAGATGTTTTATTGCAGGCCTGGTGGGTGGCCGCCATCCCCGGTCTATTCATTGTGTTGACTGTTTTGAGCTTCAACCTGATCGGCGAAGGATTGCGGGAGAGTATGGGGATCAGAAAATGAGGCGTGCTTTGCATTAAGAAAAATGGACAAAATTCCGATATTAATACTTAGGCATAGAATCATAAAAGGA
This sequence comes from uncultured Deferribacteres bacterium, assembly GCA_913009825.1. GTDB lineage: Bacteria > Zhuqueibacterota > JdFR-76 > JdFR-76 > DREG01 > DREG01. The sequence goes on from CAJVYQ010000016.1 coordinate 6,103, forward strand.
TAAAACCGAAGGCAAATGTATCGTCCACAAAACAAAACAACAAAATTTGAAGAAACCATTGTCGGCGAATCGCCACAGATTAAAGCAGTGATTGCTCAATCGAAAAAAATTGCCAAAGGCGCCTCTTTTACGACCCTCATTACCGGAGAGAGCGGTACGGGTAAAGAGCTGTTCGCCAGGTTGCTGCATAACTTCAGTCCTATCTCCAATCAACCGTTTGTTGATATCAATTGTGGCGCCATCCCGGAAACATTGTTGGAATCGGAGCTGTTCGGTTATGAAAAAGGCGCCTTTACCGGCGCACATTTGCGTAAACAGGGGCTGTTTGAATTGGCCAACGGCGGCACCATCTTCCTTGATGAAATCGGCAATACCACGACAAATTTTCAGATGAAACTGTTAAAAGCGGTGGAGAATAAAAAATTCCGCCGCATCGGCGGATTGAATGAAGTGCAGATTTCAACACGCATTGTGGCTGCCACAAATGTGAATATGGAAGAAGCGGTAAAAAATGGAAAATTTCGCGAAGATCTATATTACCGGTTAAACGTTTTTCAAATCAGAATTCCGCCGTTGCGGGAACGGGGCGATGATATTTTTGTCCTGGCGAACTATTTCATCGACCAATTTAATAAGGAGTATGACAGGCAAGTAAGGGGATTGACACCATCGGCAAAAGCTTTGTCGGCAGAATATCACTGGCCGGGGAATGTGAGACAGTTGAAGAATGCCATCGAACGAGCTGTGCTGGTGGAAACAGATGATTGGATTGAGGATGTTCATCTGTCGCTGGATTCAAACCGGAATAACGGCTCTCACAAAAAAACAGAGATAAAACCACAGAAAGAGGAACCGAAAATTCTCAATCATTTCAATCGTTTTGATATCCCCGATGAAGGGATCTCTTTGGAGGAGATTGAAAAAGATATTATCCTGAGCGCCATCGATAAAGCAGAGGGGAATTTAAGTAAAGCGGCCCGATTGTTGCGGATGACCAGGGGAAAATTCCGCTACCGGATTGACCGGTTGGATATCTCCTTGCAGGAACTTGTCGCCTGAACAAGTTAACAGTCAGACGCTATCATTCCGGGGAATCAAAATCTACCTGCCTGATTCGACAAATTTGCCAACAATGGTTTTTTATGATTGAGGAGGAGGAAGTGACAAAATATTCAGGGAATTGCCGTAATCTTCGGCTATTTTGAGTTAGTTGTAAGTCGCCGTCTCTTTCTCATGAATAATGACCCGGCAAATAAAAATCATACTTCATATAATGATTCTGTTGATTAATTAAACTTCCAAAGTTTCCCCCGGGGCGTTTGTCAACATATTGTATGTTCTAAAAATATAAATCACATTTTGCAGAATTGATCAAAAACTTTGGAAGTTTTTTGCATTAAATCAACAAACTCATATAATTATGTTGAATTTAAATAATTTCATTGTTAATTTGAATGGTTCGGTAAGACATAGTGGTTATGAAAGTTGTTTTACACTCCCCGTGCACGGGGAGTGTCTCCTCTGTCTGCTTGAATATTTAAGATTTACCGAATGAAAAGAACCGGATGCTGAGAGGAAAGAATGCGAATCAGATTTATTTCTTTTTTTGTACTACTGGGCATAATGGGACATGCCGCCGGCGGAATGGCCGGACAGCCGGGTTATGAGTTTTTACGCACCTATGTTGGCGCCAGGCCTGCTGCTATGGGAGGCGCTTTTTTAAGTATCACCGGAGATGTCCATTCCGTCTATTATAATCCCGCCGCGTTGGCATCGCTGAATTCACAGCAGCTGACTTTTTCATATCTGAACAGTTTTCTAGATTTTCAATCCGGATTTTTGGCGTACAGCCGCCGGCTGGAGAAGTACGGCCATTTCGGTATCGGTGCCCATTTTCAAAGTTACGGCGATTTTACGGAGACAGATGAAGCTGGAAATGAGGTCGGTAAATTCAGCGCCGGCGATCTGCTTGTGATGGGTGATTATGCGTTCAAATTCAGTGAAGATTTTTATCTGGGTGTCAGTTTAAAATTTATCCATTCAACTTTAGCCGGTTATACATCGACTGCGATCGCTGGTGATTTTGGCCTGATTTATCGCTTTCCCAACCAGGATTTGCAGATCGGTTTTGGCGTATTTAATTTTGGCACCGTAACCAGCGCATTTATCGAAACCAAAGATGACTTGCCGATGAATTACCGGCTTGGTTTTAGTAAAAAATTGGCTCATTTACCTTTGCTGCTCAGTGTGGAAGGATTCCAATATCAAAATGAGAAATTCCATTTTATTGTAGGCGGCGAATTTACGGTAACTCCGTTCCTGTTTTTACGTCTGGGTTACAATTCAATCGGCAAGGATCAAAAAATCCGCAGCGGCAGCCAGTTTGCCGGTGTCTCTATCGGCATCGGTATAACACTGGCCAATGCCGTGCAGTTTAAAAATACGTTTTGGCAGCGTTTCAGTTTTGATTATGCGCTTACTTCCGCGGGTGCAATTGGCCGGCTCAATCGCATTTCCGTTGGATTTCGTCTGTGATGTCAGAAGCTAACCTTCTAAAAGAAGGTTAGCTTTTTAAACCCGGTAAAAAAACTGCCTGTCCTTTTGTCCTCAAACTAAACCGAATACCTGTTTTCTTTCCGCCAAAATCATTGATTTTATAGAATAATCATGCTATATTGTCTCTTGTTTCAATAATTTATGTGTAACCTGAATCGATCGATTGCAGGGCAATTCGCTGAATCGCCAACCGGATTTTCATAAATAAATGAAACTTGTCCGGTAACAGCAACAAACTTAATAAGCGGAGAATCGCTCAATACAGGCAGAGAAAGTGAGGAAAAAGAAGGAGAACGTTCGTGCGTGAAATTTATATGGATCACAGCGCAACAACTCCGGTCGATGGTGCTGTTCTGGAAACAATGTTACCGTATTTCAGGGAAAAATTTGGCAATGCGTCGAGTATTCATCAGTTCGGGCAGGAAGCTCGCAATGTTGTTGAGGAAGCCCGCGAAAGAGTTGCCGGTTTCATTGGTGCAAAAAGTTCAGAGATCACATTTTTGAGCGGCGGTAGCGAGGCAGATAATTTTGCTTTACAGGGTCTTACTTCTGCATACAGCGGAAGGGGGAAGCATATTATCACTACATCGATTGAGCATCCGGCTATCATTGAAACTGCAAATTATCTGGAACAGAACGGAATCAGTGTTACATACCTGCAACCGGATAAATATGGTTTGATCCATCCGCATCAGGTGGAAGATGCCATTCGCCCGGAAACATTCCTGATTTCGGTGATGCATGTAAATAATGAACTTGGCACGATGAACCCAATCGGAGAAATCGGTGCGATCGCTCAGAATCATGGCATTCTGTTTCATACGGATGCCGTGCAGGCATTTGGGAAATTACCCATTGATGTTGTAGCCATGAATATTGATCTGTTGTCCGCTTCTTCACATAAAATATATGGCCCCAAAGGAGTGGGAATTCTGTTTATAAAGGAAGGGACCCAAATTGACAAACTGATCCACGGCGCCGCTCACGAGCGCAACCGGCGCGCCGGAACGGAAAATGTAGCGGGAATTGTCGGTTTCGACAAAGCTGTGGAAATTTGTGAGAACGTGATGACCGAAGAAGCGGCACGACTCACTGTCCTCCGGGAATATTTTTGGAATAAGATAGAGACTTCGATTCCGGATGTGATTCAAAACGGCCATCCTACAGAAAAAATTCCCGGCATATTGAACATGTCCTTCAAGGGTGTTGAAGGCGAATCACTACTCATTTCACTGGATATGAAAGGAATTGCCGCTTCCAGCGGTTCAGCTTGTTCTTCCGGCAGTAACAAACCTTCGCATGTTTTGCAATCCATTCGGCTGGCACCGGAATTATTGAACGGAACTTTACGATTTTCTTTGGGGCGTTCCAATACGGAAGATGATATCGATTATACAGTGGATGCGTTGAGTGAAATTGTTGAGCGGCTCAGAGCTATGGCTCCTGTGTCATGACAGCCGGATGGCAACCCGATCGATTCAAAGAAGAAGTAATTTGTTGGCGATTGAAACCTTCGGTGTCTGAATGAATACCGGATAGCATTAAAATGTTACAAAAATCGTAACTATTCAGATATGTCGATTTCCAGATGGATGATCAGCCTTCGACTGAGTTTATCCTGAGCCCTTCGACAAGCTCAGGATAAACTTGTCGAAGGGCTCGGGCTGGCTTAATAGCCATGCTGAGCGAAGTCGAAGCGTGAAACCGGTTAGTATTATAGAACATACCTGAATAGTTACCCGAAATCGTTCGATACGGAGGCTTTTGAAAGTGTATAGCCGGAAAGTGATGGATCATTTCACTAATCCGTGCAATGTGGGTGAAATAGAAAATCCGGATGGTGTAGGTGAAGTGGACAATCCCACCTGCGGTGATATGATGCGGATTACCATTCGTGTGGAAGAAGGTGTAATAACCGATATTAAATTTAAAACATTCGGCGGCGGCGCGGCTATTGCCGCCAGTAGTATGGTTACCGAACCGGTGAAAGGCAAGCCCCTGAAAGAAACCGTAAAAATTACCAATAAAGATGTTGCAGAAGAATTAGATGGCTTGCCAAAAGTGAAATTGCACTGCTCGCTTTTAGCTGAAAATGGCTTAAAGGCGGCGCTTGATGATTATTATAAAAAAATTAGTTATCCCTATTTCATAATGTAAATTGATTCAGCAAATCGACCCGCAATTCGATTTTAATTCTCCTGACGGCGAAGGTGTTACACAACACAGCCCGGGGCTGCGCAGCATCCCCGGGTAAAAAATGCAATGTAATTCACAAACCCTTAAAGGGTTTCACAAATGAATATTTCCTTTCATTTGTACGGAAATAGTATCATGTTATTTTTACACCCCCAATAGACATCCTGTTTTTTCAGAATAAATTTCGGGAAATAGAAGCTAACCTTTTTAAAAAAGGTTAGCTTCTAAAGAACAATCAAAAATAGGGAGAGCCAAAAATGATCATAAAAAAGGTTGTTTTCCGTCCGTCCTGTTCTTTCTGTAATTTTTTTCATTATTTTTTTCAGCGCCCCGGTTAACTTTCTTTTCGCCCAGGACTCTTCCTGGACCTTCCACTCCATTCCGCTCAACAATGGCGATATCGAGGATTTTTATTTTCTTGATAAAGATACCGGCTGGGTCGTTGGCTCTGACTATGACACAACCGCGATCCTCTCCACACAAAACGGCGGGCAGGACTGGATCGATCAGTCTCCGAATATCTCCGGTGGTCTCTCCGGAGTTTATTTTGTGGATGCAAACATTGGCTACGCAGTTGGCGAAGACTATAACGGCAGCATTCCGCCGATCATATTAAAAACAACAGATGGCGGCAGCGCCTGGAATCGGCAAACCGCACCGGGCAACAGCGGCGGCTTGTCGGACGTTTTTTTTACCGGCGCGACAAATGGCATTGCCGTTGGAATTGACACGAACGACAAGACACTTATTCTGAAAACCGGCGATGGAACCACCTGGACCAGCGTAAATCATATCCAACAGGATGGCAGGTTCAAAAAAGTGTTCTTTGCTGATGAAAACCACGGCTGGGCAATTGGTTACGATGCAAATCATTTGCTGTCTTATGTTTTCGCCACCAACGACGGCGGGAGTACCTGGACAAAGCAACCGGCGCCGGCGAATAACAGTCAATTTGAAGACCTGTTTTTTGTCAATCCGGATACCGGCTGGGTGGTTGGACAAGTAAATCCAAACGGTCTGATTCTAAAGACAACCGACGGCGGTGTAAACTGGAGCTCTGTAAACGCGCCTCCGTCACGGGATATTTCCGCAATAAATTTCATTTCACCTGTTCACGGATTTCTATCCGTCCATGGTAATTCAGCAGCTTCCTTTGCTACGGTTTTTGAAACGGAAGACGGCGGCGATTCCTGGACCGAGTTATCGGAGCGGGTTAGCGCTGGTCATATTTCAGCGTTAATTGTAAAGCAGGGGAGCATCCATGTTTTTGCATTTTTTTACCCGATGACGATTGGTGTTATTAATATTGCCACCCAGTTAGTGAGCATTGCAATTACGCCCCCAAATCCCACTCTTCAGGTAGGAGAGTCTACCGTATTCACGGCTCAGGGTTACGATGTTTATGGAGACCCCGTCCCAATAAGCGATCCTCAATGGGAAGGTGACGGCACTAACGGTGCGATTATACCCGACCCGAACGATCCCAGTAAATACACCTACATGGCGAACTCAACCGGCTCCGGATATGTGATATGTTACGAAGGCCCGCCGCCTGTAGCGACTATTCACGGTTCGACGGATATAACAATAGTGCCGATCGGTTCAGAGTTGGATCGAATAGATGTAACTCCAAGCTCTGTGAGCATACTGATAGTGGAGCATACACAATTCACCGCCAAGGGTTATGATCAGAATGGCGACGAAATAACTATAACCCCAAATTGGTCTACAGATGGCGGCACTATTGACCAAACCGGAAACTACCAGGCGACAATGGAGGGGGATTACACCGTAACGGCTTCCGTTACGGGCAGCACGGTCACCGGTACGGCTACGGTTAAAGTAATAAAACCGGACGTGAATGACGATTTAGTGGTTGACGGAAAAGATTTGCGCGAAACTTTGGCTGCGATACTCAACCACAGCCAGGATTTAAAATTCGACGTAAACGGCGACGGGCGGGTTGACGGCCGGGATTTGCAGGAAATCCTGAATGCAATTGCAACAGGTGCCCAACGCGCCGCCGCAGGAAATCCCAGCCCTTCGCAGCTCGGGAACCGGACAGATTTAGAGGGTCTTATCGGGAACAGTTTTACAGAGAACAATCTACTCTCCATTTCAGCCGTTTCGGGAACGGTGGGAAGCGACTCCAACCGGGTAGCAGTAAATCTCACTAACGATTCAACTGTGGCGCTTTTGCAAATGGATGTTTCCTACGACAGCACCGTACTGCGACCCACCGTGGTTACTCTTGCCGCAAGAACATCCGGCTTTGCCGCGGTTTTCTCCGACACTACCATTGATATGCCGGCCTTATCAGTAATTCAACCCGGCCTGCTGCGTATCCTGCTCTTCGATTTTAATGAAGACCGTCTCACCCAACAGCTCGTTTCGCCGGGCAGCGGCGCCATGCTGGAAATTCTGTTTGATGTGAACGGACAAGCGCCATTGGGCGACACTCCCTTAGGCGTTGTTGATCCACTTGCGGTCACTATCGATGCTGATTCGCTGCCCATTTTGTCGCAGGATGGTGTGTTCACGGTTACAGCAGGAGCATTAGTTCGAATCGAGGTATCACCCGATTCGGTAAGTCTGCAGCCTGGTCAGATTCAGCAGTTTACTGCCGCGGGAGAGGATACACTTGGCAATCCCGTATCTTTCCAACCTCTCTGGAGCGCTACCGGCGGTGACATCGACAGCAGTGGACTTTATACTGCCGCTTCAGATACCGGCTATTTTCAGGTTATTGCCCGGGATTCGCTGAGTAAAATTAAAGGAGTTGCCAATATTCACATCCAAATTCCGACCGCTGTGACAACAGAACGGAGCAAATTACCAACCAAATTTGCCCTGAAACAAAATTACCCCAATCCCTTCAACCCGGAGACAACCATTGAATTCAGTGTGGCAAAATCCTGCCGGGTAAAATTAACCGTTTACGATATTCACGGCAGCGCCGTTTCAATTTTGACTGATGACAACTATTCGCCCGGAAGATACGAGGTTAAATTTAACGCCGCCGATCTGCCTTCCGGTTTGTATCTCTATAAAATTAAGATGGGAAATTTCCAGGATGTGAAAAAGATGGTGGTGTTGAAATAAGGGGAAAGATTTACGAATAAGGAATACCGATTCCTCGACTTCGTCCCGATAAAAACCATCGGGACTCCGCTCGGAATGACAAGTTTTACCGGTTTTCGGACAGACACTAATTAGTGATATAACACCCTCCCTTACAAACATTCACAGGGAGGGTGTTATATCACTAACGTCATCAAAAAAGAGTAACTTATATTGTGCTAGTTGTCAGCTAATATTTAAAAAGATTCCTCTTGAATGACATGAGAATCGCTCAATTTAGGTTCATGTTTGATAAAGTGGTTGGAGAAACATTATGGAAACCAGAATAGCATTATTTAAGGGAAAAGAAATTCGGAAAACCATACACGATAACGAGTGGTGGTTTTCAGTCGTTGATATAATAGAAGCCCTGACAGATAGCAAAAAACCAAGGGATTATTGGTATCGTCTCAAAAAACGTGAGAAAGAAGGTTCGGGTGTAGAGTTGTCGACATTTTGTCGACAACTGAAAATAAAGTCATCAGATGGGAAAAAATACCTAACAGATGTTGTGAATACGGAAAACGCTTTCCGAATCATCCAATCAATTCCATCACCCAAAGCTGAACCTTTCAAACGTTGGCTGGCAAAAGTAGGTTATGAACGTATTCAGGAAATTGAAGATCCTGAATTGGCAACCAAAAGAACCCGTGCGCTATATAAAGCCAAAGGATATTCGGACGATTGGGTCGAAAAACGGATGCGTGGAATTGCTATTCGGGAAGAACTCACGGATGAATGGAAAAATCGTGGTGTTAAAGAACAAAGGGACTATGTTATTCTTACGGCGGAAATATCCAAAGCCTCATTCGGAATAACTCCTTCAGAATATAAAAAATTAAAAAGACTTGAAAAAGAAAATCTTCGGGATCATTTTAATGATTTGGAGTTAATCTTTTCGATGCTGGGTGAAGCCGCGACTACAGAGATCACACGAAACAAAGACGCCCAGGGATTTGAAGAAAACAAAGATGCCGCAAATCGTGGTGGAAAAATTGCCGGTGATGCCAGAAAGAAATTGGAATCAGAAACAGGCAAAAATGTCTCTACTTCAGAAAACTATCTCGCTGAACCTGAATCCAAAAAGAAATTGAAAGGTAAATAATGCCGTCTGCCATCATAGATAACCGCAACCGTTTACTTGTTGATGAAATAAACACGCAGTTGACCCACACGGTGAAAGCCAAAATCGCCGTCGGCTATTTCTTTCTTTCCGGATTAAAAGCTATTCAGGAAAAACTGGATGCAAAAGATGAAAACGGCGAATATTTAATTAGTGTCTGTCCGAAAATACCCTTTTTTGTCATTTCGATCCGACAAAAGGCGGAGAGAAATCTGTTTAACCCTTTAAGTTATTGTAACATACAGATTCCTCGACTTCGTCCCGATAAAAACCATCGGGACTTCGCTCGGAATGACATATTTCTCGAGTTTTCGGACAGACACTAATTAACGAGATCCGTCTATTGATTGGCAATACAACCAACAGACAGACAGTAGAGGAATTAGCCCGCAGTTATCGTTTGGTAGACCGGATTCAGGAACGGCCGGAGAAATTAAAGCGGCCGGGCGCTGCTGAAAAGAAAATGGAAAAAGATGTCGCCAGCAGGAAATCCGCACCGTTATCAGCGACCTGGACCAATCAGAAGAACATATCCGTTTGCTTGAACAGGTTTACACCATGATTACCGATAACCGGCTGAAAGTTAAAATTTATATTAAACCTGAATTGAGAGATTCTCTTGTTTTTATGCTTATAATTGTCACCAAACAGGTTTTCCTTTTTAACGGAATTCTTGTTGGCGATTCAGCGAATTGCTCTACAATCGCTCAATTCAGGTTAAAAATATGAATGACCGGTTGAAATTTAAAACAAAAATCAGTCTTCGACTCCACTCAGACCGGCTTAAACAGGAAACCATAGTGAGCGGAGTCGAACTGTGGCGGGTATAGAACTAAGATTGGTAGCTATTCAGATATCAGCCAAAAACAATAAAATCTCTGTGTAACTCGATCGTTTTAATTCTTGCTCTCTTTTTTAACACAGAGGACGCTGAGAGCGCAGAGAGATCGCAAAAGGGAAAAAGCTGTATCCGTTTAAAAAACCGGAGCAAATATCTTTTCATTTAATCGGATAATTAATGAAAAAAGTGTCCTCGGAATGAAAAAATGCCGTTGTAGTGATAACTTAAGTAAAAATTTGAACTGTCATTAATGAAAAAATCCAAACCAAACAATCTTGCCGTAGTTGTTGCCATGAGCGGCGGTGTGGACAGCTCCGTGGCCGCAGCCTTGTTGGTGCGGCAGGGGTACCGCGTCATCGGCGCGACCATGAAATTGTGGGAATTTCAGGATGTGGGCGGCAACATCCGCGGCGACTCTGCCTGCTGCTCCGTTGAATCCATGAATGACGCCCGAACCGTGTGCCAAACCCTGGGCATGCCACATTATGTTTTCGATTTTCAGCAGCAATTTAATGAATGTGTGGTGAGCAATTTCGTATCAGAATATCTCCGCGGCCGTACGCCCAATCCCTGCGTGCTGTGCAATACCAAAATCAAATGGGAAACACTGCTGAAAAAAACAGAGGAATTGGGTGCGGATTTCATCGCCACCGGTCATTATGCAAGAATTGAATATCATAGCGGGCGGAAGCGATATATTTTGCGCAAAGGGCTGTATCGTGAAAAGGATCAGTCTTATGCGCTGTGGGGACTGACACGGGAAAGTTTGCAAAAAACGCTGTTTCCTCTGGGTGAACTCACCAAAACGGAGGTCAGAAAGATTGCCGGGGAATTCGGGCTCAAAACAGCGGCAAAAGGGGAGAGTCAGGATATTTGCTTTGTTCCCGACAATGATTACCGGCGATTGATCCGGGAACGTACTGCCGGTAAAAATGAAAGGCTAATCCGGGATGGCGAAATTGTAACCACAACCGGAACCGTGGTTGGCCGACATCACGGTTATCCCAATTACACCATTGGCCAGCGCAAAGGGTTGGGAGTTGCAATGGGAAAACCGGTTTATGTAGTGGATATCCGGCCGGAGGAGAACCAAATTATCATCGGCGGCAAAGAGGAGTTGTCGGGCAGCGGATTAATTGCAGATCAGGTAAATTGGATTGCCATAGAAACATTGCCTGTCCCGGCCCGTTATTTTGTCAAGATTCGCTACCGGGACAGAGGTTCTTTCGCTCAGGTTTTCCCCCGGGAAGACGGCTCGGTTCGTGTAAAATTTGAAATACCACAGGCAGCCGTCACCCCCGGCCAGTCGGTGGTTTTTTATGATGATGACATTGTGGTTGGCGGCGGTATCATTCAGAGAAAAATGAGGGATGAAAGCGATGGAATCTAATTTATCCGCACAAGAACCGATACAACTCATTGACACCGATTTTTCTTTGCGACGGGAGGATAAAAATATGGCCATCATCGTCGGCGTCCCGGATGCCGCTATACCGGATCATGAAAAATGGCGAATCCGGTGGGAGCCGGCCTGTACATGGTTCAAAAATTTACAAACCGGGTTAACATGATTGGGACTGGAAAAAATCGTTTTGATGCAGGACGAAGAGTATGCTGTTTTCTGAAAATATGCGATGATTTTTATAACATTTCTTGTAACCGGTCACAGGAGTAAAAATTAACCCTCGCCTGAAGCTGAAGCAACAGGCTTAAATATGGAAGCACTCTAAAGGGCGCTTTAGCGTCCTGCCACTTTTGAGCCTGAGGGTTTATCCTCAGGCGGTATTGCGAACATCCCTGTGATTGGTTACCATTGCTTTTCTTCCTGATCCGTTGCCAAACAGCTTCATCAAAAAAACAAGCGCAAAATAAAATTTTAAGGAGGATAAATGAAAAGGTTATTGCTGATGATAATTTTATTTGGAATTGCTGCGTTGAGCGGTTGCGCTAAGAGCCAAATGGCAGGCATCGATATTATTCCAAAACCGCTTCAGATGAAAAAAGGATCGGGCGTTTTCGTTGTCGATGGCGAAACGAAATTGATTATTGGCAAGAATGATTTGCAAATACGGCAGGTTGCCCGATATTTATCAGATCGTTTTCGCCTGGTCGCCGGTTTCAATTTACAGCTTGTGGCGTATTCTCCGGAAAACGGTGAGAATTGTATTCTCTTTGATCAAATTTCGGATCCCAAACTCGGTAATGAAGGGTACCGGTTAGTAGTGGAGAAAGGTGGAATCAAACTGTCGGCGAACAAACCGAACGGATTGTTCTATGGGGTTCAAACCATTTTGCAATTACTGCCGCCGCAAATTTACGCCGGTAAAAAGATTGCTGATGTAAACTGGGTAATCCCAGCCGTGACAGTGGTCGATAAACCTCGCTATTCCTGGCGGGGAATGATGTTAGATGTTTCCCGTCATTTTTTTCCGAAGGATTTTGTGAAACAATACATCGATTATCTGGCCATGCACAAGATGAACACTTTTCACTGGCATCTGAACGACGACCAGGGCTGGCGCATCGAAATTAAAGCATATCCCAAATTGACAAAAGTTGGCGCCTGGCGGGTGGACCGTGAGGCTTATAATTGGAACGCCCGGGAAGCGCAAAAACCGGGCGAGAAAGCCACGTACGGCGGTTTTTACACCCAGGATGATATCCGGGAAATTGTGGCGTACGCCAAAAGCCGTTTTGTCACCATAGTGCCGGAAATTGAAATGCCCGGTCATTGTCTGGCGGCCCTGTCCGCATATCCGCAATATTCCTGCACCGGCGGCCCGTTCACGGTACCTCCCGGCGGTGTGTGGCCCATTAAAGATGTTTACTGTGCCGGCAATGAAGACACGTACAAATTTTTACAGGATATTCTCAGCGAAGTCATCGATCTGTTTCCCGGAAAATATATTCATATCGGCGGTGATGAAGTGAACAAGCAGGAATGGGAAAAATGTCCCAAATGCCGGGCGCGCATCAAAGCCGAAGGGCTGAAGGATGAAAAGGAGCTGCAAAGTTATTTTATCAAAAGGATGGAAAAATTTATCAATGCCAAAGGGAAACGGCTCATCGGCTGGGATGAAATACTGGAAGGCGGCCTGGCTCCCAATGCCACTGTAATGTCCTGGCGCGGGATGAAAGGCGGCATCCAGGCAGTAGAGCAGAATCATGATGTGGTGATGACGCCCACATCTCACTGTTATTTTGATTATTATCAGGGCGATCCGGACAACGAACCGCCGGCAATCGGCGGGTTTTTACCGTTGCAAAAAGTCTATTCATTTGAACCCACTCCGCAGGCATTGAGCGTGACGGAAGCAAAACATATTTTGGGCGCTCAGGCCAACCTGTGGACGGAATATATTGCCACGCCGGAACAGGCGCAGTACATGACATTTCCCCGTATTGCTGCCATTGCCGAAGTCGGTTGGACGGCGAAAGAGCTGAAAGACTGGGACGATTTTACTAACCGGATGAGAAAGCAGTTCCGCCGTTACGATTATGCCGGCATTAATTACGCCAAAAGTGCCTATGCAGTCCGTGTTCTGCCGCAGTTTGATGATCGAACTCATCAATTGACGGTGAAACTGGAGACGGAAACCTGTCAGCCGGAAATTCATTTTACTCTGGATGGAAATGAGCCTTCGGCAACCTCGCCGGTTTACAGCAAACCGCTTGCCCTCATAAATACCAGCGTGTTAAAAGCCGGAACCTTTTTGGCTGGGAAGTTGCTCGGACCGGTTACGGAGACAAAATTTTTTGTGCACAAAGCGATCGGCAGACCGGTGAAACTAACCTTTCCGTATCAGAAAAAATACCGCGCTGGGGGGCAGTTCGGATTGACAAACGGCTTGCGTGGTTCCAAATCCATGCGCGATGGCAGGTGGCAGGGTTTTGAAGGCGTCGATCTGATAGCCGAAATCGATCTCGGCAAACTGCAGCCCATTCAAAAAATAACCGCCGGATTTTTACAGAATATAAGCTCGTGGATTTTTTTACCGTTAACTGTGGAGTTTTCTGTTTCGGCTGACGGCAAACATTTTCAAACACTGGCCACGCTCAAAAATGACGTTTCGCCGAAAGCGGCAGAAATTGTTAAGAAGGATTTTACCGCCGGATTTCCGGAAACGGTGGTTCGTTTTATCCGGGTTCATGCGAAAAACAGGGGCGTCTGTCCTCCGTGGCATGCCGGCGCCGGTAGAAAAGCCTGGCTGTTTGCAGATGAGATCATTGTTGAGTAGTTAGTAAGTAAAAAAAACCTGCCAGGTTTTTGCTATCAGGAAGGTTTGAAGGCGCTGAAAAGTTTGAACATATTCCCAAAAGGACGTGTTGATCTGTGAACTCAAGAGAAAGAATTTTAGCCGCAGTTGATCACCGGGAACCTGACCGGGTTCCCGTCGATTTAGGCGCGACGCCCAGTTCGGGAATTTCCGCCATGGCTTACGGCAATCTGAAGAAACAGTTGCATATCGCCGGCGGTCACACGCGCATTTATGACGTAGTGCAGCAACTGGCGCAGCCGGAAGAAGAAATATTGAACCGTTTTCGTATCGATGTTGTAGATGTGGGCAGGATGTTCAACACTGCGGATGATGATTGGTACGATATAAAAATGGCGAACGGGGAGACGGCTCAGTATCCCAAATGGTTTCATCCGCAACAAGAGAAAGACGGTTCCCGGCATGCTTATATAGCGAATGGCGCTCTTATCGCAACAATGCCGGCCGGCGGCGCTTTTTTTGATCAAACCTATTTTCCATATTTGGACGAATATCCTCCTAATTTCAAAAATCTGCCCGATGCCATGAATAAAGTTCTCTGGGCTGCGCTGGTGCACAGTCCGTGGGACAATGCTGGAAAACCGGATTTCTGGCAGCAATTGCGCGAACGGACAATGGCGCTGCGCCGCCGGACAGATCGTGCTCTGATGGTTGTCGTCGGCTGCAACTTGTTCGAATGGGGCACCTTTTTGCGCCGCATCGATAATTTTCTCATGGATCTGGTCACCGATCAGCAGCATGTTGAAGCGCTGTTGGATGCGCTGATGGAAATTCATCTGGTCACGCTGGAGAAAGTCTGTCGGGAGGTTGGCGATCTTGCCGATATTCTCCGTTTCGGTGACGACCTGGGCATGGACAGCGGGCCGTTTATGTCCCCGGAAATTTATCGGAAATTGTTTAAACCGCGCCACAAAATGTTGTGCGATTATGTGAAAAAAAACAGCGGTATGCGCACTTTTTTACACAGTTGCGGTTCCGTGTATAAACTGATTCCCGATCTGATTGAGGCGGGATATGAAATTCTTAATCCCGTGCAGACCAACTGTACCGATATGGAACCGGAAAAATTAAAGAAAGAATTTGGCCGGGACATTACTTTCTGGGGCGGCGGCGCCGATACTCGTTTTGTTTTAAACCGCGCTGCGCCGGACGAGGTGAAAGAACATGTGAAAAAGCGTCTGGATATTTTTATGCCCGGCGGAGGGTTTGTATTCAATACGGTTCACAATATCCTGCCGGAAGTTCCACCGGAAAACATTATTGCCATGTTTGAAGCTGTCGAAGAATTCAACGGATGAGATTAGACAGACTGCGCTTCTGTCCGGTAATTAAAAGAGTTGTACCGGAAACTGCACGATTACCGGAAAATTTATGAGGAATTGGTGGAGGGAAAAAGAGTATGAAAACGAAAAGAATAGTTTATTTTCTTATTTTTACCCTCGCTGCTGTTTTTTACTGGCAATGCCGGGAAAATGAAAATATTGGAGAGGAGAAGAAAATGACGCAAATTCTGCGTCAGGGAAGTCTGATCGGTCTGAAAAATGAGTATGAAGAACGCTACATTATTCTGCACAAACATGTATTTCCGGGTGTGCTGCATCGTCTGCGTAAATGTAATATTCACAATTATTCCATTTTCCTGAGAGATGGGATTCTGTTTTCCTATTTTGAATATACCGGCAGCGATTACGCCGCCGATATGGCCGCAATGGCGGATGAAGAGACGAAAGATTGGTGGAAATTAACCGATCCCATGCAGCGGCCGTTGGAAAACCGGAAAGAGGGGGAATGGTGGGCATCCATGGAACTGCTCTACCGGATGGATAAAAACAAAGTTTCCGGTAAGCGGGCGAAACGATTTGCTTACACGGGATCATTACAGAAAGGGAACGTACAAAAATTCAAATCGGCGTTGCAGCAAATTGATTCTGATCTGGTAAATATGATTCTCATGGCCAACTTGCAGAATCTTTCATTTTATGTTAAGGAGAATCAGGTTTATTTTTACTATGAATATGTGGGGGATGATCTGAAACTGGATATGAAACGGTTGGAAGCCGGCGATTCATTTAAAAAACTGAACGCTCGTTTGTCCCAACTGATGAAACCGGTTTCGGATGACCAACAGCACCGAACCTGGCAGGAGATGAAGGAGGTTTTTCATACAGAGTAGGTGTCGGTTCCGGTGAGTGATGCTATCATTCGGAGCTTCTTAATGACGATAAAAATAAAACGAGTTTTGCGAGTAAAAATTAGAAATTTGATATGAAGGTTATTGGTAACTATTCAGTATACAATACGATTATATTGAAAGTGTTTTACATCCCCTGTACCCTCCCCCGCGAGGGCCATGAGGGGGTACGGGGGATGTCCCTTCAACCTGCCTGAATAGTTACGCTTATTGTAACATCTTTATGTTTTGAGAAACCGTAATTTCCAGGAAGACCGGTTATTATTTCCGAATGCTCTTATCGGCCTGTCTGCTGCGGACAGACCGTTTGAATCGTGCGGGAGTAGCAACTTCGCGTATCGCTTCAAACACTAAATCCTGTTCCTTAATGCAATATTTCCCGGATAGAAACAACAATTGAACGTAACTATTCAGCTCACGTCTGTCTGACACAGGCAGAAAGCGCACGAAACAATCGAATGATCTCATCTAACTTTTTTCCTGTTTTTTTTTTGAGTCTTTCGCGGGCTGCCTGAGTAGTGACAATACCGTAATACTTTAGTTTTTTGAACAAATCCGCTTCCTTTGCGCTCTCTGCGTCTCTGCGTTTTAAAGCGCCTGTTTTTTTAACGCAGAGACGCGGAGGGCGCAGAGAAATTGAAAAAATCGTTTGCCTATTCAGCCCGCGAATTACACGAAATCATACGAATAGGACAAAATAGTTAACGATTCGCGTTTTTTAGCGATATCAGCGGGCCACCTGAATAGTTACAATTGAACAATTTAATATCAAAACGAACCGGCATTCTATGAAGGGAAATTGATCATGCAACCGGATGTCCAAAGCCTTGCCCAAATCGATTTTGTCATTATTGGTGTGTACATTTTAATTTTAGTTGTCATCGGCATGATGCGCGGCCGGCAGCTCCACGGCGATGAGGATTTCTTTCTTGCCGGCCGTAATCTGAAATGGCCCAATATCGGTTTCTCCATTTTTGCCAGCAATATTTCCGCCGAACATCTGGTCGGTTTGGCGGGCGCAGGTTATATGTTCGGTTTGCTGCATGGGAATTATGAGTGGATGGCCTTCGGCAGTCTGCTGCTTCTGGCGTTCGTTTTTGCCCCTTTCTATCTCGCTACCCGGGTCAGCACCATGCCGGAATTTTTAGAGAGGAGATACAGCAGCCGCTGCCGCGATTTTTTAAGCTATTTGAATGTCCTCACCACCATCTTTATTCGTCTGGGTGTATCTCTGTACGCCGGCGGTTTGGTCATCCATCTGTTTTTAGGCTGGAGTTTACAAACCTGTATTCTGGCGCTCTCGGTTATCGCAACCAGTTACACCATTGTGGGCGGGTTGGCCGCCATTGTCATCACCGACACATTTCAGGCTGTCATCATGATTTCCGGTTCGGTTGCTCTCACCATTATTGGTCTGGCAAAAGTAGGAGGCATTCATGAACTGATTGCCCATGTCCCGGCGAATTACTGGGTCATGCTGCGCCCCGCTTCGGATCCGGAAATGCCCTGGTACGCCATTATTTTTGGTTATCCTGTTTTGGGAATCTGGTATTGGTGCACGGATCAATTGATGGTGCAGCGGGTGTTGGGTGCAAAAAATCTGCGCCACGGGCAAACCGGTATTATTTTCGCGGCATTTTTGAAAATATTACCGGTTTTCATCTTTGTTTTGCCCGGTGTGATCCTCTTTGCCCTCAATCCGAACCTTGCCAACGGCGATTACGCTTACACCACCATCGTTAGTAGCTGGCTGCCGGCAGGCATACGGGGAATTATGATCGCCGTGCTGATTGCGGCGCTGCTGAGCACCATCGATTCTGCGCTGAACGCCATCAGCACTATCTTCACACTGGATATCTTTAAAAAATGGCTGCCCAATTCCAGTCATGAGAAACTTCTGTTAATCGGCCGCATCGCCACCGGCGTGAGTATGGTGATTGCCATTATCTGGTCGCCCATGATCGGCAAGTTTCCCAAAGGAATATTTATCGCCATTAATCAATTGATTGCGGCCGTTGCGCCGCCGTTGACCGCGCTGTTTCTCATGGGTGTGTTGTGGAAACGAACCACCGCCAGAGCCGCCGAATGGACCCTCTGGTTCGGCAGTCCCGTTTGTGTGGCGCTGGGGATAGCCCAGGGTTTGGGCTGGCCGGAGAATTTCTGGCCACACCGGCTTAATTTTATGTTCCTGGCGTTTTTGATGCTGATTGGTATTATCCTTTTTATGGTCATCGTCTCTTTCTTTACAGAACCGGTGCGATCGGAAAAAACGCTGCCTTCGCTGGCTGAAATAAACCGGAATGAGAGAAACGGAAAATCTTATCTGTTTGCAAGTGTATTGACAATGATCATGGTTGGGTTGTATATTATTTTCAGTTGAAATGAAAAACAGGATGATGTGATCGTGACTACTCGAGTATACTTATCGTTTAATGGCAAAAAGCCTTCGACAAGTTTATCCTGTCAGGATAAACTTGTCGAAGGGAGGGCTCAGGCCGGCTTAAATAGCCATGCCGTGCGAAGTCGAAGTGTGATTACAGCTAATTCATGGAGCATACCTGAGCAGTTACGTACGATTAAAAACTACCTGAATCTATGAAAGGATAAAAAAATGCTGTGTTTAAAATCTTTTGCATTTGGCAGAAAAACTGTTTTCTCAATTTTAATGCCGGCGCTGTATTTTTCCTGTTTTTTGCCGAAACCGGGTTCGGCACAGGATGTTTCCTGCCGGATCGAAAAAGCGGCGGCTTTCCAATCGTTTGTCCTGGAAAACGATAAAATAAAATGTACGGTGACGGTTGACCGAAAGCATCTTATTGGCGAAAAAATCTCCGGACAACCGGACTGGTTGGCGAAGTATGGGACAAATGATATTTCTTTGCAAACCGACGGCGGTTTTGCACTGGACTTGATGTGGACCGGCTGGCGCGCCCCCGGCAAAAAAAATAACGGAGATAATTTTATCTCACTGTCACAGAATGATTTTATGTTCAGCAATTTTTTGCGGCAGGATTTAGAGGATGGCGGCAAAGAAATCAATTTATATTTTAACCAGAAAAATTCTAAAATTCAGCTTGCCGTTACCTACCGGCTCCAACAAAATGATTTTTTTATCCGCCGGAAAATAGCTGTCAGAGATACCGTCTTCGGCGAACATTTTCTGCACCGTATCTGGCCGCTTCAAACAAAAACAGACGCTGATATTACCGTATTAAAAAATGGCGGATTCGGGCAGCCGGCGGCCTTTTTACTTGGCGATGGTGGTGTGTTTGCCGGTCTGGAGTACCCGGCTTCACGGGAAGAGCTGCGGCAAGTCGATCATCAAAAGATGAAATTGAAATGTGGTCAGGAAGTAGGGCAGAGAATCGGCAGAGAGTGGTTCTCTTCGGCCTGGGCGGTTACCGGATTATCGCCGAATCATTATGTGAAATTATGGTTCAACAAATATGTGGACAAAATTCGCGTAGCGCCGTTGCGGCCGTTTTTACTCTACAACAGTTGGTACGATGTTCGGGCGCCGGAGTATACCAAGCGACAGGAAGATGTGATGAATGAAACCAATCTGTTGCGTATCATTCGTGATTTTAAACGGGAGATGGTGGATCGGTATAATCTGAAGCTGAATGCCTTCGTTCTGGACGATGGCTGGGATATTTACAAAAGCGACTGGGTATTGCGCAAAAAAGAATTTCCCAACGGTCTGCAGCCGGTTGTTACCGAGCTGCAAACATTGGGTGCAAAACTGGGTATCTGGTTTGGTCCCATCGGCGGCTACTCGCACCGCGATTGGCGGGTGAACTGGATGAAGGAGCACGGATACGAAGTGACCGGCAATCAACTCTGTCTGGGCGGAAAGAATTACCACCGGTTATTCAAAAAACGGGTAATGGATTTTGTGCGTAACGATGGAGTGGGCTATTTCAAATGGGACGGTATTCAATTTTCATGCAGCGAACCGGACCACGGCCACCCTGTCGGCATCTATTCGCGCCGTGCCATCATGGATTCGGTCATCGATCTTTGTGATGCCGTCCGCAGTGTGGATCCGGATATTTTTCTCAATATCACTTCCGGCACCTGGCTTAGTCCCTGGTGGGTGCAATACGCCAACACTATCTGGATGCAGGGTGGCGATTTCGGCTATTCCGATGTGCCGTCCATCAACCGGCGCGATGCAGCCATTACGTACCGCGATTTTGTGCTCTATGAAGATTTTCAAAAAAATAATTTCTGGTTTCCCATCGCCAATCTGATGACACATGGGATCGTCAAGGGTCATCTGCTCAAATTGGGCGGAGAAGCGGAACCATTGGACAAATTTACCGACAATGCCGTTCTCTACGTTGCCCGCGGCGTAGCTATGTGGGAATTGTATGTTTCACCCAATTTATTGACCGGAGGTGAATGGAATGCCGTTTCAAAATCAATTGAATGGGCCAAAGACCGTTTTGATGTTTTGCAATATACCGAAATGATCGGCGGTGATCCGGGCGAAAAGAAACCGTACGGTTATGTTCATTTTTCCGGCGGGAAAGGAATTGTGGTTGCCCGTAATCCATTCATCGAACCGCGCGCGCTGACGGTTGATCTGTCTCCGGCGCAGGGACTCGATCCCGATGCCGCTTCTTTGGTGGTGGAACGCATCTATCCTGACCGGTGGATTTCATCGGAGCTGACCGCGGTGGGCGCAACGCTGCAAATTCCGCTTTCCGGCTATGAAACCGCAATTTATGAAATTTATCAGCTCGAGGATGCGAAACTGCCTTTACTGGCCGGACCCCGTTTAGGGAATTACAAAATAAACGGCAACAAATGCGACCTGACTTTTTACAACAACGAGGGAGAATTTCGCTTATTGAATCCTGAAACTGTAGCCGAAATAACCTATCGCAACAAAAAAGTGAATCTGGCCGATTTGAACCTTGCGTTAACGGAACCGGTTGAGCCGGCGCGGCAAACTTCCATCTCCTCGTCCGATGCCGGGAAACGTTCGGAAATAAAGGTTCAATTTATATCGGATCAATCGGTACAATCGGGGAACTTTTCGCTTTTAGTGCAACCCGGAGAAAAGTTCAGGAAGGGAAAATTACCGGAAGTTACCATCTGGCTGGATGAAAAAAAGGTCAGTCCGCGTCCCGAGAAACAGAAGGGGCGCTGGGCGTGGTTTTCCGTTCCGGTTGAAGCCGGAAAACATACGGCAAAAATTGAAATGAAACTTGCGGATAAAAAAGCGGTGTGGCAGGGTAGCGTTTCCGCCTGGCTGATTTTGCTGCAGCAACAACCGGAGGATGAGATAACTTTTACTTGTATAGATCCGGTGCAGGATCGTGCCATGCCGCCGCGGCCCTACGCGGCGGAAGTAACCAAAAGAAAAATCAGTATCGGCCGGGTACGGGTAAATATCGGTCATTCCGGTTCCTGATAATTTTTTCTGTTATTTTGCAGGTTCGTTTTAACTGAACAGATTATCGCAAAATGTAAATAGTTTGTGTCAGACCGAAAGCTATGAAAAATTGGGACATTTTAGTTTTTTGAAAAACGAAAGTATTACGTTTTTTCCACCGGAGGTTGATGCATGATCGATGAAGAAAGGATACTGTACGAAAAGCGAATTGATCTGTTTATCGACAGGATTAAATCTCTTTTTTACGAAGACGAAATACTCATGAAAGCAGAATATTCCCGCTTCAACGGCGATTTACCGTTCGGGCAAAGATTGCATATCAAATACTCTGAAATAGAAGTGGGGGATTCCTGGGGCAGAGATTGGCAGCGGGCCTGGTTCCACCTGCAGGGCAGTGTGCCGGAAAAATGGCGGGGTAAATGCATTGCAGTCCGGGTTAATCTGGGTGGAGAAGCGTTGTTATTTTCCCCGGACGGGGCGCCCGTTTTGGGGCTTAGTGTCCATACCGTCTGGGAAAATTCCGAATTTCGCCGGGACCGGATAATGATTGCGGAACAAGCGAAAGGCGGAGAGAAAATTGATTTCTGGCTGGAGGTTACCGCCGGTCAATTATTCGGTTTGAAATTGACTTCAGAAAAAGGGGATGTGCAGCCGGAAGTTTACGGCCGCTACGAGGCGGCGGTGCAGGATTTGGCATTGGGCATTTTCCGCAAGGATATCTGGCATCTGTATCTGGATTGTTTTGTGCTCAACGATCAGATGAAAGCGCTGCCGGAGAAAAGTGTACGCCGCGCCGTAATTTTGCATGCTTTGAACCGCGCCATCGACTGCTTTCTCGGCGATGAACAAACCACGCAGCAGGCGCGGGAATTTTTGCAGCCGGAATTAGCAAAACCTGCATCCGCTTCCGGTCTGACAACTTATGCAGTGGGACACGCCCATCTGGATACAGCCTGGCTCTGGCCCATTCATGAGACAATCCGTAAATGCGCCCGGACTTTTTCTTCGCAAATTGATCTGCTGGAAAAATATCCGGAATATATTTTCGGCGCCTCTCAGGCGCAGCAGTATGAATTTGTTAAACAATATTATCCCGCCCTCTACCGGAAAATCAAAGAGAAAATAGCCGCGGGCCGTTGGGAACCGCTCGGCGGCATGTGGGTGGAGGCGGATTGCAACCTGATCAGCGGTGAATCAATGGTGCGGCAGATTTTGCACGGGAAAAACTTTTTTATGGCAGAATTCGGCCTGGAAGTCAAAAATCTGTGGCTGCCGGATGTATTCGGTTACAGCGCCGCCATGCCGCAAATTCTCAGAAAAAGCGGCATCGATTTTTTTGTTACACAGAAGCTCTCCTGGAATCAGTTCAATAAAATTCCTCATCATTCTTTTATTTGGCGGGGCATCGACGGATCCGGGGTGGTTGCCCATTTTCCGCCCGAGGACAATTACAACAGCGATCTGCGGCCGTCTGCTCTGATTTATGCGCAGGAGAATTTCCACGAAAAAGGATTCTTGGCTGAATTTTTAACCCTGTTCGGCATCGGCGACGGCGGTCACGGCCCAACAGAAGAAATAATCGAAACCGGCCTGCGCCAGAAAAATCTGGAAGATTCGCCAAAAGTTCAATTCAGTCATGCACAGGATTTTTTTGACCGCCTGACAGAACAGAAAGACAAACTGCCTCTCTGGGTGGGTGAGCTCTATTTTGAATTGCATCGCGGCACATTGACCACGCAGGCGTACAACAAAAAGATGAACCGGTTTATGGAATTGAAATTGCGAGAGCTGGAAATCCTGTTTTCGATGCTGCCTTATGCCAACTATCCCGCAGAACAACTGGACAGAATGTGGAAAAATGTGCTTCTACAGCAATTTCATGATATTATTCCCGGTTCCGGCATCACGCCTGTTTACGAAGACAGCCGCAAAGAATATGAAAAATTACAGGCGCAGGCGGAGCTGTTATTCAAACAGGCGGGTGAGTTGCTGTTGTCAAAAAAGGAGGATCGCATTTGTCTCATCAATACTTTATCATTTTCTTATTTTCGATCCGTTCAGTTGCCGGTTTCCTGGTTACAGTATGAAATTACGGATCAGGACGGCAATCCTGTTCCTGTGCAGGATGAAGAAGGGCAGCCGGTTGCGCTGGTGAACATTCCACCGTTGTCTGTAGTTACTCTGCGGAAAATACGCAGGAAGAAAAAAATGCCATTCCCGCAGACTGACAGGGAATTTGTTCTGCAAAATGAGTTGATTCGCTATGAATTTGACGATGCCGGCCGGCTCGAAGCCGCTTTTGATAATGAGTGCCAAAAACAGATTTTACCGGACAAAACATTCGGGAATCTGCTCTGTCTTTATGATGACCGGCCTGCCGCCTGGGATGCCTGGGATATCGATATTTTCTATGAAAATCAACTAATTGAAACCGCTCATTTAATATCACGACGCTGGATTTCTTACGGAAATGTGCGGCAGGGGATACAACAAACTTTCAAAATCGGGGATTCGGAAATTGTTCAGCATATTTATCTGACGGCAAATTCCAAACGGATCGATTTTATTACAAGCGTAATCTGGCGGGAAAATCATAAAATGCTGCGGGTTTCGTTTCCGGTAGCTGTGAAGTCGGATACCGCCGTTTTCGAAATCCAATACGGTCATATCCGGCGGAATACGCACCGGAATACCAGTTGGGATCTGGCAAAATTTGAAGTAGTCGGCCACCGGTTTGCCGATTTATCCGACCGGGATTACGGCGCCGCGCTGCTCAATGACAGCAAATACGGCTACAAAATTTTAGACAATGTGCTCGATTTGAATTTGCTGCGTGCCACCACCATGCCGGATCCGAATGCAGATCGCGGTCGTCATCAATTCACCTACAGCTTTTTACCGCATAAAAATGAATTAATCGATGCGCCGGTTTTATCGGAAGCCGCACAGCTCAATCAACCCCCGGCCATTTTCCTTGGATACGCCGGCGCAAATTTATCATTTCCTTTTTCTCTGAACTCGGATGCCGTTGTACTGGAGGTAATTAAAAAAGCTGAAAAGGAAGATGCAGCCATTTTAAGGTTCTATGAACCTTACGGCAAAAAGGCATCGGTTCAATTGAAAATAAACCGGGAGCATGTAGCTGTTTTCAAAACCGATTTGATGGAAAACAATCTACAACTTTTGAACGTATCGAACGGGTTGGTAACACTGGATTTTTCGCCGTTTGAAATTAAAACGTTGAAGGTTGTGGAGTAGAATGATTATAAAACCCCGGAATCTTAAAGACCCCGGGGTTTTATATCCCGGAGTTTTTTATTTGGTTTTTGATGAAATTTGTGAACCGTGCTTGTTCAATTCTCTTTTAATCCAAATATAAGCCAATCCCGCCGAAACAAAATTTGCAACCACTGCGGCGCTGAATATTCCTGTCAGCGCAAAAAAGTGAGAGCCTAAAAATGCCAGCGGAACGTAGAGTGTAAACATTCTGATCAACATCAGAGCAGAGGCAGGAACAGGTTTGTTGAGGGCGTTGAATACCCCGGCTGACAGCATCATGATTCCCAATCCAGAAAAGCTGAACGATACAATTTTAAGATAGATTGTTGTTGTATGGACAATTTCCGGGTTGGTATTAAACAACCTGGCAATAAATGCCGCTGCTATCTGGAAGAGAAAAAAGAGAAATCCTCCCCAAACGGAGGATGCCTTGTAGCTGAACAGGATGGCTTCTTTGATCCTGCCTATTCTTTTTGCACCCCAGTTTTGGCCGACAAAAGGAGTAAGGACAGCGCCCAGAGAGATCATTATCGACATGGAAAACATCTGGATGCGCGAACCTACGCCAAAACCGGCAACGGCGGTGGCGCCGTAAATAGCCACCAGCCTGGTGACAATCCCCATGGAAACCGGCATGATCAGGTTGGTGCCGCCGGCCGGAAGGCCGATATAGAGTATCTTTTTCCATGATTGGAACATATCCTTCAATCCTGGGAACTCGAAGGTAATCATCTTTTCTCTGTGATAAAGGACCCAGAGTGAGAGGAGCATGGTTATACTCCGGGCGATCACCGTGGCGGCGGCCGCGCCGGCCAATTCCCATCTTGGCAATGGACCGGGACCGAATATCAGCAGCGGATCCAACAATAAATTAACCGCAACAGCACAAAGCATGATCATGCTGGGAGTTTTCGTATCGCCGGTTGCCCGGATCGCGTTATTGCCTACCATGGGAATGACGACGAACGGCATGCCAAAATACCAGATTCTCATATATGATTTGATGAAGGCGAGAATTTCTTCCGTAGCGCCTAAAGCGCGAAACAGAGGTGTAATGGTGGTCATGCCGATGAGAACAAAAATTGTGACAATCATCAGGGAAAGAATCAGGGAATCCGTTGTTAAACGGCGTACTTTGGCAGAATTTCCTTCCCCGATGGCACGGGAGATTACGGAGGATGTTCCGATTCCCAATCCTAATGTCAGACTGTTGATCACCAGCACAACCGGAAAAGTGAATCCCATTGCCGCAAGTTCATTGGCTCCCAATTGGCCGATAAAAAATGTATCGATCAGATTGAATGCCTGCATAGCAATGATTCCGACAAACATCTGCAGAGACAATTTTATCAGTGTCCGGTTGACGTTTCCCTCGGTAAGGATTGATCTGGTGCTGTCTTTCATTGGATTCTTATTGTTTTATCCGTAAAATTCGATCATTCTAATTCTTTGCATCTTTTTTAATGTGCAAAAAATATTTTAAATAAGAAAGATGTTTTCATTACTTGTAAAACCTTCCAGGTTTTTAAAACCTGAAAGGTTTCTTAGCAACAAAAGGCCCAAACCCTTTTTTACTTGTGAAAAAATAAATTTATATTTATACTTAAAAGACCTTTCAAACCTGTTGCCGTCGGTAACAATTTCACTAAGATGTAATTGGATTGGCAAATGTAAAACATGAACCACTAATTGATGAGGAATAATATGTATTCATTCAATTTCAATTTTGCCTGGGGAAAGTTCTTTTTTATTCTCCTGTCTGTTTTATTTTTCTTTTCCTGTTCTTCCCGAAAAAATGAGAAAAAGACTAATATTGTTTACATCGATTCCGGCGATACCATGACCGAAATTGTGAAAAAAGCGGCCAATGTAACGCCTTCCGCACGACAGTACGCCTGGCAGCAATTGGAATTTACCGCCTTCGTCCATTTTACTATTAACACATTTACTAATAAGGAATGGGGTGATGGAACGGAATATCCGGCACTGTTCAATCCAACCGAACTGGATGCCGATCAGTGGGCAAAAGTTTGCCGGGATGCCGGCATGAAACAGATCATCGTCACCGCCAAACATCACGATGGTTTCTGTCTCTGGCCCAGTAAATATACGGAACATTCGGTGAAAAACAGTCCCTGGCGAAATGGCAAAGGCGATGTAGTGAGAGAAGTTTCCGATGCCTGCCGGAAAGCAGGTTTAAAGTTCGGCATTTATCTTTCGCCCTGGGACCGGCACGAACCGTCATACGGCGATTCTCCCGGATACAACGAACATTTTAAAAACCAGTTGCGGGAATTGTTAACCAATTACGGTTCTATTTCAGAAGTATGGTTCGACGGAGCATGTGGCGAAGGGCCCAACGGGAAACGACAGGTTTACGATTGGCAGGGGTACTATAAAGTGATCCGCGAACTGCAGCCGCAGGCGGTGATTGCTATTATGGGGCCCGATGTGCGTTGGGTTGGCACCGAGAGCGGTTACGGGCGTAAAACCGAATGGAGCGTCATCCCCGCCGCGTTACGGGACAACGAGAGAACCGCCCGGGAATCTCAGCAGGATTTGGTTTATATTCCTCCGGAAGATCGAACCGCGGAGGATCTGGGTAGTCGCGAAAAAATCAAGCAGGCTAAAAAATTGGTGTGGTATCCGTCGGAAGTGGATGTCTCCATTCGTCCCGGCTGGTTTTATCACGCAAACCAGGATGACCGGGTAAAAACGCCGGTAAAATTGGTGGATATTTACTACAGCTCCGTGGGCAGAAATTCACTTTTGCTGCTTAATCTACCGCCGGATCGCCGCGGTTTGATCCGTGAAAATGATATTGCCGGTCTGATGGAGATGCGGCGGATTTTAGATGCAACTTTTGCTGATAATATGTTGAACGGTGCCGTAATCAAGGCTTCCGATTTACGTAAAGGGCACCCCGCCGTTTGTATGGTTGACGGTAAAATAGATACTTACTGGACAACAAATAAAGGAGTGGAATCTGCTGTCATTGAGTTTATCTTGCCGCAGGTACAACGGTTTGATCGGTTGATGCTGCAGGAAAATATTCGCGTTGGTCAGAGAATTGAGCGGTTTATCGTGGAAGTCGAAACGAAAGAGGGTTGGCGGAAAATTTGTGAGGGAACCACGGTGGGCTACAAACGCCTGCTCCGTTTTCCAGTTGTAAAAGCACAAAAAATCCGGCTGCAAATATTGCAATCCCGCGCCAGTCCGACACTGAACAATCTGGGCTTGTATGCTTCGCCGGCGGCTGCTGCCGGGGATGTTGAGAAATAGTTAATTGAAATTACTTTTCATAACTGTAGATCGACTCGCCGAATCGACTTACAATGATGATATGGTTTAGTTTAGGAAGAAGGCTAAAAATGGTACCAGATAAAATGATCGGCATTGTTGGCGGTGTGGGCCCTTATGCGGGGCTGGATTTGATGAAGAAAATCTTTGATGAAACGGCAGCTTCCAATGATCAGGAACATCTTCCTGTTGTGATGATCTCGGAATCTCATAAAATTGCGGACCGGACTTCATTTTTACTGGACAAAACCAAAACCAATCCCGCTTTTGCCATTGTAGAGGTGATTAAAAAATTGGTATCTGTCGGGGCAACTGTGGTTGGTATTCCGTGCAATACGGCACATTCTCCGCACATTTTTCAGGTGATCAAACAGCAATTGCGGGAGTCTGCCACTAAGGTAACCTTGTTGCACATGGTTGAAGAAACGGCCAGATATCTGACGGACAAAGTGGCTGAGGTCAAAAAGATCGGTGTTCTCTCAACTACCGGAACCCATAAAACAAAAATTTACCCTCAAATTTTGCAGCGGTTTGGTTTGCAAGCTATTCTTCCTGATACAACATTACAAAAACAGGTTCATCGAGCGATTTATGATCCTGAATTCGGCATCAAAACGTTTTCCAATCCCGTGAATGAGAAAGCCAAAGAAATACTTATCGATGCCATTTCTCAGTTGGAACAGGCCGGAGCTGATATTGTGGTCTTAGGCTGTACAGAACTTCCCCTTGCTATCACTCAACGGAAAATTGGCAATTGTCCAATCATCGACCCGACGCGCATTCTGGCCAAAGCATTAATTCGGGCGGTTGATCCAAATAAATTATTTCCTTTTTAATTTGTGCTGAGGTGATTATGACTGATCAATTTAAAGAGATTCAACCGCAGAAAATCCCGGATAATCCGTTCAAGCTGATCGGTTCGGACTGGATGTTAATTACGGCAAAAACGGGAGACGGGTTCAATTCAATGACTGCCAATTGGGGAGGTTTAGGATTTTTGTGGGAGAAAAATGTCTGTTTCTGTTTCATCCGGCCGCAGCGATACACATTTCAATTTTTGGATCGATCCGATCTGTTTGCACTTTCATTTTTTCCCGAAAAGTACCGGGAAGCTCTGGAACTGTTCGGCACCAAATCCGGGCGGGATGTAGATAAAGTTGCGCTCACCGGTTTGCATCCGTTGAACCAACCGGATGGCACGGTTTGGTACCGGGAAGCCAGGCTGGTGATTGTGTGCCGGAAAATCTATTACCAGGATTTGATTCCCGGGAATTTTATTGATACAGAAATTGACAAATTTTACCAAAGCCATGATTATCACCGCATGTTTATCGGTGAAATACAGAAGTGTCTGGTAAAATGAGGCTGCGAAAAAAATGAGCGGGATGAAACCGGATTTAACAGTTTGGGTTTTTAGTGCGTTTTAGCGCATGTTCTGAGCATATACAAAAGAGGAAAATATGAAGTGTAAATATGGGTCAATTGCCGCAGTCATGATTTTATCCGGCCTTTTAGCCTGCCGAAGTACGGGGCAAAAAAATGAAATGAAAAGCAATCTGGATTGGGCGAAAGGCGCTGTCTGGTACCAGATATTTCCGGAAAGATTTTGCAACGGGAGCGCGGCCGACGACCCCGTCGTTGCCGAAGTGCCGGAGACCGATAATCCCCATTGGCGCATTTCTCCCTGGACAAGCGACTGGTATAGAATGCAGCCCTGGGAGAAAGAACAGAAGAAGCCTTTTTACGACGGCAGCGTAGTTTTTGCCCGGCGTTACGGCGGCGATCTGATCGGTGTGATGGAAAAACTGGATTATTTATCCGAACTGGGAATCGATGCTATCTATTTTAATCCTGTTTTTGAGGCGGCAAGTCTGCACAAATACGATGGTTCCACCTTTCATCATATCGATGACAATTTTGGGCCGGATCCTGTTGCCGATAAAAAGAAATTAACCTCTGCCTGTGAGACGGAAGCCCCGGCAACCTGGGTCTGGACGAAAGCTGATTCGCTGTTTTTACAATTGATCAGAGAAGCCCATTCCCGGGGGATTAAAATTGTCATCGACGGCGTATTTAATCATACCGGCCGGGAGTTTTTTGCTTTTGCCGATATTTTAAAACATGGCCGGAAATCCAAATATGCAGACTGGTATGAAATTGAACGCTGGGATGACCCGGCAACGCCGCAAAATGAATTTTCTTACAAAGGCTGGTGGGGCGTAAAATCATTGCCGGAATTTGCCGAAGATGAAAACGGACTGGTCGCCGGGCCGCGTAATTATGTTTTTGCTGCCACCAAACGTTGGCTGGATCCCAACGGGGACGGCGATCCTTCGGACGGCATTGACGGCTGGAGGCTGGATGTTGCCGGGGATGTTGCGCCGCCGTTCTGGCGGGATTGGTACACTTTGGTGAAATCGATCAATCCCGGCGCCATTACGGTTGCGGAAATCTGGAATGACGCTTCCGGTTGGATCAAGGATAAACGAATGGATGATACTATGAATTATTTGTTCGCTTATGCGGTAACCGATTTTTTCATCGATCGCCGCACCGCCATTTCCGGCAGCGAATTTGTGCGGAAATTAGAGAAAATAATTAGCCTTTACGGAGAGAAAAGAGCGCTCATTTTATGGAATTTGATCGATTCCCATGACACGGATCGTCTGGCTTCGATGATCATCAATCCGGATCGCGATTACGACCGTAATAACGGGCTGCGGGATAACCCAAATTATGATGTTCGCAAACCCAATAATATAGAACGGAAAATACAAAAACAGGTAGCGGCCTTCCAGATGATGTTCATCGGCGCTCCGGTGGTCTATTACGGCGATGAAGCAGGCATGTGGGGCGCCGACGATCCGGATGACCGCAAACCGATGCTCTGGCCGGAGATGAAATATGATGTGGAAAAAAGTCATCCCATTCCCGGAAAATTCCGGCCGGCGGATAAAAATGTTTTTGACCGCGATCTGTTTGCCTTTTACAAAAAAATGATTGCAATTCACCGGAATAATCCGGCGCTCAAAAAAGGTGATCTCGCATTTTTAAGCGAACTTACACAGCCTGATCTGATCGCTTTCTCCCGTTACGCAGATTCACAGCAGGCGATCGTTCTGTTCAACCGGTCGGATGCAGAAGTATCGGTAAAAATTGCCAAAGACCGGTTGCAAAGCTCCCGGTATCTTAATTTGATGGATGAGAAAAGAATCGATGCCGAAAATGGAATAACAATAAAAATTCCGGCGAGATGGTTTGTGATGTTGGGGACATTGTAGAAATTTGTAACTATTCAAATGTTAATTTTTAACAGGATAAATCCCAACCGTTCGGGAACCGGATAATATTTATCCTGTTCATCCCTGCCTGTAGCAGGCAGGCTGTAAATCCTGTCAAATAACAACCTGAATAGCTACAAGATTTTAATAAACGCAGAGTCGCAGTGGACGCAGAGAGAATTATAAAAGAGGAATTTTGTAAAATAGATAAAACCGAAACTCTTGACATACCTCAGACTAAACGAGAAGCAACTGGGATTAATAATCAATTTTCAACTTGCAGTGATGAATAAGTGAGAGGATAATTTTTAATATGTTCTTTATCTACGATCTACGCGCGTTGAGTAACGGTATTTCATCGTAAAGATAAAATAAAGTGATTTTATCAAAGAATCCGATCCAGACGTAGCTACGGGTGATATTTTTACTATTCAACAAAAACAGGTACAAACACCGGTCGTGACGGGAGGCGGTGATTAGCCACTGTATGAGCAGTATGAAAACGCATTTTTAGCCCCGGAAATTGGTCTTGTGAAAACATATAAGGTAAGCGGGTAACATGATCATTATTTTATAAGTAAAAAAGAATTAATTGATTTTCATATCGATAAATAAAAGGAAACGGAAAAATGGAAAAACGCTGCGACTGGGTGCCGGAAAATGTGCCGATTTATGTGGATTATCACGACAAAGAATGGGGCGTGCCGGTGCATGACGACCGGAAACTGTTTGAATTTCTGATCCTCGATGCATTTCAGGCCGGGTTGAGTTGGCTGACTATTTTGCGCAAGCGGGATCATTTTCGCAAAGTATTTGATAACTTCGATGCGGGAAAAATTGCCGGTTACGGAAATGAAAAAGTGAAACAATTATTGCAGGATCCGGGTATTATCCGCAACCGGCTGAAAGTGGGGGCAGCCATCAAAAATGCCCGGGCCTTTCTGCAGGCGCAGCAGGAATTTGGTAGTTTTGATCGTTATATTTGGGGATTTGTCGGCGGTAAAACCATCCAAAACCGGTGGCATGTGATTAGTGAGATTCCGACAAAAAGTAAGGAGTCGGATACTATGAGCGAAGACATGAAAAAACGCGGTTTCAGTTTTGTCGGTTCCACGATTTGTTATGCTTTTATGCAGGCCGCCGGTTTGGTGAATGATCATACAGTGGACTGCTTTCGTTATGAAGAATTCGGATAAGATTTTATGGATATTGCCCACGAATAATAGTACTAACCGGTGATCTTTAAAATTGTAACTTTTCAAAAAGTTACAAAGATGGGGCCACAGAAAAAGCAAAAAATAAATTCATTTTTGGTTAAAACTCTCTCCGGGCAATAAAAATATTAGCTCATTCTAAAGTTTGTGAATTACATGTTTTTGCCGATAAAACTTTTACTGCAGCAGCGTATGTTCACAAATATAAATTCAACCTTTTTCGGGTTCCTGTTGTAATTTATTTTATCTTCTTGATTTTTAGAGAATCCTTTTGTGTTTATGTCGTAAATCATTTAAACAACCCCTAAAAGAAGGAGAACCTGAAATGTGGAAAAGAATCATCTGGTCCGGTTATTTGCTGCTATTTTTTATTAACCCTGTTTTTTCGCAAAAGGCCAATTTTCAACTGGCGGAAAAATTTGCGCCGGGAAAGATAAAAAAAATGGCAGGTTCCACCTCTGTGCGCCCCCACTGGCTGCACAAATCCAACAAGTTTTGGTACAGTTACAAAACCAGCGACGGCACTAATTTCTATCTGGTCGATCCGGAAAAGAAACAGAAACGACTGCTGTTTGATAATCTGTATATGGCAACGGAACTGATCAAATTGTTGGAAAAACCGTTCAACGAAAAAAATCTGCCCATCAAGAATATTAAATTCAAAAAAAACAATGACCTGTTCACCTTTCAGATCGATAGTGTGAAATTGAAGTACATTTTAGCCACACGTAAAGTTTCCATCGTGGATACACTCAGGAAAAAGGAGGAGAAGAAAAAACTGGTCAATCAAAAATGGGCTAATTTTTCCCCGGACAGCGCTTATGTAGCGTATGCAAAAAATCACAATTTGTTTATCATGCGGAACAATGATCCCGATAGTGTGGAAATCCAACTGACCCAAAATGGCGAGCGGTGGTACAGTTACGCTTATGATCGGGAAGATACATCCAAAACAAAGAAATTGCGTGCGCGTGCGCGCTGGTTCAAGGATTCTAAAAAGCTGTTTGTTGTGCGGCAGGACAGCCGGAAAGTGAAGGAACTTTGGGTGATCAATTCGTTGAAAAATCCGCGGCCGACGCTGGAAACCTACAAATACGCCATGCCGGGCGAGGAAGAAGTGCCGCAAAGCGAACTGCTTATCATCGACATCGACACCACTAAAAAGATTGTAAAAATCGATACAAAAAAATGGATTGATCAGACCATTCGCGCTTATCCTACGGCAAAAAAATCGGACAAAATCTACTTTATCCGCCAGGATCGCACCTACAGCAAAATTGAATTGTGCGTTGCCGATACCAGAACGGGAAAATCGAAAATGCTGATCAGCGAAGTTGCAAAGCCGTACATTTACAGTCCGCAGGTTGCCATACTCAACGAAGGGAAGGATATTATCTGGTGGTCGGAAAAGGACGGTTGGGGACATTTTTATCTGTATGACGGCAACGGGCATCTGAAAAACAGGATTACGCAGGGAAATTTTGTTGTGGACCGGATTACCAAGATCGATACGACAGGCCGAACCCTCTATTTTCCCGCGTATGGCCGCGAAAAGGGGATCGATCTCTATTACACGCTGTACTATCGTGTGGGATTCGATGGCAAAAGGATGAAACTGCTGACGACGGAGAACGCCACCCATTCGCTGCGTACCTCTTCATTGGAATTGGTGAAGTATTTTGTGGATACTTATTCCCGGGTGGATGAAGTGCCCAAATCGGTTTTACGCGACCGGTACGGAAATGTCGTGCTGGAATTAAGCAAAACGGATATCTCCCGTCTGGTTGAAGCGGGCTGGAAAATGCCGGAAACCTTCCGGGTAAAAGCGGACGATGGCGTTACGGATCTGTTCGGCGTGATGTGGAAGCCGTTTGATTTGGATCCGGAGAAAAAATATCCGATCATCGCGTATTGTTATCCGGGCCCGCAGACGGAGCCGGTGCCGAGGTCGTTCTCGTTAAGTTCCAATGTGGCGTTAGCTCAGCTTGGCTTTATCGTGGTGGCGGTTGGCAACCGCGGCGGCAGTCCCAAACGGTCAAAATATTTTCATGACTGGGGATACTGGAACAACCGGGATTATCCTTTGGCGGACAACAAATATGCCATCGAACAGCTTGCCGACCGCTATTCATTCATCGATATCAACAAGGTTGGGATTTACGGCCATTCCGGCGGAGGGAACATGACTGCTGCCGCCATGTTTACCTATCCCGATTTTTATAAAGTAGGCGTCTCGTCATCGGGAAATCATGATAACAATATTTACAATAAATGGTGGGGTGAAATCCATTACGGTGTAAAAGTAGTAGAGAAAAAGAAGGAGAAAAAGAAGAAAGAGGACATGAAAAAGTCATCGGAGAAAAAGAAAGGGAAAAAGGGAAAAGAGGAGAAGATTAAATTCGAAACCAAAATCAAAACCAACCAGGAAATAGCTAAAAACCTGAAAGGACATCTGTTACTGGTGACCGGCGACATCGATAATAACGTTCATCCGGCTAACACAATCCGGGTGGTGAATGCGCTGATAAAGGCCGGTAAACGGTTCGATTTTATGATTATGCCGGGGAAACGACATGGATACGGAAATTACCGGAAATATTTCCAGCGTATGATGTGGCGCTATTTTGCCCAGCATCTGTTAGGTGATTACCGGACGGATGTGGATATTTACCTGTATGAGAATTCATAAGTGAACCGTTCAAAATGATCGCAACTATAAAGGTGTCCGGTCTAAACAATTATTTTGAACCTATCAATTTTACCGTTTGTAGGATGGATGTTATCTGCATCGGATCGAAAACGGTTCAAACAGAAAAGAAAATTTGCATTCGTAACTATTTAGAATCTGTCCGAAAACTATGAAAAATTACAAAAAATATCATTCCTGCGAAAGCGGGAATGACAGAAAAAGGTAATTTTCGGAAAGACACTATTTAGTGTCTTAACGAAAAGTGGAAAACATGCATCTTGCTTGTTTTATAAACTGTTTCGTTTCCTGCTTTTCAATAAGATTATAATTCAAACAAGATGTTTGATATACAATTTAGATACTTTTCGTTCAGCCTCTATTTATGTATGCCGGTTTTCTGAGCCCGACCAGGAAAGCCATGCTGAGCCCTTCGTCAGGCTCTGGATAAACTCCAGCCGAAGCGTGGTTAATATTATAAACATACCTGAATAGCTGCATGTATTCTATAAAATTTAGCTGGAAAATCATCACAGAAACGAAGGAGGTAAACGTGTCAAAAACATCAGCATCATTTTTTCTCAGGTCTTCACTAAGGATATTTGTCCTTTTTTTGTTGGGGGCTAACCTGTCCGGATGGGCCAATGCGCAGGATTATGCTAAATACCAATCGTACGATGAGATGACGAAGTCGTTGAAGCAGATGGTGAAATCCGGCAAAAAGTTTGCCAAACTGGAGTCCATCGGCAAAACGTTGCAGGGGCGGAATATCTGGCTGGTGACCCTCGCTAATCCCGATGGAGCAGCGCTGAACGATCGTCCCGGTTTACTTGCGGCCGCTAATTTTGAGGGTGATCATCTGATTGGCAGTCAGCTTTCATTGGAGATGATCGATTATCTGCTGAAAAATTACAGTACAGATGCAGAAGTAAAAAAGACCATGGATGAACATGTTTATTATTTCATTCCCCGGATGAATCCTGACGGTGCAGAAGCCATGTTTGCCAAGATCAAAACCGGAAAAAAGACCAATGCCCACAAATTTGACGACGACAACGACGGCAGGTTGGACGAAGACGGGCCGGAAGATTTGAACAAAGACGGGTATATCACCGTAATGCGTTTAAAAGATGCAAACGGCCGTTACATGGTTGATCCGAAAGATGCGCGGCTGATGAAAAAAGCAGATCCCGCCCAGGGTGAGACGGGAGTTTACAAACTTTATTGGGAAGGGGTGGATAACGACGGCGATGGTTTTATTGATGAAGACCCGCCCGGCGGCACAGACCTGAACCGGAATTTTCAGCATGCTTATCCCTATTACAAGCCGGATGCGGGAAAATACATGGTGAGCGAGGCCGAATCCCGCGCGCTGATGGATTGGGTGGTTGCACACAGAAACGTGGCGGCTGTACTTACATTTAGTGAAAGTGACAATTTGATTGTACCACCCAATGCAAAAGGTAAGCTAAGCTCGGACAAGAGCATCGATCTGTTTCAATTTGCCGGTGAAAGCAACAGCGAAGTACGAAAAGTGGGAATGATTACCGCCCCGCGCCGGTTCGGAAGATTTGGCGGCATGTCCATGTTTCGGCGTTCGCAGCAACAGCAGTCCGGCAGGTCTCGTATACCGCGAAAACCGGTTACAACCGTAAATAAAGCTGATCTTGCTTATTTTACCAAAATCAGCAAAAAATATAGGGAGATCACCGGCATTAAAAACCAGCCGCCGCTCAGAACTCCCGAAGGGGCCTTTTTTCAGTACGGCTATTTTCAGTACGGCGTTCCTTCCTTTTCAACACCGGGGTGGGGCTTACATGAGCCTGCCGGAAAAAAGGAAAAAACGGCCGGATCGATGGGTTCGAAAGAAGGCGTGAAAGCCGGAAGTTCTGCCATGCGCGGCAGGATGATGGGCGCAGGAAGAGGGGTAGCGAAAGGGAACAAGCGGGGCATGGACGCTAAGCTGTTAAAATGGATGGACCGGGAAAAAATAAACGGGTTTATCGACTGGCAAACGTTCAAACATCCCACATTGGGGCAGGTGGAGATCGGAGGTTTTATTCCCTACGCCGTAACCAATCCTCCGGCAGGAAGAATAAAAGAGCTGGGAGAAAAGCACGGTAAATTTGCCGTCTATCTATCTTCGCTGTTTCCACGTATCCGCATCGCTAAGACAGAGGTTGAAAACCACGGCGGCGGCATTTTCACCGTGAAGGCGGAAATTGAAAACAGCGGTTTTCTGCCCACCGCTTTGCAGCATGGCGTGGTATCCGGATCGGTTAAACCGACGATGGTTCAGCTTGAAGTGAAACCCGATCAGATTATTTCCGGGAATAATAAAACGAATTTTTTCCAGTCTTTAGCCGGTTCGAAGAATCGCCAAAAATATGAATGGATCATAAAAGGAAAAACCGGCGCCAAGATTGAATTGAAAGTTGTATCACAAAAAGCCGGTTCGGATAAAACTGTGATCACGTTACAATAATTATTATTATCGGATAAAACTCATTCATGAAAAAATGGAGAATTTTCAATGAAGATATTTCAAAATAATTGTGTATTTATATCGACCCTGTTTTTTGTATTTTATCTTTCATCCTCTCTGGTTTTTGCCCAGAAAAAATATGCCTCGGATCCGCAATTCAAGGTGAAGATCGATTTTGACCGCTGGCATGATGTGCATGAACTGGACGATGATATGAAGCGTCTGGAAAAAACCTATCCCAAATTTCTGAAAACCATCGTCATCGGCAAAAGTTATAACGGTCTGCCTTTCATGGGAACCATCATCAACAACCCGGATACGGGACCGGAGATGAGCAAAGCCGCCATGTATATCGAAGCCAATGTGCACGGCAACGAAATCCAGGGCGGCGAGGTTTGCCTTTATACAATCTGGTATTTGATGGAAAATTACGGCCGTATCGACAAAGTGACCCAATTGGTCGATGAGCGAGTATTTTATATTTTCCCCACTGTTAACCCGGACGGCCGTCAGTATTTTCTGGAAGGAACCGGCGGCGGCGCCAGATCCGGACAAGTGCCGGTGGATAACGACAACGACGGCTTGTATGACGAGGATGGTCCCAACGATTTGAACGGAAACGGCGTTATCGAGCAGATCATCAAATATGTTCCCGGTAAAGGGGATTATCGGAAAAATGTGGACGATCCGCGTATTTTGGAACGGGTGAAATTCGGTGAAAAAGGCGATTACATCCTGTTGGGTTCGGAAGGGATCGATGATGACGGCGATGGGATGGTGAACGAAGACGGCCCCGGCGGATACGATCCCAACCGGAATTATGCCGCGGACTGGCAGCCGAACTATATTCAGAACGGCGCCATGGATTATCCGTTTCAGCTTCCCCATTCCCGGGCGGAGAATGAATTTTGGTTAGCCCATCCGAATATTGCCGGCGTTCAGTCTTATCATAATGCCGGCGGCATGATTTTGCGCGGCCCCGGCGCCAAATGGCAGGGCGAATACCCCGGCAAGGATATTTCCGTTTATGATAAGCTGGGTAAAAAGGGCGAGCGGATTCTGCCTTTTTATCGCTACATGATCATCTGGAAGGACCTGTACACGGTTCACGGCGGCTCCATCGATTGGACCAACGACGGTCTGGGAATTATCTCTTTTTCCAATGAATTATGGAGTCGCAGGCAATATTTTACCAGTTCTGAACTTCAGAAACAGACCGGGGATCCCAACAGCCCCATTTCCCGTCAGAAAAGTCGTTATTTTTTTAACGACCGTCTTGAATTCGGCGATGAGTTTGTGGATTGGCACGAGTTCAATCATCCTCAGTATGGCAAAGTAGAAATGGGCGGCCGGTGGAAAAAGACCATGGGCCGTCTGCCGCCGCGGTTCATGAACGAAGAATTGTGTCATCGCAATATGGCATTTTCTCTCTATCAGGCAGATCAGATGCCGTTGATGCAAGCCGGCGAGCATTCTGTTAAAAAACTGGGAGGCAATGTTTATCGTGTCTGGGTCGATTTTATCAATCCGAAACTGGCGCCCACCATTACCGCTAAAGCAGCAGAAAATTCTGTTGTACAACCCGATTTGCTGCTGCTGAAAGGCAACGTGGATGTGGTTTCGGTGAGTCTGGTTCGCGACAAAAAAACACAGGATTACATTAAACCGGTCACAAAACGAATCGACCAGCATGATCTGAAACGGATTATGATTCGCAACGGACATCCGGGAAAAACCACCCGAACATTCCAGTATCTCGTAAAGGGCTCCGGGAAAATAACCGTTATTTATGATAGTGTAAAGGGTGGAAAGGCGAGTACGTCTTTTTCTCTGTGATTTTTTTGTGCCCGGGCAGGAAACGAATCCCGCCCGGGCAATTTTTTTTAACGCAGAGATATGATAGGAGAGTAAGTATGAAAACTGTTTTTACGCAAAATGCGCCTGTACCGGCCGGTCATTATTCCCAGGCGGTGGCACACAACGGCATGGTTTATATTTCCGGGCAGTTGGCTGTCGATCCCGAAACGGGAGAGAAAAAATTAGAGACCATAGAAGAACAGACAGAACAGGTACTTAAAAATGTTGCTGCGATACTAAAAGCGGCGGGAAGCAGTTTGGATAAAGTGCTGAAAACAACTGTTTATATTGCCGACATCGAACTTTGGGGACGAGTGAATGAGATTTATGCGGCATTTTTTGGTGAACACAAACCTGCCCGCGCTGTGGTGCCGACGAAAAATCTGCATTTCGGTTTTCTCATTGAAATGGAAGCTGTTGCCTGGGTAGATTGAGAATTGCAGCTCATTCACCGAATCGGCAGCTTGTCGGGCAAACGGCAAAACAATTTTTGGGAAAAAAGAATGTTAATCTCTCATTATGACCAGTTTAGCTTTAGTCATTTCAAATACTGTGTCTCATAGGACACTCTTATTTGAGGCATTATCTTTGACTTGATACTCTCCGACAATCCCTCAGTTGTAACCGGTCACAGGAGTAAAAATTAACACTCGCCTGAAGCTGAAGCAACAGGCTTAAATATTGAAGCACCCTAAAGGGCGCTTCAGCGTCCTGCCACTTTTGAGCCTGAGGGTTTATCCTCAGGCGGTATTGCGAACATCCCTGTGATTGGTTACCCTCAGTTGTATGCAACCGCCAGGTTGAAGATGGTTTTTA
The DNA here is from genome assembly GCA_913009825.1 of uncultured Deferribacteres bacterium. Lineage (GTDB taxonomy): Bacteria > Zhuqueibacterota > JdFR-76 > JdFR-76 > DREG01 > DREG01. The sequence goes on from CAJVYQ010000016.1 coordinate 46,729, forward strand.
TGTCCCAAAGGACAATTTGAAAATAATCCCGACATGAATGCCGGAGCTATTTTCAATATATCCATTTGGGATAAGAAGATCAAAGCGAAAACAAACCATGAACCATGAATGTTTTCTGCTCACAACATAAAACCAAAAGTCAAGGAAAACTTATGGGTAATGCTAAGCTCTTAAGAGGGGACTTTTGCCTTCCCTTTTATAGAGAACGGATTATAGAATAACAATTATATCCGGAATATGTCGATCACGATTCCCAATTTGACGGGATAAAGAATCTCAAATTTATGTGGTCAGAGATTTCTTACTTCTTGTCTTTGGGCAGGTCCGTCCCTTCGAAAACCACCCTGAAGAAAACTTCGGTGGCAGAAATAGAAATAATATGGGAGGTTATTTATCATGAAAAAAACGGGTCATCATCCCTGCGGATTGTTCATGGGAACGATAGCAATTACGATCTTTGCGTTTTTTGTTCTCTTCTTTTCCCACCAAAGTTTTGCAGGAACAAAAATCGTTTATGTGTCCCCCCACGGCAACGATGGAAATCCGGGCACACAGCAAAAACCGGTGCAATCACTTACGGGAGCACGGAATCTGATTCGGAAATGGAAGATAAAAAGTCCCGCTGCGGATACTGTTATTGTGGAAGTAGCGGATGGCGTTTATTTGATGAAACAACCGTTGGTGCTGGAACCGCCGGACAGCGGCACAAAGACCTGGCCGGTTATTTATCAAGCGGCTGCCGGTGCTCATCCGGTTTTTAGCGGCGGAAGAATAATAGCCGGGTTTGAGGTGACCGGTGCGGGATTGTGGAAAGCTTTTGTGCCGGAAACAGCGTTTAAAGGATTTTACTTCGAACAACTATACGTGAATGGTAAACGCGCGGTTCGGGCAAAAAGCCCCAATGCGGGTTATTTTCACATGATTTCGGTTCGGGAAAATGTGTGGCAGCGAGGTAAGGGACGCGCGCCGGAAAAAGCGCAGCAAATTCTGACAGTGAAAACCGCCGACATCGCACCGTTGAAAAATCTTTCTCAACAGGAATTTGCAGATGTGGTGATGACTGTTTTTCATAAATGGGACATCACAAAAAGGCATCCGGACGGCATTTCCGACTCGTCGCAAATCATCACTTCGGGGCAGGGGATGAAACCTTGGAACTCCTGGCAGAAGGGGCAGCGTTATATTCTGGAAAATTTCAAAAGCGCGTTGGATGCCCCCGGAGAATGGTTTCTGGAACGTAACGGCATGCTGTGGTATTTACCTCTTCCCGGCGAAAAACCGGAAAATAGCCGTGTGGTAGCGCCGGTACTGAAAAAATTTGTGGTGATTCAGGGAAAACCGTCACAGAATCGGTATGTGCAGTACGTGCAACTGAAAGGTCTCACATTTACTTGTTCGGCATACCGCCTTCCGGCTACCGGGTTTGAACCGGCGCAGGCCGCCAGTCCTATCGAAGCGGTGATTCAAATGGATGGAGCGAGGAATATTCGAATCACCGGTTGCGAAATTGCTCACACCGGCATTTATGGTATCTGGTTTCGTCGCGGCTGTTCCCATTGTTTGGTAGAAAAATGCTTCATCCACGATTTGGGAGCCGGGGGTGTTCGCATCGGAGAAACGGTGATCAGGGAGAATGAACCGGAGAAAACCGGGCATATCCGGCTGGAGAATAATATTATTCGCTCCGGTGGATATCTTTTCCCGCCTGCTGTCGGTGTCTGGATCGGACACAGTGGCGATAATATTGTTACCCACAACGAAATCAGCGATTTCTTCTACACAGGCGTTTCGGTTGGCTGGCGTTGGGGATATGACAACAGTCCGGCCAAACGAAACCAAATTACATACAACCATATTCATCACATCGGTTGGGGAGTGCTTAGCGATATGGCCGGAGTTTATACGCTGGGCCCGTCGCAGGGCACCGTGGTAAACAACAACCACATTCATCATATTTACGCCTACTCTTACGGCGGTTGGGGATTGTACACCGATGAAGGATCCAGTCGTATCGTCATGGAAAACAATTTAGTGCATCATACAAAAACCGGCGGATTTCACCAGCATTACGGCAAAAAGAATATTATTCGCAACAATATTTTTGCTTTCAATAAATTGTACCAATTGCAATGCACGCGTGTGGAGAATCATCTCTCTTTTACTTTTACAAATAATATCGTTTATTACAATGAAGGCATCTTGTTTCAGGGTCCGTGGACAAAGATAAAAATTGATTTGGACAGGAATTGTTACTGGAATCCCCATAATAGTCAACCGCTATTTTTGAAAGGTAGTTTTAAGGAATGGCAACAGCATGGTTTGGACAGGCACTCGATCATTGCCGATCCACATTTCAAAGATCCGGAACATTTGGATTTCAATTTCAGCGATGCTGCAACGTACAAGCAAATTAACTTTGAACCCTTCGATTACAGCAGCGCCGGTGTTTACGGAGAACCTGCCTGGATAAAATTGGCAAAATTAACGCAAAAAAAACGGCAAAAATTTGAGAAGTTGTTTGAAGATAACCGGTAATTTTAGGCTTTCTCCGGTAAGTGAAATATAGATTTACATTTGAGAACCCATTCTGGCGCGGAATTTATTTATCAAAAACAGAATATGTTGCAAGCCGGTTAGAGATTCAATTATGATGTGGAATCGTACGCTTTGGGATTTGGTTTGAAATTCCGAATATCCGGCATTTCAGCCACAATGGATTACGCCATAAACAGCGCTAATTATTTAAAACCTGAATTGAGCGATTCTCCTGTTTTTTAGCTTTGTGCTATGACCAAACGGATTTTGTAACTGTTCAGCCTGTCATTCTGGAAGAATCTTGTGGCAACTGAAAAACTTTGCCAATTACTCGACTATGTTTATATATTTTACAAGATCCCTACGGGATGACAGAACAGGCTGAACAGTTACCGGATTTTCATTTTTTAGTGTGAATTCTATTGGCGATTAAACAAATCACCCTGCAGTCGCTTAATTCAGGTCAAAGATATTAGCGGGTTTGCGATTCAATTTACATCTTGACAGGTGACTTTATTGAAGGTACTCAAATTACACTATTCAGGTTAAAAAAAACAAGAGTAGCTAATGAAAAAGGAGAACTCGAGGCGATGCTTCTGCACAAATAATAAGCGGATGATGTTCATAACTATCGATATGATCTTTTCCCGGGGATACTGTGTAAACCAAAATGAAATTATATTCAGATATTGACAATCATGATTCGATTGTTTATTTTGAAGTGGATATTTTTCAATAGTAAACTGAACTGAATGATTTAAGTCGCCTGAAAAATAACGATTTTTATTCGGAAAAAGAAGCACGGGAAGAAACTTGCAAAATGAAAGGGTCTTTTTATGCCGGCAGAGGAAAAAACCCGTCGGGAATTTTTAAAAATTGTCGGAGTTGGCGCATCATCGCTGGCGCTAAGCGGCGGTGCGGGATTGCTGAGTTGTCAGAAAGGAAATGAGAAACCGCCCAATATCGTCATTATTTTTATCGATGACCAGGGCTATGCCGATGTGGGTGCCTTTGGCGCCAAAGGGTTCAGTACACCCAACATCGACCGTATGGCTGCCGAGGGAATAAAATTTACCGATTTTTGTGTTTCTGAGGCTGTTTGCAGTGCTTCCCGGGCATCCTTACTGACCGGTTGTTATTCCGAGCGAGTTGGTATCCGGGGCGCGTTGGGACCAAACTCGCGTATCGGTTTGAATCCGGAAGAGGAAACTATTGCGGAAATCCTGAAAAAACGGGGCTACGCAACCGGTATTTTTGGTAAATGGCACTTGGGAGATAATAAGAAATTTTTGCCGTTGCAACAAGGTTTTGATGAATATTTGGGACTGCCCTATTCCAATGATATGTGGCCGGTATGGTACGACGGCAAACCGGCAACTAAAGGCCGTAAAAGTAAATATCCTCCCTTGCCACTCATCGATGGCAATGAAAAAGTGGCTGAGATCAAAACCCTGGATGATCAGGCAACATTGACAACCCGTTACACTGAAAGAGCGGTGCAATTCATAGAAAAAAATAAAGATCGCCCCTTTTTTCTATACGTGCCTCACTCCATGGTGCATGTGCCGTTGGGAGTATCGAAAAAATTCCGCGGCAAAAGTGAACAGGGTATGTACGGAGATGTCTGCATGGAAGTGGACTGGTCGGTAGGGGAGATTCTGGCAGTCTTGAAAAAGAACGGATTGGCTGAAAATACACTGGTCATTTACACCAGCGATAACGGCCCCTGGTTGAATTTTGGCAACCACGCCGGATCGGCTTATCCGCTGCGGGAGGGGAAAGGGACCATGTGGGAAGGCGGCGTGCGGGAACCATGCATCATGCGCTGGCCGGGACATATTCCCGCAAATACTGTTTGTGACAAAATGGCGGCAACCATCGATATATTACCGACCGTGGCCGCTATAACAGGGGCGCCGCTGCCGGAAAAGAAAATAGATGGCATGAATATTTTACCACTCATGGAAGGGAAGATAGGGGCCAATCCACGCAACGAGTACCTTTATTACTATGGCGGTGAACTGAGAGCGGTTCGACGGGGAAAATGGAAGCTGTTTTTCCCCCATAAAAGCAGATCCTATGTGGGAGTTGAACCGGGCCATGATGGATTCCCCGGACCTTATGCCACGCTGCAGGTAGGATTGGAGTTGTACAACTTGGAAAATGATATCGGTGAAAAAAATAATATAGCGGCTCAACACCCCGGTGTAGTAGCAAGGCTGAAAAAATCAGCTCAAAAGGCCCGGTTGGATTTGGGTGATCGGCTGACGGGAGTGCAGGGAAAAGGAGTTAGAGAACCCGGCCGCATAGGTCCGGTTGCGAAGAAACGAAAAATACACCATTTAGCCGTTGGGAAAGAGATCGCTTTACAATATTTCTATTCTCCTAAATATCCAGCCGGTGGAGAGACGGCACTGATAGACGGAATCCGGGGTACAAGCGATTTCCGCGACGGCGCCTGGCAAGGATATGAAAAAAATGATCTGGTTGCCGTCATCGATTTGGGAAAACAAACCACAGTGAGCAAGATTAGCTGTGGCTTTTTACAGAATCAAAATTCCTGGATATTTTTCCCTTCTGCAGTGGAATTTGCTATTTCTGCGGATGGCATGCGGTTTAAAACATTGAAACGTATTCAGCAAAAAAAAATCAAACCGGATTATTCTGTATTGATCAAAGATTATAGCGCAGAATTTAAACCGCTGCAAACCTTCCTTATTCGGATTACGGCTAAAAATATTGGGGTCTGTCCGGAGTGGCATGAAGGCGCCGGCGGTAAAGCGTGGGTATTTGCCGATGAAATTATTGTGAAATGAAAAATAAGGATCTTTATGAAGATTGTTTTATTTGATATCGATGGTACCCTGCTTCATTCGGGTGGCGCCGGGAAAAATGCCATGATGCAAACATTTGAAGAATTATTTCGCATAAAAAATGGGTTCGCCGGTATTTCGATGGCGGGAAAAACCGATCCGCTTATTATAAAAACCGCTTTTGAAAATCACAGCATCAACCCAACTGCGGACATCGTGGATCAATTTAAAAAAAGATATTTTGAGCTGTTGGCAGAGAATATAAAATTGAATTATGCAAAGAAAAAAATTTATCCCGGCGTCTCCGATCTACTGGATGCCCTGGCAGAACATCCCGAAATTATAATGGGCTTACTCACCGGAAATTGGCAGGAGGGGGCACGGATCAAACTGAGTTATTTTAATTTTGACCGCTATTTTTCATTTGGTGCATTCGGCAGCGATTCAATCGACCGGAATGAACTTTTACCCATTGCTCTGAAAAGATGTGAAATAGACAATCGGAATGGATGGAAAAACCGGGATGTTGTTGTTATCGGCGACACTCCCAATGATGTTCAGTGCGCCAAGGTACATAACGCCCTGGCTCTTGCCGTGGCAACCGGAACTTATTCCGTAGATGACCTATACCGGAGCGGCGCGGATCTTGCTCTGGATGATTTGAGTGATGTGGAAAGTATAAAAAATTGGATACTGAAAAAAAAATAGGATCGTTCATAAATTTGGATGGGGGTAATAATCTCTGCTCTGCGGGAAATATTGATTCTGTTTCAACTTTTTTGGTTGAAATATGAAATATATTTCATTATTTTTAAGGCTAATTTTTGTAACTGTTCAGGCTGCCCGCGAAAGACTAGAAAAAACACGAAAAAAATTGTTACAATCGTTACATGATTTTTAATCAAAACAGTTCTCAATTTTTTATTTAAATACAGTCTCCCGGAGAGAAAAAGGAATGGAGTGGTTTTGGCAAAACGTATTGATTTAACTCTTTACATCGTAATTTTTCTTTTTACTCAAAATGTCTTTGCCCAGGACCCGACGAGTCGGATTGAAAAATTACGGTTAGGGTCCATAACCGGAAGTTTCTCTTTTTCGGGAGCCTCTCTGAGCGGTGAAACATGGGGCCGTTTTTCCAACGGGAATTATTATCCCTGGTTCAGCATTTTTGAAAATCCGGCCTTTTTCTCCGGAATCCGTTCTCCCCGGATTTTATTTCAATTCGATCCCGGACAAAAATACAGCATCACAAATCTCGCCCATATTTCCTCTACGGTGAATGAAGAAATTGATAATAATATCCAAAAATACCGCGCCGATGATTTGCAGGTAGGCTATCCGGCCATGAAAGTTGAATTTGACAGAAAAATTAACTGGCCGGAAGGGATGTTTCTTTTTCCTGTTGAAAAATTTACATTAGGGCTTTATTTTTTCAGGGCTATGCAGATGTCACTGGATTTTGATGTGATTGGCGTAGAATCTTCCATATCGACAGTGATGAATACCGGTGGCGGCACGAATCGTGTTGTTCTCAATAATTATATCGATGCTGTTAACAGAATTCATTTTGGTTCTACAAACGCAGGTATTTTCATTACAAGAGTGCTGAGTCATCGATTTATTGCCAGCCTGATGCTGGAACGTCAATATTATAATTTCAACATAAATAGTGATTTAAATATTCAGGGTTCCATGTATTTCAACGGCAAAGAATATCTGTTCAATGATCCCGGAACTCTCTGGCCAACCAATATTTCACAGATTCTTCATGCCGGCTATGCCGGCAGCGCCTGGCGAATTAATTGGGCCGGAATTTATATTTTCCGCAGGAACCTGATTTTTGACGGTGTGTTGGGATTTGTCTCATCCAGCAATTTATCCGGCTCCCTGACGGGGGAAAGGAATAAAATTCCCGCTTTAAATTTTGATGCCCTTAAAGGAGGGGGGGGCGTAGATGAAATTTTGGATGCTGCCAAACTAGATCCCAGCAAATTGACTTACACGGAAAATGTCGGTTGGGAGAATCATCCTGAGTTACAATACTATGTTCCGAATCAATTGAAGATAGGAATTCTTTACCGGCTGGCAAAATGGTCATTCTACCTCTCTAACAGATTTTATCTGGGCAGCTACAATTTGGGTTATGGCAAAGATTTTGTGGAACTGAAGCCTAAAATTTTTAGCAAACTTTATATCAGCCGCGGCGGATTTTTTACTAAGTTGGGCGTTTTTGCTTTCAGTTATTATGCACCGGAATCTCAGGATTTTTCTTCCGATACATCGACGATTCCCAGCCCGTTTCTGACGCTTGGCTATGGCAGGGAGATGATGAAGCGGTTAGCGCTGATCGGGAATCTGGATATTTTACCAATACCATGGGTTAGTTTTGGTGTTCAATATAAATTTTAAATATAAAAACATTTTTCTCTCGTATCCGGCGTTCATTTTTTTCCTGCTGATGGCCGGGATTAAATCCGGTTATACACAAGGATTAACGGTGGTCGAATATCCTTTTTATTTAGCGGATCAGAATGAAACAGTTACAATTCGTTGGGTAGAAAGTGTAAACGCAACGGTTCGCTACGGCACCCGACAAGGTGTTTATGGCCATCAAATATCTGTTTCAGGACTTGGTAAGGTGGAATTTGTTCCATCTGCTGAGGGAATGGTGCCGGGGATCTATTATTGCCGCGTATCCAACGGTTTGATTCATTCAAATGAATTCCCTGTTTATATTGAATCGCCACAGGCGCCGGCTGGTCGTGAACCACAAAACGGCGCCGTCATCAACACCATTTCGCCGAAATTTACCTGGGATGCGGTTCCCGGCGTCCCGTTTTATCATTTCATTTTGACGGATCAACCGGTGCAAATTGTGAGGGATGAATTTGGCGATCTCCAGATTCAGGGAGCCAATATTATTTATCAGGCCATCACCGGTAAAACTGAGCTGCTTTACGGCGACAACGATCCTTCCGGTTTTTTCAACCAGGTAAATGGAATTGTGCCGCCTCTCCTGAACGAAAAAACCTACAACTGGATCATTTTAAATAATTACGGCAATAATCCCGTTTTTAGCTCCATTGTCCAATCCGGAGTGCAAAGTTTTACTGTGAATGTTCCGGTGAATATAAATGCCCCGGCGCTGTTGGCACCGGCACATAACGCCATACTTTCCTCACGGGAAATTAAGTTTTCCTGGTCGCCTGTCAGCGGGGCCAATTCGTATCAGTTTGAAGTGTTTGAAATTATTGAAGAAAGCGGTTCATCTTCTACTTTTCCTGTCTGGCAGGTTGTTACTACCAATACAAAAATTGATCTTTTGGCGCGGCAGATGTTAAAGAGCAGTTACTATGAATGGCATGTCATTGCCTTGATTGTTTCCGGGGCGGGAAAGGTGAGTGCAAAAAGAAATTTTACCTACGATGTGCCCACCGGCGAATTGAATATTCGCACCCGCACTATCTCCGGTAACACAGTGCCGCGGGCAAATGTTAGTATCAAGCCGCTGCAGGGGAGTGGTGAAAATAACGGATATCTGACCTCCGATTCGGGTATCCTTAATTTAAAGGTTCAACCCGGTGTCTATGAAGTGTCTGCAATGAAAACCGGATTTAAAGATACTACCGTCACAGCAGAAGTGGAAGTCAATCATTCCACGGCTGTTCTCCTTGATTTTGAGTTGCTGCCTCGTTTTGTCATCGGAAAGATAGAATCCGATTCGGGCCTCCCGATTGGTAATTCAACCGTAGTTGCCAAAAATGAGATATCGCGAAAAAAATATAAGACGATCAGCGATCTGTCGGGAAATTTTCATCTGCCTCTTTCCGCCTCGATCTATTCAATTTACGCTGCTAAAAATGATTATACTTCTGCCGATACGGTAATCGTTGATTTGCGCAATCAGTTTGACATCACGCTGCCGTCTCCGCTCCGTTTGATCAGAAACAGCGGCGCTCTTTCGGGCAAAGTTACAAGCCAGACCGGTGTACCGATTTTTGGTGTGCGCATTACTGCTCGACAAAATGCGACAAGAGTGACAACCGTTTCAGATATTAATGGCGCTTTCCAATTTACACTGGGAACCGGAAACTGGCAATTTCTGGCAGAAAAAGCCGGTTATAGTCAGGGTAATATTCGAACCGTTTCCATTGCAGCAAATCAAACGATCAACCTTGCACAGGATTTGGTTTTAAATTCCCTGGCAGCGAATGTGAGCGGTATGATCAACGACGGAAATCGCGGCCTTGAACAAGCAGAAATCCGTGCCACACCCCAGGAAGGCGCACCATTCACCGGCAGGAGCAACGCAAAGGGGAGTTTCAATATAAGTCTGCCGGCCAATCAATATGATTTCTTTTTTCACAAAGAGGGATTTATCGATCCGCTGCCACAACATTTTGATCTGTCGCCCGGTCAGTCCCTGAACAATCTGGTCATCAAGCTGAATCCTGCTCCCATCACGGTTTCGGGACATGTAACCAGCGGCGGCACTCCGCTTTCCGGAGTGGTTGTTACCAGTGGTTCCGCTTTGGATACTTCCAGAATAAATGGTGCTTATCTGCTTTTCCTGCCGAGCGGCAGCCATAAGATCAGCGCAGCAAAACGGGGATATTTTTTGAAGCAGCCTGTCGAAATATCCCTTTCTTCAGGTGATTTGAATAAAACCAAAGATATTCAATTGCAGCCGCAAGCAGCAATAATCAAAGGCACTGTGAAGACTAACGGGACGGTTATCGCCTTCAGTTCTGTTTTTGCGATCATGAATACCGACACCGTACGAACCGGCAGCAATGAAAACGGCGGATTTTTATTCTCTGTTCAGGCTGGGACCTGGAATGTTGAAGCGCAGAAAGAGGGATTTTCCGGGGATCGGTTCAGCGGCATTACGGTACAGCCCGGCCAGACAATTCAAGGAATTGATTTGAACCTTCAACCGGATTTCGGCACTATAACCGGACGTGTCGGGGATGATCATGGAAATTTATTAGCCAATGCTGCGGTGATCTGTTTGGAGCGGGGTAAAAAAGCGCTTACTAATGATGACGGCGTTTATCAGTTCCTGTTGGGACCGGGTGATGTTACGCTGGAGGCAAACCGGGAAGGGTATGGTTCACAGAATCGCCCTATCACCATAATCCGTAATCAAACGAAAAATTTAGACTTCAGTTTGAGCACATTCGGTACCATTACCGGTATTATTACATCATCCTCAGGAAATCCGGTCAATCAGGTATCTATCTTTCTGATTCAGGGAACCGACACGTTGCGGGGAAATTCCGATTATACCGGTGAATATCGTTTGCATCTTGCCGGCGGCAGTTACCGGCTTTTTGCCGATAAATTAGGGTATGCTTCCGCCCAACAACAAATAAGTATCCAAAATGGAGCGAAACTGACCCGGAATTTGCAGCTTCAACCGAAACCGGAAGAACTGGCAAAGATTTCCGGTAAAATTTCTTTGGATCAAAAATTGCCTTTATCGTCTGTTGTGATGACTGTTTCGGGGAAGATGAACAAAACAACCCAAACAAATTTAGACGGGAATTACAGCATAGAAAAACTGGAATCAGGTCTGTCATATTTGCTGCGACCGGCGAAAAGACGATATTTTTTTATTCCGGAGCAAATGTTTTATCAACCTCTGGCCGGGAATAAAAACAATCAAAATTTTACAGCTTCCCCTTACGGTGATTTAAGTGGCAATCAGGAAGTCAGCTCTTTCGACGGATCTTTAATCTTACGAATAAGCGCCCGAAAAAATGTAACGCCGTATTTCAGCAATTTTCCCCGTGATTCTTTAGCCGGCGATGTGAGCGGCAATAAAAGGATCAGTTCGTTCGACGCCTCACTGATTTTTCGCTATGTTGTCGGACTGATCAATATATTCCCGGCCGAACAGAAATCCTTCGGTAAAAAAAATATGAACATTGAAAAAAATCCGGTTGAAATATTTGTCAACAAGAAATGGCTTGATCCGCAAACACTGCAGGTCTGTTTCCGCGTGTCGGCGCCGATTTCGTTTTATTCACTGGATGCTGAACTTGAACTGCCTTCGGCTGGCCTGGAGCCGCTTTCTTTTCATGCTGCCGGAAGAATGGCGCGGGCATATCGGGAGTGGAATTATGCCCGGGGAAGAATGAATATCGCTGTTGCGGCGACGGAACAAATAACCTGCAACGACTCTCTTTTTTCTATTGTTTTCAGCAGGATGGCTGTTGGCGCTAGGCTAAATATTTCTTATATTCATATCAAAAAAATAGAACTGGATGAAGGAGCCGTCCCCGTTTCCATTTCAGACGATCCGGTTATCCCGGGTCATTTTTCTTTATCCCAGAACTATCCGAATCCTTTTAATCAGAGTACTGAAGTTCGTTTATCGCTGCCGGGCAGCAGAGAACAGAAGCACGAACTTGTAATCACTGTGTATAATTCTCTGGGGCAAAAGGTGAAAAAAGTTGTAAAAAAAGCTGTTTTACCCGGGACTTATACGGTTCGATGGCAGGGAGATTCCGATGCCGGGATTTCTCTGGCCAGCGGATTGTATCTGTTGCAAGTCCGCTATGCTGCATTTCACGCGGTAAAAAAAATGATCCTGATTCGATGAAATTATGCTAAAATTTTTGAAAATTATTCTTACTGTTTTTGGACTTCTCTGGCAAACCTGCGTTTTATTTGCTCAGAACGTTACAGTTACTATTCCGGACGTCGGCGCTCCGGCAGGTAAAAATGTGAACGTGGATATTTCAGTTTCCGATTTGAGCGGTTTACAAGTATTTTCCATGGATTTTAAACTGCTGTATAATCGGAATCAACTGGAAAATATTGGCGTAACCGGTTCGGGATCGATCAGTTCTTCGTGGGGCTCACCAACCGTTAATAATGTACCCGGTCAGGTTAGTGTTGCTTTTGCCGGCGATCACCCTTTATCCGGAAGCGGACGCTTACTTCGCCTGCAATTTCATGTGTCTGAAAAGGCAGCAACGGGAAGTTCTTCTCAACTGGTATTTTTAAGTTTCAAATTCAATGAAGAACAACCACAGACCTCTCTTAAAAACGGCACGTTTACGGTTACAGCGGACCAGGAGCCACCGGTTATCACCAGTGGGCCGACAGTTACGCAAAAAAATTATCATGATGTTAAAATATTTATTCGGACAGATGAACCGTCGACAGTGGAACTATTTTATGGAGAGTCAACCAATTACGGTGAAAAATATTCCGATAAAAATCTTGATACAAAACATACGTTGCAATTAGCCAATCTTATAGAAACAACTACTTATCACTATAAAATTCAGCTCACGGATTCTCTGGCAAATGGCCCGCGTGTTTCAACCGATTATTCTTTTCAAACAAAAGCGGTGTCAATCAATCTACCGGATTTTACGGCAGATCCCGGTACCGGGTTTGAAGTTCCCGTCACTGTTTCCGATCTGTCTCCTTTAAATGTTACGAAAAGCGATCTGTCTTTTCAATTTGATAACAATCAGTTACAAATTTCCGGTATTAAGACAACAGGTACGATTTTGAAAAATTGGCCGGCCCTGCAGGTTACTATTTCCAACGGGGAATTTACACTTCATGCCGTCGGCAGCGCTCCACTGGGCGCCGGGGACAAACTGTTTTTTATTAAAGGAACGATCCCGCAATCGGCCATACTGGATAATCAATCGGCTCTAATATGGACGACTGCGAGTTTCAATGATCGCGCGATCCGGCTGGTTTCCGGAAACGGTTCGGTGACCGTAAAAGACCGAATGCCTCCTTTGATTATTTCCGGGCCGGATTTAACCGAAATCAGCTATCAATCGGTGAAAATTCTCTGGCAAACAAATGAGCCGGCAACAAGCCTGATCGACTACGGGGAATCGGCCGCCTATTCTTTCCAAAAGCATATTGACCGGTTCGTCACAAACCATGACTTACAACTTACCGGTCTCGATCCGGCAACCCGGTATCATTTTAGAATCGGCGGGAAAGATGCCAGTAACAACGGACCTACCTGGACCGGAGATGCAACGTTTACAACCGGATCGGCGGATGTTCTTGTTGAAGTTGCGAATAAATCCACCACTGCGAACAGCATATTCCGGCTACCGGTTAAAACGACAGACATCACCGGATATGCGATTAAGAAGTGGGAAGCGCTCATTGGTTACGATCCTGAGCTCCTGATCTATGTGGGGGCGGATCAAAACGGAAGCTTAAGCCAAAGTTGGAATCCCATTGAAAGTGTGGAGAATGCGGGATTTATTTCCCTTTCGGCAACCGGTTCTTCGGCGCTGTCGGGAATGGGGAATGTAATATTATTGGGATTTCAGGCAAAATCTGTGCAGGGAAACAAGCAAACTCAGATCGATCTGCTTTCATTTCGATACGATGACGGATGGCCGGCAGCGGCAAAAAAAAGTGGCATCGTAAGTATAAGTGGAACTCAAGATCAGACGGCGCCCCGTATTATTTGGGGACCGTATGTGGATCAAATCACCGGTCGATCTGCTCGTCTGAACTGGCGCACAGATGAAACGGCCAGGGCTGGTGTTGAATATGGCACATCATATTCCTATGGCAATCAATTTCAGGAAAGCGAATTTGATTCGATTCATCATGTTACACTCACCGGATTGCAGACTAATACCGAATATCACTATCGTTTACAAAATCAGGATATTGCCGGAAATATTTCTCCCTATTCTTCAGATAGTTTATTTACTACACTAACAGGGAACAGCGTTCCGGTTTCTGTTCCTGATTTATCAGTTATTCCGGGTGCAACAGTGGAGGTTCCACTACAAGTTGGAAATATCACCGGCCAAAATATTTTTTCTTTTGATATTACCATTCTGTATGATCAAAACAAACTTACCGCTCAGTCGGTCGGCAGTAACGGCACTATTTCTTCATCATGGAATCCTGTCTATTCGCTGTTTCCGGGACAAGTGGTAATTGCTTCCGGGGGAATCCAGGCATTACAGGGGAGCGGGAAGCTGGTGAAAATCAGATTCAAAGTGAATAATGATATCCGGATTGGCGAACAAACTTTTATCCAATTTGCCAGTTTTGTGTTTAATGATGGATCGCCTCCGGTGACGTACAAAAATGGTGTATTGAAAATTAAAGATCGGCAACCGCCGGTTTTAAGTGACGGTCCTTTTGCTTTTAATGTAAAAACTCATTCTGCCGTTATCGCCTGGCGTACAGATGAAATATCGGATTCCCGCATTTTTTATGGCATGAATGCTCCAAATGAGCTGATAACGATCGATGAATTTTTGTATAAATCACATTCCATTTTGCTGGATGGATTGGTCGCAGATACCGGCTATCGGTATCAAATTGCATCCCGCGATTCTTCGGGAAATGAATGGAGATCGGGACAAACGTATTCGTTTACTACCAAACCGGAGCATCCGGTTCAATTTCAGGTCGGTAACGGAGCAAGCGATGTGAATCAACCGGTCTCCATTCCTTTATCAATTTCCGGTAATGGTTCACGTCCCTTATTTGACATCAAGTTTGTTGTGATGTTTAATGATCAACTTATTCAATATCAAAGCTATTCAGTCAGCTCGCCTGGATTATCCGATTGGACGGCCGCGGTTAATACTGTAAGTGAAGGAAGGTTGAGTTTTCATCTTTACGGTGATCAACCCTTTACCCGGGAAGGTGAATTTCTGAAAATACGTTTCCGGTCGCAGGCGGGCGATTATGGTTCGAAAAGCGATATCGGGATGCAGGAATTATTCGTCAACAACCGGAACACCAGTCTTTCCGTGCAAAACGGAAGTTTTCTTCTTATCGATCGAACTCCTCCTCAATTTTTAACGAATCCGGTTGCCAGCCAAATTCATGAAAATTCGGTCAATATTTCCTGGCAGGCAGATGAACCGGTGCGCAGCCTTTTAGCTTACGGTTCAGCTCTCGAGGATACCATCAGAATAACTTCTGCATCTGCTGCTGTTGAATATAATCTGACTAATTTGCAACCGGGAACTGCCTATAAATTCCGTATTGGTATCACGGATACTATCGGTAACGGACCCATTTGGAGTGTTACGGAACAGTTTACTACATCGTTAGGTAATGAAGTCGATATTGTATTGCCGGATACATCATTTGCGATAGGGGATACTGTATTAATACCTGTAATGATCGGCGAACCCGGTACTGCAAATATTTTAAAATACCGGTTTCTGCTCGTACATCCGGCAGACCAATTGAAATTTTTAACTACGGTCCACACCGCAAGTTTAACGGAAAGTTGGTCCAAACCGGAAATTGCACAAGTGGCGGATACTGTTTCTATCTCTCAATCATTTTCGCAAAAAGTAACCCATTCCGGTGTGCTGCTGTATCTGAAATTTTTAATCAGGAAAAATGTCGCACACAACCGGCAGCTCTTCCTGCGTTTGAAAGAATTCGTCTTCAACAATGGCGTTCCTCCTGCGGCTGTTTCAAACGGTTCAATTTTATGCAAAGATGAAACACCGCCGCTGTTCCTTTCATCACCGGAACAGGTTTTGGCGCGCTTGAAATCCGTTCTATTAAGAATCCGTACCGATGAATTTAGCCGGTTGAAGATTCATTACGGACAGACAGCCGGTTCGACAACCAATCTGCTGAACATCGACGATCCGGATACAACCCATGTTGTTGAAATAAAGGAACTGCTGCCGAATCAAAACTATTCCTACCAGGTGGCAGCTTTTGATTCTCTCAATAACGGGCCTGCCCTGAGCGAAATTTTATCTTTTCACACATCTGAGGCTGCCATCAAATTGTCTTTACCGGATACATCGATCACGGCTAACACGGAATTTTTACTGCCGGTCTCCATTTCCGATGTTACCGATTTCGACATCACCCGGTATGAACTTCAATTCCATTACAACAGCCGGTTTTTACAGCCGTTGAGCGTGGTTGTTGCGCATAGTCTATCTTCAACATGGGTAAACAGCAGTTTTTCTAATGAGAATGCAACGATTCATTTCAGTAATTCAGGTGATAAACCGCTTACCGGCCATGGAACTCTGTTCGTTTTACATTTTCAAGTTACGCCGAGTGCCGTGCCGGGGGACAGCGCCCGGGTTTTTATTGAACAGGCTTCTTTTCAAAATAATCTGTTTCCGGTAACAACCGACACTAATTGGATATTCTTCAAGCAGCCGGTTGTTGAAAATCTTGAACTGTTCACTCCGGATACCACAGCTTATCTGGATTCTGATATCAACACTTATGTTAAAATTTCCGACATATCTGATTTTAATGTTTTTTCCTACTCGTTAATTGTAAAAATTGACCGTCAGGTTTTGGCTTTTCAGGCAATTTCCACTAATAATACAATGACTGCGTCGTGGCAAACGCCAAACCTGTTTTTTATCGGGGACAGTTTATTTGTTAAACATTCGGGTGAACCGGCGTTACACGGTTCAGGGAAGTTATTTACTCTAAATTTTTCGCCGCAGCAAAATATCACAAACGGAATAAAATCAAATGTGGAACTTATTGACTTTCAATTGAATAATGCCCCTGTTCCGGCAAATATTAAAAATGGATCCATCACATTCATAGACCGGGTATCAAAAATAGCCGGTTTTATCAAAGATGTTCGAAGCCGGGAAATAATCCCCGATGCTAAGATATTCGCATTGGATTCTCTGCAGCAGGTAATTTCCAGCGCTACTTCAAATTCAGACGGATATTTTGAACTGCTTCATTTAAAGGAATATTCCCATTACGATATTTTTGCCACAAAATCAGACTATACGCCATCGGACACCTTGCGCCATATTTCTCCGGGGCTTTCAATCAATACCTTGTTTCTTATGAAACAGGACGGCGTTATTTCCGGAAAATTGACGGACATGGGTGGAAATCCCATCGATGGCGCAATCATTGTTCTGAATAATTCTCACGGATTCAACGGTTCTGAGAATAGTGATCAAAACGGAGAATTCCACTTAGAGAATCTGGATCGGAAATATCCCTACAAAATTTTCGTCCAAAAAAACGGATTTAAAAATTATGTTGTAGATCATGTCATGCCGGATACGACGCTGCTCATCACCCTGGTATGGCAAACGGGAAAAATTTATGGTACTACTTTGAATGAAAGCGATGAACCGGTTTCTGATGTTGTGATCCGATTTTTTGATCAGAATACAAACACGTTGGTAGCAGAAATAAAAACAAACGGTAATGGGGAATTCGCAAAAGATAGTCTCAAAGCAATATCTTATCTGATTACGGCTGAAAAAAATAACTATCTCAGTATTCCACGGCAACAAATTGTCCATCTTTCCGATGGCGGGGAGAAATTTGTTGAATTTCATCTGAAATCCTATCGACTTGCTTCCGTCAAAATAACCGGCGGTTCCAACTCAATACCAAACAATCGTCCGTCGCAATTTTCGTACACCGCTTTATCGCAGGGCGGAGAGACCATTAACCGGCTTAACAATTTGCAATGGAAAATTTCTCCGGCGATGGCCGGAACTGTTGACAGCGGTATCGTTAAACCGGATAGTTCGTATTTGGGCGCCGTTTCTCTTTTGGTGCATGATACGGAATCGGGTTTACGGGATACTCTGTCACTGTTTATTTATGCGGAAATTCAGCCGGAGCACGCAGTTTCTCTCCATGATGCCGCCAACATGGAATTGATTATACCGGAAAATTCGGTTAGTCAAAAATTCGATCTGAAATTTAATCTGTTTCAGCCGCAATCAATTAAGAGTTCCACCCGCGCGCACCGGGTTGTCGGAACCGGTTATGATTTTAAACCGGATGGGCAGATATTTCTGCAACCGATCATATTACGTCTGCCGGTTCCCGGAATTTACCGGGGAGCGGAACTTGCTGTTGGTCGGTGGGAGCCAAATCGGGCAGAATGGAAATTGTTGCCGGGGAGTAAAAAAGTTACCGGCGGCCAGGTAGAGGTGCCCGTTTATCATTTTACATTATTTGCTTTGTTGGTTCCATCCAAACCGTTGGGCATACATCAAGTACAGTTTAGCCCCAATCCTTTCTCACCCTTCGTAGATTCCGACGGCAATGGTAATTTAGGAGTGGATATTAAATTTTCCGTCAGTTCTAAAAATATTCGTCAACCTTTTGTAAATATTAAAATTTATTCTATTCTCGGCGAATTGGTGAGAGAAGTAATTGTAAACGAACCTTTGGATAAAGGGAAATTATATTCTTTCAATTGGGATGGGAAAACGGATATGGGCAGAACGGCTCGAAATGGGCGCTATCTGGTTCGCATCGAAGCAAAAGATCAACAAGGAATCGAAACATATTTAGGTCAGGTAGTTTTAATAAAATGAAGTCGATGAAAAAAAATTTGTCCTTATTCTATTTTAAAAGACTCGTTTTTACGATCATTTTGCCTTTGCTGTTTCTGCAATCGGCATTGTTTTCACAAAATATGGCCAATTTTAGCTCCGCATTTGTTGATATTGGATTTGGCGCCCGTCCGCTTGGCATGGGACAGGCTTTTATCGCCGTCGCTTCTGACGCAGATGCGGTTATATGGAATCCTGCCGGCATTGTTGAAGTGAACGGGTTTGCCGCCACCGTTTCTTATGCCAAACAGTTTAATCTGATCCCATACAGTCACGGAGCGGTTGTTTATTCTCTGACGCCGGATTTTTCTGTTGGCGGCGGTATCATTGTCTCCGGTGATGATTTGATGCAGGAGACCTCTGTCATTGTAAGTACTGCTAAAAAAATCTCCCTGAACGGACATTCATTAAACCTGGGTATTGCCGCTAAACTTTTAAATGCGTCTTTTGGAAAAAACAATGAACCCGACCTTTCCGTTTCCGGGGAAGCCATCGGACTATCACTTGGGTTTGGCGTACAATTCTACGCCACGGAATCTATTGTGATGGCCAGTTCACTCAATAATCTGTTCAGTACCATTACCTGGAATTCTTCTACCTCAGGTAAATACTCAGAAGGGTTACCCGGTGACTGGGTGCTTGGCATCGGATTGCTTAACTATCACAACTTCAATGTGGATCTTGATTTTCACAAATCTCTTTATAAAGACATTGAAGATAAATTTTATATCGGATCGGAATATAATCTGGCCGGTAGGCTGGTGTTGCGTGCCGGCGCTGCTTCCTCTCTCAATCAATCTGAAAAAATGTTTTTTAGCTTTGGCGGGGGGATAACTCATACTTTTCAGAACAGTTTTAATTTTTGTCTGGATGCTGCCTATATTCTGCATCCGCTGGCAAACATGTTTCGTATTTCATTATCGTTTAACATAGAATAAATGTAACTATTCAGGTCGCCTGAGAGTGAACCCTCAGGCTAAGACATGAAAGCATCCTGAAGGATGCTATCGTAAATAGGACGCTTTAGCGCCCTTTCATTTCTTAGCCTTGTCGTTCACGGCAAGGCGAAAAAGATTGAAAGAAAACACCTGAATAGTTACAATAGTTTTTTTAAAACCTTCGTGACATACTGTCTTTGTGGCAAAAGGAAACCAGGCTGAATAGTTACGAATAAATAAATTTGTAAAAATGATTTTTGAGAAACTTGTTAATAATAATTGCGTAGAATAACCAAGATTTTCTATTGCTTGTATCTGCGGTTTTATTTATCATTAAAAGTTACAAATACCGGATTTTACTATTTTGATTGTGTTTTTTTTACAGGAGGTATTATGAAAAAATTGGCCGGGTCTATTGCGATTTTATTCCTCATTTTTGCACTCTTTGTTCCTGTCTCCACTGCTCAGATCGGCATGCTTGGTTATGGCCGGGAAGTCCGTGAAGGGTTGTTTAACGGTGGGATCGGTATCACCACTATCGATCAGGAATCATTTCTCACCATCTCTCTGCATCCGGAAATTTCCCTCGGTAAATTTGGCCTGGGGCTAAATGTTGATCTGTTATACAATACAAAAACAGGCCAAATCAGGAAAAAGGACTGGAATGAAACCTACGACTATTTACGTATGATTCGTTACATCCGTTACGGTTGGAAGGGGGATAATTTTTATACCCGTGTGGGAACATTGGATGCCGCCCGTCTGGGACACGGATTTATTATGAATTATTATACAAATGAAGCGGAATGGGATGAGAGAAAAATCGGATTGGCATTGGATATTAATTTTGGTAACTATGGTTTCGAATTGATGACCAGCAATCTGGGCCGTCTGGAAATTGTTGGCGGCAGGGCTTATATTCGTCCCCTGCGAAATATCCTAACTGTTCCCGTCATCAAAAACCTCACTTTTGGTGCCACGTACGTAATAGATGTGGACCCCGACAAAAACAGGGAAACCTCAGCTAATGTATCTGTATATGGCGGAGATGTGGAATTACCTTTTCTTGATTCGAAGATTCTGTGGACAGGAATTTACGCAGATTACGCGCAAATTAATCATTTTGGCTCCGGAAAAGCGGTGGGTTTCGGGATTCAGTTAAAAAATTTAATGGGGCTGCTGCATTTGGAGACCCGTTTTGAGCGGCGTTGGCTGGGAAAAGAATTTTTACCCAGCTATTTTGACGCATTCTATGAAATCGATCGCTATTTGCCAAGAGAGAATGTTGGCAAAACAGCAATTTTGCCGTTGATTACTGAAGACACAAAAGGGTACTTCGGGGAACTTTACGGAAGGATTTTAGGCACCATTCATCTAATCGGAAATTTTCAACGGCTGGATAACCAGCCCAAAAGCGGTATTCTGCATCTTGCCGCGACGGCCACAAAATCAATTCCGGGGCTGGCTTTTCAGGCTTCCTACGATAAAAAGAATATTGAAACATTCAAAGATGTACGCACACTCGATAACCGTTCTGTGGCCAGGGTGAGCGTTGGTTACAAAATTAAACCCTATTTGATTTTTTACATGGATTATATCTGGAGCTTTGTTCTGGATGAAACCACCGATAGATATTTGCCCCAGGAAAGGTATCAGCCGCGCCTTGCTTTGAATTATAATTTTTCTTTGTGATCAATAACAGAATCAAATAATTTGTTAGCCGGGGGAAAATAAGAATTTTAGAAGGGAAAATCTCACGGTTTAAAATAAAATAAATTGTGCAATTTGGAGGGGTCAATGAATTCGGCAGGGGCGGGAAATTTCATCGATAAAAAAGCGATTCAACCGTTATTAAACTGGTTTTTCCCGCGAATCTGCCTGATATGTAACCAACCAATTCCGGAAAGTAAAAATTACGTTTGTGAATCATGCTGGAGCGCAATCTCACCGGCGGTCAATTCACACCTCAAATCTCTTTGGTTGAAACGGGCAGCCGGGGCAGATGTTTATTTCAGCGGTTACCATTCGTGTTTTCTATTTAATGATTCTGTTCAGAAAATCATCCACTCACTCAAATATGAGAAAATTAAAAATATAGTCGGGGAAATTGCTAAAAAAGCGGTACCACCTATGTTAGAAAATTCTGAAATTACATCCAGTGATTATATTATTCCGGTACCTCTTCACAAAAAAAAGTTAAAAGAGCGGGGGTTTAATCAAAGTGCTGTTTTTACCCGGGAAGTTAGTAAATATCTTCATATCCCTTGTAAAGAAAATTGCTTACTGCGAAAAAGATACACCCAAACACAAACCAAATTAGATGCAGAGGAGCGGAGAATCAATGTATCAAATGCGTTTGATGTTAAGAATGGGGAAGAGATTTCAAACTGCAAAATTCTTTTGGTTGATGATTTAATCACAACGGGGTCTACAATAAACGAATGTGCAAAAGTTTTGTTGGCAGCAGGAGCAAGATCTGTATTTGCCCTTTCAATTGCACATCCTGCGTGAAATGCGATACTCCGACGTTTCTATTCTCGCTAAATTTATGAAACTATTTCACTAAATAATAATCATTTGAGAACTAATTTATACTTGACTTTACAATGAAAAATTTGTATACTTAGATTTAATTTTTTAGAGAGATTGTAAAAATAAGGTATAAGTTGTTTAATATTAATGACTCTGTTGATTTAGTAAACATCCAAAGTTTTTCACCGGATTATTATCAACATATTGTATGATTTGAAAATTAATACTACAATTTTCTGACCCGATTATAAATTTTGGAAGTTTTTTGGGAGTAAACCAACAAACACATTAATGAGAATACATTTATAAAACAGTTATAAAAAATCAAGGAGGAAAAATGCCGGTTAAAGTCGGAATTAATGGTTTTGGTAGGATAGGGCGTTTGGTTTTGCGCGCTGGTATTCATGATGAGAATATTGAATTTGTTGCGGTAAATGATATTACAAATGCCGCTACACTGGCCCATCTGTTAAAATATGATTCGGTGCACGGCATTTTTGACGGTGTTCGCGCAGAAGGTGACGCACTGATCGTGAAGAGTAAAAAGATTAAAGTTCTGGCCGAGAGAAACCCGGCAGAATTGCCATGGAAAGAATTGGGTGTTGAGTATGTGATTGAATCAACCGGTTTATTTCGTAAAAAAGAAGATGCACAAAAACATATCGATGCCGGCGCCAAAAAGGTGGTTATCTCTGCACCGGCAACCAATCCGGATGGAACCTTTGTGATGGGTGTAAATGAAGGGGATTACGATCCGAATAATCATCACATCGTGTCCAATGCTTCTTGCACAACCAATTGTCTGGCCCCGGTAGTTAAAGTGATCAAGGAGAATTTTGGGATTGTTAAAGGTTTGATGACAACTATTCATTCTTACACGAACGATCAAAGAATTTTGGATTTACCGCATAAGGATTTGCGCAGAGCCAGAGCTGCCGGAGTTTCGATGATTCCGACTACAACCGGCGCAGCCAAAGCGGTAGGTTTGGTTATCCCCGAACTTGCCGGAAAATTGAATGGCATGTCCATTCGGGTTCCTACTCCCAATGTTTCTCTTATTGATGTGGTTTTTGAAACTGAGAAAGATGTTTCCGTAGATTCGGCCAACGCGGCGCTGAAAAAAGCATCCGAAAATGAAATGAAGGGTTTTTTAGGATACACCGATGAACCGTTGGTATCGAAAGATTTCAACGGCAATTCCCATTCTTCCATTGTTGACGGTCTATCCACAATGGTTAGCGGTTCGAACATGTTGAAGATTTTGTCCTGGTATGATAATGAATGGGGCTTCTCCTGCCGGGTGATCGATCTGATCAATTATATGGTTTCTAAGTAGGTTAAGGAGCCAAAATGGATAAACTGACAATTCAGGATATCGATCTTTCAGGAAAACGTGTGTTAATGCGCGTCGATTTCAACGTGCCTCTCAGCATTGGCGGGGTTGCCGATGATACGCGCATTCGGAAGGCTTTGCCGACAATTCGATACATACTGGAACAAAAATCAAGCTTGGTGCTGATGTCTCATCTCGGACGGCCGAAAGGAAAATTAGTTCCGGAAATGAGTTTAAAACCTGTGGCAGAACATCTAGCCGAACTTCTTGATCGTGAAGTGCTGTTTTCCGAAGATTGCATCGGTGACGCTGCGGAAAAACAGGCATCAGAATTGAAACCGGGTGAAATTTTACTATTGGAAAATTTGCGGTTTTACAAAGAGGAGACCGACAATGATCCCGGATTCTCGCAAAAATTAGCTCGTCTGGGTGAAATTTATGTGAATGATGCCTTTGGAACTGCTCACCGGGCACATGCTTCTACGGCTGGTATCACAAAATATTTTAATACTTGTGTTGCCGGATTTTTAATGGAAAAGGAGATTAATTATCTGGCAAAAGCCGTTGAATCACCGGAAAAGCCGTTTTTGGCGATTTTAGGTGGTGCGAAAATATCGGGAAAGATTGATGTTATCCAAAATTTACTGCCGAAAGTAGATGCCTTGTTAATCGGCGGCGGAATGGCATTTACCTTTTTCAAAGCAAAAGGATTGGAAATTGGCAAATCCCTGCTTGAGCCGGAAAAAACCCGGCTGGCAGCTCAAACTTTGGCAGATGCAGAAGAAAAGCACAACGAAATTGTCTTACCGGTGGATGTTGTTTGTGTGGATGATATTGAGAACCCCACTAAACAGATTAACGTTGATGTTGAAAACATGCCGCCTAATCTGATCGGTGTAGACATTGGGTTAAAGACGATTGCACTTTTTGCTGAAAAATTGGAACAGGCAAAAACGATTGTGTGGAATGGTCCGATGGGAATATTTGAAAAACCGGATTATGCCAAAGGAACTTTTGCAGTTGCCGAAAGTTTGGCGGACAGAACAGAAAAGGGCGCGATCACTATTGTTGGTGGTGGTGATTCTGTCGCCGCAATCAATCAATCCGGATTGAATGAGAAGATCACCCATATTTCAACCGGCGGCGGTGCATCCCTCGAAATGTTGAGTGGCTACCAGCTTCCCGGTTTGGTTGCGTTAACAGATAAATAAGGAATAATATGCGAAATAAAATTATTGCCGGAAATTGGAAAATGAACATGGATTTGACCGGCAGTATCGAACTGATTGAAGAACTTTCCATTGAACTGAAATATGTGCAAAAGTGTGATGTGGTATTTTGTCCGCCGTTCCCTTTGTTATTGCCAGTGAAAGAGGCCATGAAAAATACGCGGTTCGAACTGGGCGCTCAAAATATGTTTTGGGAAGACAAAGGAGCTTACACCGGTGAAGTATCCGCAAATATGCTCCTCTCCGTGGGGTGCAATTATGTAATACTGGGACATTCCGAGAGAAGAAAATATTTTAACGAAACGAACGAAACAGTAAATAAGAGGGTTCAAAAAGCTTTACTGGCAGGATTAAAACCGATCGTGTGTATTGGCGAAACGCTGGAGGAACGAGAATCGGAACAAACCCGGTCAGTGATTGAAAACCAGTTGAAATATGATCTGCAGGGATTCTGTAGAGATGATGTAGTAAACTTGATTCTGGCTTATGAACCGATTTGGGCAATCGGAACGGGAAAAACAGCCACACCCGATCAGGCTGTTGAAGTTCATCAATTTATTCGCGACCTTTTAAGTAAATTGTATGACGAGGAGCTGGCTCAAATAGTCAGAATTCAATATGGCGGTTCCGTAAATAACGCAAACGCCCGGGATTTGTTAGGTCGTTCCGATATCGACGGCGCCCTGGTTGGCGGTGCCAGTTTAAAAGCACAACAATTTGCAAAAATCGTTGAGGCTGGGGAACTAAATAGTTAGGCAATTGGTAAAAAATCGTAACTATTCAGGTATGCTCTATAATGTTAACTGTAATCACGCTTCGACTCTCAGCCTGCAGCAGGCAGGCCGCTCAGCATGGTTTTCAAAGCCGGCCTGAGCCCTTCGATAAGCTCAGGATAAACTCAGTCGAAGGCTTATCTCTCACTAGGAAACCGGCATACCTGAATAGTGACTAGGACCCGCCTAGTACGCGCGTCTCAATGAATACAAGAAACTTCTAAAAAAATTCAAGTTTCTTGAAAGTTACAAAAAAACTAAAAAATAGGTAAAAAATGTTAGCATTTATCACGATCATTCATTTATTAGTTTGCGTGCTTTTGACAATTGTAATTTTGATGCAGGCAAGCAAAGGCGGTGGTTTGTCCGGTGCTTTTGGCGGACAGGGAAGTATGGGAGCTGTTTTCGGCGGACGTGGTGCGGGAGATTTTCTGAGTAAAGCAACTATTGTTCTTGCCACTATTTTTTTGATGGGTAGCGTTGCCCAGGGACTAATAAAAAGAGGTGGCAGCGGCTCACGAAAAAGTCTAATGCAGCAGGAAGCACAAAAACAAGTTACTCCTTCGGCTGCGGATATGTTGCCAAAATTACCCGGTGAACCTGCTCTGGCTCCGGCAGCGAATCAAACAAATCAACCTGTTACCAATACAAGGCAAGATACATCAAAGAAATAGTTTATTATTTTGAAAATGTATTGCCGAAGTGGTGGAACTGGTAGACACGCTGTCTTGAGGGGGCAGTGCTCAACCGGGCGTGGGGGTTCGAGTCCCCCCTTCGGCACTTTAATTTTTTGTTTGATTATTGAAAATAATAATGAGGAGGAAATATCATGAAAACCCGTCTTATCTATTTTTTGATGTTCGTTTTTTCTCTTACTCTCTTTACTGTTCCTCAGGTTTCAAACGCTCAGGAAAATATTGAGTACGAGAAAAAGAAAAAGGAATACGAGAAAAAACTAAAAGAGTATGAAAGAAAAAAACGTGAAGCCAGCCTGAAAGGTGAAGCGCTAAAGAAAGAGAATGAGAAAAAGAGCTATTTCAATAGCGGCAACCAGGCTTACAAGGAACAAAATTACAAAGCGGCCGTCGAATTTTATAGAAAAGCAATTAAACTTGATCCGTCTTTTTCCCGGGCATATTATGGAATGGGTTTAGCCTTTAAAAAACTGAATGGTTTTAAAGATGCCATGGCTGCATTTGATAATGCCATGCGGATCGATACCAGCTTTGCCGATGCTTATGCAGCAAGAGGTAGTATTTTGATGAAGATGGGCCAAAGGAAAAAGGCGCTCACTTTTTATCAGAAAGCGGTTCAGATTGATCCGACTAATTACCGTTCTTTTTATCAAATCGGAATTATTTACCGTGACTTAAAAAATCATAAAAAAGCTGTTGAAGCATTCAGAAAAGCCACAATAATCAAAAATGACTATTACATCGCTTATAATGCGTTGGGTGTGGCTTTATTGGAATTGGGAAAAACGAATGAAGCTATTCAGGCCTTTCAAAGCACTGTGGCTTTCAATCCCAGGTATTACCGGGCTTATTTTAGATTATCAAAAGCATTAAATGATATGGGCAGATATCAGGAGGGTTTGGATGCTGCCAAAAGTTGTCTGAAAGTAAACAAAAGATATGCGCCGGCATATATCGAAGAGGGAAGGGCTTACACCGGTTTGAATCAGTTGAGCAAGGCAATTAAGGCTTACCAGGCTGCTTCACGGGATGTAAAATGGCGGCAATTTGCCCAATATCATATCGATGAACTTAAACGGAAACTGAAGAAAATGAATTAATTTTTCGCTTATAACTATTAAGGTATGCTTGTTATTTGCTGCTTTATAAGCCTTCAACTGAGTTTATCCTGAAAGTCTCAGGCCGGCACAACAGCCATGCTGAGCGCCTGCCTGCTGAAGGCAGAGAGTCGAAGTGTGATCGCAGTTAATTTTTTGTGCATACCTGAATAATTACTTTCTCTCTTATAATTTGTACCAGACCCATCTTCGGATGGGTTTTTTTATATTCCCCCCAAATGATCTGTAACTGATAAAACCGGATGGGAAAATCCGGAGATCGTTTCCATTTTTTAAAAGAATAGAGTAGAACCGGTAAAACACTGAAAAGTTGCTCCATTTTATGTTCGTTTCCTGTTAAGTTAACTTTACTTTGTTTCGATAAATGGAATAGATAGAAGGTTAATTGAATGGAGGTGGACAGTTATATGAAATTCCTGAAATCAAAAAAACAGAATAACCGATTGTTTTTATTTGTTACTGCCATGGATCAGGTTGTCATTGCCAGACCGAATTTTAAGATAAATGATGACTGCTGGGAAAATCTTCCCATCCTGCAAACATTCGGCGAATTTGACAAGGAATATCTGTTTGATACATCTGTTTTTTCCCACCTTCGTAATTTACTGGATGAAAAAAAATATACATTTCTTTTCAACTCGCAGAGTGAAAAAAACCAAATATTAGAACAGTTGGGTGAAATACAATTGGATAATATTTACATAGATGAATTGAACTGGCTGAAAAGATTTGGTTATTATTACCATCATACGTTAGCCATAGCGGCATTCCTGGTAAAATTCAGCCAGGATGTGGGTTTACCTCAAAATCTGACGGCAAAGCTGTTGGAAGCCGCTTTTTTACAAGATATCGGCTTGAGCCGTTTGCCCTACAACGTTCTTTTTTCCAATGAGTTGTTTCAGAATGATGATAAATTAATCATGGATCAACATACCGTAATTTCCTATCTTTTAATTGGCTATTATAGTAAAAAACAACGCAAATCGTTAGGGAAAATTATTCTTAACCATCATTTTCCGGAAAAATCATTAGATTCTGAAGCAACGGAACGGGAAATTATCTGGATGATTTATAACATGGGAATATTCGATGCACTGATTAACAACCGGCCCTTTCGACCGGCTTATAAACCCGAAAGCGCTCTGCTTTATTTAAAGCAGTTGAACAAATCTTTGAACCTGGGAACGGATATTGTTAGCTGGCTGGAGAATAAATTTTACATTAAGAAAAACGATGTTCTGTCCGATTTCTTGGTGCCATATCATCCGGGAGTTAAATCGTATCAGTTAAATTAATTTAATGCACTGGAAAAGCGGATATTTTTAGAAATTGAATATTATTGCCGATAAATCAGAGGAAATGAATTTACATAAAAAATGATATGACTTTTGAATAGTATGAGGTCTTAAAATGAAAAATATTGTCAGGGTGATGATTGCTGAGGACAATGAAGATCAAAGAAAAATCTTAAAATATTATTTGCGCAGCCATCCGGAATTTAAGATAGTAGCGGAATTAGACAACGGGAAAAAAGTGCTCAAAATGATCGAGAAACTTTATCCTGATGTTGTTTTTTTAGATATCGACCTACCGGGCATCAACGGAATCGAAGTAGTAAAAGCTCTGCAAAAGAGAGAATATTCACCCCTGGTGGTTTTCTTTACATCCTATCCGCAATATGCGGTACAGGGTTTTGAATATGATGCACTGGATTATCTTGTAAAACCTGTAACACAGGAAAGATTAGATAAAACCATTGAGAAAATTAACGAAAAGCTTCATGAATCAAAACCGTTAATGATATCAAAGGCAAAAAAAGATCATCTGCAATACCTGACTATTCAAATCGATAAACATTCTTATGTGGTCAATGTGAATGAAATAATTTATATATCCGTCCAGGATGGAACTGTATTTATCAAGCTAAAAAACAATATGGGAACGGTGAAATATCGTTCCATCAAAAAGCTCGAATCCGACTTGAATCCACGGCAGTTTGTCCGTGTTCACCGGAAATATTTGGTGAACGTAGATAAAATAGAAGAGATTGTCGGCTGGTTTAAAAATTCATACCGGCTGGTTATGAAAAATACACGGAATACGGAAATTCAATTGAGCCGCAGGGGAGCGAAAGCTTTACGGGATATTGTGCGCTGGTGAATTGAAATTCAACGTCACAGAATTCCTAAATATTAATTATCCTGAAAATCGTGACATTGGATAACTTCTTTGTTGTCATTTAACCTTTTTCACCTGCCTGCTAATATTTAGTTGACAAACAGCACAACACAGGTTACTCTTTTTTAGTGACGTAAGTGATATGACACCCTCCCCGTGATTGTTTGTAAGGAATGGTGTCATATCATTAATTATTAATGGGTTATCAGTACTTGAAAAGTATTTTCCAGTATACTTCATAGTTTAACTTACATCCTATAAATTAGGTAACCTGTGTTGTGCTGTTTGTGATATAGTGTCTGTCCGGGAACTATGAAAAATACTCCAAAACGTCATTCCTGCGAAAGCGGGAATCTAAATAAAACAAGAGGTTATGGATTCCCGCTTTCGCGGGAATGACAGAAACAAAGAATTTTCGGACAGACACTATATAATTTGCTGTCCAATTAAAAGACTGGGCATTGCTCATTTTTTCCCTTCCTCTTGAATTTATGAATTTTATTCCTTACTTTAAAAAAGTTTGGTGACTATTCAGGCTCAGTATTCCTTGTAGAGCGAGACGTTGTCTCGCTAAGGCGATTCAGCGAATCGCCCTGCATAAAAGAAAACAATGCTGAATAGTTACAAAGTTTGTATTTATATGGTGGGACAGGAAAGGACATCAAATGTTTGTTAATAATTATAATCGAAGAAAATTTTTAAAAAATTTTACTGCCGCATCTGCCGGTTTATCTTTAAATCCGGCCTCTGTATTCAGCGGGGAAAACAATTCTCCTCTGGTTGTGATGGTAAAAAATGGCTCTATTCCGGAGATGATTGAAAGAGCTCTGGAACCGCTTGGAGGCATGTCGGCATTTATAAAAAAAGGTCAGGTCGTTGTGGTCAAACCAAATATGAGTTGGGCCAGCCGGCCGGAACAGGGAGCGAATACCAATCCGGAAGTAGTGGCTGCAGTAGTAAAAATGGCATATCAGGCCGGTGCCGGTCAGGTACGTGTTTTTGACCGAACCTGCAATGAAAAAAGGCGTTGTTACAGAATGAGTGGAATTGAAAACGCTGCCAAAAAAGCCGGTGCGAAGGTCTATTATGTGAATGATCGGAATTTTAAAAAAATAAAAATTGCCGGTGCCAAACGTCTGAAAAGTTGGGAAATCTATAAAGACGTTCTGGAAGCAGATGTTTTGATCAACGTGCCCACACTTAAACATCACGGTTTGACCCGTCTTACCATCGGCGTGAAAAATCTGATGGGATTTATGGGCGGAGACCGTGGTAAAATTCATCGCCACATCGATGAGAAAATTATAGATTTTGCCACGATTGTAAAACCAAACCTGACGATTATCGATGCAACGCGGGTTTTGCTGAGAAACGGGCCGCAGGGTGGCAGCATTAGGGATGTGAAGAAAATGGATACCATCATTGCTTCTGAGAATATGATTTCAGCCGATGCGTTAGCCGCCGGTCTCATGGGAGTTGACAGCCGTCGATTGGGTTATCTTGTGGAAGCTGAAAAACGGGGGATGGGTATAATCGATGTGACAAAGATGAATATTCTGAAGATTGAGTTAAAATGAGTAGAAAACACCTTCTACTGTGGGAATGATGGGAGTGATCCAGCATGAAACGACGAGGGATAGTATGAACTGGCGGCGGATTCGACAAATATCACAAATATTCTTTTTCTTTTTCTTTCTTGTTTTGTTTTTACAGGCAACCTTTCCATACCGGGTAATTATCCCGGCAGATTATTTTTTGAAATGGAGCCCTTTGGTTTCGCTGATCACGCTGTTGTCGTCCCGCTATTTGATTCTTGCCATGATTCCGGCCTTGATTATTTTGCTCCTGACCCTCATCTTTGGTCGTTTTTTCTGTGGCTGGGTTTGTCCGTTAGGTGCCGTCATCGATTTTTCCGACAACAGAATCAAGCGGAAAAAATCCAAAAAACTTACTTCAACAAAATGGCGCTGGGTTAAATTTGGCATTCTTGTGTTTCTCATCGTTGCCGCTCTGTTTGGCAAACAGTTTGCCTGGTTTTTTGATCCGCTGGCATTATTTAACCGGACGCTTACACTGGTTTTGTATCCCGTCTTTGCCGCACTGGGTGATGGTCTGTTTTCTATTAGCTACACATTTAACCTGTTTCCAGATACCGTTTACTCCATTCAGGGATTTTTCCAATCGTTTTTGCTGCCGGTAAATCAAATTCACCTGCACCAATCCCTTTTTGTTGCCATTCTTTTTTTATCGATCTTGAGTCTGGGGAAAATATCGCGAAGATTTTGGTGCCGGAATTTGTGTCCGCTGGGAGCCCTGCTCGGCTTGTTTTCACGGTTCAGAATTGTTGACCGGAAATTGAATTCGGAAAATTGCCTTGAGTGCAACATCTGCCGCCGTGATTGCCGGATGAATGCCATTTCAGCCAATTACCAGGATTTTTCCAAAGTGGAATGTATCAACTCCATGGAATGCACATCATCCTGCCTGGAAAACAGCTACAGCTACACGTTTGCCTGGAGAAAGGATCCGCAAAAAGTGGATTTCAGAAGACGGCAATTTTTGCAATCCATCACTGCCGGTTTTGCCGGCGCTGCTTTAATCAAAACAGATTTTATCAATCGCAAAAAAGCGGAAGTGGGAATACGTCCGCCGGGTTCTGTGCCGGAAGATCAATATTTGGACAGATGCATTCGCTGCCAGGAATGTGTGCGCATCTGCTCAACGACCGGAAATCTGTTGCAGCCGGCTTGGTTCGAACATGGTTTGGAAGGACTCTGGAGCCCGGTTGGCGATACCAGACATGGTTATTGTGAATTTACCTGCAATTTATGTGGCGAAATCTGTCCCACAGATGCGATCCATTTCTTGCCATTGGAGGAGAAGCAGAAAACAATTATCGGCACTGCCTATTTCGATCGCAGCCGATGTATTCCGTGGTATTCCGGGGATAATTGCATGGTTTGCGAAGAACACTGTCCAACCCCGGAAAAAGCAATTGTGTTTCGTGAAGATCTGTTTACCAAACCGGACGGAAGCAAAGTGATCACTAAATTCCCTTATGTGGTAGAAGATTTGTGTATCGGTTGCGGAATTTGCGAAACCAAATGTCCCGTCTCCGGCGAAGCTGCGATTTACGTGACAAGAGAGAGAGAAGAACGATATCTCGAATGAACACTCTGATTCAGAAAGGAGTATAATTGCCAACGCCTGTCGGACATTCTCTGATCGGTTTGATCCTTTACTACTCCTTTTTCAAGCGAAAGAAACCGGGTAAATGGATTACGCTATTTTTGATCATTTTCGTTTCAATCCTTCCCGATTTCGATTTTTTACCCGGTATTCTTGTTCGGGAGCCAAATAAATTCCACCACGGGTTCAGCCACAGTTTTGGTTTTGCGCTTCTGTTAACCGGATTCATCTACCTGATTGAGACATACATTTTGCACCGCAAAAAGGAGCAATATTATCTCTGGTTTCTAATCCTTTATTCGGCGCATCTTATTGCAGATTATTTTGCTGTGGATACCCGCCTTCCTTACGGGGAACCGCTATTCTGGCCATTTTTCCACGGATTTTTTCTTTTTCCTTACCCATTTTTATTAGATGTGCAACGCGCCGACGGTTTGAACCGTTTCTTCCCCAGCCTGTTTTCCCGGCACAACCTGTTAACGATTTTGTGGGAAATCGGCTTCTCATTGATTTTGTGGTTTGCTATAAAAGTTCTGTTTAAAAAAAGTTGGCGGCGGGGCAGCGTAATTTCATAAATGATAAAATTCCCGGTTTTTTCCTCTTTAAAATGGGCAGAATTACTACAATGATCCGTAAAAAATGGTATAATCAACCGGCAATTTATCAAAGTATTTTCTTTATCCGGTTTTCACTGCCATTCATCAATCTTTGAATATTGCTGCGATGTGTGAAAACAATCAAAACGGCCATGATGAGCGCTAAAATGAAGAGGGGAAAGGAGAATGGCCGGCCGAAAAATTGATGCAGCGCCAACAGAACAATGGGCAAAGAAACAGTAGCGGACATGGAAGATACGGAAACATAGCGGGTTATCAGCAGAACAAGGAAGAAAATAGACAGACAAATAATAAAGGAAACCGGATACAGAACCAACAACATACCCGCAGCGGTTCCGACCCCTTTCCCGCCTTTGAATCCGGCAAAAACAGTCCAGATGTGCCCGGTAACCGCAGAAATACCGGCAATGATCTGGACGATCACAACCGGCAAGTTTAGTCCGTCGATGCGGATTTGTGAAATCAGGTAAGTGGCCAGCACGCCTTTGCTCAAGTCGATAAGCATAACAAAAAGACCGGTTTTCCAGCCCATAATGCGAAAGGCGTTTGTCCCTCCTGCATTTCCGCTTCCTTTTTCGCGAATATCGAAGCCAAAGAAAAATTTACTGATGATGATACTGGTAGGAATGGAACCCGCTAAATAACTTAAAACAATGATCACTAAAATTGATAACATGACTCTTCCCTTAATAGATTACTTGCTATTCTGTATTATCTTTTTACCGAAATGGACTCTCGAATATTTCCATTGCAAGTGATGTTTAATTTACATTATTTAACATGGAAAAATCAAGAGAATTATGGGCAAGCCGGCCGATTGGGGCAGAATGAAATGAGAAGGAAAAATAACACATGAAATTTGAAAAGAATCTGATAAAAGGAAAACTCATCAAACGTTACAAGCGATTTCTCGCAGACATTCAGTTGGAGGATAGTCATGTAATTACCGCACATTGTCCTAATTCCGGGAGCATGATGGGATTACTGGATGAAGGGAACGATGTATACGTTTGGCAGAGCGATAATCCTAAAAGAAAACTAAAATATTCCTGGGAACTCGTCCAATCCAATGGAACACTGGTAGGTATCAATACTATGCGGCCGAATTATTTGGTGAAAGAAGCCATTGAAGCCGGAGTCATTGCGGAGCTGCAAGGCTACCCCTCACTCAAAATGGAAGTTAAATACGGGCAAAAAAGCAGGTTGGATATGTTGCTGGAGAACAGCCGTAAATGTTATGTTGAAGTGAAGAATGTAACGTTGGTGAAGGGGGATATTGCTTTATTCCCCGATTCGGTTACCAGTCGTGGCGCCAAACATTTGGATGAATTGCTTCATATTATCCGGGAAGGCAACAGAGCAGTAGTTGTTTTTGTAGTACAAAGAGAAGATGCGGTAAAATTTGTCCCGGCCATAAAAATCGATCCGGTCTTTTCAGGTAAATTGAAAGATGTACTCAGCGAGGGAGTGGAAGCGCTTGCCTACCAGGCCGTTGTTTCTAAAACAGAAATAAAAATAGTAAGAAAGTTACCGGTATCTGTCTGATTTCCTTTTTCCTATAGTAATAACATTTTGTGATGAACGACAATTAAAATTACCGATCAACGACAATTACTAACCGATCATAAGTGTACCATTTCTCTCAACCTGCACCCTCCTTATCCTATTGAGAGGGAACAGGTTGAGGGAAATAAGTTTGAAATATTCAGATTAACTTACGCATCTTTGATTATTGTCGTTGGACGGGAAAAGTAATTGTCGTCAATCAATTTTGGGTAACAATTTGGATTTTTGAAAAATAACAGGCAATTATAGTACTGACGTACTCGTAAAAAGTCATAGAACTCGAGAGTGAATCTATATATGGCGTATAAATGAATGCATTCCATACTATATGTCGATTGCGTTTTTGACTTGCCGATTTTTTACGAGTGCGCCAGTACTGTCATTCCCGAATGCTCCTATCGGCCTGCCTGCTGCAGACAGGGAATCTATTTTGTAAATTCATGTGGATTTACGTTTAAATCATGCGGAAATGACAATTTAGTGAACCGTTTCAAAAAACTAAAGTGTTACAAAATTTTATACGAACAGAACAGCCAATCAATTTGGGAGAAATGAAGCGATGCACATTGATTTATCGGGAAAAAAAGTGCTGGTTACGGGTGGTTCCCGCGGTATCGGCAGGGCAATTGCGGTTCGACTTGCAGAAGCAGGAGCAGATGTAGCTATCAACTATCTGAGAAAAGTCTCCAGTGCCGAAAAAACTGCGGATTTGATTCGGGCTGCTGGCGGGGAAGCCATGATCATAAAAGCAAATGTGGCCAATGAACAACATCTGCAATCCATGTTTGATCAAATTGAATCACAATTCGGCAAACTGGATATATTAATCAGTAACGCTGCATCCGGCGTATTAAAACCGGTTTCGGAGCTTACCCTGCATCATTGGCACTGGACTATGGATATCAATGCCGGAACGTTGATTCCCATGTCGCAGCATTTCCGGCGGGCTTTACCGCAGGGGACTACCGGAAACATCATTGCGGTATCCAGCCTGGGAGCAATCCGTGCAATTCCCAATTATACTGCTGTCGGCGCTTCCAAAGCAGCGTTGGAATCTGTTGTCAGGCATCTGGCCGCGGAACTGGCAAGCGAAAATATTCATGTTAATGCCGTATCGGCAGGTCTTGTAGAAACCGATGCGCTGCGCCATTTTCCCAACCGGGAAGAATTGATTAAGCGTTCTCTGGAAAAAACCCCGGCAGGAAGATTAACCACGCCGGAAGATGTTGCCGATACGGTGTTGTTTCTCTGCAGCCCTCTGGCGGATATGATTCATGGCCAAACAATCATTGTTGACGGCGGTTACTCTATTTTAGGATGAATATTTTGCCGGACAGATCGGAAGAGCACACGTCTGAACTCCAGTCACACTGATATATCTCGTATGCCGTCTTCTGCTTGAAAAAAAAAAAAATATAACATTACCAAGGCGCCGGAATCCTTCTCACTCACCTACTGGTGCTAGTTTACTCGTATACACAGCCCC
>CAJVYQ010000017.1 GCA_913009825.1 uncultured Deferribacteres bacterium
GCATAAAACAAGTATCCGTATGTTTCCGGGACAATCCCTGTTCATTGATTTATATCCTGCGAGCCCTGAAAGGGCGGAATATACCAGCCCGGGGCAACGCCCCCGGGGGAAAAAAACAACGGAGTCAAGCCCTGAAGGGGCGAAATACAAAATTCAAATGAACCGATCGTACCGGCACAGGTAAATATTCCGCCTTTTCAGGGCTTGTTATTCTTTTTCCTCTTTCTTCCCCCCGGGGCGTTGCCCCGGGCTATTGTATTTCACCCCGTTGGGGCGGCTGAAAATGTCTTTTAAATGCTATTAATGACTCTGTTGATTAAGTCCTATTTTTACAGAGGAGTTGCTGTATAATGACATTTACTATAACAAATAACACAATATGTAGATTTTACTTTTTAAATAACGAGTTAATCAACAGAGTCATTAATGTCTCGCTGATATCTGAAAGAGTATCACCGGCTTTTTCAGGTTGGGTAAACAATCCTTTCAATTCGTGCAATTTTGTAATACTTTGTAACTATTCAGCTCACGTCTGGCTGACACAGGCAGAAAGCACACGAAACAATCGAAAGATCTCATCTAACTTTTTTCCTGTTTTTTTTTGAGTCTTTCGCTGGCTGCCTGAGTAGTGACAATACCGTAACACTTTAGTTTTTTGAACAAATCCGCTTCCTTTGCGTTCTCTGCGTCTCTGCGTTTTAAAGCGCCTGTTTTTTAACGTAGAGACGCGGAGGGCGCAGAGAAATTGAAAAAATCGTCTGCCTGTTCAGCCCGCGAATTACACGAATCATACGAATAGGATAAAATAGTTAACGATTCGCGTTTTTTAGCGATATTAGCGGGCAACCTGAATAGTTACAATACTTTTAATATACAGCATATAACCTCCGTTTTGGAATTATGTATTAACATATTATAATTTATTAAGTTGTGAGTTTGTATGCTGCTTTTTTTATGCTGGTTTCCCTTATTTTTATGCCGGTTAACTAACTGCGAAACTTGAGTATATAATAATTAATTAGCGCCCCCGCCGCTTCGTCACAACCCTTTGCCGCTTTGTCGCCTCCCTGGTTTGTACAGACAAGAACGGCAAGGTTCCTAACCGGCGCCATCCAAACCACGGCATAATTCATGGTATTACTTCCTGCATGCGTTAACACCGTTCCACCGCCCCATTTACGTTGGGTAACAAGCCACCCTAAAGCGTAATCACCCCCGAATGGAGGAGAGTGCAGCCTCTTGTAAGTATCTGCTTTTAATAAAGCATCCTCGCCTCTTTCACCGCGGAGTTGATCGGCCACGAACTTGGCCCAATCCTGCAGGCTACAATGAACAGTGCCTGCAGGCCCCAGAACTAATGGATTGTCCATGGCAGGGCCATTACCGCCGACCGGTTTACCATTTGAACCGTGTCCCCAGGGCTGATCAATTTTGCCGGGCGTACCAGTACCGCCGAACCCTGCACTTTTCATTTCTAAAGGCCCGAATATTATTTTGGACATTAAGTCTTCCCATGAAGTATTTGTTACTTTTTCTGCCATCGCGCCGGCGATTACATAGCCCAGATTTGAGTAAATAAATTTAGAGCCGGGTTTTGATAAAAGTTTACTATTTGACGCTATTTTAACTACGGCCTGACGTTGATCCTGAATACTTTCAGTTTTTTGTATTAAATTCCAAAAAAGATTTGCCGGCAATCCGGAACGGTGGGAGAGCAATTGTAACAGTGTCACCTTCCGCAGTTCTAACTGCATGGTTTTCGCCTGATCCGGAAAAATTTCGTCGATGGTAGTTTCCCACGCAAGTTTGTTTTGCTCCACAAGTGCGCCAATCAACGTGGCGGTCATGGCTTTTGTGTCAGAACCGAGATGCCATTTATCATTTATCGTGACAGGGATATCTGTGCCCCTTTTGCGAACACCTACGACGCCTATAGCAACAAGATTTTTACTTGTCACAATGGCGCCTGCTAATGCAGGTAAATTATACTTTTGTTGAATAGGTTCCAGTAAATCCTTCAATTGATTCTTTTCCAGCGAAACTTGTCCAAAAACTTGGGAAATATTAAATATCAAGAAAAAAATGATCATAGTTTTTGTGATATTTTTAAACATAATTGCTTCCTCTTCTTTTATTGCCAAGCCTCAAAAATTGGCTATAAAATCAAATGTAACCCATCACAGGGATGTTCGCAATACCGCTTGAGGATAAACCCTCAGGCTCAAAAGTGGCAGGACGCTAAAACGCCCTTTAGGGTGCTTCCATATTTAAGCCTGTTGCTTCAGCTTCAGGCGAGTGTTAATTTTTACTCCTGTGATCGGTTACAATCGAACAACCACGTAGTAAGTCTGAAAGGATAACGGAAAAAACCTGAACAAAAATAGGAATTGTTATCTTCTTCAATTATTTGTTGAAATTGGAAAAGTTCTTTCAGATTCCTTAAAAAAATAATTTACTGCCGAAATATTATACCGATGATTTGGAACGTTGTTTAGAGTAGAATCAATAAATGTTGTTGCTATATTATCTATTCCGGCAATTAAGTTCTCATCACGGAATATCTTATAATACCGGATTTGATTATCAGGATTTATACCGTCCGATGGGACTTGCCATGCCAATATTACCACTTTATTACTTGCAATATGAAGTTTAAAATTTTCCGGCTTATCGGGTTTGAAGTTCATCTGCTTCTCTATAAGTTTAAGCCAAAACAAATATTTGACCAAAGTTATTTACTTTAAATTTTTTCTTATCAGATCAATTCGCTGTTGCACACAAGCATAAGACCGAAGTGGATCTTCCGGTGTATTTATCACATAATCCAACATTTTCTCAACAGAAGTTTCTGCAACATGTATTCTGGTGTCCGAGGATGCATAATAAATAAAAAGAGCGCCGTCTTTCCTGACAATCCAAGCGCTGCTAAAAACCACATTGGAGACATCTCCTACCCGTTCTTCATCTTCAGGCGCCAAAAAATAGCCACCGGGTCTGTGTGTTATTTCAAACGGTTTTTGCAGATCAGTTAAAAAAGCATAAAGAACATAGCGCAGCCCCGCAGCCGTATTTCTAACCCCGTGAGCCAATTGAAGCCACCCTTTTTCTGTTTTGATGGGAGCAGGACCCAGCCCATTTTTGTTTTCTTTGATCGTATGATATTGGCGATCATCCACAATTATTTCATTTTCGATTACAGCTTCTTCAATGCTTTCCGAAAGTCCCCAGCCAATGCCGCCACCGGAACCGGCCTCGATAAAACTATCCTGTGGACGGGTATAAAAAGCATACTTACCGTCAACAAACTCAGGATGCAAAACCACATTTCTTTGCTGGGGAGATTTTGTTTTTAAATCCGCCAAACGTTCCCAGTTTTTCAAATCTTTAGTACGGGCAATTCCGGTTTTTGCAATGGCAGACGAAGTATCTTCTCTCGGAGCAATCGGATCTTTTCTTTCAGTGCAGAATAAACCGTAAATCCAACCGTCCTCATGCCGGATCGATCTCATATCGTATACATTGATATCCGGATTTTCAGTTTCCGGCATGAGTATTGGATAATCCCGGAAACGAAAACCATCAACTCCCGATTCGCTCTCCGCAACTGCAAAAAATGATTTCCTGTCCACTCCCTCAACCCTAACCATCAAGTAAATTTTACCATCCGATTCAATAGCGCCGGGATTAAAAACCGCATTAATTCCTAATCGTTCCTGCAAAAAAGGATTGGACTCATAATTTAAATCGTAACGCCAAAAAACCGGCGTCTGTTCTGCAGTTAAAACCGGATGTTTATAACGATGAAAAATACCGTTGTGTTTTTCTTTTCTTTCATTCTTTAGCTGTATTAATTTTTCATTATAGAAAAAGAGTTTCTTACAATTTTGTTCAAATTGTTTTTTATTCATTCAATCAATCCTCTTCCAATTTATCGATCCAGTTTTTCTTCAAAAAAACTGAGGTTACAATTAAAATGAAAACAGAAATCCACATCGCTTTCATATTACGGATGATCAAATAAACCGGAATCACTACCAGGCTCATTTGCCAGACGATTCCAACCGCAACATTCAACATGTCCCGTTTGAAAGCCTTGTTTCTCTGAAACGCAGGATTTTCCTGCACTACTTTTTCATGAATAGGTTGCCAAAAACCCCACGGGCGCACCGTTTTATAAAAATTTTTGAGGACGGATTCTTCTTCCGCTTTTGTGGTAAGACTTGCGACGACACAACCAATGGCCGAGATGATTAAAATGAACGGGAAACTGTTCAACGCAGATAGATTCGGAAAGAACAGCAGGAAACATATAGCCGCGACAATTCCCAAAATCATGCCCCAAAAATAACCGAATCCGTTGAACCGCCACCAATACCATTTAAGCACATTGGGTGCGGTATATCCTCCCCACAATCCGGAGACAATCCACTGCATTACGGTATTTATGGAATTGGCTTTCAAACCGGCAATCATTCCTGCAATAACAATTAGAAAAGAAGCAAAATAACTCATCGACACATACTTTCTATCGGATGCATTTTTGTTGCAGTAACGTTTATAAATATCATTCACGATATAGGCAGCGCCGGAATTCACCGTCGCATCGAATGTAGACATAAATGCTGCCAACAGCCCGGCCAGAAGCAGGCCCAACAGCCCAGCCGGTATAAAGTTATTGATTACATACGGCAAAATCATTTCAAAATCGATTTTGTCCCCCATGGCAGCGAGTTTATCGCTAGAAAAAGCGAGCGCCAAAATCGTTATGCCGGCAATCATAAACCACCTTGGCACCAGACAAATGGAAACAATCCCGCTCATAAAAGCCGATTCTTTGGGTTTACGGGTGGCCAAAATACGTTGCATATCGTAATTAGGCGCCGGACCGGCGACACTCAGTAAAATACCTTTAAATAAAATCATCATAAAAATAATGGTAAAAAAGGACCATCCGTCTTGCGCAATCCTGGAATTTACCGACGGAATTAAAGCCGACCAGTCCAGATTCAATTTCCAGCCGAAAAAGATATTTCCCCAACCATCGGGCACAACATGAGACAAAAGGTCCGGCGATACTTTAGTCATCGCAATAAATCCAATAAAAAGAGAAGCAATGGCAAGAATTACAAACTGTAGAAGATCGGTTATCACAACACTATACATCCCGCCTAAAATAATGTAAATAGTTGTAATCCCCATCAGGATGACCGCATACATATTGGGTGACAAGTCCCAGGGAAAAAACACGGAAGCAAATTTTCCAATTCCCTGAAATGCGTAACTTAAAAATCCAACCACGCTAACCAGAGCAAAAATCACCACACTAATTCTGGAAAGTTCTCCTCCTTTTCCGGAGCCGAACCGTGTCGTAATCCATTCTGCTCCTGTTAAAACGTTTGAGCGACGGATCCACACCGCCAGATAAATCATCAAAAATATTTGATTGAACGTGGGCCAAAGCCAGGGCAGCCAAAGACCTTTTAATCCATAAACAAACAGAATGTAAACCAGCCACATGGTGCCGGTGATATCGAACATGGAAGAGGCGTTGGCTACGCCAAGTAAATACCAGGGAAGTGTTTTACCCCCCAAAAAATATGAATCAAGATTTTGTCCTGCACGGCGGGAAACCATAAAACCGATAACAACGACCAATACCAGATAAGCGCCGATGATTGCCAGATCAATAACATGGATTTGCATTCTTTTTCCTTGGTTAAAAAAGGTTAAAAAATCAGCGTGTCGTTCAACTCTCTCAGTACTAATTAACCATCTTAAACAATTTCACCGGAAAATTTTTGTGTTTACTTTTTCTAAATCATAAAAACCAGAAGTAACTATTTAGAGTCTGAACGAAAAGTGGAAAACATGCATCTTGCTTGTTTTATAAACTGTTTCGTTTCCTGCTTTTCAATAAGATTATAATTCAAACAAGATGTTTGATATACAATTTAGATACTTTTCGTTCAGCCGCTATTTAGGATACAATACAATTATATCGGAAATTGTTTTACACTCCCCGTACTCCCCTCGGTGGTTGGGGGGTGTTCTTTCAATCTACCCGAATAGTTACAACCGGAATAATAAAAAAGAGCATAACTATTCAGGCTCAGTATTCCTTGTAGAGCGAGACGCTGTCTCGCTAAGGCGATTCAGCGAATCGCCCTACATAAAAGACACAATGCTGAATAGTTAAAAAAGAGCCTTTTATTTCAACAATACCATTCGCTTAAAATCAGATTGGTTACCCGCTTTTAACCGGATCAAATAAATCCCGCTTGACAAATGCTTCGCATTAAAAACCACTTCATAACCTCCCGCTCGATGAATGGAATTTTTTAACGTCTGCACGAGGCGACCTGTGATGTCATAAATTTCCAATTTTATATGTTCTCGCCTTGGAATAAAATACTTTATTGTCGTAATTGGGTTGAATGGATTGGGATAATTCTGTAAAAGTTGAAAGGTTGCCGGCTGTCTGTTTTGCTGCAAAGGCACAACCGATTGAATGCCGCCAACTGTTTGTTCCACAGGACTATCGCCAACATCATCGTATTTCCAGACCGATCCAAGATCAATAAAAAAACCAGATAGATTGAACAAACGGGCGTCGAAAGAAATTGTTGGTGAATTCTTTTGCGCCGGATGGACTTCTATGGCTAAAACATTATCGCCAATTTTTAATGCAGTTAACGCATCGCTATCAAAAATGATGATTTTACTGACAACATTGGCGCTGTTTGCTTCTGTTTTATAATTGATTTCCCCGCCCGGCATGTTTACTCGACCAATCTCCCGCCCATTCACATAGGCAACAAAACCGTCGTGCCCTTTTATTAGCAGGCCAAGCGCAGAAACGGAATCGGATAAAATAAACCGTTGGCGAAAATAAATGGTTTGCACTTGAGCCGTTTCTGTGGAATCTGTCCCGGCATTACCGTACCCGATTGGGGCTTTTCCCTCTTGCCAATATTTATCTTCATATTGAACATCAGTCCAATAAACGGGTTTTTGCAGGGTATCCACCGAGAAGGAAATCACCGCCGAAGAATCCATTACATTACCGTAATAATCAGCGGCTCGGATATAAAATGTGTAACGCTTCCCCTGTTGCACCGGAATAGGAGTAGAATGATCTTTGCCGCCCTGACCTACTTCGAATTGAAACGGCATATTTTCATAAACCGCGTCGATTGTGCTGTACCGGACAAACGCTCTTTCATTGGTTTGAATATTGATGACCGCAAGTGTGTCGGTTATGATTAAATTGTCCGGCAACTGAGAGATAATCAACGGCGGCGAAGTATCAGCCCGGGGTTTACCGTACATATCGGGTAAATCGCTTTCGAAAAGTGTGTAAGGATCGTTATAAAACTTCAGGAAATCAGCCACGCTGGGATGGCCGGGATACGGGGCAAAGTGATGACTGGTACTTTCATTTCGCCAAACCGCTGCATAAGAAATGAAAGTAGCAAGTGAATCATTTTTTATTGGATTTAAAATATATTTTGTGAATAGATCTGTTGTTGGAATTGCTTCCTGCCCGACTTCAGTTAGAGCTGCCAATTTATTTTTTTCAGAAGCCAACTGCGAGACAATTTGTAATCTTTTAAGATACTGATCCGGCTGTGACGGCCCGATGGGCACCCAAAAATAAAAATCCATGCCGATAATATCGATCATATCATCGCCGGGATACGGATCGAGATAATCAATCTTGCTGTTAAACCGGCTTGGCGACAACGCATAAATGAAGTTATGAACGTTTAACGAATCCCGCAAATAGGTCACTGTAAATCGCCAGAGGGCATTATATTCTTCAGATGTGCAATGACCGACGCCCCACCAGAACCAACTGCCGTCATGTTCATGATATGGCCGAAA
The DNA here is from genome assembly GCA_913009825.1 of uncultured Deferribacteres bacterium. Classification (GTDB taxonomy): domain Bacteria; phylum Zhuqueibacterota; class JdFR-76; order JdFR-76; family DREG01; genus DREG01. Next base: position 7,885 of record CAJVYQ010000017.1, read on the forward strand.
GATAATGGGAATGGAATGACCGTCTGAACCGCGTAGTCCTTTCATTACTTTGGCAATTTGCCAAAGCTTCTCTTTATAATTTTCATGGTAAATCCCGCCGGGTAAAATAGTGGCGACAATCCGTTCATTGTTTACATTTTCCGCATAAAAACTACGGCCTAACGGGTCGTACTGATGCCAGCATAGCGTATTGATACCGCCGCGTTCAAAAGCGGACGTGATGCGATAAATAACCCGGTCAAGTTCAATTTTCCGGGTAATTTTGTTCATGTCCCAACTGTACAAGGCAGGGAAATCTCCGCAGACATCTTTCACATCGCTGCGGTCATCATCACCTTTCCAACCTACGCCGTAGCCGGTGGCATCGTGCATGCCAAAGATAAGATTATCCTGTGTATAAAGGGAAAGATTTGCATAAAGGTACCTGGTTTTTAAAGTTGCCTGTTTATCAATTAAACCGAAATTAGGAGCATTTACGCCTTTCTCATAATTAACGCACGCATCGTTTAAATCCCAAACCGCCCGGTCTATTTTCTCTTTGGCAAGATTTGCAGAATCCAGCAAATCTTCCGCTATAAAAATGGCATTTTGTAAAATCGTCTTTGAACCTATTAAATATTGCCCCTCTGCCGTTCCCTCTTCAGTACTATCATGAAGCGCGTGTGCAGCTTTTATGGATTTTTCCAGATCGGCGTAATCCGGAGTTGCGGACAGACTGACCGAATCGCCAATGGCTAAATCATCAAAATACACAATTCCGGATTTGGAGGCAGTTGTACCGCCATCTAAATACATATAAATCCGGTTCATTGCCGAACCTGAATAATTTTGCAGCTCAAATGTGACGGTATGCCAAACATTATCGCCGGCAAGCCGGATTTGCAGCCAGTCCTTGTTGTCATTTTGGTAGACCGGTTTAAACGTTAGTTCAGTAGAGATATTGGATTTTACTCTTAGGAAGATATATGGATTATTGGTTACATCGATCACTGGAGGCGTGAAATTAAAATTGTCCCACTCCCAGGAACCGGCAGTTCTGTTATAAGTAATTTTTAATACACTATCCTTTTCCATTAAAGCAAACGTTCCTTTTGTTTGAGGAACTTCCCAGTTAGTGAGAATGTTATCATTAAAATTTTCCAAAAAACCTGTGACCTGGGCATGAACAGGCTGAAATACAGGGAACAATAAAATAAATATAACCAAGCAATATCTTTTCATATACCCTCCTATATTCAACGGATGAGGACACATTTTTTTATTCCGGTATATTTTCCGGCCTGAATTTTGTAAAAATAGAGCCCGGAGCCAGCTCCTTCTGCCTGCCATTGAAGTGTGTAATCGCCGCGCTGCTGAAAAGCGTCCAGCAGTTTTCTGACGAGCTGCCCCCTGGAATTGAAAACAGAAACTTCCACATGGCTTTTCTCCGGTAAAAAATAGCGAATGATTGTAGAATCATTGAACGGATTGGGATAATTTTGCCGGAGTAAAAATTGAGTTGGCGAATTAGATTTTGAAGTGTTGGACACACCGGTTGTAATCGATGTTGAAAATGCAAGATTATCAAAATAAAGTACGCCTTCTCCATAGTCACCTTCACCTTTTAAAACATTGAACGATATATCCGAAAGGTTTGCAATAACAAGCTGAGTTGTGCCGTCATTTGAAATAAAATCTGTAAAAGGAACCATTACATTTTGGGGGTTCGCTCCAACTAATTTTAGATTGAACCGCCAATATCGCGGCCCTTTTTCGAACAACAAAATCGCCAGTTCTCTGTTGGAACCATCCGGTTTCATCAGGAAGTGAAGAAAATGAAGCGCGTCGTTTGTAATTTCCAACTGTTTCATTATTCCTGCATACGGTGGACTGCCTTTGCCAATGGAATAGTTCATCCGAAGAGATTGTTGTCCATCGATCCTGTTTAGTTTCTCTAAATATAAAACGGCATGGGTTCCCGGCCGTACCCGCCAGGAAGCCGCCAAACTACTGTTTGAACGATAGCCTTCAAAATCATCAATTGTAATTTTATTGGTGATTTTCACTTTCAACGTATCCGGTCTCAAGCCGGGTGAGGAGGCAATTATTTTGCTGATTCCCAAACTACTGTCAGCCCGAATTTGGATGACAACTATTCCTTTTTGTGCATTTGTGATTGGTTCTCCGATAAATTTTCCAGGTCCATCAAGAGAGAAAACAACCCGGTTTGTCGCCCGGTTGCAAAAACGGCTTTGATCATCCAGGATTAAACAAGTGACTGTCAATAGACTTTTCCCGTCATTCAGGAGAGATTTAGCTGATGCTAACAGTTCGATCCGTGACGGGGTAACGCCGGCTTGAGCAGGAAGGATTACAAATGCCATATCAGCAAGCGGCACATCCGAATCCGGCACAATGTCCGGCAATTCCCCGTTTGTTCCGGGCCGGGTATGAATTTTTATCTGTTTTCCATGCCGGGGATCATAATACACAATGTTAAACACGGTATCCTTTACGCCGGAAATTTTGAGCAAATTCCCGGACAGATCGCTGCCGTAATGTGCGCGAAACCAGCCAAAAATCAAACTGTCACCCTGCATGGCAAACGCATCACAGTCGGAAACCTGAATTTTCGCTCTTTCGAAGGAGCAAATGGAATAATTGAGGTTCTGCACAACAGATGAAAATTGTTTCATCTGTTCCATTACCTGGTCATTCATGAGGTTTCGACTGCCGAAATCCCACCAAACCGGGGCAGCAGCAAGCCCATTTGCCCAACTTGCCCATAGAGCATTATGAAACATGGCAGCATATTCTTCAGAACCCGCAGGAAAATTACCATAATTGTTGGTATAGCCTGCCTCTCCCATAATTGATGGTTTAGAAGAATTATCCCATAATTGTTGCGTTACTTTTGCATACGTCCAGAGGCTGCTGCGTAAATAATTTGAGCCGTAAAGGGCAGGCCAACCGGTTTCATAAAGATGAACATTCGGAATATCCACCCGGGCATAACCTTCCGCCCAAAAATGTCCGCCGCTCATTGAAGCGGTGGTGGGATGACCGAAGGGATCGTGTTTTGTGAGATAATCGTGCACTTTTTTTACCCACATTGTTGCCTGGTTTTGCTTTCCATTTTGCCAGCCATCGGTACCGTTTACCTCATTTACGATCTCCCAAATACCTAACGCGCGGCTGTAGCCCCATCTGGCAATTAAATATCGATACAGTTTTCTTTGATATTCCCAGGCTTTCTCACTCTCGAAAAAGTTCTCAACCGTAGTAATAAACTTGTACGGATTCTGATGCCACTGATGCACCCAAACTGATTTGGACAGAAGATCGTGCGGCCAAATGGCAAACATCATCTTTAAACCTCTTTCTTCCGACCATGAAATCAACTGATCAATTCGTCCGCATTTTGGCTGATCATAATAGCCAAGCCCGGATGAAAGCGACTCAACGATGTTGCCTTCACCGCCATACATGATATTCCAATACCCCCAGAAATTTGCGCCGGAGGCTTGCAAAAGGTCCAAACCACCGGAACTCACTCCCCAGGGATAATACGGTCCAATTGCATAAAATGAAGCGCCGTCATCGTGAGTAAAATAATGCGGATTTTTTTCAGAAACTTTCAGCCAGCCATGGTGGCCGGAAGAAATTGCGGTAAAAAAATATTCCTTACTTTGCGCTCTTCCGCTTGAATCCGTCACCTGCAGAACATATTTCCAATCGCCAACTTCATTCGGGGAGAATCGAATTTTCCATTGATTACGGTTGAGATAATTATCATAAAATCCGAATATCTCCCATTGTTTATTTGAGGAAGAAGTAAAAATTGCTCTTAAGTCTAATTGCTCCGGATCAAAAGGATTGGTATAACCGGCATTTTTTAAATTTACGATGATCTCAAATTTTTCGTAGAGGCCAACCACAGTTTTATTGACACGCTGAACATCGACACGCAGTTGTGACATGGCCGATATAGGAAACATCAGCAGCAGCAGGCAAACGATTTTGACAGAAAAAATATTCCTATTTTTTTTCATATTATTGGGTAGCACTTTGGCTCTCTGAAAAACGGAAATCGACGATGTTGTTATTTAAAAATTCTGTCGCTCTGTCTTTTGCACAGAGGAAATACATCAACCAATTTTAGTTGAATTTAGCACGAATCACGGAAAGCAGGAAACTACGCTAAACCGTTAAAACGGTTGCTGTCTGCGCCAATATTTCAGCCCACGACTTAAGTCGTGGGCTGAAATGAAGAGCGAATTGCTTAACCGCTTCAGCGGTTTATGCAAAGATAACCGGTTGATCAATATTTTCAAACTCCGCCTGGGCCGGGAATACAAGCCATACTGAGCGTAGACGAAGTGTGGCTACGTGCAAAATAAAACATAGCTGAGTAGGTACATTATTTTTATCGCTTCATAAAATTCCCGCTCTCAATTGAAACCGTTCTCCTCTCATTCTATTGCTCAACGATTATCAAACTTTGCTTGCTTTCCACCTAAACTTCCGGCAGCTCCGGTAGATTTTTCTACTGTGTCATAAAACCGATGAATCAATTCCGGATTTTTTCGTATCGTTAATTTCTTTTCGATTTGCGCAATGAACTCCGCCACCACGTTTCTTCTTTTTTCCTGCTCCAACTGTTTCCTAATCATTTCCTTTACGGTCTCGTATTCAACTTTCTGAAATTTTTTATCTTTCTTCCGGGAATAGTATGCTTTTATCTCATCTTCGGTAACGGTTACTTCCCGCACTAATTTTCGTTTAAATTTTAATTGCAGAAGATATTCTTTAAATAAATGAGTTTTCGTTGCCACTTGTGGATCCTTGTCTAATCCCAGTTTGTGTGCTTCTTTTGTCAGAGCAAAATCTCTGATGGCAAAATCCAGGGCTTTTTTATAATTTTGGTAAATGACATCATAGGGAACATATTGCAAAGAGCTTATAAACTCGCCAACAGAAAAAGCTTCACTATCAATCGTAGCCAGGGTTTCATGCCGCACATTCCATAAACCGGTTTGTATTTTATCTGCTTCTTCATCTCTGAGTTGGCGTTCAAACATTTGATCGAATTGCGTTGGCTTGCGCTGCAAAGATTCGGATATTTTCTTCCCGACAAACTTGACCAATTTGGGATATATTTTCACCTTTTTATCAGCCATCATTTGCTGAATATATTCAGCAGCAATCTTGTCGCCTATTTTATATTCTAAAAGGTATTTCGTTTTATTCCGGTGAAGTTCATATTCCTGCCGGGTAAGCAGCGGTTTTTTTTGAAAATCCGTTACTTTAAGAATGTGATATCCGTACCGTGATTTCACGGGTTTTGAATATGAATTTACCGGTAAACGAAAAGCGGTCATGGCCAGATCATAATCCAATTGATCCCATACAACCCAACCCAAATCACCGCCCGATTTTGCCGGTTTTTCATCACGGAAAATTGCAGAAGCCAATTTTTTAAAAGGAACGCCTTCCTGCAGTAGTTGATACAAACTATCTGCTTGTGTTTTTAATTTAACAAACAGATGCTGCACTCTGCGTTTCTCCTGTGTGAATCGATAAACTTTCTGTATCTCTTTTTCGCTAATCTTTATTTTGGGTTTGATCCGTTTATCATAGTGAGCTTCACGCAGGCATTTGTTGTGATAGGCGTTTATGCGATAATTTAATTTTTCATCCTCATTCAGTCCCAGTTTTTCCGCTTCTTCTGCCAATAAGCGCCGCTGAATCATTTCATTCAGATATTTTTCCCGCATCTGCTTCGAATCAAACTTATTGGCTTGTTTCATAACCTGCAAATATCCTGTCCGAAATTCTGTCAGCGTAATTGTGTTTGTTCCGAATTTTGCTACAATCGGATCGTTATTTTTGGAACAATGCCCGAATAAAAGCAAGGTGATAAAAATAATATATTGAAAAATTCTGTTCATTTTTTTAGGACTCTTCATAGACGACGGTAGTTTCCGTTTAGGTTTTTTCCAATAAATAATATGATGCTCATCGATTGAAAACGCATCGAAAGTCGCTGATACGATAAACTGAATTGAGAATAAATTCGCAAAACTGTCTAAAAAAATCGTTGTTTTCAATTCAGTGCAGCTAAAAGCTAGCGGTACTGTTGCATTCTATTTAAGAATGGAATAAGTTTTTTCGAATAATATGGCTCCTGTGTGCACCAAAAAATATAGTCCACTTTTAGATATCTCTCTGCAAATTCTATTAATTCCTGAATCGTGATTTGATTCTCTGTTTTGGGATTGATATATTTATAATTATCCCATTGAACAGCGACACCTGTCGGAACGATTCCAGCACATTTCTTGATAAAGCGATAGCAATGATCCATCTGTCCTTTTTTATAAGGTAATAAATCCGGTCCACCAACTCCGATTTTGAACTCTTTTGCAATTTGATAAACACTTCGTAAATAAGACCGGTCATTCCATGGCAGCCATTCACCCGGCATAAAATTGGCGTATTGTATTGTTACTGATTTGGGAAAAGCTTTTTTCAAGACTTTCATGTTCGCGATAATTGCGTCTCTGTAAATTTCAAAAGTAAATCCTTTTGGGAATAAAATTCCGCTTTCTCCAAAAGAAACGGCGGTTTCAGCGAAATTAATACCTTCTATTTTACCGTCAAGTTCTTTTCCTAAAGTAAAGAGAAGTTTATGAAACCTTTCTTGAACTGCGGGATCCCATCGTCTTGCAACCCATCCTTCCGGAGTTGCATCCTTCTCTTCATTTTCTTTATAAAAATATTGCCTGTTCATGCCTCCATTGTATTTATTATCTGTCAATAAATATTGAGGAATATTTATAATTGAAGTATCAAATGATACGTCCTGAATTTGAATGAATAGCTTTTTCCCTTTATCATTTAAATAATCTAAATCATTTTTAATTTCTTGAAATGTATATACATTTTCAGCCGGTTCTAATTCCCGCCATGTATATTTTAGTTGGGCACCTTCAAAAGAATTAGTTTCCAAAAATGTTGCTTCCGATATGCGTTCGCGATCCCGATTAAAAAACACATAATGATGAATTTCTGCTGCATTCATAATACTGAAATCAATCACGGAGATGAGAAAAAAATAAAGAATTTTATGTAGCAAATTCATGGTATTCTCTCTTTTACTGCTAACATAATCATAGATAAAATCAACAATTCTCTCTCAGCTTTTTGCTGCCATACTGACCCGTGGTGAACCGCGAGGTTCAAAATGGGAAAGATCCGCCTGAGGCGGACCCTGCCTTGCAGCCCTATTTAGCGCCTGAACGAAAACCCGATTTTACTATCATTCCCGAACGCTTCTATGGTGAACCTCGTCCTTATAAGGTAGAGATTTCGGCCAAAAACATGCCGGAATGACAATTTAGGGACGTTTTTGTTTAGACACTAGTTCCATTCTCATTTTTTATTTTTCAAAATCTACTGCGGGACGACTTTATAAAATCCGCAGGAACATTTCCAGATAGATTTAGGACAGGAAAATTGCACAACAAAAGCCGTCTTTACTTCACAATTAAAATCCTGCCAATATGCTGGCCGATTCCGGGAGCTTCTACATGATAAACATAAATTCCATACGCCAAATCCATATTGTCCTTCGTCATCACATCCCATAACTCTGCCCCGTCATTCATAGAACTATCGTGCTCCAAACTTCGCACTAACGATCCATCGACGGTATAAATTCGAATGGTACATTTTTGCGGAAGATGGATAAACTGAATCACACGGGGGCCGCGACCGGAAGTGTACGGATTCCGCGGTTCCCAAACCGCAGTAACCACATAGGGATTTGGAACAACCTTTATTCTATCTAAACTATTTTTTGCAACCTCCGGATCAATTTTCTGACCTTTTACTTTAAACCGGAACCTGGTATTTCCGGTAAACGGAAAATCGGCATAGAGGCTCAGGGTATCGCCGGCGCCAAGATATCTGCCATATTCGTTGATAAAAGATGTATCTTCCACCGCATTGTTCAACAAACTAAACGTGATAATTGTCGAATCGTTAGCAAGCTTTTCAAAAAAGATAATCCGGTCTTTGGCCGAAAAATGACCCGCGGGGACAATACCCTTATTAATTTCCTTATTATCTTCAATTACAGCAAAATGAACTTCTTCGTCTGTTTGTTTATCATAAATTTTATAATTTACATCCCGTGGCGGAATGGGAATCCGGGTACCGGTAGCCGCCAGAGGAACTCCCAATAATTCCGATTGATTTACATTCTCATCATAAAAAACAATTTCATATTGTCGCGGATACGATATCCCGGGAACAAATCCACCCAATTGAAACACATCATATTTTAAATTGTAGGCCGTTTCATAGTTGATATTTCTGCTCCACCGGATCCCATTGTATATATTTCTTTTCACATCATTCACCACGCCGCCAGGGGGATTGTAGATAAATATTTCTAAACCGTTCATTACTTTGGTGAGGGTTCTGGAGTTTCCGTCACGATCATCGTAAAGATTGGTAATCAGTTTTATCGAATCCTGTTCGAGGACATATTTGTAGAATCTCACCGTGTCCAGGATTGTACTGCGGATTAAATTTTTCAGAACAAATCCCGTGGTTTCTGTTGGTAGTAATTCATTTGCATCATCCGCATCCTTTTTGCCGTCATTGTCATTATCATAGCGATCCATGGACCGGTCTAAAAATTGAATTTCATATTCTTCTCCATCAACCAGCGAATCCGGTTCCAGAAATTTAACTGCAACTTTTCCACTGGTAAATCCGCGCCCGACCATTTCAGGTTTAATATCAAAACCGGGGGGCACATAACCCAAAGCCGGCGCCTGGGGAGTTACAGCCACAACATTTTCGCCTAATTGGATTTCACCGGATTGACTTACATTTACAAAAATAGTTGTTTCCGACGGACCGATGTTATTGTCAATATCCCCTTTATCGTAAGCCGTAACCGCATAATAATATCTTATTCCGTTCACTAAAGGAGTATCAACAAAAGTATGAACCAGGCCGGTTTCCGATCCCAAATTAAATTGAACCCCTGTGCCGAATGAATTCTCAAAGAAGCCAAAAATATCATCCACTTTATCATAAATTGCCAAAGGTTTTTTGAACCGCTCATAACCTAATCCGTCGGTAATTGTGCCGGCATCTTCAAATGTGTAGTGAGTAGCACGATAGACTTTGTATCCTTCAAAATCGTACTGTTTCAAAAATCGATCAAAGCTCAATTCTGCTTCAGAATCCCAATACAAAGTTACTTTTTTATCGCCGGCAACAGCACGAAGTTTGGGTTTTTTGGGCGCAACTGCAAAATTGTAGTTGGAGTTGTAAATTTTCTGAACAGTTTCTTTATTGCGTAAAATATCCATTTCATCCCAGCCATATAGCATAGCCACGGAAAAAAATTCTTTCTGATTGGGCCTTAATGGAAAGTAACCGGACGAAAAAACATAATCAAAATCCGCTCTTTCCCGCGAACCGATATCAAAATAACCGGGTCTGGAAATTTCCCACATTTGCACATCATTGCTGTATGTCACATCACCGTATTCATAAAATTGAAAACTGGTTAAGCCAATTTGATCAGACTCATCCACATCAACCTGATCAATATTGGGCTCACCCGGAAGGTCTCCTGAGCCGGGAGTCGGTTGACCGTCTCCTTCACCCGGATCACCGGTTCCCGGTTTACCGTCAAGACCAACATCATCAAAATTGACATCCCAATCTCCGTCATTATCAATGCCGTCGTCCCGGCGCTCATCAATTAAAAGATTATCAAGCCCATTTCCGTTGAAATAATCTTTTGCCAAATAATCCCGGTTATTATAAACCGGATCACGAATATATAAATAATATTCAGCGGAATCCTGCGTCATAGCGCCGTCGCTCTCATCAATCAATCCATTCAGATTATCATCTACTCCATTTCGCGGGATTTCTTCCAAAGGAGCATTGGGAGAGAAATAATGTTTTATGCCATTTACCGTTATCGAAAATTGATCTGCCGGCATCGTGGAAATTGTTCTGGGGTATTCATCGCTGTCATAATCGATCAAAACAATAGGATCTCCCACATCATAAAATTTTAAAAAATCATCCTTGGTAATCAACTTGCCGCTTCCCCGACTTCCATCCCCGTCATTATCGATGCCGTCATAAGGATTACCGGGACTTTCTAAAAATGCAAACCCAACCCATGGCACCGGTGTGTAACCTCTGGTGCCGATATTGTCGAAATCATAATTTACCGCCAGGGCTTTCTCCCGATAGTAACGCGCCACATCATCATCCCAGTCTTGATTTTCTCCAACCAACGCCCCGCTTGAAGCGCCGACATTTACGCCAAACAGAGTCTGATTTAAAAACAGATCACCAAAATTCCGAATTTCATAAAGCCAAAAAATACAGTCTTCAGCATCCGGATTTGCCCATTGCAAACCCCGCACCGCAAGCCGCAAACCTAAACCGCCGCGATCCGGTTCTGAACTGATGGGGACGGGGAGAGCAAGTCCCCTAACCAATTTTTTGTATTGATAATCATCCAACACAAAATAACTTTCTTCATCGGCATTTAATTGATCTTTGCCAAAGTAGCCGTCCCAATGTCCGCTCCAGCCCGGGTCTAATTGATCTGCCATTTTATCCGGCCAGTACGGAGGCCAGGTAAAAGCCTGGTGACTCATGGCAACGGCATGTTCGGGATCTTTTTCCTTCTGTGATTTATTATAATAGCCTGGGAGGGGTTCGAAGCCTAAAAAGGTGCCCAGTGAATCATGGGAAAACAAGTTTGGATCCCAGCCCTGGCAAAATATTGCCGGGGTTATGAAATCATACGTAGAATCCTGCGTAACAGAATCCAAACTTGCAAAAACCCGCAGTTTGGCCATAACATACAATGAGGTGTTTCCCATCTGGACTTTACCCGAGCCGATGGGCCATTCGCCGCCATAAACCCGGCTCTGATCACCTTTAATGGCTCCCATCATGCCCTGGTTGTGAAAAGTAACACGAATAAGATTGCCGGCATGAACATTTTTTGCCCGGTAAATTGAATCCCCATGTCCTACTTCTTGTGCATCGACAACTATCCGGTTACATAATAAAATTAGAATAATCAGATTTATGTATTTCATTACCGAAGCTCCTTAAAAAGAGAATATTAACGAAAATTTATTCTGTTTTTCCAGCCGGCCGTAATCCACCCTGGCATAATCTAAGAACAGATTGGAAGTCAGCACCTTAAAATGAAGTCCAAAACCAAAGCTTAAACCACCCTCACGATCCTGTAAAAATAATTGACGGTAGCCAATTCTCAATGCCAAAAGATCATAGAATTTCACTTCCGAACCGATATTCAGAAATTCTTTATTATCATTGGGGTGCACTGCATCGACCGCAATAATCCAATCATGTTGTGTAAAATTTAAAAAATCCCTGGCAAGGTTCGCCGAAATTCCTACACGAAACAGCATCGGCAATGGGAATTCATCTGTATCCAAATGAGCATTTATGTTTTCGTTATTGCCGGCAAAAATCTCGGAGATATCATGTTGAGTAAGCATATCCCGACCTTCCATTTTAAGATCACCGCCAAAATTTGAGATCGACATGCCGATTTTTAAATTTCTGAAAAAGGTCCGATACATGACGCCGACATCAAAGGCCAATCCGGAAGCGCTATTGTGCCAAATTGTCTCCTTGATATATTTTGCGCTGCCGCCTATGGAAAAGCGGTCGGTTAATGCCCTGGCAAAACTTGCTCCCACGGCATAAGAATTGGCAGAAACTCTTTCTCCGTTTCCTTCGGGAGACATGACGGTGGTACGTTCAATATCCGGCATGCCCAGGTAAGAAAAGAATAATCCGAAAGTGCCGATTGCGGGCAATGGAATAGCAACTCCACCAAAATCAAGACGCATGTCGGCAATATAATCAAAATGATTTAACAGAATTTGATTTTTGTTTAATCCTGCCAGACCGGCTGGGTTCCAAAACAGAGCGGTAATATCTTCCGCCTGAGTGGTAATCGCCTCACCCATTCCCAATGCGCGTGCGCCAATACCGATTTTTAAAAACGGCGCAGCCGTAGTGCCGACCCCACTCAAGGTTTGAGCGCTTAGATTTATAAATGAAAAAATAAATAAAAATGCAGCAGTATTTATAAATTTGTATTTATTCATTTTTAAGCACCTCATTACTTAGAAAAACTTACACGCAAACCGAGTTGAATAAGCCTTGGCGGGGTATACATGCCGGGGCGGGTATAAAATTCATTAATACTGGAGATCTCAATCAACCGCTGTTCGTTCAGATAACTTTGCAGAGTAAAATCGGGTCGGCCGGTATCGGAATAAACCCAGTTTGCATTTCTGATATCAAAAAGATTAGTTACATTACAAAATAATTGGTACCGTGTGGGTCCGAGATGAAAAGACCTGGAAATGCGAAGATCAACATTGTACGTGCTGGGTCTTCTCTCGCTGTTCTCACGCAGGCCGATAAAAGAACCTGACCCGGTAGCTTCTCCACGAATAAACTCAGGTGTATAAGGCAAGCCGGAATTCATGGTTCCTACCAGCGTGGCAATCCAGCCGTTTTTAGAGTAATTAACCACAACATTGATTGATTGTCTTTGATCCCAATTGAGATTGATTAATTGCACACGCGGAGCTTTCTCACTTTGCAAATCATTGTATGCATCGCGGGGATCCGAAGAGGTTCCTTTTGCCGTCATATAGGTATAATCCAAATTGATGGATAAATGATCTAAATTGTAGGCAGAAGAAAGGGTAATCCCTTTTGCCATGGCATGGTCACGGTTCGCATAGCTATAATAGGTTAACCCTCTGTAGGTATCGATGGCAAAACCTGTTCCAACCCAATCACGAATATCCCGGTAGAATCCGGTAACATGCAGATACATATTTTCCTTCAATTGCTGTTGTAAACCAAGTTCATACATTACCGTACGTTCCGCCTTAAGATTTGCATTGCCAACTAAGTTTTCTGCTCCGGCGCCGGTAATCCAAAAATTTGGATTAGCATACAAATACCGGAATTCCGGATTCTGAAAAAAATGACCGTAGGAAAAATGAATAACACCCCGGTCTGTGATCGGAAAAGACAAGCCAAAACGAGGACTGATTTGCGACTTGGACGCCGGTTCGGTATACCAATACTTTTCTCGTTCTTCAACGGTGGATTGCACTAATTCGCTATCCGGAGTTGTTGGGGTGTAATTATTATAGATATGCCCGAATTTAAAAGGCTGATAAATTTGTGGATCTTTGGGATCGTTTAAAAGCCGGCCATCGGAATTAAAATAGTCGTACCGAATACCCAGGTTAATAATTAGTTCTTCAAATTCTATTTTATCCTGAATATAAAAAGAGTATTCTTTTGGTTTGGCGCTGTAATTGGTATGGAACGGAGAAATCACATCGGGAATAATGGGCCGGTAAGATGCCTGAGAAAATTGTAAATTATAATAATCGTTCAAGATATGGTGAAACCTGGAGGTGATACCGGTTTTCATTAAATGCCGCTTCGTCACCTGGCTGGTAAAATCTAATGTTAATGAAGTATATTTAGTGATCGATTTTGTCCGTCCCGGATCGTTTCCCCAGTAGGCAAAATCGGTTGAGCGGGAAGAGATGGATATATCATCCTGACGTGAGGGACGAAAAACATACTGTTCAAAATCACCCGGGTTTGTCGGCATATAGCGGTAATTATACGGATATTCATATAAATAATTTTTTTGATTATTCTGATAAAGACTTCCTTTTAACTCTAAAAAACTACGCCTGGAAAAAATATAGGTTAGGGATAAAATCTGTGTGAAACGGTCTGTAAAATAATTTCTCCCGGCATCCGGAACATATTTGAATCGGTCACCTCTTCCTGAATAACTCCGGTCATGGTTGTAATAAATTCCATAACTCAAATCGATTGAATTGCTCACGTTATAATAAATTTTCGATTGTGTTGAAAAACCTTCATACCAATTCAGGGGGACAACTTTATTATCCGCCGGTTCAAATGTATGCACGGTATCTGAAACCGGCGCCTGAAATCCCCACGGCATAAAATATCGTTTTCCGTGGGCATAACCGGGACTGTATTGATATCTTCCGGACAGAAAATAAGATATTTTTTTATTTGCAAACGGCAGCGGTCCGGAAACATTTAGTTGCAAATCTTTATGTGTAAAAAGATTATAGGAATTTAAGTATGGTTCTTTTTTTAACCATGGTTTTTCTTTACGGTTGAGATTATTGTTCAGTTCAGCAAACGAATGAATATTATTTTGAGAGAAATCATAAGCGATGAACTTACTCTTTCGATTTAACGCCCGGGCAGCTTGATTAGCCCATTCCGTATTATCCATCACCGAATACAAATCTTTATCAAAACTAAGATAATCCCCCATATAGGCAGTCGCATTTAAAGAAAATTTATCACTTCCTTTTTTTGTAACAATATTTACTACGCCCGATAGAGCCTGTCCGTACTCTGCATTGAATGTTCCGGTGATTGCTTTTAATTCTTCTATAGCCTGATCATCGATGCTGATACCGGCACGGCGGTTTAATGGATTTACTACCTGAACACCATCGACCAGATAAGTAATTTCATTGGTTCTGCCCCCGCGAATATGAATATCTCCCGATGCGTCCCGCACTACACCGGCCTGTAAATCCAAAATTTCTGAAACACTGCGAGCCGGTAGATTATCAATTTTTTCCGCACCGATGGACACTTCAGATGAAGTTAAATCTTTCCGGATCATTTCCCGGGTTGCGGTTACAACAACAGCTTCATCCATTTCAAGAACGGTTGATTTCAGGTGAAAATTTAACTTTGTGGTTAAATCAACAATTACCCGCACTTTTTCGAAACGTTGGGGTGTATATCCCATCATACGGGCAAGTACGGAATAGGAACCCGGGGGAATGTTAATAATAAAAAAATCACCTTCCGCATCGGTTGCAGCTCCCAATCTCGTATTTTCGATGATCACATTTGCGCCGATAAGCGGCTCTCCGGTATTAGCATCTACTACCCGGCCGGCAATTTTACCGGTGATACCGGCAAGACAAAAAGAAAAATCTATGAGTAAAAAGAATATTAGTGTAACACAATAATATAGCGTCCGATTGATTGTCATGAATACCTCCTGATCAAAATAACCCTCTAAATCCCGGCTCAAATTAGCAGGAAAGTAAAAATCTAAAGATCAGACACTTGTCTATAAATATCCAATGTTTGGAATTTTACGCGCAATCAAGATTGGGAGAAACGGGATTTTAAACAAGTTCATAAAAAAATTGCGACGCACTTTTTAAGTGCGCCGCAATTAGTATATCACATTATTTCCCTTATTTCAACAACATCATTTTTTGCGTTCTGGTATATTTGGGTGTTACCATCTTGTAGAAGTATACACCGCTGGTTACAGAAACGCCTGCATCATTTTTACCGTCCCAACGAATTGAATATTCGCCGGCTGCCTGATCTAAATTCAATAATGTTTTTACTTTTTTACCCAAGACATCAAAAACTTCAATGGAAATATTTGATTTCTCAGCCAGATCATATTGGATCGTTGTTGTCGGGTTGAATGGATTGGGATAATTTGAATATAACCTGAACTCACGTGGAATTCCTTTGTCAACCTGCTCCACTCCGACAGGTCCGCCAAAAACTTCCAGGTATCCCCAACAGCTTGGGCGTTTCCAATCTTCGTGAGTATCCTGAGCGTTGCCAAACTGGATGATTAGCGATCTGCCGGTATCTCCTGACAATGCCGGATCCATATCATTACCATCAATTCGGAGGGGAAGCACGGCTCCGTCTATAATATTAAGACCTTCAGGACCGGCAACGGAATCCAAAGCAATTTTGGCTTCAATAATATAACCATCACCTGTAAATTTCTGAAAAACAGTACTTTCCACACCGGGGATATCGGTATCAGTTGTCCCATTAAGTTGTACAGAGCCATAGGCAGTGAAACCGATTCGCCAATCACCTGTCCCCGGCTGCCCGACAGATTGATAGCCATGATATGCAGACAACAGATTTGCATTGTAAAATCCCATGTAAAACTCAAGTGCGTCACCTTCCCACGCCTGGTAAGGACCTTGACGTAAATCATTGTCTGTCACATCAGCGGAAATATATAAAAACTTATCGTCAATAACAAAGGTAGCATTGAAATTCATGTCGGTAGATTCCATGTTCCAATCGGGACCTTCCGTTCCGCCTGCCGATTCCGGCTTGACTGTATTCGCTTTATAATCTGCAAATTCGGTATCCAGTCCGTCAAGCGTGAACTTTGTATTAAAATCCGCATCATAAGTTGCTTTTGCCGTTACACTGGTTGTTAAAGTCAAAGGTCCAATCATGTTATCACCTGTAATGCCCGTTTCCGTTCCATCGGGACCAACGGCGGTAATAACGTAATAAAATGTTTGCTCTTCACTTTCTCTGCTCCATGGCCTGTGACCCCATTGTTGATGTCCGTGCGGAACTTTTGTCGCAATTCTCACCACACCTTCGGCCGTTACATCGGTGATTGGATTATGACTCATATAAACATTATAAGTTTCAGTTCCCATCGGATTGTCAATCCACTGGAGATGATTATAAGCGTACGGAACAAAAGTTGCGGAAGTATCAACAGCACCAACCACTGCCGGCGAAGCTAATTCACCTTCCGGCTCAGGAATCCCGACCAGTGTAAAATTATCCCAATAAACCGAACCTGTCCAATTCACGGTGGTATCACCATAATAAATTTGGCAGCCGACACTTAGCGGACTCTTCGGATCGATATTATCATTGGTTACGTGAGCGACAACATCGTAACTAATTGTATTCAACTGTCCGGGAATTAACGTGGTATCGGTAATAAAAAATTTGTCTTCAGTCCACGGATTACGCGCAAAAATAGAAACTTGTGCGCCTTGTGGCATATCTGCCGGCAGATAAAGATCGAATGTAATTTGCGAAGCGAAAGTATCTAATTCAGTAGAATACAGATTCACACCGCCGCGTTCAAAAGCGCCTTTACCGCCATTTACAAAATTCCATTCCGTATTTAAAACACCGTTACCGGCGGCCATCGGATCAGCTATTTGAGAAATGTTTGTCAATGCCGGTCCCCATCCGGTATTTAAAAACTGCTGAGTTCCGCCGGCAGGATTATCAAAATCCGCAAGTATCCATTTAGCACCGGTTTCTGTGCCAAGCAGAACAGCGTCATCCAAATAAATGGTACCGCTCCAGGTGGTATCGTCACCGGTTAAATCCCATGTCCCAAATTCGAGGCCAATTTTCTGCAGCGGGCCTTCGGCAACATCAAAATCGCCGTTTTGAATATGAGCAATCTCCAAGGGGAAATAAATAGGATACCACACTTCTTTGGGAAAGTCAACGGTATAAAATTTGAAATCATGCCACGTCCAGCTTTGATCCTGTGCCCAGGTTTTTACTAAAATGGAATCCGGTGTATCTGCCGGTAGATAAATATAATAACCGATGTATTTAGCGCTACCCACATCAATATTTGTTTTTTGAACCGCACCTTTATTCTCGGTTGTGGTTGCCGCATCAAATTCCATTTCCAGAACACCGCCGCTTTTTCCGGTTGGGTCGGTTGCCTGAGAAACAGTTTTAATAAAATCTCCCCAGGCTAATCCAAAACCGTTATCGGAGGTTTCAAAATCTGCAATTACATTTGGTTCTGCACCAATAAGACTCACATTATCTACATAAATAGTTCCTGTCCAGGTTGTATCGTCTCCGGATAAATTCCAGGTGCCAAATTCAAGGCCGGCTTTTTGCAAAGCGCCTTCAGAGACATCAAAATCATTATTCATAATATGAGCTCTTTTAAAGTTAAAAGCCAACGGAAACCAGACTTCCTTCGGTATATTCACCGTATATAATACATGATCAGCCCAGGTCCAGCTTTGATCCTGCGCCCATGTTTTTACCAGAATTGAATCAGGAGTATCAGCAGGAAGATAAACATAAAAGATGACGGCATGTGCATTTCCCACTTCCAAATTTGTTATTTGTAATGCACCTTTATTCTCTGTGGTAGTTCCGGCATTCAGGGCCAAAGCTAAAACACCGTCACTCATACCCGTAGGATCCGCCGTCTGTGAAACACTTACAATAAAATCTCCCCAACCGATGCCAAAACCGTTATCGGAATCTTCAAAATCTGCAATAACCTGCCCTCTAACCTGCCCGCCAAAAAGCAGGCAAAAAATGGGTAAAAACCATAATAGTTTTTTCATTTGATCCTCCATAATTGTTTAAAAATTTCTTTCAAAATAATTATTTACTGTACTGATCACGGCAATTATTATATCACCTCCTTTCAATTTTGCTATGAGCGATTTTAAAAAAGTGTAACATTTTAGTCCTGTAGAAAATTCTACCAAACTCCCGTTTTAAAGTGCATGATTCATCGTTGGCAGTACACAACCTCCCCTTGCAAAGGAGAGGAAATTCCTCCCATTTTCAAGGGGAGGTTAGGAGGGGTTGAATTCACTATCTTCAAAGGACTAACATGTTCAATAAAGTTGATCTGTTTCTTCCACCTCCTTCCTCTTCATTTGTGATTAATTTTCAACAAGTATAGGAAAACGTTTTCTTCATATCGGCAAAAAATGAATTATCAAGACATATCATGCTAACAATAAATAATTCAATACGTTAGATTTATTAAAAAATAGATTGACATTAAACAAGTAAGATATTTCATAAAAAAACTTCCTTGTGTTGGAAATTTAGCTTTGAAATTTTACAAAACTTTCATAAAAAAAGCAAGACCTTTTTTATTATTTTAATTTTTCGGCTCTTTTTACTACGTCATATATTATTTTTAATAGAAACAATCAGGATAACGTTTTACTCCTATTTATTTCAGGTATTTCCAAGCGATCGGTTAATGAGTGTTTGAAAACACGGATATTCTTTAATAAGAATACATATCTTGCAAATCATCCTCAAAAATGGTGTAAGGATCCTGGTAAAATTTTAAAAAATCCGGAACACTTGCATGACCGGGAAAAGGCGCAAAATGATGTTCCCTGGTCCAGTTCCGCCAAACCAGGAGGTAAACAATCTTTTTACTCGATGAATCCGATTTGATCGGTTTCAGCAAAAACTCTGTCCACCAATTATTGATAGGAATTTTGTTTAAACCAACCTCAGTAAGAGCAGGAATTTTGTTTCTCTGTTGTGCAAGCAGCACAACCCGGTTTAGCTGGCGGACAAATTCCGTTTTCTGATCATTGTTACGCAGGTTGTATGTATCTAATCCGAACACATCAACAAAATCATCCCCCGGGTACCGTTCCAAATATTTTGCATTGGAGATATATCCATTGGGAGAATAAGCGTATAAAAGATTATGAACATTTTTTTCATCGCGCAGATAGGTGACCGTAAATTGCCACAGCGCGATAAATTCTTCTTTTGAGCAATTGTTTTGCCCCCACCAGAACCAGCTTCCGGTGTGTTCATGATAAGGCCTGAAGATTACGGGTATCAACTCTCCGTTATCGCCTTTTAATGAAGTAAAAAAATCGGCAACCAGGTCTAATAATTTTTTATATTCCGCATACTTGGCCCCCCCGGGAAGAATCTGATCTACCGCCCCGGTTACATTCCAGGCATCTCCGCCGGAAACCGGATTATCGATGTGCATACTCACTGTATTGATGCCGCCCCGTTTATAGGCCTGTTTGATTAATAGTTTCATCAAATCAAAACCGACGCCATCCAAGTTTGCCGGATTCCCGATATCGCCAATATCCCATCCGTAAACAGCGGGATATGAGCCACACACTTCTTTCACATCCGAACGCAGAGGTGTGTAAGCCCAATCGATACCATAAGCAGTATCATCCTGATGACCAAACATAATCCCCTTCCCCATCATCTTCTTCAAATTTAGATACAACGCTTTTGTTTCATAGGTAGCGTTTTGATCCACAATGCCGGGGGCCTCGATTTCTTTATTTGGCAGAGATTCTGTTGCATTTTTTTTGGAACAAAAGATTAATGAAATAAACAGGAAAAAGAAAATTGAGATAAACTTTTTCATAAGAAGATAACCTTATGATTCTATCTTTCGCGACAAGTTAGCGAAAATCTTTTCTGTGTCTAAACAAGCACGCCCATTGTGATAAGGCGTTTTCCAGAGACCTGCCTTATCACCATTTACCGTACCATCAGGTTGAATTTCATAAAACCATTCGCCATATCGACGGTCAACCTGATATTTTTCCACCCAATCAACTACTTTTACGTAAGCATCGTAATATTTCATGTTTTTGGATATCTCATAAGCCTTCAGGAATCCCACCATCGCTTCAGATTGAACCCACCACACTTTTTTTCGATCAAATTTCAATTGTTCATTTGCTGTATTCATTTCGTAGAACACACCACACTTTTCCCGATCCAGTCCATTTTCCAATACCTGGTCGATCAACGCGAATGAAACTTTTTGCACATCCTGAACCCGGTACCCTCCAACCGCTTCGGAAGCTGCCAATAATAACCAGGCTGTTTCAATATCGTGGCCAAATGAATAAACCCGGTCAAGCCGGGTCCAATCGGGTTCAAAAAACAGATTCAAAGAATTTCTTTCGGGATCAAATATTTTATCCAGAATACAATCAATCATATCTTGAATGATTCCCCCAACTTCCTGTCCGGGAACGGTTCGATACAATTCCGTAAACGCTTCGATTAGATGAATATGACAATTCATGGTCTTGCGAAAGCCGTCGATACCAAAATCCTGATGCTGTTCCACCAATTTCCAATCCTGAGAAAAAGATTCATGGAAGCCGCTGAACCTGGAATCAAATGCAACCTGCCGTATTTTTTTAAAAAGATCAAGAGCAATTTCTTTCGATTTTGCACAGCGAAATACCCGGGCATACCGTGCAAAAGCATAGATAACAAAACTTTGCGCGTAAATATATTTTTCTCTGCGAAGCGGCTTTCCATCAAAAGATAGTTGATAAAAATAACCGTTGTATTTTTCATCAAAAAAATTCCGGCTTAAATATTGATGAGCCCAATTTGCCAGTTCCTGAAATTCAGGATCGGAAGTATGTTCAAAAAAAGCGGAAAAACTCCAAAGGTAACGAGCGTGTTGCACCAACCCTTTAGGCGATTTTTGAACAGGTTCACCATCACGTGATAATTTCCCACGGAATCCACCGTAGTTTTTATCCCGGGCAAAGTGAAGCCAAAAAGGAATGACTGTCTGATTTAGCAGGTTGATGATTTTTTCCCTATCGGATTGAATATCGGGCAAAAGTGAATTCATCGACATAAAGATCTTCTTTTAAGGTTTTACCTTCTTTACGGAATCTCTGGCAATGAGAGTCGTAGATAAAATCACACGACATCTCTCAGGATCTTTTTCCTTCAGGATTTCCAATAATCTCTTTGCTGCAATTCTCCCCATTGTAACTTTATCCACACGCACGGTCGTTAAGGGTGGATCCGTATGTTGCGCCAAATCGATATCATCAAAACCGATGATGCTGATATCGTCGGGAACCCGGTACTTTTTTCCTCTGAGAAAACGTATTGCACCGATAGCCATTGCATCATTTGAAGCGACTAGAGCGGTCGGCCGAGGTTTAAAATCCAATATCTTTCTGACTGCTTCAAAACCACCTTCGGGAGTAACATCCCCGTAACCCATGAAAATATCATCCTTACTTATACCATAGTTAGACAATCTTTTCAGAACAGTTTCCAGCCGTTTGTTCACACTGGGATGTTCATTATTGCCAACTAAACAGCCAATTTTACGATGACCGTTTTTCAACAAATAGTCAATTGCTAAAGCAGCGCCTTGAGTATTATCTGTTTCAATAGAATCAAATTGGGTATTTTCTAAATAAAAATCCACCAGGACGGTTGGGACTTCTGCATCTTCCAATTTTTTAATAAAAGCCGGATTGAATTGCCCGGCCAGTATCAAACCGCCGACAATCCGCGAAGGAAGGAATGAGGGGAGAATCGAAGATTCATCATAGGAAGAATGGGCAGCGATGAGAAGGTTGTAGCCCTTTTTTACCAATTCCTCTTCGATCCCTTCTAGTACCAACGAATAAAATGGATTGGAAAAAGGCGATTCCGAAGAACGGTCCCACATGAAAGCAATATTTTCCACTTTATGGGTAACGAGGCCCCTGGCAAACGCATTGGGATGGTAGTCCAACCGTTCCGTTATTTTTAACACGCGTTTCCGGGTAGATTCGCTGATACTGCCCGTTTTATTAACTACTTTTGATACAGTGGATACAGAAACACCTGCCTCCTGTGCAACATCCCGAATATTTACCATAAAAATCCTTTCACAGAAGAAAACGTTTTACTTAATGTAATAAATTTGAACCTTTAAAATCAACAACAAATTTTTATAAAGACTCAGATTTCTGCCGAAACACAAAAAAATATGTAACACTTTAGTTCTTTGAAAAAATAAACGGCTTTTTGCCAGCCTATAATTTAATCTACAAAAATATGTCATTCCCTGCCCGAGCAGGCGGGCGAATCCCGATTCATCGGGATGATAAATCTCTAACCCACATTAAAAAAGAGGTATGAGATTCCTCACTCCGCCTCAGAGGGATTACATCAGCAAACACTTTTATGTTGACTAAAACTACAAATATTGTTACGTTGTATTCGAAAATATTAAAGAAAACATTTTCCTGATGATCTTGCTGAGGTGTAAAAATGAAAAAACTTTCGCTACTTTTATTCGTTAGTTTATTTCTCCCAATAGCAGTTTTAAATACGAACTGTTCAAAGAGTAATTCTTTTAAACATTTTGTTACCTGTTCGGGGAATAATCTGATGGATGGGAAAAAAGAGTTACGATTCATTTCTTTTAACATTCCCAATTTGTTACTAATCGAAGACAATATGAAGTTTGAAGAAACCAATCCCTGGCGTCTGCCAAATGAATTTGAGATACGGGATGCGCTGAAAGCCATACAACAAATTGGCGGTCAGGTAGTGCGAACCTATGCGTTTTCTGTACGGAGAGCAGATGATCGACCGGAATTTCCCCGCCATGTTCTTGGTGTCGGCAAATTCAACCAAGATGCCTTTCAAACACTGGATAAGATTCTGCAGGTTGCAAATGAGTACGGAATCCGTGTGATTATCCCCTTTGTTGATAACTGGAGTTGGATGGGCGGACGCGCCGAATATGCCGGTTTTCGTGGAAAAAATAAAGATGACTTTTGGACTAATCCGCAAATTATCGCGGATTTTAAACGAACAATCAATTTTGTAATCAATCGAACCAATACCGTTACCGGCATTCAATATAAAAACGACAAGGCCATTCTCGCCTGGGAAACCGGAAACGAACTACAATGTCCGTTTTCCTGGACAAAGGAAATTGCCGCGTATATAAAAAGTATAGATTCGAACCATCTTTTAATTGATGGATTTCAGACAACTGTATTAAGAGAGGAATCTTTGCAGGATGATAACATCGATATCGTAACGACTCATCATTATGAAAAAAATCCGGACGATATGGTGAAACACATTTTGCAAAGTGCAAAAATAGCAAGGGGTAAAAAACCATACATTGTTGGTGAGTTTGGTTTCATTCCCATGGATGGCGTAAAAAAAGTAGTGAATACCGTTGTTACAAATCATATTTCCGGCGCACTGGCCTGGAGTTTGCGCTTTAGAAATCGTGACGGGGGATTTTACTGGCATTCCGAACCTTACGGCGGCGATCTGTTTAAAGCCTATTTGTGGCCGGGCTTTCCGACCGGCGATTCTTACAATGAGACCGATTTTTTTAAATTCATGCGGGAAAAAGCATTCACGGTTCAAGGGAAAACGGTTCCCCTATTACCAATCCCGGACCCGCCAACTTTACTACCAATCAAAGATATCTCTAAAATCACCTGGCGGGGATCTGTTGGCGCCGCTTCCTATATTGTTGAAAGAGCCGAAACTAAAAAAGGCCCCCGGCAAATTGTTGTTGAAAATGTAATCGAGACAAACAGCCAATACAAACCCCTCTTTAATGATAACCAGGCTGAAATCGGCAAAGAATATTTTTACAGGATAAAAGCCCAAAATGAGAGTGGAATATCCGAACCATCAAATTCAATTGGCCCTGTCATGGTTGAACATCTTACTTTAGTCGACGAAATGAGGGATTTCTCTCTCATTTTTCATCGGCACGGAGACCTGTCAGTTGACAACAAATTCGCCCGGCGAGCCAAAGAAGACATGCACCGGTTAAAAGGAAACAAGGGATCATTTGTAGTTTATCATTTACCCGGCGTAATTAAATCCGGTACCATCTATACATTTTTCCCGCATGAGATTAAAAATTTTAAATTCTTTCTCTCCACAGACGGCGCCAATTTTTCGGAAATCTCTTCAGAAAAACGTAGTTATCTCACCGGCACAAACGATTACGGCTATTGGAAACCGGTAAAATATGAATTCAAAACAACTGCAAATGAGATGTTCATAAAAATTGAATTTACAACGGATGCTCAGATTTCAAGTGTGGAGATCAATTACACGAACGAATGAGGAATATTCGCCGGAAAGTTTGCTGCTTTATTTTTTTTTGTGTCTTGTCGGCGACCGCAATAGGTACAGTTATTACAATTACGAACGCATTTGTTCTTTATTGGAAATCAGTCCGGAGTGATTTATTGTTGCCCGGAAACAACCGACAGTCCAATCATTGATTGCCTTTGAGCATTCGATTTTTCAAGTACTCAGCTTACCCAAAGCCGGGAAAGTTAAACCGGTTTCTTTTAGCAAGCTCACGGGTAGAGAGGACCGGAAATCAGAACAGGCAATTCAAGCGTTGCAGGATATTTTTCAGCAACTGGTCGCTTCGTTTCAAAACGATTAATTTTCAGGCATGAAGCAAGAAAACCTAACCCTCCCTGTGGCGTTTTCGATTTCATATCGAATGGGTTACGACCACCGCCTGCAGATCGTCCCCGTTTCCTGAACGAAACAAAAATCTCAATGGTGAGTCCTCAGGCATGGCGGGAATGACGGAAAAGTGGGATTTTCGTGCAAGCATTAATCATTATTTTACCGGCAGTTCTTCCAGTAAGTAACTTAAACTCAATTTCACATCCACAAAAAATAACTCCTCCGCCACTCTGAAATCGCGAGGATCAATATCGCCAAGCTGGGTAGTTTTCCAGCGTGTAGTGGGATAAATAAACTCATACTTATTCTTTGCCATGGTAACCTTGACAGGCATTTTGAAATCTTTCACATCGGCGCGCCACCGGTAGCGGGCGGTCACTTTATCGCCCTGTTTGATTACCGTGATTCTGAGCTCCGGAATCCTGGTATGTTTGAAATATTGATCAAAAAAATAACCGTAATCCTGGCCGGTTTTCTCATTAATAAAATTAAAAATATCGTCCGCATCAATGGTTTGATATTTGAATTTGTCCTGCAGACCGCGCAGGATGGCAAACCACATGCTGTCATTATTGATGACGCTGCGCAACGTGTGTAAAACCAACGATCCTTTGTTGTACATATCGCCGGAGCCGGCATAATTAACGCCGTAAACGCCGATGATCGGCCGGTCGTTTTTGACGCCGTATTTTTTGCCATTTTGGTAATCAAGATAAGCATCATGCCCCCACATGCATTCTGTGTAGAGTGCTTCACTGTAGGCGCCGAAGCTTTCGTGAATCCACATATCGGCGATATCTTTTGCCGTGATACTGTTGCCCCACCATTCGTGAGAACTCTCGTGAATGATGATAAAATCGAACATCAGGCCGTATTTCGAAGATGCGCGTCCCCGGTAACCGTTCCCGTAACTATTGCCATAGGCAATCGCGCTCTGGTGTTCCATACCGCTGTGCGGCGAATCGATCAATTTATAGCCGTCCCGGTAGAATGGATATTTGCCGAACAGTCTTTCAAAACAGGACAACATAGTTTTGACCTGCCCAAACTGTTTTTTAGCTTTCTTCAGGTGGTACGGTAAAACGTAATAATCGAGGGTTAATGTATCTCCATCTTCCCCGTTGATATGAATATCGCTAAAATGAGTATATTGGGCAAGATTGACGGTAACATTGTAATTATTGATAGGGTAACTGACGAACCAATTCCATCGCGTCCATCCATTACCAAGATTTTTCTTGCTGCGTAAGTGTCCGTTGGATATGTCCGATAAGCTGCTTGGGGCGGTTATACTGATCAACATGCTGTCCGGTTCATCGGACTGATGTTCTTTATTAGGCCACCACAGATAAGCGCCGTCTCCCTGAACCGTCACGGCAACCCAGGGATTGCCGTTTTTATCCATTGTCCAGGTAAAGCCACCATCCCAGGGAGGCCGATGTGAGACTTTCGGCTGTCCCGAATAAAACACGGTAATATTTTGCAGAGAATGCGACGGAAGCTTTTGCGGAAAATCGATGTACACGGCGCCAAATTCCCGGGAATATTTTAACGGTTTATTTTTAAAGAGGATCTTTTCTATTTTCATATTGTCAACCAGATCGATCTGCATGCGCCGAAAAGCGTTCACTACTTTGAATTGAATAGTATTGCTGCCGCCGATCCATTTTGTTTCCGGATCAATTTTCACATCCAAATAATAATAAGTCACATCGTAGCAGGTTCGCAGCGGCGTTAGTGTGCCGCGCAAAGAATCTGCCCGGGTGAATGTTTTATTGAAACCGGTTTGCGCTATTGAATAATTCACACTGAAAGCAATCGCCAGAATTAACAGTAAACTTTTCTTCATTTCATGATCTTTCATCAAAATAAATAATTCTCTTGCTTAACCTGAATTATTCATAAAAAATTTAACGCAGAGTTTGCTAAGGCGCAGAGTTACGCAGAGAAAAACTTAACCTTTTGATACTATAAGAGTTATCTGTTAACCGGGAAGTTTTGTAGAAGGCAGATCACTATTCTTTGCATCCTTTGCGAACTCTGCGTTTAGAAACTTACTTTTTATGACAACAATCGTTTAACATGTTATATATTATCAGGTTAAGACTTATTCCAACACAACTTGTAAATAATCCAGCTTAGATAAACTTCCAAAGTTTTTAATCAATTTTGTAAAATGTAATTATTATTTTCGAAACATACAATCATGTAGATAAGTATTGGCAAAGAAACTTTGGAAGTTCATTCAATCAACAGAGACATCAATGAACTAAAATGTTACCGGTATTTTTTTACAATCTCAAGTTTCGCACTTTTCGGGATTCGAAAAATAAAGTTATCCGGAATATTTCCGTGTAAAAGCAGAACATTTAACAAAAAAGGCCGGGCGCTTATCTTCCCTGCCATTCTGTCAACTTACTTGTAATAAAATCAATAATTGCCCGATGTTCTTCCGCTCCCCGGTTTTGCACCCGCAGCGGTTCGCCAAAAGCAAAATAAACTTTTTGGGCTGGATCGATCTTGCCGAAATCCTTTAGTCTTTTCCCGTTCCCCCAGGCGTCGGTTTTCAAAGCCAGCGGCACAATGGGAACTTTTGCCTTTTGCGCCAGCTTAACACCGATGGAACTGAATTGAGCAGGATCGAACTCATTTGTTCGTGTTGTTTGCGGGAAAACCATAATGGATAAACCTTTTTTTAATCTGTCCATTCCTCCGTCCAAAACCGCTTTCAAATCCTGCCGGGGATTAGTGCGCGTCACAGCGATGGGATCCCGGGTGTGCATAATATGTTTGAACACCGGATAATCCAACAGACTTTGCTTAATAATGAACGTCATTCTTTTTATCGGTTCAATGATAATGGGCAAAATAATCGTTTCCAGCGTACTTATATGGTTGCCGATGATGATACACGGTTCTTTCGTTTTTGCCAGGTTGTCAATTCCGGTAATCTGAAACTGTACACCAATCCTCTCTAAAGCACGAAAAACAGCAAAACTGCTCTCACACCAGGCAGCATCATCATATTTTGCCCGTTTAGCGAGGAAACCCGCTTTAAAAACGACGGCAAGAAACTGCGGATAGAAGAAGAATTCCGGCAAAGCTTTTGCAAACCGGGAAACCGGTAAAGGATTCGTTCGGTAGATGGAGTTTGTATTATCTAATTGTTTCATAATTTGATCTTGTCGGAATTCCTTTTATTTCCTTCCTGTTTCCGGAAATAATTCAAACGTGGCATAATTTTTAAGATTCAGATATTTCTGTGCCGTTTCCTGCGCTTTTTTAGCGGTTAAACCGGCGACCCGGTCCGGATAGGATAAAATTGCATTGGGATCCAAATGATACATGTAAGCAGAGTAAATGGCGTTTAACCAGTAGGTATTTTCTTTCAACTTGGTTTCGTAAGAACGAAGCTGCGTTTCTTTCACTTTTTTAATATAAATCTCTTTGGGTGGGTATTTTTTCAGGCTGTCCAGTTCGGCAAGCACGGTTTTGGTTAATTCATCCACACGATCCGGCGCACAGCCAAAAGAGATGGATATACGGTATTCCTCATCGGGATAGCGGGTTGTGGTAGAACGAACACCCACGCCATAGGTTCCGCCAAGGTCTTCACGCAGCACTTCCCGCAAACGGATACGCAGTATATTTGCCATCGAATCCATCAGGTAATTATTCATTCGGGAATACTTATAGGGACCGGTAAAAATGAGGGTGACCCTACTTTTGGGCTCAATTCCTTTCTTTACAATTTTTTTGATCACTCCTTTCGGCGGCCGGATGCCCACATCCTTCCATGTTTCCTTCCGTTTGATGGCCGGCAGACTGGCAAGATAAGTTTTAACATATTTTTTGAATTTTTTCAGGTCGATATTGCCCACAAAAAAGAAGGTGAAATCGCCGGCATCGGCGAAGCGGTCTTTATAAATTTTAAACGATTTTTCCAGGTTCATCTCTTTCAGCAACTCTTCTGTGAGCGGGCGTTCCCGGTAATGATGTTGCGCCATGGTAACTTTGATGGTATCGCCGAAAGCGGATGCCGGGTTGGCTTCCTTGTTTTCCAAAATCGCCATGGTTCGCTTTTGATAGGCAATGAAAGCGGTGCTGTCTTCGCGCGGCGCTGTAAAGGTGAGATAGATCAACTGAAACATGGTTTCCATATCTTTGGGAGACGCCATGCCCGAAACACCTTCATAAAGAGCGGCAATATAAGGAGAAACGCTTACGATTTTTCCTGTGAGCATTTTCCCCAATTCGATTTCATCAATATTTCCCAGGCCGCCGCCGCTGATGACGATGGAAGCAGTAATGCCGGGAAGATAATCCTTGTCGGGAACCAGCGAATGTCCGCCGGGACTGAAAGAATCGAAACGGATTTCATCATTTTTGAAATCCGTCGGTTTGAGCACTACACGCACGCCATTCGACAATTTCCATTCCGTAGTCCCTAACTTTTCATTTTTCTTTTCAAACAGAATTCGTCCGGGTGTTGGCAGCACAGCTATTAGCGGTTTGTTGGAGACCTTATCTTCATACGGTTTGATATCCATTTTCGATGCTTCTTGAAATACCGCCAATAGTTCCGATTCCGTGGGTACTTTCACGCCTTTCTTTTTCGGAGCATTCACTAAAATCACCCGGTTATTTTCTTTGATCCATTTGTCATTCAGACTGTTGATTTCTGCCAAACTGATCTTCGGAATATATTTTTGATAGATCGCATTTTCGTATTCGATACCCGGAATCGGTTCGCCGGTTAAAAAATGGCGGGAGTATTCTGCTGCAAAAGAAGAAGATTGGGTTTTATTTCGCTCGTTAAATGTTCTCTCCATATTACGCAAAAACAATTTCTTAGCCCGTTCCAATTCAGTTTGGGTGAATCCGAATTTTCTCACCCGTGTATCCTCCACCAAAACAGCTTCCAGCCCTTTTCCAATACCGTTCTCTTTAACCACGGCGGCAAGTGTATAGGCATCTTTTGTTCTGACCAACGGGGTTTTTCCTGAAAAAGCATAAATAAAAGGAGGATTTTCTTTCTTGGTTAATTCACTTAATCTCTGATTCAACATCATGCTGTACAAACCTTCTAAAATACTGTTGCGATAATCCGCCACCGTTTTTTCCGGTTCGATGTCGGTTAAATAATAGACGCTGATCACATTAGAAACCGCTTCCGGATCCGTAGCGATGGCAAACAGCGTTTTTTTGTGATCGGGAACGGGATACAGTTTTCTCTCTCGTCTGTTTTTCTTCAACGAAATTTTGGCAAAATGTTGTTTAATCATGTTTTCGATTTTATTTTTATCGAAATCGCCAACTGCAATGACGGCCATCAAGTCGGGTCGGTACCAATCCCGGTAAAAACGGCGGATGGTGTCATGTTGGAACGATTCAAGAATATCTTTCTTGCCGATGGGCAGCCGTTCAGCATAACGGGAGCCTTTGAACAGAACCGGCAATTGCTTATCGAACATGCGCGCATTGGCGCCTCTCCCCAATCGCCACTCTTCGATGATCACTCCCCTTTCTTTATCGATTTCATCGTCGGCAAAACTGACATTATGCGCCCAATCCTCAAGGATCAGGAAGGCTTTTTCCAAAATTTCTACACTGTCCGTCGGCACTTGCAGCAAATATTTGGTCTCGTCAAAACCGGTATTGGCATTAACATCCGGACCGAATTTCATGCCGATGGATTCCAGATAATTGACCAGTTTGTTTTTAGCAAAATGTTTGGTGCCGTTGAAACACATGTGTTCGGTAAAATGCGCCAGGCCCTGCTGATCATCATTTTCCAAAATGGAACCGACATTAACAATCAGGCGCAGCTCGGCTCGGTTTTCCGGTTTTTTGTTTTCCCGGATGAAATATTGCAAGCCGTTATCCAAACGACCGGTGGTAATTCTGGCATCTATGGGAATGATTTCCTGCAAATCAAGCTTGTATTTTTGACCCGATTCAGTCTGCTGTGCATAATCTGTGGAAAATACCGGTAATAACATCAACGTAACAAACCACCATGTTGCTAATGTAAGTTTTGGTCTCATCTTCAATCTCCTTTTGTTCACTTATTCAAACTTTCAATCTACACTTCCCGGAAAAATAACTTTTCTTGTGACTTTAATTCAAGCATTTGATCAAACAACTTCCTATCGAGGTAAATCTTTTGCGAACCCTTTCAGAAAATTATCATTCCTGAATTGAGCGATTCAGCCAATTATATTATAATTGCTCGATACGCGCTTCCGGGTCAAAAATCACAGAAGTCAGTTCAGAATCCGGTCCGCTTCTGCGAACACATTTTGAGCTAAAATGCCCTGATGTTTACCTTCTTTGTATTCCTGATATCGATGTTCGGCTTCTGCTATCCATGCCTCATCCACTTCAGTCAGCACATCCTCGTCAAGAGAACTTAGCAGGCGGCCGGCTAAAAATGCACGCTCTTGTCCGGAAAGACTGAGTTCCTCATGTTCTAATTTTTCTAATGTGACAAATATACAAAACCGCCAGGAAAAATTGTTCAATACTTAAGATAACAGAATTTATTTTGATTTTCCAATAATTGATTGTGCAAAGTAGTGGTTGTCTGCCATTGGCAAGCGGTCCTTATATTTACTAAAAACTTGACCGAAGAATTATCCTCCCCAATTCCGGCAAACCTTCAAAAGAATCTAATGCAACATTTTACGGAACCACTGCAGGATTTTTTAGGTTTCCTTTTGTGGTTGAACCTTTCCATTAACCTAATCAGTTATGACAGTTCTTGAATATTTCAATTTTTTATTCATTATCTTTTTGGGCAATTTTACTTGATACATCTGTCCCGCCAGGGACAAAATGTCTGGCCGCGGGGGTTCGTTTTTCTTTTTACGATCCGCTGAAAACATTGGTTTTTACTCGTTATTTCATGCAGTGAACGAAAGGAAAAATGACGCGAATATCAATCGTTCCTGAACGGTTTCCTGTTGAACAGAAACCTTGTTGCTATTCACTATCATACGTAACCAGTGTGCAAAGATCGTACTGGCTGATTTTTTCACGGCCGTTCAAGAACGCAAGTTCGATGACAAAAGCCATTCCGGCAATGATCCCGCCCAGTCTTTCCACCAATTTTGCCGTTGCAGCCAATGTACCGCCGGTGGCGACGAGGTCATCAATGATTAACACCCGCTGTCCAGACCGAATGGCGTCCGTATGAATCTCCAGCGTATCCGTGCCATATTCCAGCTCGTATGTTTCCTGTATCTTTTCGGCCGGCAGCTTGCCCGGTTTCCGCACCGGGACAAAACCGGTTTTCCATTTATACGCCAGCGCGCCGCCAAAAATGAATCCTCTCGATTCAATACCGACAATCACATCGATATTTTTTTCTCTGAACCGTTCATCGAAAAGGTCGATTACACGGGCGAAGGATTTTCCTTCTTTTGTCAGCGTGGTGATATCTTTAAACTGGATCCCTTTTTTAGGAAAATCCGGCACATTGCGAATTTTTTCTTTTATTTGCTCCATTCTGTTCTCCATCTGTCAATAAGCGATTTCAAAAGTTTTGTATTTTCCTGAAAATTTTTGCCATCCCACATCCAACTTAACAACATCCGCCCAACTGTTGCCCCGCTCCACATCTTTCATGAAGGCCTGCATGATTTCTCTGTCGCCTTCAATTTCGATGTAAACCCGGCCATCGAATAGATTTTTGACAATGCCGGTCAGACCGTACTGCTTTGCCAGACGGTAGACAAAATAACGAAAGCCAACGCCCTGCACACGGCCGATTACCCAAATTTTTGCCAAACTATCCATTTTAATCTTTTTTCATTAACCGCGAATTACGCTGATTACGCAAATGATTATAATTGCAACACTTTTGTCCTTTGCAAAGCAGTGTTTTTTTATCATATACCTTAATTGAGCAATTGTCCTGTTTTTAACCCTGTTTTTGTTACTAAACGGATTTTCATTTTTAATGCAAATACGGCTGTCGATTCAGCGAGTCGCCGACAGGATTTACTCTGAAAAATGAAAAACCGTCTGTTAGAGGATTTAAATCAAAAAACTCATTCATTTGCAGCCAACATACTCACAGCCAGCCCTACGGCTTCTTCCGGCGTTTCCACAATTTGAATTTTATCGGTGAACTCCCAGGTTCGCAAGCCAATCACCGGGATGCCCAATTGCAGGGCGTAAGCGATTTCGGAGAGGGTGCCGTAACTGCCGTCGATAGCAATCGCCACTTGCGAACTGCGCACTACAATCACATTCCTACCCACCCCCATGCCGGTTACGATGGGGATATCCACGTAACGATTGGCCTGATCCCGGGTATCTCCCGGTAAAATTCCCACGGTTGTACCACCGCGGTTTTTTGCGCCGCGGCAGGCAGCTTCCATCACACCGGAACGGCCGCCGCAGACAAGTATTGCGCCATTTTCGGCGATCCCCTCCCCCACTTTTTCCGCCATTTGCAGAATATCTCCGCCGGCCCTGCTGCCGCCAATGACGCCGATGGATCGTTTCATGGATAATTCCTGTACATGGTGCGCGGAAACGGGATGGTTTCCCGCACATGCTGTAAACCGCAAAGCCATGCGACTGTCCGCTCAATTCCCAGGCCAAAGCCGCTATGAGGTACCGAACCGTAACGCCGCAAATCCAGATACCATTTGAAAGCTTCTTCGGGCAGATTGTGTTGTTCAATCTTCCTGCGTAAAACGGTCAAATCGTCCTCCCGCTGTCCGCCGCCGATAATTTCTCCGTATCCTTCCGGCGCCAGCATATCCACACATAACGCTTTGGTGGAATCCTTGGGGTCTTCTTTCATGTAGAACGCTTTTATGGCTGCCGGATAACGGTGAACCATCACAGGCCGGTCAAATTGTTTCGAGATCACCGTTTCATCTGTGCCGCCAAAATCAGCGCCATCGGCAAAATCAACCTGATTATTTTTCAGGATCGCCACAGCTTCATCGTAACTTATTCTGGGAAAAGGCTGTTGTACTTTTTCTAAAGATGAGGTATCTCTTTCCAGTATCTCAAGCTCTTCTTTCTTTTTCGTCAAAACCCGCTGCACAATGTATTCAACAAACTCTTCGGCCAGATCCATATTGTCATCCAGATTGGCGTAAGCCACTTCCGGTTCAACCATCCAGAATTCCGTGAGATGGCGTCTTGTTTTGGATTTCTCCGCCCTGAATGTGGGACCAAAGCAGTAAACCTTCCCAAATGCCATTGCCGCTGCTTCCATGTACAATTGGCCGCTTTGGGTCAGGTATGCTTTACTGCCGAAATACTCCGTTTCGAACAGTGTTGTAGTTCCTTCGCAGACGCTGGGTGTGAAAATAGGCGCATCCACCAGAGTGAAACCACGGTTGTCGTAGAAATCACGGATAGAACGGACAATCTCATGTCGAATACGAAGGGTCGCATTCTGCCGCGGTGTGCGGATCCAGAGATGACGGTGATCCATTAAAAAATCGGTGCCGTGCTCTTTCAGTGCGATGGGATATTCTTCCGCAACCTGGACTACCTGGATATCTTTTACCCACAATTCAAATCCGCCGGGCGCTCTGTCGTCGGTATTCACAACGCCCGTAACTTTCAGAGAAGTCTCCTGTGTGATTCTATCTTTCATGGTAAAGACATCCTCAGCCACCTCTTTTTTGGAAACAACGCCCTGCACCAGACCCGTGCCGTCCCGCAGCAATAAAAACCAGATTTTTCCGCTGGAGCGTTTATTATAGAGCCACCCGGCCAGAGTTACTTCATCGCCAACATGATTTATTAAATCTTCCACAAATACATATTCTTTTCGCATGCAGTTCTACTCCTTTTTCGTTCTTTCGATTTCTTCTACGGATACATTTACATCTTCGAAACAACACGCTAATTTGTCATTCCCGCATAATTAAAGCGGGAATCCACATCAATTCAGGAAATGGATTCCCGATAAAAGCAGGCGGGAATGATAAATTCGGACAGATACTATTTAACCAACAACAGAGGAATTTTTGCATTTCTCATCACGCGTTCCGTTGTGCTGCCGAGAATCGCCTCTTTTATCCGGGAATTTCCGTAAGCGCCCATGATGATCAGGTCCATCTCTTCTTCCTGGGAAAAGTTGAGAATTTCTTCATCCGGATTGCCGCGCCGCGATTTTTTCCTGACCCGAATATCATACGCTTCCAAGTATTTTTCACCTTCGTTTAAAATGGCATTCGCGCTTTCCGCGTTGTTACCCACCGTGAAAAGGGTTGGTTTGGCATCAAAATTTTCCGCAAAATAACCGGCGTAAGGAAGCGCTTTATTAGAATGAATGCTGCCATCGTAAGGCACTAAAATCTGATTGAATGGATGAAATTCTTTCTGAGAGATGAAAATCGGCTTGCTGCATTCCCGGGAAATCGCTTCCACCGTGGCGCCCATCAGTTTACTTCTGCCCCACTTGGCAAATTCTCCTCTTGCACCTAACAAAATCATGTCCACGATATTCGCTTGACCGGAAATGATTTCCACCGGACTGCCTTCAATTTGGGATGCAGTAAAGGTGATATTCTCCGCTTTCACCATTTCAATACATTTTTGCAACACCTTCTCACATTTCTCCTGCAAAAGATGTTTGGATTCGTCCAGATAAGTTGCGGATGGTATAACCGGGGCAAAACCATCCACGCCAAGGTAAACAGACCATTCGAATATGCGCACATCCATAACGGTGACGATATTCAGTTTTGCCTGAAAAGCCTTAGCCAGATAGATGGCATATTTGATTACCGGATCCGTATATTCGGCGCCATCAACGGCAATTAAAATGGATTTGATCATCGGTTTTTCTCCCGAAAATTAGGTGATGTACTGATGAACAGATGATATTTAGTGCCCGGGTTTTCGATTAAGCACTATTTATAAATTTTCAAACTAAACCGTTAAAACGGTTGTAGTCCATGTCGATGCACCAGCCCGCGACTTAAATCGCGGGCAAAAATGAAAAATATTTTTAACTGCTTCAGCAGTTTATAAGTGATTATTCACTTACTCCTGTGATTGGTTATCTCCTGTGGATTATAAAAGTAGTTGTCAAATTTTTTATACACCAAATCTTTCCTGTTTAGCGTCCCTTGTCATTAAATCGTAAACGGCGGTTTTGGGATCCTTATTTTCAAAAAGGACACGGTACACTTCTTCAGAAATAGGCATTTCCACATGTTTTAATTTAGCCAGCTCGAAAACAGAGCGAGCTGTACGCACTCCTTCCGCTACCATCACCATTTGTGACAATACTTCATCCAGCGTTTTCCCCTTGCCGATCTCCTCACCAACATAGCGGTTTCTGCTGTGCCGGCTCATGCAGGTGACAATCAGATCGCCAATGCCGGACAAACCGGCAAAAGTGAGCGGATCGGCTCCGAGAGCAGTGCCCAGGCGGGTGATTTCTGCAATTCCCCGCGTCATCAGAGCCGCTTTTGTATTGTCGCCAAAACCAACACCATCACCGATTCCCGCGGCGATGGCGATCACGTTTTTCAACGAACCGCCTAATTCCACGCCTACTACATCTGTGTGGGAATAAACACGAAAAGTTGCCGTCATAAATATATTTTGTACCTGTTTTGCAACCGGCAAATCAGAACCGGCGGCAACCACAGTTGTTGGTACGCCGCGACTCACCTCCTCCGCATGGCTGGGACCTGATAAAACTACAAAATGATCCGGAGAGAAGTCAGGCAACACATCCCGGTAAATCTGCGCTACACGAAACAGGCTATCGTTTTCGATTCCTTTTGTGACACTGACAATAATTTTATCTTTTACGGGAAATTCTTTCAATAATGTCGCCAGTTGCCGTACCACGTGTGAGGGAACAGCAGAAAGCAACACCTCCATCCCCTCCACCGCCTCCGGAAGCCGGGATGTTATTTTGATGTTGTCGGGAATTTTAACGCCGGGGAGCATGCGTTTATTTTCCCGGTCGATTTGCAATTTTTCTGCAATTTCCGGGAAAAACTCCCACATAACTATTTCCTCATGTTTAGCGGAAAGAAGAACTGCCAAAGCGGTTCCCCAACTTCCTGCTCCCAATACGCCTATTTTAGCCATGGCAATTCTCAATTAATTACTTCAAATGAAATAGTTTTTTTGTAACGTCTCATCTCGTTGAAGTCGTTAGAAGCTGATCTTTTTCAAAAAGGTTAGCTTCTGTATTTGTCTGAGAAAAATCAACGAACACATTTAAGATATAAGGTGATGCGTTGTGTTGCAAGTTGTTTTCTCTCGCTATCTCATTTTAATCGGAAACAACTCTGCCGATAATGTATGATGTTTCACCGCCATTCCTCAACTCTTCCTGAACTGCTTGTACATCTTCCGGAGAAAGAATAATAATGAAACCGATACCCAAATTAAACGTGCGTCGCATATCTTCGATGGGCACATTGCCCAGTTCCCTGATCAGTTTGAAAATGGTGAGCCATTCCCAAGCGTCCCATTCAATAGCCAATTTCAGATCCGGCGGCAAAATTCTCCTTGTATTTCCTTCAATGCCACCGCCGGTGATATGAGATAATCCGTGAATATCGAATTTTTCCAACGCGGGTTGCACAACATTGAAATAGTTTCGATGAACTTTAAGAAGTTCATTGCCGATGCTGTTCCTCAATCCCGCATCATAATGATCAGGAGAAAACCCGGCATAATCGAAAAATACTTTCCTTGCCAGTGTGTAACCGTTGGTATGCAATCCCACGGACGGCAAGCCGATGAGCACATCGCCGGCTTGTATCCGCTCACCGTTGATAATTTTATCCTGTTCCACAATGCCCACGATGGTGCCGGCCAGATCGTATTCACCCGGTTGATAGATATCCGCCATTTCCGCGGTTTCACCGCCGATCAGCGCGCATTTGGTCTGACGGCATCCCCGCACCATGCCGCGCACAATTTGCTCCACAACAGACGGATTTACTTTACCCAATGAAAGATAGTCCATGAAATACATGGGTTTCGCTCCGCCGGTTAAAATATCATTGATGCAATGATTCACCAGATCTTCACCGATGGTGTCGTGCTTATCCATCATCACCGCTACTTTCAGTTTGGTGCCCACACCGTCAACGCTGGAGATTAAAACCGGGTTTCGGTAATTGCTGACGGGAATTTTATACATGGCGCCAAAATGTCCGATTCCCTGCAACACATTTTTATCGAAAGTGCTGTTCAGCAGGTTTTTTATCCTGTTCACCGATTCTTCTCCGGCGGAAATATCCACACCGGCATCTTTGTATGTTAGTTGCTTTTTGCCCATTCATCTGCCTCTCTGCAATATCTGTCTCTGATTCTGCGAAAAAAACGGATCACTTTTTCTTCCCGGTAATCCGGATAGGTCCATTCATGAATTTGAAATTTCCCTCCTTTAATGCGTAACTGCACATCGCCGAATATACCGGAACCAAGATAGATCCTGTGACTGAAATTCTTCGTTGTCACTAAAATCAGTTTTGCTTTTTCCAGATATCCGGGATCAAGATTCACACTCCGGTTTCCTGCGATTGTGTATTTCTTTTCCAGCAGGTTGGTTTCCAGTTTAATATGCACAATCCTTTCCGGCATAATCAGATTTTTGAAGGAAAGATAAAGCTTCCGCAGATTGTCGCCCATCTCCTTTTTGTAATATTCGGTTTGTGTAAATGAAAACAATTCCGATTGCACATCGATCGCTCCGTATTTTTTAACCAGATCGCTCAGAACACTATCCGGATCAGCCTGTTGAGAAAATGTCACCGCGCAGATCAATTTCACTGCAACCGGAATAGTTACCAGACCCAAAAAAACTCTCCTTTAGCAGAAGCTCCTTTAATAGAAGCCGGCCTTGTCGAAGAAGGTCGGCTTCTATTTTTTATTTCATTTTTACACTTGACTTTCAGAGAAAAATGTTTTATTTTTTTGTTCGATTTTTCGCCGGGGTGGTGAAACTGGTAGACGCGCTGGACTCAAAATCCAGTGAGCTTCGGCTCGTGTGGGTTCGAGTCCCACCCCCGGCACCAAAAAGACCTTTTTAAAAAGGTCTTTTTTTTGCCCTGTTTTTAAGTCCGATCAGGATGATAATTTCACTTGCTATTTTTTTTGTGCTCATTATCAAGGTTTCGCAGCATCTCCTTTAATTCCGGAAATCCTCTATAAAGCACTTTAAACGACATGTAAGTGAATGAGAGCAGAGAGAACAGAACAACCGCTTCCCAAAAGATGATGTAAAATTTCATCAGACCACTTCCTTTTTTAAATTCGGACTAAATTTGTTTTGAAAAAAAGAGCCGATCAGCATACCGATCAGGGCCAGTAGAAATCCTCCCCACCCCATCATGGAGGCATATTGTGTTTTGTACGGTTCATGCAGGAAAAGATAGAGCAGCGGCGGCAGAGCGCCCAGTGTGAAAGCCAGATAGGCCCCTGCGGTACTGGCTTTTTTCCAATAAATTCCCAGTCCCACACTGATGAGCGTTCCCGGAATGAACAGCATGGCCGTCATATTCAAATAGAAATAAAGGAATCCTTCTAATTTGTGAAACAGAGACCACCAGATGATAAAAATCATAACCAGCGCCATGGTGATTCGGCTGATCAGTAGCTGCACTTTTGAACTCTGATCCTTTCCGCTGGTAAATTTCAAAATCGAACCGATGATATCCTGAGACACCACCGAGCTCCAGGAGAGCAAATAACTGGCATAGGTTGACATGGAAGCCGCAAGCAGTCCGGCGAATATCAATCCCAGAATGCCTTTGGGAACTAGTTTAACCACCATGAGAGGGAGTGCATCCAGCGGTTCAATATTCCCGCCAAGATAAGCGAACGCCATAATACCCCAAAAAATAGGCAGAATCGCCCGGGCCAAAAACATTAGTCCCGACCAGAAATAGATTTTCATGCCGGTTTTTGTATCTTTGGAAGAAAACAGACGCATGGAGATAGCCTGCCAGCCGACTAATAATGAAATCCACATAAGAATTTGCCAGACAAGAAAACCGATGCCGAATTCACTTTTGAACGGATCAGGAAAAAACGGGTTGAACCCCTTCTCGCCCATATTTGCCTGTACAGCATGAATAATGTTACCCCAGCCGATGACTGCGATGCCATAAACGGTGATGAAGATCATGCCGAAACTCAGCAGTGCGTACTGCAAATAATTGGTCAGAATCACCGAAACCATGCCGCCAAGCAGTGTGTAAAGCAGAACCAGTGTCAACATGACGACCATGGTTATCAGAACATGTTCCTGCGGAATGCCGGTGATAATATTGATAAATTTTGCTTCCACACCGGGGAAAACGCCGAAATTCAAAATACCGCCGATGGCCATTAGTATTCCAACATAGAAACGTACGCCTTTGCTGAATTTAACAGAATAAAATTCCGGGATGGTCATAATTTTCATATCCAGCAAAGGTTTGATGATAAACCCCGTTTTCCCTAAAAATAAAAAAGCGATGATAGGCGGAAACGCGACCATCAGTGCGGACATTCCTGATTTATATCCCAATTCTGCATAATACATGTAAGTAATCATACCTATTTCCGTACACATCAAAGAAAGTAGTCCCAGATGAAACCCCATGGATCGGTTGGCAACCAAATAATCACTAATGTTACCGACATATTTTTTCATTAATGAACCGGATAAAAAAATCAGAACGATGTAAATGAGGACAATTACAATATCAAACGCGCTTAAATTCATAAGATTTCCTTTCTCCGTAAGTCGGCCAGATTCAGTAAACAGGATATTATAAAGACATATTTTGTTTTTATCAAGTGAAAAGATTGTTGGTAACCTTTTTCAAAAAGGTTACCTTCTACCCGCTTGTAATGCAGCCACTTAAAAAAAAAGATAATACTTTAGTTTTTTGAAAAACAACAATTATCAAGTAACCTGTCCTTCCCGAATGCTTTTATCTGCCTGTCTGCAACAGGCAGGCCGCTTAAATCATACGGAAATGGCAACTACTTTGGCAGCCTACGAAAGACTCGAAAAAAAATCAAAAAGACCTTTTTGAGTGTTTCGTGTGTTTCGTGGGCTGAATAGTTACCGGGAATGATAGAAAAACTAAGTTTTTGGTCAGGTTGCCAACAATTTTTAATTTCAATTTTTTCAATATCTCTGTGTCCTCTGCTCCTCTGCGTTGAAAAACAGGTGCGCTAAAACGCAGAGACGCAGAGAGCGCAAAGGACGCAGATTTCAGTAAAAACTAAAGTGTTGGAAGAAAAGAATTCTGATAATTTTTATTCTTTTCTGTGGCCAATTTTTCTCTGCCAATATAAATATGGTTGCAATTAAAACAAAATATTTTGTATCATGTTTACAACATTTATGATAGCATGATTCGGGTATTTGAACAATGAAACAAACCGGTATCCACAAAATAGCGCTGATTGAAAAAGCACTTGAAAAACTAAACGGGC
Source organism: uncultured Deferribacteres bacterium (assembly GCA_913009825.1). Lineage (GTDB taxonomy): Bacteria > Zhuqueibacterota > JdFR-76 > JdFR-76 > DREG01 > DREG01. The sequence goes on from CAJVYQ010000017.1 coordinate 49,333, forward strand.
AGATACATCATTGCACCCTCTGTCCGCGTAATTGTGGCGTTGACCGTACGAACAACCGGTTGGGTTATTGTCAATTATGCTATAAAATGAAGATATACAAATACAAATTGCATTTCGGTGAAGAACCGTCCATATCCGGCAGCAGGGGTTCCGGCATCATTTTCTTTTCCGGCTGCACCATGGCGTGCGTATTTTGCCAAAACTACCCCATGAGTCACTTGCGCCGCGGCTATGAAGTCTCTCCGCAAGGCCTGGTAAAAATAATGATAGAATTACAAAAGCAGGGCGCACATAATATCAATCTGGTTACGCCAACTCATTTTTTACCTCCCATTTTGCAAAGTTTACAACTTGCCATAGAACATGGACTCCATCTGCCAATTGTTTACAATACAAGCGGATACGAAAATATTGAAATTCTGAAAACGCTGGAAGGAATTATTGATATCTATCTTCCCGATATAAAATACTCAGAATCTGTCAGCGCCGGCAAATTTTCTAAAACCAAAAATTATCCGGAATTTAATTTTTCTGCCATCCGTGAGATGTTCCGTCAAGTTGGTTTTTTAACAACGGACGAAAACAAACTGGCAAAAAAAGGCCTCATCATCCGTCACTTGATTCTGCCCAACGATGTTGCCGGAACCGAAACAATCTTTCAATTTATAGCCGAAGAGATCGACAGCAGGGTTCATCTCAGTCTGATGACACAATATCTGCCGGTTTGGGACACAAAAAAATATCCCGAAATAGACAGACGAATCAATCACCGGGAATATACCGGGATGATCGATTTACTGGAAAAGTATAAACTTAAAACCGGTTGGCTGCAAGAGATTGATTTTTAGCCACAGAAGAAGCAGTAAAAAAAATTTTGGCATCTCTCTTCTGTGGCTAAAAATTGATTTCAGAATAAACATGATCGATTTACGATTTTACCAGCTCCATCCTTCCCGGTAATGGGTTTGCAAATATTCCGTAGCGGCCGGGTTGTTTTTAATCTCTATTTTTTCCGCATCAAATTCTAATTTTTCATAAGGAAATCGGAGAGCCACGTTGCCCAACAATACTGTTTCTGTCAGCGGCCCGGCATAGCCAAAATGGGAGCTGGAAGTTTTCCGGTCTTTGCAGCATTTAATCCAGTTTTGTTCGTGGGTCACGGTAATTCTCGACAGTGTTTTGGGCGGCCGTTTATAGGCCTGCATGGCGGTTTCCGGAATCAGGCGAATCATATCGCCGCCGCTGATAATTTTTCCTTTTTCACCGACCAAAAGTATCCCATTTTTTAGCATCTTTCTACTCTGTTCTAACTCTTCCGGCCTGGACGGCATCAAACCGCCGTCGTACCAAACAAGTTTTACCGGCGGCATCTCTCCCCGCGCAGGGAAATTGTACGTCACCATGGATGCCAATGGGTAAGTTTCGTTGTTCTCTTTCTTTTGCCAGATATCATTGGGATCGATGGGCATGGCATAACTGGCATTCACGCTATCAGGATATTTCAGATTGAGAGCGGTATAAGGGAGATCGATGATATGGCAGCCCATATCGCCCAGGGCGCCGGTGCCGAAATCCCACCAGCCGCGCCAAGTGAACGGGAGATATATTTTGTTGTACTGCCGCGCCGGCGCCGGTCCCAGCCATAAATCCCAATCCAATCCTTCAGTAACCGGCATCCCTTTCGGCCGGGTGTAGATATTCTGCGGCCAAACCGGTCTGTCTGTCCAGGTATGCACTTCATGCACCGGGCCTATGGCGCCGTCACGGAGCCATTCCGTCATCAAACGAATCCTTTCCCGGGAATGATCCTGGTTACCCATCTGTGTCACCAATTGCTTCTTTTGGGCTATACCGGCCAGCGACCTGGCTTCGGAAACCAGATGGGTTAATGGCTTTTGCGTATATACATCTTTGCCCAACTCCATGGCTGCCATGGAAACAACCGCATGGGCATGATCCGGCGTGGCAATGATCACCGCATCAATATTTTTCTCTTTTTCCAGCATAAGCCGAAAATCTTTGTATCGTTTAGCTTTGGGATATTTCTCAAAAACTTTTCCGGCATAGTTCCAGTCAACATCGCACAAAGCCACAATATTTTCCGTTGCCATATTTTCCAGATTCACATTCCCCATGCCGCCAATGCCTACACCGGCGATGTTCAGTTTATCACTGGGCGCCATCCGGCCCGGGCCGCCAAAAACATGAGCGGGAATAATAGAAAATGCGGAAACCGTAGCGGCTCTTTCTAAAAATTTTCTTCTGCTGAGTCTTTTTGCTTCTTTTTTTATCTTTGTTTTCATGTTATCTACCCAATATTTTAAGTAAACGGTTCGGATAATTTGTGATAATATTGTCAACACCCAATTTGATAAATTTTCTCATATCCTCTTCTTTATTCACAGTCCACACATGCACTTCTTTACCGTTTTTATGAGCTTTCTCCACCATCTCTTTTGTTACCAGTTTTTTATTAACGCTCAACAGATCGAATTCTGCAGTATAAATATCTTCATCCGGCATCTTGCTGAAAATATATCCGGTTTTAATACGGCTGTTAAGCGCTTTCACTTCGCGAATTGCCTCACGATCGAAAGAAGTTACAATACATTGAGGAATGAAATTCTTTTTCGTAATCAGGTCAACTACTTTTTCGGTCAATTGTTTCTGGTGCCCGTTCATTTTCAGTTCAATATTCAATTTCATTTTACCGTAAACCGTATCAATGACGGCCGCTAAAGTGGGAATCGGTTCCCCGGCATAGTCAGAGGAAAACCAGGATCCTGCATCCACGCCCTGCAGATCTGCGTAGTTCACTTCCCAGATCTTCCCGGTTATATTTGTGGTTCGGTCTAATGTACTGTCATGCAGCAACACCAATTCCCCGTCCGCAGTTTCCTGGACATCCAGTTCCGAAAAATCCGTGTCAAATTCCATAGCCTTTTTCATGGAGGCGATGGTATTTTCCGGTGCAAGTCCAGAGGCGCCTCTGTGCCCCGTTACTCCAATATCATGTTTGGTTGCCCGACAGGATAATAGAATTAAAGACGTAACAAGAAAAAGACTGATTCTGATTAAGTTGTTCACTGAAAACCTCCTGCTTAATGTGGTCTCTACCGGAAAACTCGTCGGTAGATTCAACTTTTGAAATTTTTACTTGCTTTGTACAATGTTTTATAGCCATATTATTACTATCTTTTGGGTTATTAATTGTCATTTTGTTTGTTTATATAATTAATATAATAACAGTGCCTTACAAATCCAAAAGGTTTTTTTTGTTATCGGCAATTGCTCAATTCAGGTTGAAATAAACTTCCTAAGTTTCTCCGGAGGAAAAATGACAAAAAAAAATACTCTTTCTGTTCTCATGTTCGCCCTGATCGTCCTGTTTCTTTTCAATCACGGTGCTACCGCACAATCTGAGCTAAACATTGCCAAAATGTCAAATTATCAGAAGCTCTCATATCGTCTGAAATTCATTAAAAATTTTAAACGGCTCAGCATGAATACCACACTGGAAGACGCCAAGTTTCTGCGAATTATTGTAGAATGCTCCCACGCCAGGCGGGGAATTGAAGTCGGTTCGGCTAACGGTTTCGGCGCAATTCATCTGGGTATGGGCTTCGAACTTAATCAGGGTAAACTCATTACCATTGAAATTAATCCTAAAATGGTGCGGGAATGCCGGAAAAATATTAAAAAAATGGGATTGAAAAATACAGTCACCTGCATAAAAGGGGACGCTTTACAGGTGTTGCCCAAACTAAAAGGTACATTTGATTTCATTTTTCTGGATGCCAACAAGCCGGACTATTACAAATATTTTAAAGCCATAGAGCCCAAGCTGAGTAAAGGAGCGGTGATTGTAGCGGATAATGTTATCCGCGGCGCGGCATTGATGAAGGATTTCCTGGACACCATGGAAAATAACCCCAATTACGACATGGTCTCTTTCCGTGCTTCCGATGAGAAAAAAGACGGCATGGCGGTCATTTTTAAAATCAAATAAGTGCAAACATACAGAGCAAATGCCAACGTGCCATGAATTGATAATTGTGAATTTTATACGAATCTTTACTAGAAAACTTTTACATTCTATTAATTTCAAGACCATTATTTGACAGGATTTACAGAATGATCAAGATAGACAGACCGGCCAATCCTGTTTATTCTGTCAAAAGAATCCGACCGGTTACTTTTTAAAATATTGATCTATTTCACCCAAATTTCATCGGCAAAAACCCACGCCGGCCCGCCGTTTCCGTAATGCCATTTGGGACAGGTGCCAATATTCCTCGCGATGATCCGGACGAAGCGGCCGCTTGCTTTTTCGAAATTTAAATTCACATCTTCTATTTTTTTGCCGGTATGCTGCACAGGAGTGCCCAATTCCTTTTCTTCCAATAAATTGAAATGAACGCCGTCATGAGAGAAAGACACCTCTATTTTTTGCGGTAGAAAAATCCAGGATTCCTGATCTGTCAAAAGTCCGATTCCCACTTGCCGGATATTTTGCGATTTCTGCAAATCGATTACCACACTCAGATCGTCTCCCTCGATGCCGGCCCAATGACCTTCATCGTAAAAAGAAGCAGCCCGTACACCGTCGGTCAAAACGGAAACACCGGCAGCGCTGTAATGTATCTCCGCCTGATTTTCCATTTTGACCGGTTTTCCCACCGCATTATGTTTATTGATTTGATTTCATGCTTTTATTGCCGCAGCTTTTGCATTTTCCAGATATTTATTTCCACATCATTTTTCTGCAGTTTGCCGGGTGTACTGCGGCCATTGACAACATATCGCTCCAATAGCCTGGTTAAACGATAAACCACATCCGGATACAAATACTGTAAATTATTTTGTTCACCGATATCACGTGTCAGATCATAAAGCTGCACCATCGGCAGGCCCAATTGAGCCGCTTTCTGTGGCCGGGGATCGCTCCAGCCGCCGGAACCGGGACAAAGTTCCAGTTTCCATTTTCCCCGGCGTACAGAGAAGGAACCATTGATAGAATGATGCACAATCGCTTCCCTAACCGGTTTTTTTGCTGTGCCCAGCAAGTCAGGCAGAATGCTGATGCTGTCCTCTCCGGCATAGTCCGGTAATTTTTTGCCCAGAATATCGGCCGTCGTGGCCAGCAGATCGGTGAGACAGATGAGATCATCACACTGTGAGTTCGGTTTAATTTTTCCCGGCCACCTGGCAAGGAACGGAATACGGTGGCCGCCTTCAAAAATATCTGCCTTATATCCGCGAAAATGATAGCTGGGGAAATGGCCTAACCGGGACAAATGTTTGAAATTGGCCATGGGAGAACAACCGTTGTCGCTGGTAAAAATAACAAGTGTGTTTTCTGCGAACCCTTTCCGTTGCAGTGTTTGCAGAATTTGCCCCACCGTCCAGTCGCATTGGACAACAAAGTCGCCATAAGGCCCTAATCCGGTTTTGCCCTGAAATTCTTTTGTGGGTAAAATAGGCGTGTGGGGAGCGCTGAGTGGAAAATAGAGAAAAAACGGTTTTGCCGGTGTTTGCCGTTCAATAAATTGAACCGCTTTTTGAGTGAGTTCCGGCAGCACATTTTCATGTTTGAATCCGGGCGCCGCCGGACCACTGCGATAAAACTGGTAGTTTTGCCGACCTTCTACTGTGACGGTTGGCAGTTCCACAACATGATCATTTTCCACATAAACGTAGGGCACCATATCCAGAGAGCCCGGAATGTTGCAAGAATAATCGAAGCCAACGGAAGAGGGTCCGTTTGTAATGGGCGCCGAGAAATCGACTTCTTCAAACTTCACTTCTTTGCGATCCCCTAACGTCACATTTTTCTTCAATGCCCAATTCCAGCCCAGATGCCATTTGCCGATGCAGCCTGTAGTGTATCCATGCTTTTTCAGAAACGAGGCAACCGTCATTCTCCGCTTATCGATGAGAGCGCGAGAATATCCCCACAAAACACCGGATTGCAGTCGTGTGCGCCATGCGTAACGGCCGGTTAGAATGCCGTAGCGGGTAGGAGTACAAACGGCCGATCCGGAATGGGCGTCGGTGAAGCGAACTCCCCGTGCCGCCAGCCTGTTGATATTTGGCGTGGGAATTTTACATTCCGGATTCAGGCAGCCAACGTCGCCGTAACCCAGATCATCGGCGAGAATGTAGACGATGTTTGGCCGTTCCGTTTTACCGGCAGTGCAGTCTATGCCAAATAGCGAGAATGAAGCCGCACTCAAAGCGCATGTTTTAAGGAATTTTCTACGATCCACAAAATTTGATTTCATTTGAAACCTCTTTTTTTATCCATGTATTTCTCCCGGGTATTTGGTGCCTGTCCGCCATAGACAGATATTTTGTGAGCAGAATAAAAATGTATCCATTTTTCACATATCCTCTTATTTAGTGTCTGTCCGAAAGCCCATTTTTTTGTCATTCCCGAATGTTTCTATCGGGAATCCCGTGCCTAAGAATTTGAGATTCAGGCTAAAAGCATGCGGGAATGACACATTCGGACAGACATTATTTGATCATTTCTTCCAGCCGGTCCAGCCGGATTTTGGCCAGATAAATAGCCGTTTTATCTTCGTGACTGGAATAATAGGAAACGTACAACACGTTGTCATGGATGAACATACCGGGATAGCTGTTGTCTCCGCTGCTGGGCAGAGCAAAAAGAGGCCGGTATTTACCTGCCGGAGTCATCCGCGCCAGTTCGGTTTCAGCCTTTCGTTCCGGCAGGTAATGCCGCCCGGCACAGATCAAGGCTCCATCCTGTAAAACGATAAAATCGGGTCCGCCGATAGGATGATGCAGACTGCTCCATTGCCAGGTTTTGTAAGGCGGATCGCTGCTGCCGATCATGGCGCTGCGATCTCCCGCTTCCCGCCTGACCAGCGCAACCATGCGGCCATCGGGCATAAACCGCAGTGTGGTTTCATTGGGCTTGCCGGTAAGTTTAAAAGTCGTTACCCAATTGTAGTGAAGAGCATCGTTGGTTGCGACCAAATGGGTTACCAGTTCATCACCCGATTTCTGATAGATAACGCCGTACCCCTTTCCCATGAACCAGGTCACCCGCCACAACCAATCCGCATTAGAGACAATCTTTTTATCGATAAAAATTGCCCGGGGCGCGGTAAAAATTTTTCCGCCTTCATCAGAAAATGAAACTCTCGACCTGCTTTTGATAAATTTTTTCCCTTCATAATAGGAACCGCCCATGACAACCATAATCCGCCGGTCCGGCGTTATGCAAAGTTTCGGATCACGCAGATCCACATCTTTCTCTACTAAAAGGGCAACCGAATGCCAGTTTTGCCCGTCTTCGGAAGCGATAATGCGGATAGTCCCGTTGATACCGGGGATATGCCCCGTTCCTTCCCGAAACGTGCAATAAAATTTCCCTTTGAAATAAATCAGATCGGTGAAAGCGCTGTGTCCTGCCCGGTCCCAGATTCTTTCTACGGAAATGATCGCTTTTTGTGCGTTTGTTTCTTGCGCCGGAATTGTTCCAAAAAAAGAAAAAGCAAGCGCTATCACGATAAGAAAAATCATGCTACTCCGATTCATAATCAAACCTCCGTTCGGTGTTCTATTTTAATAGCATGCGGATAACTCGGATGACACTGATTTTCACGGATTTTTAAAAGTCTTTATCCGTGCCAATCCGCGTTATCCGTGTCATCGGTGTTCTATTTTAAGAGCACGCGGATAACTCGGATGACACCGATTTTCACGGATTTTTAAAAGTCTTTATCCGTGTCTATCCGCGTAATCCGTGTCATCGGTGTTCTATTTTAAGAGCACGCGGATAACACGGATAGCACCGATTTTCACGGATTTTTAAAAGTCTTTATCCGTGCCAATCCGTGTTCTATCTTCTTATTTTCTGTCATTTGTAAATATTTTTCTTCTAAATTCTGCTTTTTTACCAAAATTCAACAAAAGGCCCACTTCTATTTTTGTTGCCTTCAGATAATTAATCAATTGAACTTCATGTTCTTCGCAAAGGCTTTCTGCCGCTTTTAATTCAACAATCACCGAATCATCAACCAATAAATCCGCATAATAATTTCCCCCTCCTGGCTGTCATAATAGACTTTAATATTCTTTTGCTGAAATACCTTACATCCCATTTTCCGTAATTCAATGACCATAGCATTCTCGTAAACCTTTTCCAGAAATCCAAAACCAAGCGTATTATTTACCTGATAGAAAGCCTTAATTATTTTATCCGTAATATCCGAATGCAACATTTCTCTCCTCCAAAAGTTTGCTTTTTTGTAACTATTCATCCACAAAGTCTCGGAGGCACGAAGAAACAGAAAGAAAAAGAAACCAAGCTGAATAGTTACGTTTTCTTGCTAAAATACAATCTAATTCTCATTCCCGGACAAAATAACGACAGTCTGATTTAAGTCCGGAGCCGTAGCAGGAAAATATAATTTCTTCTCATTTTCCGTAATGATTTCTATATAATATTCAAAATCATCGCCGAGAGAATCCGCAGGAACAAAGGCGGAATAGACACTGCGGTTTACATGATTTAAACCGAATTTTACAAAATTTTTCCGGCCAAATATTTTCCAGAACAGGTTCGCTTCTTTGAGCCGAACATTCATTAGAATAATTTTTAATTGAAGCGGTTCGCCAGCCGTTAGAGAGGTTCGAACCGTTGGCACGATTATCCTGGCTTCACCCGGCAGTTCTCTTGGCGGAACCGCCGCTTCCGGCAATTCCTCGCCTAAAATTTCCGCTAATTCCTGCCCGGGTTTTTCAACATGCATGGGAATATTGTGCTGCTGCCAATTTGCAACATTGCCTAAACCACCTGTTGTGCTGACTGTTTTCAACAAATATCTGTGTATTTCCGTTAACTCGGTTATCAATTTTTCCCTGATTGGCAGAGCCTGCTCCTTTGCCTGTTTTTTCCGGCTTTCAATATCTTTCACAGCTCTAACCTTTCCCATTGTTTTATTATACTCGTACAGGGAGCAGTTGAATTTCCCAATTGCTCGTAAATATCGGAAATTATTCAACCAGTAGTCAAAACGTTTTTGGTTGCCCTTTCCCTTCACTTCGGGTCTGAGACTCTCCATTTCCTGAACAAAACCATATTGTTTTTGAATCTCCTCCCATGGCTTTGGCTCAGGGAATATACCGCCAGGACCCTTGTTCCAATTTGCAGGCCTGGGCAAGTTTGCTTTTCTTGCATTTTTGTCCTTGATTTTTGAACTGCCATCGAGACGAATGAATAAATCTGTCATCGGCTTTGCGACTTCTTTACCAAATTGCGTCAGCACCCAATCGGAATAAAAATCATTTACCTCCAAATCTCTATTCCGATAATATCCCTTATGGATTAAAGAAGGGTCTGCTTCATAATTTTTATAACTTTTTCCACCACAATTAATTCTTCGGTAAGTTTTTAATTTACCGTTCTTATCCAAACCTGTGATAACAATTCCTGCCAAACTCGGATAATCAGTAATATAATCAAATTTGATATTCAATTTTCCATCAGAAACCCGGATGTTTTCAAATGTTAAGTCTAAAGCTTTGCCATTGCCAACCCTGGCAAATATGTCAAAGCTGTTTATAACCGGGTTATTTTGAATTGCAATGTTAAAAATACGTTTTCCTTTTTCATTGTAATAAATTTCACAAAATTTAAGAGTCAATTTATATTTCCCGTCAGGTATTTTGAGGTCATAATTCGTTAACGCATAAATCATTGTTTGATAAAGGGAATCTTCTTCCGTATTCTCAACAGAAACATCGGGGAAATTGGCAAACTGAGCTTCAACCGCTCCTTCCATTTCATCAATATCGGGGGGGACAAAAGCTACACCAAATTCCGGATTCCATGATTTCTGCTCCCAGCCAGCATGAGCGAGAGCAGATACATTTGGACCAAGAATTCGAGTTCGCCAATGAATGCCTATCAGACCAGTACAGCCATAAGATAGCGCATCGGCAGCATCTTTTCTCATTCGACCCGCCCAAAGTTGTGGGATAATCAACGCAGGGTCATCTTCCAACCAGGGTATTGCCCATTTGGGACGATCTTTCACTCCGGCGAATTCCACTTCTACCGGCGCAAAACCCACCTGTCTGTTGATGCAGCTCATGGGCATCTCTTTGGGCAACATACGATCAAATATAGAGCGATCTTGCTTAGGCCCCAGAACCCAGCCGCACGTGGCCAAAGTAAAAGGCGCCCGGACATTCTTTGCCGCTTTAATCGCTGCAGACAGATCATTTTGGGTTTGAGAAATTTATTCCTGTGTATTGCCCCCCCATGTCCAATTTTCAGGCGTCCAAAACCAATAATAATCGACCGGATAATTTTGTTTAATCCATTCAAACATTCCTTCATAAAGCGCCTGCACAACGCCTTCACTTTGAGTATTTTTTCCATTTCTCTTGATCCGCTCCTGCACTTCTTCTGGAATTGTCAATGGTATTTCTGTTCCGACACAGGTTTTAATACCAAATGATTTTGCGTATGTGAACACTTCATGAAAAAAATCACCCGTGCGATTTAAAAGCTCATTTTTTTCTTTTAAGCTTTCCGGCCAGGGCGCCATATCTTTCATATAACTTGTGCCGTAATCATCCCTTTCAAACAGTTGATAGGTCCCAAAGGAGTAGTCACGTGTTTTTTTCGGTTCGTAACCCCAGGTTCCATTGAGCGTTGTAAAATGGCGGGCAGGATAGCTGAAGTTCACCTCACCTCTATTGCCAATATCTTCTTTAAGTCCAATCCAAACCGTTGGTTCAGGTCCCACACCGCCTTCGGGGTAGGTGTGTAAACCAAAAAAATTCATCCGCAGCTTCGGGAGCTGGGAAAAGACGGCTTTGTAATCATCAGCAGTCCACCAATCCGGTCCTTCCGGGAAATCGTGAAAAGGTTGAATACCTCTGATAGAAAAAAGGGGTTTTCCCGTTTCATTCAAATCCGGAAGTTGAAGTTTTGTTTTTTCATCCGGGATTACATCGCCGTGCAAATAAAATCTGATCCCCAAATGTTCGGCAAATCGATATGTGGCGTAGAGCGTGCCGATTTCATCACCACCACAAAGGAGGACAATTTTATATCCATGTTTTGTGAGGGTCTGCAAAACATATTCTTGATCATTCAAACTTGATACGGTGTTTTTTAATTTTTCATCCTGAAGATTTTTTATAAGCGAGCGATCCTTTTTTACAACAAGGATAACATTATTTTCAAAACCTTTGAGCGAATCTGTTCTTATAATCGGTAATAATTCACCCGTTCGTTGATAGACATACCGTCTTACTTCTTTGGCTGCAAAAGTTTCCCGGTTTGTGGCTTTTTGAGGTAAAACTATAATTGTTTCTTGGCTTTGCTGGCTGCAATTCATAACAGAAAAAATACTCCAGATTACAAATACGTTGATGATCTTTTTATATTTCATGATTTTTCTCTTTCTATTATTTCATTGTAATAGTTTGTTTTTTGAAGCAAAACCTACAATCAACAGGATTGCAGGACGACGAACCTCGTCGCCCTGCACTATGTTTTTAGCCAAAAAAGTTCAATTTCCTCTAACGATTTTCCTTTTGTTTCCGGCACAACCCGCCATACAAAAATGATGAGGACAAGACACATAGTTCCATAAAGCCAGAAAGGAAATCCATGATGAAATTTATTGATTAGCCACGGATTATCATCCATCATAGGAAATGTTTGTGAAACCACCCAATTCGCTGCCCATAAACAAACAGTTGCAATGGACATCGCCCGGCCACGAATTCGTGTCGGGAAAATTTCTGAAAGGATAACCCACGTAACCGGGCCAACCGATAAGGCAAAACAAGAAATATATCCGAGAACAAAGATTAACATCCATATCTCTGTTTGCTGAAAATAGGCTGCCAATCCTAAACTTATTAAACAAATACCCATTCCTGCGGAACCAATGATCATCAAAGGTTTCCGGCCTATTCGATCAACTGTTTGGATAGCAATAATTGTGAATCCCAAATTAAAAACACCGACCAGGATAGTTTGCAGGAGAGCAGTGTTGGTTCCGGCCCCAATATTTTTAAATATTTCCGGCGCGTAATACAGGAAAACATTAATTCCGGTAACCTGCTGTAAAATGGCCAAGACGATCCCAATCATCAATAAAATTCTTAACCCGGGTTTAAAAAGCTGGATGATTGATTCGCTCTCCCTGCCGATTGTGTTCCTGATTTCCCGCAACTCCTTTTTTGCATAAACTTCTCCCCCAACCTTGCTCAGGACAGACATCGCCGCATCAATCCTTTGATTTTTCATCAACCAGCGAGGAGTTTCAGGAATGAAAAATAAAAAGAGAAGAAAAAGTGTGGCAGGCAAAGCTTCCGAGGCAAACATCCATCGCCAACCATAGAGAATGTTCCAAGTTTCATTCCCCTGGGCAGCTATAAAATAATTCACAAAATATACAATCAGCATTCCGAAAACAATTGCAAACTGATTGTAAGAAACCAAGCGACCGCGGATTTTTGCCGGCGATATTTCGGCAATATAAAGCGGCGACAGCATAGAAGCCATGCCGACGCCAATTCCGCCAATCATTCGATAGATGACAAATTCGGTCAAATTCCGGGGGATGGCTGAACCGATAGCCGAAACGGTAAAAAAAACAGCGGCTAAAATCAGCACCTTTTTTCTGCCCAAAAAGTCACTCAGCATGCCTGCTGCGCTACAACCGATTACACACCCAATCAGAGCGCAGGAAGCTGCCCAGCCCATTTGCGCGGCATCTAAATTAAAATTTGTTCTCAGAAATCCAATCGCCCCTGAAATGACGGCCGTATCATAACCGAAAAGGAACCCGCCAAGAGTTGCCACAAGAGAAACCCTAACCATGTAAGATATTTTCATTCAACCACCTTCAAAATTCCCCGCCGTCGAATATCTTTGCACGAACTGCCAATCATAATTTTAAAATCGCCGGGTTCAACGACCCGCTGTAGTTTTTCATCGAGCATAGACAACTGTTCAAAACCTATTTCAAATGAAACTTTTTTTATTTCTCCCTGTTGAAGGTGGATCCGTTTGAACCCTTTTAGCTCCGTGACCGGTCTGACAACACCGGCAACAATGTCGCGATGAAAACTCTGTTTTTGCCGGCACTCCGTCACCAATCTGCCATTGATGAACAGACGAAAACCATCATTTCCTTCCACACCGATGCGGAATGAACCGCTGCCGGTCAGGCGTAATTTTCCCGTCCAGCGTGCAGAGAACCAATCTTTGTCAAGGCCGGAAAACGGCGGGAAAAGTGTCCATTTGAAATCGACCTTTCCATCGAACCTGGAAAAAACAGATTTACCGGAAAGGTGAATATTATTGAAATAGTCACCTTTCAAACCGGGCTGATTTTGACGAAAGTAGAAATATTTTTGCAGAATAGGGACAAATCTACGATCCTCTCTGCCGCAACCGGCAGCAAATTGTATTTCCGTATTTATACCAACTTTATTTTTATTCCAGCCAAAATCGTTATTTTGTGATTCCCCGTTCCGCTGTAACCGCCCAATCTTGCTTCCACCGCATCCATACCGGTTACGGCAATATTTTTTAAATTTTTACGCAGCGGTAAAATATGATTTATATTTTTCAGCAGCACAATGGATTTCTGCGCCGCCCGCAGCGCCGGCTTTCGATGTTCTGCTCTGCCTTTCCATTTGGCTGCTTCGTCGGGGTTCACATACTGTTTTTCGAACAGCCCAAGATTAAATTTTACCCGCAACACTCTAAATACTGCTTCGTTGATAACTTCCTGATCAATCATGCCATCTTTGAACGCTTGCAGTGGCAATCACGTCCATCTTCCTAAAACTGTGCACAAAAGCCACCGCCATTTGTGCCGCCAGATACTGGCCTTCTCCATAAAAATCAGTTCATTTTATTTAATATTTGTTCTAATTTTCGCAACTATTCAGGTAGGCTCTATCAATTAATAATAATCACACTTCGAATCCGCTCCGGATGGTTATCTTAGCCGGACTGAGCGGAGTCGAAGGTTTTCTATATAGTGTCTTAACGAAAAGTGGAAAACACGCATCTTGCTTGTTTTATAAACTGTTTAGTTTCCTGCTTTTCAATAAGATTATAATTCAAACAAGATGTTTGATATACAATTTAGATACTTTTCGTTCAGCCTCTATTTATCATAAAACATACACACCTGAGAAAATCACACTACTCTTTTATCTTTGTTATTTTCACCACCCAGGCAAAATCACACGGCGGATTCTTTTGCACGGCTGTGGGGATGTGAACCATAAATCCTCCCCCCACTTTTTCCCATTTCAATTCCCCATTAACACCGGGCATAGTAACCACTGCGCCATCTGCAGGTTGGATGCTGTTGAGCCAAATTCCGGACGGCGGTTTGGTTTCGCTTTTTTCAGGCAGGTAAATAGCGTAAACAGTGGTTTTATCCTTTTTTTGCGTGAGACAGACTTTCCCGTCTTTGAACGGCGGGATGGCCCGGGTTCCATAGATGGCCTCACCGTTCACTTTCATCCACTTGCCCACTCCCGCCAATAATTTGTACGCGTCTGCATCCCACTCACCCTGAGCATTCGGGGCGATATTCAGCAATAGATTACCACCTTTGGAAACGATATCTACCAGCATTTGTACCACTACGCGAGGTGATTTATATTTGGCATCGGGCGTCCAGGACCAGCCGCCGCCGGATATGATACAGGATTCCCACGGATATGGCAGCGTTTTTTCCGGTACCCGGTTTTCCGGCGTTAAATAGTTCTGATTCTTGCCCGGAACCGCGCGGTCGACAACAATTAAACCCGGTTGTTTCTTTCTCGCCTTTTCTACCAACTCGTCCATGCGAATATCCTGATTGACAATTTTCTGTTTAAGAAAACCGGAAGTAGTATTGTTGGTTTGGTTGTGATACCAGTTGCGCAACGCTTCTTTTGATTGTTTTGCCACCCAACCGCCGTCCAGCCAGAGAATGTCTACTTTGCCGTAATCGCTCATCAATTCCAGAATCTGATTTTGGGTGAATTGCACATATTTCTCCCAGCGCTCGGGATACTGCTCCGGATCGTAATTGACATTTCGGTCCAGTGGCGGGAAATAAGGATACCAGTAGTATTGGCAATGCCAGTCCGGTTTGGAAAAGTAAGCGCCGGTCCAGAACCCCTGATTGCGAAAAGCGCTAAAAATTTCTTTGGTTACGTTGGCTTTTTTATTGGTGTGGAAAGGGCATTTTTCACCGGTGATTTTGTAATCGGTGTATTTACTGTCAAACATACAAAATCCATCGTGGTGTTTGGTGGTGAAAATCACATATTTCATGCCGGCCGCTTTTGCCGCTTTCGCCCATTTATCCGGATCGAAATTCACCGGATTGAAAGTGGTTTGCAGATTTTCATACTCCTGCTTGTAGGCAAAATAGTTTTGCGGATTTGCTCCTTTTTTCCGCCGACACCAACCGTAATCCTCCGGACAAAGCGACCAGGATTCTACAATACCCCATTGACTGTATGCGCCCCAGTGCATGAGCAAACCGAATTTCAAATCCTGCCACTGCTCCAGCTTTTGCCGCACCAGCGAATCTGTTTCCGGATAATATTTCTGATCCGATGGATGGGCGAAAACTTGAACAACGGCGCCCAAAACAAAAATGAAATAAATGGTTGAAAAAAATAATTTCATACAAACCTCCGTTAACTCAAGTTATAAGTGACTAAAGTTTGAAGTGACTAAAGTTATTCTCATTCACTAAGGCACTGCTAAGGAAAAAGGGACTTTTAAGTTCACTTCAATTTCAACTGCTCTCCCGTTTTAGCTCATTTTAGGCACTTTTAACTTTTAACTTTAAACTGCTCTCTTACTTTTTTCCAGGCCTTTTCCGATGGATGTGAAAATGGCAAGTAATTCACAACATTCTTTATAAATATCTTCCATTTCTTCCGAAGAAAGCCATTTTAGACTTCCGATAATATCCAGCCAATATTGCATTTCACCGGCTTCACTTTCACAGATTTTAATTTTACTTCTGAAATCAGCTTTGCTTCCGGCTCGGTTTGCTTCACGGTAATTTGCCCCGGCGGATGTGCCGCATTTTGTAATCTGCATCCTGACCATCCGTCCCTCAGGCGTATTGGGCAACTTCACAGATAGACGGATAATGCGAATCGCAAACTAGAGTGTTCGCTTCTCCAACTTTTTCAAAAATTCCTTATTCTCCATTTTTTCATCCCCATTTCATGAATCATTTCTTCCCACCATCTCTGTCCATCCCTCCTCCAACTTTAGTTCACTTTAGGCACTTAGGGCACTTAAGGCACTTTAGACACTTTAGTCACTTTAAGCACTTAAAACTTTTAACTGCCTTCCCCCGGATAATTCGGCCCGTACAGCATGTTTTTTTTTCTTATTTGCAATTCACCGTTTTTCACAAACGCATCTCCCCTTTCGGATAAGTGCTTCACCATTTTTTGTTGCCATAATTCTCTGATTTTGTCAAATTCAGTTTGAACAGCCAGATTGATCAACTCGCCGGGATCGTTTTTCAAATCAAAAAGCTGTTCGTGACCGTCGAAAAAGAAATAGATATATTTAAATTTTCCATCGGTCAGCGCGGCCCAATAGTTTTCTTTGCGGTAACAGGTAGAATGTTCCAGATCGATGGTTTCCCGCCAGGAGGGCGATTTCTGCCGGATCAGTTTCAGCAGGCTGTCACCGTCTATTTTCTGCGGAATTTCAGTTTGGGCCGCATCCAGAAACGTTGGCAAAAGATCCCGCAATTCAACCGGACAGTCCAATTTCGAACCTCTTCGCACCACAGTCTGCATCCCCTTCGGCCATTTCATCACGTATGGGATATGCGCGGAACCCTGGTAAGCATAGGTTTTTCGCCAGTGATAGTGATCTCCCAGCATGTCGCCGTGATCTGCGGTAAACAGGATCAGAGCATTATCGTACATTCCCTTCCGTTTCAAAGCAGCTAATATCTCACCTACTTGTTCATCGATGAAGGTAACATTTGCATAATAGGCGCGCCGGGCTTTCCTGGCATGCTCAACGCCAAAATTACCGAACGCTGCATCTTTTGTCATGGGAAAATCGGCAAACTCTGCACACCAATCGCCGACAAACGGTTCCGGCATTTCTGTCTCCCGGTACTGATCCAAAAACCTTTGCGGCGGATCATAGGGACTATGCGGCCGGGCAAAAGAGACTTTTAGCAGCAATGGCCGGTTAAGGTTGTAATTATCGATCAGCTCCACGGCCGTTTGACCGGTCCAGTAAGTCGGGTGCAGGTGTTCATTTAGCGCATAAACACCGGCGCGGTGTTCATTCCAGCCGATGCCGGTTGCATTGGGATCCATACCCGGCGCTTTCAGCTTGAACCAATCGTGATAATCGCTGACAAAACCGGGGCTTTCCACCCGGCCGCTTTCGTCGACCAGAGTGCCGTGCAAACCGTGCAGCGTCTTTTGCGGGAACCAATGCATTTTTCCGATGCCGAAAGTATAATATCCTGCTTCCCGTAACATCCGCGGCAATTCAAATTTGTATTTCTCTGCCACCCTGCCGTAACCCAGCATGCCGTGATGCCAGGGAGACAGTCCGGTGAGTAGTCCCGCTCTTGCCGGCGTGCAGCTTGGCGTTGCCGTGAAGCCGTTGATAAAACAAACACCCTCGTTAGCAATGGAATCGATGTGCGGCGTTTTGATGATCCGGTTCCCGGCGCAGCCCAGACAATCTCCGCGCTGCTGATCCGCCATGATGTAAATAATGTGCGGTGTTTGCATTTGCGGCTCTCCTTTTTTCAGCGGAACAAAATAGCCTGCAGACGCTGCGGCCGATGTTTTCAGAAAATCTCGCCGGGATAATTTTTTTTCTGCCGTCATGATGCATCCTTGAAATTTTATTTAATTATATTTAGCGGTTTTGCTTTCTGTTTTTATCCTGAACTTGACGAAAGACTCAGGCTGACCCAAATAATGCATGAACGAAAACCCCACTTTTCGTTCAGACACTATTTAGTCAGATCCAGTAATTCAATCTTACGAAATTCGGTGGGCGCACTCTCTGCTTGCAGCGCGATGTAACCTTCTTTCAGCAGGGTTCCGGCCGGTAAGGGGAAACCCCCGGGAATCATGCCGCCGCCAATCTGTGGTTCAGAATAGGTCAGCACAGTATCTCCCGCCACAATGTGATGAATGATGCTGTCACCCGAAACCACAACTTCGACCGTCACCCACTGATCACCATTGTAGGTTCTGGAACTGGAATTGGTGCAATGTCGTGTGATCAATTCGCCGTTGATAATAATATTGGTCCCGGGCGTGCACACATTAGCGGTGGGGCGTTCACCTTCTCCCTCGCCGCCCAAAAGCTGGCATTCGATGGACACCGGAAATTTCTGATCCAACCCCATGCTTTCCGCTGATTGGGAATGCAGTATAATCCCGTTGTTGCGAATGCCCCAACCCGGTCCGCCCGGCACCTGCTCCCCGACAAACCGGTATTCCACTCTGAGTTTGTAATGGGAGAATTTCCGCTTCGTAAAAATATGACCGAACTCACCATTGAAATGATCGTATTCATCGTAACAAACTTTCAGAATACCGTTTTTCACACGGAATGTGTTTTTGTAGTTGTCATTCAAAGTATATCCGGCAATTTTGATATCCCAGCCCGTCAAATCCTTGCCATTGAATAATTGGATCCATTGATTCCCGACTGATTTTCCCTTTTGGCCACCGCAGGAAATTAAAATAAGCAGAAGAATCAAATATCTGAATTTCATAAAACCTCCCAAAAATATGCCCACTAAACACATAAAACAAACGAAAGATTATGACGGACTAAATAATTCTAACCTGAATTGAACGATTCTCATGTCATTCCGTAGGAATCTTGTTGGTTTAGTGCACAGAACTAACAAGATTCTTTCCCGCCTGCGGTCGGGCAGGCAGAATGACAAAACTCTTTGGGTGGTTGTTTCAAACTAAGAATCGCTCAATTTAGGTCTAACATGAATTGAACGATTCTTTTGTTTTTGGGCTTTTTTTTGTTACTAAACGGATTTTCATTTTTAATGTAAATCCGGTTGGCGATTCAGCGAATCGCCCTACAATCGCTCCATTCAGATTAAACTAAAACGCTCCGTCTTCTTTCGTATCGCCATATTTTTGCCGCAGCCGGTTTAATTCCAGTTTCAGCTTTTTTACGATGGCGGTATAATCCGGATCATCTATCACATTGTTCAATTCATGGGGGTCTTTCTGCAGATCGTAAAGTTCCCAGGCGTCGATATCATTATAAAAATGGATCAATTTGTACCGTTCGGTGCGCACGCCGTAATGACGCTTTACATTGTGCCAACCGTGAGGGTATTCATAGTAATGATAATAGATGGAAGTGCGCCAATTCTCCGGTTTCACACCGCGGGCGATGGCGCGGAACGATTCACCCTGCATATCCGCCGGCGCTTTAACTCCTGCATAATCCAGAAATGTGGGCGC
Organism: uncultured Deferribacteres bacterium; assembly: GCA_913009825.1. Classification (GTDB taxonomy): domain Bacteria; phylum Zhuqueibacterota; class JdFR-76; order JdFR-76; family DREG01; genus DREG01. The sequence continues at coordinate 68,866 of CAJVYQ010000017.1, forward strand.
AAAATCCAGATTTAACACCATCGCACCGGCAACCTGTCCGGCTTTCACATCTTTGGGGTAGCGCAGCATCAACGGCATGCGCAGTGATTCTTCATACATAAACCGTTTATCATACCAGCCGTGTTCGCCCAGATAAAAACCCTGATCCGACGTATAAACCACAACGGTATTTTCCGCCAATCCGTTTTTATCAAGATAATCCAAAACGCGGCCTACGCTTTCGTCCACCGAAAGGATGCAACTGAGATAATCCTTGATGTAACGCTGATATTTCCAGCGCAGCAGTGCGTCACCGGACAAATTTTTCTTTTTGAATTCTTCATTCACTTTGTTGTAGTGAGCGTTCCATGCTTTTTTCTGTTCTTCCGTCAGGTTTTCATACGTATTTTTCCAGGCTTTTTCGATGGTCGCGGCAGCTTTGGCGTTGCCGCCGGTGCCGGTTTCTTTTTGATAGGAACCGGGCTGTAATTTCATGTCAAAGGACAGATACATATTTTCCACCCGCATATCCGCTTCGCGGGCTGCAGCGGATCGTGTAGCGTAATCATCGTAAAAAGTTTCCGGCAGCGGCAGCTCCCGGTCATCGAAAGCATCCATATATTTTGGGCTTGGCATCCAGTTTCGATGCGGCGCTTTGTGATGCAGCAGCATGCAGAACGGCTTGTCGGGATCACGTTGATTCAGTTCATCGATGGCAAAATTAGTGAGCAGGTCGGTAGTATAACCGATATGCTTTTTTTTCTCGCCGTTTTCGATCAACACAGGATTGTAATAGCTGCCCTGCCCCACCAAAATTTTCCAGTCGTCAAAACCGGTTGGATCCGTTTTCAGGTGCCACTTGCCGATCATGAATGTTTGGTAACCCGCTTTTTGCAGCAACTTGGGAAACGTTACCTGACTGCCGTCAAATTTATCCCGGTTATCGCGCAGTCCGTTTTTGTGACTGTATTTTCCGGTCAGCAGCACAGCGCGGCTGGGTGCACAGATGGAATTTGTGACAAAACTGTTTTCAAAACGCACGCCTTCGTTGGCAATACGGTCAATGTTGGGGGTTTGAATCAGTTTGCTGCCATACGCGCTGATGGCCTGATAAGCATGGTCATCGCTCATAATATAAAGGATGTTGGGCTTTTTTTGTTCCGAAGCGCAGGACTGCAGCCACCCCGGCAATGTCAGAGCGGCGGCGCCCACTCCTATCGATTTGATGAATTGTCGCCGGTTAAATTCCTGGTTTTTCATCTTTCGCCTCCTTGTTTCATGATACGCAGGTTTTGCAGTTAAAAGTCACCGGGTAATTAGGAAAATCTATCTGTCAGATTCCTACGCTCACAACGCAGGGCATTTCAGCGTCCTTCCTGTTTTTAGCCTTGTGGTTTACCGCGGGGCGACTTTGCAGAAAACCCTATCTGTAACTTTTTCAAAATAAACTATAGTTAATTGAGCAATTACCTTGTCTTTGAGCCTGTTTTTGATTACCCAACAGATTTTCATTTTTAGCGTAAATCCGGTTGTCGATTCAGCAAATCGACCTACTTTCGTTTCATTCTGGTTATTAAAAAAACAGACGGTTTTTTAATTATTCCTGTAATGATATTTGATAAAAACATGTCACTTCGAATGCAAACAATTTGGAGTCTGTTTTATCTCACAGCATGGAATAAATATCACCGGTTTTGAAAGGTTTCAGAATTCAGTACAGTCGATTCTCCTTTTTTCAATTTGATGGTTACAACCCTGCCGTTGTAGCGAATCATTGCGGCTTTTCCTGTTTTGGCTGAAATCCGTGCTTCCGTCAATTTTCCGTTGGCCCATTTCATATCCACTTCAAAACCGCCCCTTGCGCACAATCCGGAAACATTGCCATCTTTCCAGATCGAAGGCAGCGCCGGAAGCAAATGGATGACATCGTCATAACTTTGCAGTAACATTTCGGCAATACCGGCGGTGCCGCCGAAATTACCGTCAATCTGAAACGGCGGATGGTTATCAAACAGATTTGGCAGCGTAGATTTGACCAGCAAAGCCCGGACGTTTTCATAAGCTTTTTCCGCATTTTGCAGTCGGGCAAAAAAATTGATGATCCACGCACGGCTCCAACCTGTGTGTCCGCCGCCGTATTTCAATCGCCGGGCGATGGTTCGTTTTGCCGCTGCGTAAAGTTCAGGCGTTTTCGGAGTGATCAAAGACAGAGGATACAAACCCAAAAGATGAGACATGTGCCGATGCCCCGGCTCAACTTCTTTGTAATCCTTGATCCACTCCATGATTGTGCTGTCTTTGCCGATTTTTATCGGCGGAATTTTCCGCAGCATTTCCCGCCATTTTTGCCTTTCCTTTTCATCCACTCCCAAAATTTCACTGGCTTTTATACATTGGTTCAAATGAGCTGTCAGTGTCTGATTATCGATGGTAGCCGCGTACGTCAACTGACAGGGGTCTTGTTTACCGGGCAGAAAATAAGAATTTTCCGGCGACATGGTGGGACAGGTAACCAGATATCCATCTTTTTCGACTAAAAAATCGGAGACAAATTCGGCGGCTTCCTTCATAATCGGGTAAGCTCTATTTCTCAGGTATTCTTTGTCCTGTGTGAATTTATAATGCCGCCATAACGGAAACGTCATCCACACGCCGCTCAGCGGCGACATGCCCCAGCGCATATCGTCAATGGGGGCGGTTTTTCCGTAAATATCGGTGGCATGATGCATACACCAGCCGCCGCAATCATACATTTCCCGGGCGGTAAGCCGTCCCGGCTCCCGCCATCGATCCACCAGATTTGTCAACGGCGCTACTGTTTCCGGCAAATTGCAAACTTCGGCAGGCCAGTAATTCATTTGCAGATTAATGTTGGTATGATAGTCGGAATTCCACGGTGCGTTGAAATGTTCATTCCAAAGGCCCTGTAAATTGGCCGGTAAAATTCCCGGCGCCCGCGAACTACTCATCAGCAGGTAGCGACCGTATTGAAAATAGAGCGCTATCAGATCGTTGTCTTCTTTGCCGGCAATAACAGACTGAAGCCGCCGGTCGGTGGGAATGTTCGCAGCTTCCTTTCCGCCCAAATCGATATCCACCCTGTTAAATAAAGCCTTATGTTCCCTGACATGCGCGTCTCTGATTTCCGGCCAGGATTTCCGCCTTGCCTCTTCGAGAATTTTATTGCAGGTCGCCAACGGATCGATGGCACGATCAAAATTCATCTTTTTCAGATTGTAATCGGTTGCCGCCGTCAGCAGCAGCGTCACGTCATCATTATTTTTCAGAATAATTTTATCATATTCTGCGCTTACTTTGCCGCCGTGGTTCAGAACCGTTAATTCGGCGGCAAATTTCAAATGAGCGCCGCCGGGGCCTTTTTTTTCATCGGGCGGATCGATAATCTGCCCTTCCATGATCAGCCTGTTCTCCCCCGCCACCTTTACGTCAGCGTCTTTTTCCCTGAATAAAGAGATTTGCCCGCTGATACTTCCCGGCCGGTCGGCGGAAAAATGGACAGCAATCAAGTTATCCGGTGCCGAGACAATCACTTCCCGTGAATAAACCGCGCCATCCATTTTGAAGGTTGTCCGGGCGATTCCGCTATTTAAAATCAATTCTCTCCGGTATTCGGAAAACGCAGCCGTGCTGTCCAGACGAATGAACAGATCGCCCAGCGTTTGATACGAGCGAAAACTGGGCGGCACGCTGAGCAAATACCGGTTCCCCGCCCGGTAGGCTTCTTTTATATTTCCAGCAAAAATCAGGGAACGAATATTAGCAAGATTTTTCTTTGCATTGGGATTATTGGTATCAAACCGCTGTCCCGCCCACAAACTCTCTTCATTCAGTTGGATCCTTCCACGGTAAACATCGCCAAACACCATAGCGCCCAAACGTCCGTTCCCCACGGGCAGCGCTTCTACCCATTTTGCCGCGGGTTGTTGATACCAAAGTTTGTATTCCCGAACTTTTTTCGTTTGAAAACCCACTTGTTCATTCCGGCCGGAACAGGAAACAATAACCAGAAACAGAAACAGACTCAGTGCCAATTTTGTATTGCCGGCATAAATTTTCATTATTCTGACTCCTTAAAATAATTATTCCTGATAACCATTTAGTGTCTGAACGAAAGCACCCACAATATTGTCATTCCGGCCTGTCTGCACAGGCAGGCAATCTACTTAAAGGCAGCAATGGATTCCCGCTAAAAGCATGCGGGAATGACAAATTCAGACAGATACTATTTAGGTGGATTGCAGGCTCCCCCGTATTCCCCTCAAGAGTGTTCTGCAATACCTCCCCCTTGAAAAAGACGGGTGTAAAACAACTTCCAATAGCCCGTATTGTATCCCGAGTAGTTACTAATCCTGAAAGCTGCTGCTGCCCGATGATGGGAATAAAAGAACCCACATAACTGATCATAATTTTTTCCGGATTTGCTGAACCAATTTCTAATTTCTATTTTTACTTTCCAATTGCTACTCTACCTTCAACGTATCGCCCGTCTCCTTCTGCAGCCGATAAAAAGTCGACAGCAGGGAATCCATTTTGGCTTTATAACGCGGGTCTGCGGCCAGATCGTGCATTTCCAGCGGATCGTCCTTTAAATTGAAAAGCAGTTTCTTTTGGATTTTGGGATAGATGATCATTTTGTAATCGCCCCGGCATACCATGCGCTGCAGGTGGCGGTAACCGCCGTAAATGGCATCGTAGCTTTTCTTTTTGGTGCCCTTAATCAGCGGAAGCAAGCTTTTGAACTGAACATAATCCGGAATCGAAGCGCCGGCCAATTCCAGCGTTGTCGGCATGATATCCTGCAAATAAACATGTGTATCAATTGTCTTTCCACGGGGAATACCGGAGCCACCGACAATCAGAGGTACCCGCACACTGTGGTCAAACATATTCTGCTTGCCCATGAGGCCGTGCCGCCCCACTGCAAGTCCGTGGTCCGCAGTAAAAAAGATGATGGTATCGTCCGCCTGTCCCGTTTCTTCGAGAGTTTTCAGAATACGGCCGATTTGGTAATCCATGTGCGTGATGATGGCGTAATATTCCTGTCGGTGTACTTTAACTGCATATTTTGTGCGCGGAAAAGGCGCCAAACGTTCATCCCGTAGTTTTTCACCACAACCGATATCCTCTTTGTACGGATATTCCGGCAAAAAATTCTTCGGCACGTTTATTTTGTCCAGCGGATACTGATCCACGTAAAACTTGGGAGATTGTCGCGGATCGTGGGGTGCATTAAAAGCAATATACATGAAAAAGGGATTCTGCCGGTTCTTCGCATCTTTGATGAAAGTTTCCGCATCATCGCGCAGCACTTCGCTCCAGTGTTTACCGCCTTTCCAGTAACCGCCGAATTTGGGATCGTACGGAGACCATTTATCCGGTTCGCCTTTTTTAGGCCGGTCGTACCCCTCGGGAGTTTGGTTCGGCATGCCGGGCCGGATATGGATAGTGTGCTGAAATGCCGCCTTTGCAGCGACCTTCACATGCCATTTACCGCTCATATATGTTTCATAACCGGCATCGCTTAAAAGTTGCCCCCACAGCCTTTTCCTCTGCGCCTCCTGTTTAAGGGACGGCTCCAATTCTCTGGCATGCCAGAGAAATCGCCCGGTATTCAACATGGTTCGGCTCGCTACACATACTGCACCGTTCCAGGCGCCTTGGTTATTTGCATGGGTGAATGTCACTCCCCTTTTTACCAAACGGTCCAGATTAGGCGTATGCAATTCACTGCAGCCCAGCGCATGGATCGCCCGAAAGGTTTGATCATCGGCGAAAATAAATAGCAGATTGGGACGCTTTTTTTGCTGAGAACATGAAAAAGCGAAGGGCGATAATGCCAGACTCAGCACACCCAACCCCGCTTTTTTTAAAAAGTCACGTCGATCCGTTTTCACACTGAATCTCCTGTTTTTTAAAATAGTTACAATTATTTGTTATCTGACATATTGTCGATTCAGCGAATCGACCTATATTCGCACTTCCGTCAACTTTCTTATCATCCCGGCATCTTTATTTAAGTTTTGTAACACTTGAGTTCTTTGAAAACATCAACAGTGATTTATCAGTGTATCATTTATTCATACAACGATATCTGCCCATAACATGTCATTTCGAATGAAGTCCCGATATTTTTTATCGGGGCGAAGTGAGAAATCTCTACTCCACAAAAAAAAGAGGTATTAGATTTTTCACCCCAAGAAGCGGGGATTCAGAATGACATCGATGAAGTTCATTTAAGCAATAAAAATGTACCGCATATCAAAAAACTAAAATGCTACAATATTACTAATTTTTTCCGACTACTCAAATATTCACCCACTACTCTTCAACAATCAACAGCCAGCCTTTCCCGGCCGGAACGGGGATTTCATCCGTTACCGAAAATGAAGCCGCTTTCTGGAAATCCCTGATCGCCGGAGCTGTTATCTTTACTTTTCCGGGGTTCAAGCCAAGCGCCTGCCAATCGATCTTCAGACGACACGTTATATCCGTTTTCGCCCAACTTGCCAGCGAAATGAGCGCTTTTCCTTTCCGGATATAAACAGTGGCCGGCACATCATCCCGATCGGTTTTCACCGGGCAGTTCGGTGACCAGTAGCCGATCATCTCGCTGCTTTCAATGCCGAAATCATCCCACACCTGCCACACCGGTGTCGGATCGCCGGACCAGGGGAGTCGCGCTGTCATGTCGTAAATCATGCCGCGCCACCGGTTGCCGCCGTTCTGCAGCATTTCTCCCATCAAACCGAACGGAATGCCGGAGACTTCCACCAGCCAAAAATCGGGCGCTGAATTATAATCAAAATATTCGCCGAACCAGAGACGGTTGAGATACGGAAAATGCTCCAGATACAGATTGGCGCTGTTGGTAAAACCATCACGCGGATTGTACTGATTGGCAGAATGCAAATCGATGAGCGCACCGGGACGATTGCGGTCCAGAATTTTACGCAATCGCTTCATAGTTGTGCGGTCAAAAGCCACATCGTCAATATAAATGCCGTCGATCTGCATATTTTTTGCCAGCCAGTTCAGCCCTTCCAGATAGTAATTATGCCAGCGCGACATACCGCTGTTGATGATTGCGGCATCTTTCATTTTGGGTACAAACCAGGCGGCAATATAGTTGCTGCCCAAGTGTTCCTGCAGCCAGGAAAAACCGCCGCCGGGGCCCGAGGAGAAGATTTCGGTACCCAGGCTGCGCAGAGCAAAAATCTCAACAGCGTGGTTGGACAACTCACGAATGGTGTCGTAAATTTTCACCTTCATTCCTCTGGCATGAGCTGCGTCCACATAAGCCTTCATCTCCTGCGTATGTAAAAACGGATAGTTGATGTACGGATTCACATCATTGCCATGGTGCACATTGATTACATTGGCGCCGGTTTCGGCAATTTCAGCAACCGGCTTGAAACTGTGGTAATAGCGGTTATGCCAGTGTGCTTTCGTATCCAGCGTTTTGAACGGGGTTAACAGCAGGTTGAGATTGAAAAACAGACTGTCGCCGGCCTGCATGGTTCGCTTTCCGCCGTATGCTCTTACAAGCGTCGTATTTGGTTCCGGATTGAAAATATCGCAGCCGCCTCTGCCATTATTGAACCAGGAGATTGGCATAACCAGCGGCTTTTTTTGGTAAAAATTGGTGTTCAACGGGCGGGAATAATTTTCATCCCGCAAGACAAATTGTAATCCGGCGTTCACATCGCCAAGCCAGGCACCCTCCTGGTGTTTTTTGATGTCCCATTTCCAGTGCAGTTCCGACGGACAAAATCCTCCTTTTCGCCCCAACCCCATCATATATTTTGCCGCTTCCTTTTTCAGCGGAATTTCCAGCCGGATATCCTTCAGTGCAACCTGCTGCAAAGCCGTTACTTTCATCTGAAAATGCACAAAGCCGTCGAATTCCATGCGCGCGGCACAATCCAACCTCATCGGCCCGCCATTGCTGCTTACCTGCCACTCCACGGCGCCTTTGTTCTGTTTGATGAACCGGATATGTCCACCGGACCAACGCAATTCGGAACCATCGGCAAGCACGGCAATCAGCCGCATAGGCGCGGCCAATATTTCCCGGCCGTTCGCTACCAGACGGGTTACTTCGGGAGAAAACAGACTGACAATGCTCCGGGGCAGACCGGTTTTTCCAATGGTCATCGCCCTGCCCAGACAGCTCACCGTATTCCCCTTCACCGTCATGGGTGTAAACGGCGCAACGATGTCATCATCGAAGGCGATCCGTGAATTCAGCCAGCGCAGCCGGGAATGCCGCCAGATTTCACTGTCGCCGCCGTCGGTAAGAATTTTATCTTTAATTTTCAGTTTCAATTGCACTGATTTCGGTTTCAGGCCTTTGGGTGCAATAGTGATTATCGCGTTGTAAACACCGGGGATTGCATCAACGGGAATTTGCACGCCCAGCCATAAAGCCTGAACCTTTCCTCTGCCCACTGCACAGATTTTTTTAAACGGCTTTCCGTCCCAATTGATTCCTTCCGTGTTGAAACTGCTGAAAGCCGCCGCCGGTAGTGCAGCGCCCTGTGTGCCGGTTTTAAGTTCGCTAAAATGCACAGATATATTTTCTATAGCGGCTCTGCAGGCGTACAACCCGGTCTGAAAAGCGTAAAACTCTCCTCTTTCCGCTTCACCGGAAAAAAAACGGGAAGCTCCCTTTTTGATCCACCGGTACGGCAAATCATCTGTCATGCGGATGGGATATTTTCGATCTTCAGGGAAGAGCAAAAATTTCTCACCGGGATGCCGCTTCAGCAATCCGTCTGTTTCATCTTTTGTGGCAATCACCTCCATGGGATAAAAGCTGTTGAACCGGTCGATTGCCTCCATAACTGTCACCTCTGCACCCGGGAGGTTCAATAATTTATTTTGCGACAGCTTACCGGCAAACAGGTTATGCCTTTGCAGCCAGGTTTGTTCGGCTATATTCTCCGGTTTTTGATAGGTAACGGTGGGATAATTTTTGCTGCCGGATTGGATATACGGCATATAATAGAAGTAATATGTTCCCGGCGCCGTCTGCGGCTGAAAAATCAGATCGCCGTATTCCCGGTTGATGTTGACACGAAAAAGATTAGTGATTTTTACACCGGTGCCTGCATCCACCGCAATAACATTCGTATTTTCCGGGTGCAAGTCCCGCCGGCGCCAGGGGATGTGCACCCACACGGCGTCCGTTTTTTTCGACACCTGAACCACAACGCGGTGATTGCCCAGCGAATCTGTATTCCAGCTTCCTGTTCCGTAAGGTATTTCCTGCGCTTGTGCGTCAACGATCATGATGATAAACAGAGTCAAAAGAGAACCGATAAATTTAAAACAAAAAGAAAACATTTTAATTCCTTTCACCTGCATTCTTCATAAATTCTGCCATTAAGACACTAAGATTATTTAGAAACTGAGTTTCTTTCGATTGATGCTATAAAATCAATTTTCTTCTTTTTTTCAATACTTTTGCCTTTGAGTCTTCGCGGCAGTAACTTCTTCAAATTAGAACCGTTCCGCCGCCCATTTTCCCAATTCGATGGCTTTGTAAATATCTCCGGCGGCGGGAAGGATATCACCGATATTTAAAATCACCCTTCCGCGCAGGGTATTCGCAATTCTCTCACCGTACAATTTGATTGTGTCATCCGGCGTTTGGTTCGTAAAAAAGGTAGAGGGTACTCCCAAATAAGCTTTCATCGTTGGCGCCATGGCTTCCGGTAATTCTTCAATTTCATAATTGGTCATCGGCGCCGGAGTACAGCCATCTAACAGATCAAATCCGGTTTGCCTGACCAGCGGAAACAATCCTTTAAAATTGCCGCCCGGCGATCTTCACCGGTTTCCTGATCAAAAAACCAGTGATCGATGCCGTCGTGGGAATGGGCGCAGTGACAATGAACCATTTCACCTAACAGATCGCTGCGGATCATATTCAAAACCGCCAGATTGTCCCGCCGGTGGCTCCAGTTTTCCAGCATCATGCACGGAACCCGGGTTTCTTCGTAAGCGTTGACCAACTGCCAACATTCATCCAATGTATAAGCAGCGGGAACTTCAGTGCCGGCGTATTTGCCCGCTTTCATGGCATAAACAGCCATGGGCGTATGCCATTCCCAGTAAGTAGCGATGATGACCGCATCCAGATCATCCCGATCCATCAGCTTTTTGAATTCATATTCATCTTTCCAGTACTCCTCCGGCTGTTTCCGGCCGGCTTTTACCACCATATCCGTCGCTAATTTAAGATGGTCAGGCTTGGATATCACAAAGCGCCGGAACTGCACATCCGGCATGCTTAGCAAAATACTCAGTAAACCCCGGCCGCGGTTGCCGGTGCCAACCACACCAACACGAACCGGTTCCTGCTAGTCTCTGTTTTTGAACAGATTAATCCCGGAACTCCCCGCCGCAATACCAATGGCCGCGGCGGCATTGGTCTGGATGAATTTTCTTCTGGTAATTGACATTTAAACATCCTCCCAAATAATGTGAGTATGAAGAATTTACATCAAACATATTAACAATATTTGTGATTTTGTCAAGAAGGAATCACAATTCCTGATTATTTTTATAATTTGTCCAACCATTTTTTCGGAGAAGCCAATTTGAAAATGCAACAAAACTGAATTGAGCGATTGTAGGGCGATTCGTTGAATCGCCAACAGGATTTACACTAAAAAAATGAAAACCTGTTTGGTAACAGCAATAAGCTTAAAAACAAGAGAATCGCTCAATTCAGGATAAAAATACTTGATTGCATTGCTAAATATACTAAATTAACAATAGTGTTAATGTTTTATCTTTAGGAAAAGTGAATCATCAACCATGAGAGCTTTCGAACTTAACAAAATAGAAAAGCTATATTTTAGCACAAACGATATTGCCAAAGCACTTTCTATTACACATGAATCTGCAAAAGTGACAGCTTCTCGCTACGCCAAAGCAAATATAATTAAAAAAGTTAAACGGGATATCTATATTCTTACAAATAAAATACCGTTTTTAACCGAAGAGAAATTATTTGAATTGGCAAATATCATTCAAACTCCTTCTTATGTTTCTTTAACAACGGCATTAAGTTATTACAACATTTCGACTCAGCAGCAAAGAGAGTTCGTTGAATCGATTGCGCTGAAAAAGACTAAATCCGTATGTATAAACAATATAAATTTTCAATTTGTTCTGATTAAACCCAATTTGTACGGGGGATTCATTTTATAGAATGGCTTTTTCAGCGCCACACCGAAAAGAGCGTTTGCAAATGCAGTCTATTTGTCATCGTTAAATAAGTATAACTGCGATTTCAATGCTATCTATTTCAATAAATTGGACATACAAAAAATTAAGGATTTTTTAAAGGAAACCAATAAAATGACAATAAATTTCCGGATTCGTTTATGCAAGACTTACAAGATTTAGAAATTTTTGAGATAAAGATTTTTCAGATTCTGAACAGAATAGTAGAAAAAAGCTTTATGACGACACGGTCAAAATAAAAACAATGCCGGCAATTATCAACTACTTTAAAAACAGAGACTATAAAGTTAACCCGTATGAAAAAACAGCCTAAATCAGAAAGAGAAAATGATGGCGAAACCCCTTGCTGATCAGATCATACACAAGCTCAGGAAGGCCTGTGAGCTCTATCATCGCTTAATCCTGATAGTGGGTCAGACCGGAAGCGGAAAGACGAAAGCGTTGCGGGAGGTTTCGACCTCGACCTCGGCGCCGCTCATCAACGTCAACCTGGATCTATCACGTCGAATGCTTGAACTGACTGAGCGCCAGAGGGCATTACAACTCCCCCTACTGTTAAGGGATATGGTAAATAAAGCTACCGGTGAAGTAGTATTGCTCGATAATATAGAGATACTTTTTGATATATCCCTGAAGCAAGACCCTCTGCGGCTTCTCCAGGGCCTTTCTCGAAATAAGACAGTGGTTGCTGCATGGAATGGCTCCATTGATGGCGACCACATGATTTATGCCGTACCGGACCATCCGGAGTACCGCCGCTACATGGTCCGTGATTTTCTGGTGGCAAGTCCGGAGGTAATGACATGAAGATGGCAAA
>CAJVYQ010000018.1 GCA_913009825.1 uncultured Deferribacteres bacterium
GAGAAACGATAAACCTTTTGTGCTAACCGATCCTAAAACTTTTCAATGGAAAAAAGCAAGTTAACTTTTCTTTTCTGTTCTTTGACATTATCCACATTTTTCTCTTGACTTTTAATAGCTGGTCTTTATTTTTTACTTTTTCAAAAAAAGTCATTCATTATAAAGTGATAATTATCAATTGATAATTAAATCAGTTCCGTAACGGTTTCCCGGTTTTCAGCATGTGAGCCATACGGTCCTGCGTGCGCTTATCGCCGCACAAACTAAGGAAAGCTTCTCTTTCCAGATCAAGAAAATACTGTTCGTCAACCGGTTGCGGACGCGTAATATTTCCGCCGGTAATTACATAAGCCAGTTTTTCACCAACCACTTTGTCGTAATCGGTGATGAAGCCGGCTTCGTGCATCTGATCCAGAGCGATTAAAATGGGAGCCAGCACACTTTCTCCGTAAGCGGTTATTTTTTCCGGAAGAATCGGTTTTTTATAACCGGACATGGCCATTGCCAGTGCGGTTTTCTTGGCATCGCCAATTTGCCGGTCCTGGTTCATGGAGATCAGGTCGGCATCGCGTAAAATACCGAACCGTTTTGCTTCCATGCCGCCGGTGGCCACTTTAGCCATGCCCAGCATCTGGAACAGATTCTGAATGAGCGGCAAGGGATCGGCATCTTTCACGCCTGCAATTTTATTCAAGGTACGCAGCGTCATTTCTTTGGTTCCGCCTCCGGCAGGGACGACACCAACACCCACTTCCACCAAACCGATGTAAGTTTCCGCAGCCGCCTGCACCCGGGCGCCATGCAGCGTAATTTCACAGCCGCCGCCCAGCGTCATGCCAAACGGGGCAATGACCACCGGTTTTTCCGCATATTTAATCTGCATATTCACATCCTGAAACATGCGGACGGCATGATCCAATTCGTCCCAATCCTGTTCCTGAGCCAGCATTAAAACCAGCATCAGATTGGCACCAATGGAAAAGTTTTTCGCCTGATTGCCGATCACCAGCGCTTCGTAATTTTTCTCCACTTCTTTGATTCCGTAATGGATCATGGACAAAATATCTTCGCCGATAGTATTCATTTTGGAATGAAACTCCACCAGCGCTACCCCATCGCCCAGATTAACAAGACTGGCGCCGGCATTCTTTTTGAGTATCCGTCCTTCTTTTTCCTTTTCCAGATAAAGTAAAATAGTATCCTTGCTCATCGGCGCCGGTTTATATTCATTCGCGGCAAAATCGAAATAAAACAGCCCGCCGTTTTCATGTTTGTAAAAAGACTTGTTTCCGGCCGCAAGCATCGCCTTTATTTTTTCAGGGACCTGTTTCCCCTCGTCTTCCATTCTTTTCACCGATTCCTCCAGTCCGAGAGCATCCCAGCTTTCGAATGGACCCAGTTCCCAGTTGAATCCCCACTTCAGGGCATTATCCGCATTGTAAATAGCATCGGTGATTTCCGGAATTCTGTTGGCCGTATAAATCAATACCGCGCTCATGGTTTCCCAGAAGAATTTACCGCCGCCATCCTTTGCATTGGCAAATGTTTTGATTCGTTCACCCACATCATCAATGTTTTTGGCCATCTCCAGCGAAGCAAATTTTGCCTTCTCCCGCGGTTGGTATTCCATAGTATCATAACGCAGCGCATTGATGATCCGCTTGCCGGACGCATCTTTATCTTTGCGGTAAAATCCCTGCCTGCTCTTATCACCCAGCCAGCCGTTCTCCACCATTTTGGTGATAAAATCCGGCACTTTGAAAATCTCACGCATTTCATCATCCGGAGCGGCCTCGTAAAGGTTGTTGGCTACATGAACCAGCGTGTCGATCCCCACCAGATCTGCGGTGCGGAACGTGGCGCTTTTCGGCTTGCCTGTCGCCGGGCCGGTGACGGCATCCACTGTTTCCACCGTCAATCCGTCTTTGATCATCTGATGCAATGTGTACATCATGCCGAACACGCCGATGCGGTTGGCAATGAAATTTGCCGTATCCTTGCAATAAACCACTCCTTTACCCAGTGTCTTTTCGGCAAAATCACTCATAAACCGGATCAATTCCGGATCCGTGTCCGCAGTGGGAATGATTTCAAACAGGCGCATGTAACGCGGCGGGTTGAAAAAATGAGTGCCCAGAAAATGCCGTTTGAATTCCTCGCTCATGTATTCGGCAATTTTTGCGATGGAAATTCCCGAAGTATTGCTGGTGACAATGGTTCCCGGTTTCCGCAGCGCCGTAATTTTTTCAAATAACTGCTGCTTAATGTCCAACCGTTCCACTACTACTTCGATAATCCAGTCCACATTTTTCACCCAGGCCAAATTATCCTCAAAATTTCCGATAGTGACCAGTTCCGCCAATTCCGGAATAAAGAAGGCCGCAGGCTTCGATTTGATTGCAGTCTGCAATCCCTGCGCGGCGAACCGGTTACGAACCTGCGCATCCTTTAGAGTCAGCCCTTTGGCTTCCTCCTCCGCAGTCAATTTATTGGGCACAATGTCCAGCAAGTAAGATTCAATCCCGGCATTTGCCAGGTGAGCGGCAATACGTGCGCCCATCACGCCGGCCCCTAAAACGGCCACCTTTTTAATCTGATATGTTGAATCTGGCATTATGTTACCTCCCGATCATGTTATTAATTTTAGTTGATTAGAGCGTCCCCTGAAACAACGTCTGAAAAATACGATTTCTCACAAATCAATATTTAAAAAATCCATTTCTTCTCCTTTTCCGGACATCATGTAATAAGCTGTATCATTCATCCTCACCATAAAGCTTGCGAAGAGAAAAATAACTTATTGAAAGATCATAAACTATTCAACCTTTGGACGCAAAATTCCTCTCCAAATAGAAACGGATCAGAAATAACAGAGGGTTGAATGATTTCAAAAATTGAATGTTGATATTGCAAATGGAGAAAAGTGCTCAAAATAATCGCATCCTTTCGATTGTTAATTTGAAACAGTCAATAAAAATTGAGCATTTTGTTTCAAGAGAAATCTATTAAAATATAACAATCAAAAGTTACGATTTAATCCGGAATAAATCGTATTTTATTTTAGAGAAAAATCTGTTTTTATATGTACTAATTTTTATTCAATTTCTCAAGAAAAAATTTGTTTATGACAATTTTTTCATTTGTAATTTTTAATTGGTAGTCAAATAGCAATGCGGGAAAATTAATATCTGAATTACGTCTGGAATTTTACACGATTTTTTATTACATTTCTTTTAATTTTTTCAAGGCGTTCATTTTCCGGGAACCTGACAGTAAAACAGATGGCGAATATGATGAAAAATTACAGCAAATTAGCCCAAAAATTTCATTCGTTTTCCTCTTTTCTCTTCCTTCTCTTGTTACTTTTAACCGGATGCAGCACACAAAAACTGGTGGTGCACTTTACCAGCGGAATTTTAGTAAACGGAATGGCTGCAATCAATGAAGAGAGCGATCTGATCCTCGCTGAACAGGCAATCGCTTCCGATCTGAAATTATTGGAAGCGCTGCTAAGAAGCGATCCGGGAAACACAAAACTTTTGCTGATGGCGGCGGAAGGCTACACCGGATATGCGCTGGGTTTTGTTGAGGATCAATCTCCCCAACGGGCGAGCCGTTTTTATCTGCGCGCCCGGGATTTTGCTATGACTGTTTTAAAAAAGAATCGGTCGTTTGCCGCCGTAAGCGCGGGAGATCCGGCAAAATTCACTGCCTCGCTCAGTTCATTCAAAAAGAAAGATGTTCCGGCTTTGTTCTGGACTGCCAACGCCTGGGGCAGTTATATCAATCTGAACAAAACGGAAGTGAATGCGCTGGCAAATTTATCTAAGGTGGAAGCACTGATGAAGCGGGCGCTGCAACTTGATGAGACTTTTTACTACGGCGGTCCCCATCTCTTTTTAGGCGCTATCTTAGCTTCCCGCCCGGCCATGCTGGGCGGCAATCCCGCCAAAGCGAAGGAACATTTTCAGGCCTGCTTCCGTATTAATCAAAACAAATATCTATTGGCGAAGTACCTGTATGCTAAAACTTATGCCGTGCAGGTTCAGGATAGGGAACTGTTTAAAAATCTGTTGCAGGAGATTATAGCCGCATCCGAAAACCTGTTGCCGGAACAGCGTCTGTCCAATGAAATTGCCAAAAAAAAAGCGAAAGCATTATTGCAGCAAGAAGAGGATCTGTTTTTTTAGACGAGGTAAATGATGAAAATAAAAAGTTGGCCCGGTTTGTTTTTAATTTTTCTGTTGATGATTCCGGCGGCTTCGCCGGCACAAAAATACAAAATAAAATTTGCCACGCTGGCGCCGGACGGATCAACCTGGATGAACATCATGCGGGAGTTCGATCAGGAACTGCGCCGGCAGACCAACGGAGAAGTCGGGTTTAAAATTTACGGCGGCGGTGTTTTGGGCGATGAAAGAGACGTACTGCGCAAAATCCGCATCGGACAACTCCATGCCGGCGGTTTCACCGGAGTTGGATTGGGGGAAATCGCCCCTTCAGTAAGGATACTGGACACACCTTTTTTATTCCGAAATTACAAAGAAGTCGATTATATTTACCATAAATTTAACGATATCTTTGCCAAAGATTTCGAGAAAAACGGTTACGAACTGTTGGGCTGGGCGGAAGTCGGTTTTGTCTATGTATTCACTAAAAATCCGGTAAATAATCTGGAAGAAATGCGCAAAACAAAAATGTGGGTTTGGCAGGGCGACCAGGTGGCAGAAGCCACATTCAAAGCATTCGGCTTAAATCCGATTCCCCTTTCTGTTATCGATGTTATGACTGCGCTGCAAACCAATATGGTAGACGGCGTGTACACTTCACCGTTGGCCGCTGTTGTTTTGCAATGGTTCACCAAAGTAAAGTATATGATGCCGGTTCCTCTGGCCGATGCCGCCGGCGCGGTTCTAATATCTAAAAGAATGTACAAAAAAATCCCGGCAGATCATCAGAAAACATTGAAATATCTGGCACAAAAATACATGAGAAAATTGACGCTGCTAAGTCGCGAAGACAATGCGAAGGCTATCGTAACGCTGAAAAAGAACGGAATCCAAATGTTACAACAACCGGATGCGACTACTCTGCAATCCTATTACGATGTGGGTGCTTCTGCCAGAAAAAGCCTGATTGGTAAATTTTACCCGAAAGAACTGTTGCAGGAAATTGAAACCGCTATATCGGATTTTCGCGCCAAAGCAGACAACAGTCAATAGAGCGGCAAATAAAGAGGCTATGTGAAAATACTTCTTTCCATCGATCGTTTCTTGTCGCGAATTGAATCCGCTTTCCTGGTATTAACTCTGGGTGTAATGGTCCTTTTTGCCTTTTTTCAGGTTATCTTGCGCAATTTCTTTTCATCGGGAATTATTTGGGGCGACACCTTTCTTCGTCATCTGGTTTTGTGGGTGGGTTTTTTAGGCGCCAGTTTAGCCACCCGGGAGAACCGCCACATCACTATTGATATTTTCTCCGGATTATTGCAGCCCGCAGCCAAACGTTGGGCGCAGCTTATCACTAATCTTTTTTCCGCTTTCATCAGCGGATTGTTAGGCCGGGCGGCTTATGTTTTCATCCGCGATGAACGGGCGGCGGGAACCACCCTGTTTTTGAGTATTCCGTTGTGGCTGTTTATGAGCATCATCCTGATCGGCTTCATCGTCATCACATTCAGGTTTTTGATAAAAGCAGCCACTCCATTTTTTGGGGGAGAAGAGTAAAATGGAAATTGCCCTGTTTGGTCTTTTCTTCCTGTTGATGGCCCTGTTCGGCACGCCGCTTTTTATCATTATCGGCGCCATTGCCTTAATCAGTTTCCACACACAGGACATCGACAGTTCGGCAATCATCATCGAAATGTACCGTCTGGCCAACGCTCCCGCCCTGCTGGCTATCCCGTTATTCACATTTGCCGGTTATCTGTTCTCGGAAAGCGGCACGCCAAAGCGGCTGGTCAATGTTTCCAAAGCGCTGTTCGGCTGGATGCCCGGAGGTCTGGCCATTGTCGCCCTAATTTCATGCGCCATTTTTACGGCATTCACCGGCGCCTCGGGCGTTACCATCATTGCCCTCGGCGGCTTGCTGCTTCCTTCCTTACTTGATGAAAACTATCCGGAAAAATTTTCTTTGGGATTACTCACCGCCTCCGGAAGTTTAGGGCTGCTGTTTCCGCCCAGTCTGCCCATCATTCTTTATGCGTTGGTTGCCCAAATCAGCATCGACAAACTTTTTTTAGCCGGAATTTTGCCCGGCACGCTCATGGTAGTCCTGCTGATGGCCTACAGCTATTTCACCGGTAAACGGGCCAAACTTCCGGTTACCCCTTTTTCCTGGAAAAATCTGGCCAACGCAGTAAAAGAAACCGCTTGGGAAATTCCACTGCCTTTTTTAATTATCGGCGGTATTTACGGCGGATTTTTTACAGTTACAGAAGCTGCGGCCATCACTGCTGTTTACGCCCTGGTGGCCGAAGTGTTCTTCTATCGTGAGCTCAATTTAATCCGGGATGTGCCGCGCATTATGCGGGAAAGCATGCTGTTGGTCGGTGGTATTTTGATTATTCTGGGCACTGCACTTGGCCTTACCAATTACCTGATTGACGCTGAGATTCCAACCCACATCTTGCACATGATGCAGCAATATGTAAGTAGTAAAATCTGGTTTTTAGTAATGTTGAACCTTTTTCTTCTTGTCGTAGGCTGTATGATCGACATCTTTTCCGCCATCATTGTGGTCGTTCCGCTGATCGCACCGGTAGCTCTCAGTTTCGGTATCGATCCGATTCATCTGGGCATCATTTTTTTAGCAAACCTTGGCATCGGTTATACAACGCCTCCGGTAGGGATCAATCTGTTCATCGCCAGTTTCCGTTTTAAAAAACCGATTCCGCAACTTTACATGGCTGCCATTCCATTTCTGATTATATTGCTGATCAGTCTGATCATTATTACCTATGTGCCTGATTTAAGCCTTTTTCTGGTAAATCTTTACGGATCACCTTAAGAGCCCCGGTTCTGTTTGCAAAGGAGTAGCAATGAAATATTCCTTTTTTTTCTGCATCCTTCTTGTTCTAAATCTTGTTCCCGACCGTTCGCAGAGTCAATATTTAACTCAGTTTCCCAAGACGGATTCTCTGGTGGCGTTGGGCATCAAACAGATTCACAATCTACAATTGGATTCTTCTCTGGCAACTTTTGACAGATTGATCGCTTATTTTCCGGAGCATCCCATCGGTTATTTTTACAAGGCCGGTGTGTACGACCTGTTCAACCAGGATTACCGCATCACAACGTTTGAAAAACAGTTTGAAAAAAATGTTAATTTAGCTATTAAAAAAGGGGAAAAATATATAAAAAAAAATAAAAATGATGAACTGGCTTACTTTTATCTCGGCGGCGCTTACGGTTTCCGCGGAATTCATCGGGTTTATAAACGGGACTGGCTGCATGTTTTTATTGACGGCATCAAGGGTTTAAAAAATCTAAATAAATCTTTAAAGAAACGACCGGATTTTTACGACGCATATTTCGGCTTGGGGCTGTACCACTATTGGCGCAGCGCTCTGACAAAAAAATTCCGTTTCCTGCCTTTTATTTCCGATCAGCGGCAGCGGGGAATCAACGAATTGAAACTGGCCATCGAAAAAGGGAGATATGCCGGTGTGGAAGCGCGTATTTCTCTTTCATCCGTTTATTATAATGAAACAAAATATGACAGCGCGCTCATCGTAAATAATTGGCTTCATTCTCATTTCCCAAATGATCCTTCCATCCTTTATTTTCGCACCAGAATTTTTGAACGCCAACAAAACTGGAGAAGTATGCTGGCCACCGCAAAACATCTGCTTGAGATACTCATGGATTACCAATATAAAAGTTATGGTTACCTTGTTGAGTGCCATTATTTGCAGGCGCTGCCGTTGTACCACCTTGGCGAGAAAGAAAAATCCCTTGTGCATCTTGAAACAGCCATTCGGTTAGAGAAATTGAGGAATAAAAAGAAGGAGTTAGAGGGGCCCAATGAAGATTTCAAAGTTATTTTTAAAAATGTAAAAAAATTGCGGAAAAAGATACAAAAGGGGAAATAAATTGTTGTAAATTTTTTGATGAACATCCCCCATATTCACGAACATTTTACCCCATCATGCAAATAGCCCCGGAAGCAGGTACCCTTTTTAAAATAGCACCTGAACGAAAACGTTTCTTTTTTACCATTCCCGTGCCGGAAAATTAAAAGTATTTTTTCTAATTCAAGCCATCGTGGCAGCTGTAAAAGAAGTACCGGATTGATTATGACCCTGTTTAAAAATAAATATTTATAATTGCTCACAGAATCACTTTCCTCACAGAGTTGAAAAATCCCAGTATTAATTTTGCGAGGAAACTAAAAATAATTATATTACTCCGCCGAAGAATTTTTCTGTTTTATTTTGCGAATCAGCTTTTCCTCCATCTCTATTGTAAGCTTAACTGTGGCGTGGCACTCATTGTATAAATCCACAACGCGGCGAACACTTTCAAAAAATTTTTGGCATTCCGGGGCATCTTCTAATTGCTGCAGAAAGTCCGCACAGGCAGGTGTGTCCATATCTTCTTCGAGTCGTTCGCATATTTCTCTAAAATATTTCTGTTCGTTCTTCGTCATCACTAATATATTCCTTTTCCTTGCAGCGATCAAAATAGAGACACATTTCGTCACGCAAAAATAATCTTGCCCTGCGCAAGCGAACTTTCACATTGGATTCAGAGATATTTAAAATAGCCGCCGTTTCTGCGGTAGAGAGATGCTCCAGATCGCGCAGGATGAAAATGGTGCGGTACATTTCCGGAATCCGCGCCAGCGCTCTTTCCAATTCAACTTTTAGTTCTTCATTCAGAACCACCTGTTCCGGGTAAAAATTTTGGGAAGAAGCAGGCAAATTCTCTCTATTATCGTAATAATCCAATTCTGTTTCCGTCACGCTTTCTCTTTTGCTATAACGTATTTTCATCAGAGCAAAATTGGTTGCGATACGGTATATCCAAGTGAACAGATACGATTGTTCATTGAACGTATTAATTTTTTCATAGACTGCGGTGAAAGTTTCCTGGAAAACATCCTCTGCGTCGGTGGAATTGCGCAAAATTTTCATCGCCAGATTATAAACGCGCTCACCATATAAATCTATTAATTCAGAAAAGGCTGCAGGTTCCTGCTTTTTCATCCGTTTTACTAACTCTTTTGATCGATTCATTTTACTCTTTCTTTTTGAATTTCTCTTATTACCTCCTTCAATATAAAATTTAAAAATTCCAGAAACAATAAAAAAGGGCGACTCAATCGGCCGCCCTATAATACATATTGTCTACAATCGTGTTACCGTAACAATGAGTTGCCAATCAGTTTCGTTATTTTCCGCAACAACCGATTTGACAAAGTCTGAGCATTTGCAAACGATTCATGATTCAATCACAGCAATTTAATTTACGTGGCTATTCAGGTAGTATTTCAATTTATCTTCGATCATACTGCGCGGGACGGCGCCGACGATTGTATCTACCATCTCACCATTTTTGAACACACCTAAAGTGGGAATACCCCGGATGCCGTATTTTGCAGCCAGTTCACCGCTTTCATCCGTATTCAGCTTGCACACTTTCAGCTTACCTTCGTAATCCACAGCCAACTCTTCAACAACCGGTGCAATGATACGGCACGGCGCACACCAGGGCGCCCAAAAATCCACCAAAACCGGCATTTCAGATTTCAATACTTCCGACGTGAAATTGGTACTATCTAAATGTAATAATGACGACATGCTTTCCTCCTGATTATTATTCACTTGATTTTTTCTTCTTTTTTAATATAAAATCGATACTCAAATTTGCCCCAAACAGGGTACCCAATGCCACTGTAATATTTGCATTTTCTGTCAACGGACAGGTGCCGTTACAACCCCAAAAGCGGTAATACAAATACCCGAGACCGGCACCCAAAACAACAACCGCGGTAAATTTTAACCAGGCTCCCGAATCCGATTTGAAATGATTTTTAAAAAATTTCCTCATATAACCGATAATTTTTTAGGAAGCCTTTTTGTACAACCACTTCTGAATTTCATTTTCGAAGGCCGGTTCGCCGGGGAAGCCGACAAATTTATTCACTACTTCGCCTTTTCTGTTCACCACAAATGTTGTTGGGATGCCGGTAATACCGCCGTATTTCTGAATTACTTCCACATTATACATAACAATGGGGTAATTCACCTTATTGGCATCCACAAACCGTTTCACAACGTCAATACCGTTACGGTCGGTCGAAATGCCGATGATCTCCAAACCCTGATCTTTGTATTTATCATACATTCGGATGAAACCGGGGATTTCCGCACGACAGGGGGGACACCAGGTTGCCCAGAAATTCACAAATACCAATTTGCCGGCATAATCACTTAAACTGACATTTTTCCCGTTCAGATCTTTCAGCGTAAAATCCGGAGCTTTGGTATAATTTCTCTGCTGTCGTTCTGCAACAGGTTGAACCCCGGGTTGTTCGACCGCTGTTTTCGCAGCTTTATTTTCATTTTTACCGCACCCGAAAACGATGACGGAAACCACCAGTGCACTGCTTATCAAACCAATCATTTTTTTCATTTCGTTCTTCCTCATTTTTTCTTTCCATTACTACCCAATTTAGATACACTTACTAAAAATCCGTTACAAAAATTATTGATAAATGAGGATTTTTTTATTTCCCCCAACTATTCAGTCTTTATTATTTAAAAACTGAATAAAGATCGACCGAATACGGAAATAAAAATCCGGATCGATCCTGTCCCTTTCGCAAATTCCGTTAAAATAGATTCGGCATAGTTTCCTCATTTCTCCAATACAACCAAAAACTACCGGAAAATATTTCATAATTCTAAAAAGTGTTGAACAAAAGCATATTTTTCTTATTTTAAATGGTTCACATGCTGAAACGATGGCGGATCAACCCGGTCGTTTCATTTACTGGAAAAACATTTCCAATTTCATGTCGGACAATACGGAACCGACCTATCAAAAGGGAAAAGATGCGAAATTTTCTACTGATTTTTTTATTCTCCTTCAACTTTCTTGCTCTGCCAAACCGGTCTGTCGATGCGCAAAATAATGAAACCGAAATCCGCGCCCTGTGGGTAACCCGTTGGGATTACTCTTCACCGGAGGATATCCGGAACATCGTAAAAAATGCCGCTGCGTTTCGTTTCAATCTTCTCCTTTTTCAAGTTCGGGGCAATGCCACCGTTTTCTATTCTTCAAATATTGAGCCGTGGGCCCGGGAAATGGGCGGCTCGGACCCCGGCTGGAACCCGCTTAAAATGGCGATTGCCGAGGCTCACGAAGTGGGAATCCAACTCCATGCCTGGATCAACGTGCTGCCCGGCTGGCGCGGTGATAAACCGCCGCAAAATCAGAAACAAATTTATCGTGCTCATCCTGATTGGTTCATGACCGACGAATCCGGGAACCCCATGCCGCTCAACTCACATTACGTCTGGCTGAACCCCATTCATCCCGATGTACAAAAATATCTTAAATCCGTTATTTTTGAACTCTCCGATACACCCGGTTTGGATGGTATTCATTTCGATTATTTTCGCTACCCCGGTCCGGGATGTTCTTATGATCGGAAATCACTGGAACTGTTCACAGACAAATATCACATTCAACCGCAGGACTCCACTAGGCAATGGAATAAATTTCGCCGGGAAGCGCTTACTAATCTGCTTCGGGATGTGTATCTCACGGTAAAAGCCAAACATCCCGGCTTCGTTTTTAGCTCTGCCGTTATCGGAGATTACGATATCGCCCAGCGCGTTTTTCTCCAGGAATCACATCGATGGCTGGCCGAAGGGATCATCGATATCATCTTTCCCATGACCTATACCGGCGATTTGTCCATGTTTACCCGCTGGCTGAAAAGACATGCCGTCTCTTTACCCGGCCATCTTATTTGTCCGGGTCTGATGATCTACCCGGATAAAACGTTGCTGCAGAAGCAGATAAAAATCGCGCGCGCGCAGCATTTCTCCGGTTTTTCGCTGTTTGCTTACAGCAATTTATTCAGGGAACATTTGCCCAATGATACAGCCATTTTTCTTTCGGATTCCATCTTCACCCGGCCGGCAAAACTGCCGGATTTAACTACCCGGCAGCCCAAACATTTCATTTCTCAAGTACACCGCTTTCCCCGGTTTCCCACAACAGAAGATTCTATCCGCATCGTTTGTAAAATTACCGGGGTTCAGACCTCATCCCGATTACGGGTAGTGAGTATCTGGCAGGATGAAAAATTCCAAAGTTTGAACCGCTTCCGCATGCGGCAAATTGCGAAAAAGCCGGAATACTGGTACACACCTGCCAAAGTTCCGCCGCAGCAAGCGGGAGATACCTATTTTCTCAGAATTGTGGCCTACAATCCACAGGATACTACCCTGTTCCCCATCACCAGTGATCCGCGCCAAATTATTGTGGATACGCCCGTGCAGATGTTTGGCCAAAATGTAGACATTGGACCGCCCCTCACTTTAGCGTCCAAAGCAGCTATCGACCGACAGGGAAACATCTGGATTTACGAACCTAACAAAGGTTTGCGGGTTTTCTCTGCCGCCGGTGAAGAAAAACCGTTTTCACCTATCATTTCGTACACGGATCAAAAAGGGCATTTAAACAGATTGACTAATGTCGCCGGATTGGCAACCCCCGCCGATAACCAAATTGCCGTTCTTGTCGATAAAAACGGGAGTGCCGTTGTTTTGTCCGGTGACAATCGATCGGGAAGATTAAGGCCATTTTGCAGTTTGCCTCAACCGGGCACGAATTTCGCCGTGGATGGGAGAAACCGGTTTTTTGTACTGCAAAAAAAAGGATGGTATATTGCTGATGCTCAGGGTAATCTGATGAACCGTTTTCAATTCACCGGCGTTCATTCACCCAACAATATCGCAGTTACGCCGGGTGGTGAATATGTTTTCGTTGCCTGTCGTACGGAGGGACAAGTGCATGTCTGGTTTAAAACGGGATCTGGCCCGTATTTAAATTACAGAGCAAAAGATAATTTACTTTGCCAAAATATCGGCATGGGCGGTGTTTCCTGCGGCGGGGACGGAACCGTTTTTTTGGCGGCCACGCCCTCCGGCTCTGTCCGGGTTTTAAATTCCAATTTGGAAACGATCGATTTCATCCAGGGCGGAAAACCGGCTGTTCAGGCCCCCCGTCTGGCCATAGCATCACCGGACGAAAGGTTTGTGATTATTCTGGAAGTCGGCGGAACCACGCCGGTGAGGATGCACAAGTGGGAAAAACAAAACCACAAGGGGCACTGAGGGGAAAATTTAAATAAAATCCGGTTATACCGGATAACGGCAGTCTATTTGGCAAAAAGTTTAAAGGGAACCAACCACAGCAAGACGGCTGATAAATTTAATATGGCTATTATTAAAACGGCTCCGTTTATCGCCAGCAGGGGAATGAAAAACGTCCCCATGAAAAATGCACTAAGGCAGGCTCCGGAATGATCCGCGGCATCTACCCAGCCGGCGCTTCCGGTCAGATCGGCACCGGATTCCGTCATTCCTTTCCCCGCCAGCGGGAAAACGGCGCCGGTGAGTGCGCCAACCGCCAGCACAATGAATAGATAGATCCCCTGCAGCAATACCTGGCTGCGCAATATAAAAATCAATTGACCACACATTTTCAGAACAGCAGGTAAACCAACAGCAACCGAGAGAGCCAGGATTTCCATCAGGATGAAATACCATTTTATACTCTGCTTTGCCGGCAGCGAACGGTTAATGACCCAACTGCCTATGGCCAGACCAAACATAAAAAATGCGGTTACCAGCGCAATATTTTGGTACAAAGAACCAAAAAGATTTTGAAATCCGTACAGCAGAATAATCTCCAGTCCCATCGCCGTAAACCCTGAAACGGAAACACTCATCAAACTGTTCCACCGCAACGTTCCCCGGGGAGGTTCCTTCCCGGCCCAAAGCATAATTATCCGCAGTACAAATAATAAAACAAAAGCAATCAGAAAATGAACAACCCGCAGCCGGCGCAAAAATCCATAAAGGAGCCAAAGAATCTTGTCGCCACCACTGTAGCGGTTCCAAAGCAGCAAATTATAAAGATAACTCACCGGCCGTTGATCGGTATTCCGCACCGGGTGAGAAACGGATTGCAGGCTTTGTTGCAAAAAAGAAATCCTCGCCGTATCGAAAAAAGGATAGAGGCTGAAAAGTGAAGCTTTGCTATCCCGGTACATACCCGCTTGCCAACGACGTGTTAACGCCTTCTGATCCCGCGCCAAAACGCCGCCGGTTTTTGCCGCAAACAGGTAATTTTTCATTCCGGAAGTTAACAAAGTTTCTTTGAATACATCCGTCAACGTTAAATAAATGGATGAGGCAAATTGTAGGATTTCTTCGCCCAGATAATTTTCCGAAACGGGAAGTTGAAATCCCAACACGCCATTGGCCGTTAAACGGGAATAAGCCAGGCGGAAAAACCCGCGGGAATAATACCGGTTAAGCGCTGCGGTTGCAGGCGGCGGTAAATCGAGATAGATTAAATCGTACTTGGTGGTAGAATTGATCAGATACACACGGCCATCGCCAAAGATCAAATGCAGACGATCTCTGCTAAAATCGGCAAGGAGAGAATCGGCAAACAGCGGTTCAAGCACAGTCAAAATCCGGCGATCCCGTACCAGCCAATATAATTCCGCTTGCGAATGTTGCAGTATAAAATGCAACAGATCGGAAATCCCGGAGGAGATAACCAGAATCCGTTTTGGATCGGGATGCTGCAGCAGAATCAAATTTGCCAGCAACCGGAAAGCATAAGGATCGGGAAACGAAAAGGCTACATTGCCATTCTGAAACAGACTAAACTGACTACCCAGCTTACTCACGGAGATATGGTCGTACGGCGTATTTAAACTAATAATCAAGCGGTTTTGTTTTCCGCCAATGGATTGCCATCGTTCCCGCAGACTCCATTTTTGCATTGAACCGCTGAACAGCGAAAGAAGTACTCCCATTAAAATGCTTGTTAAAATCAACCAATTTATCCTCTTTTCCAACAGAATAAATTTTAATGAAATCACAAGCAGAAAAACCGCAATTAAAAAAAGGAAAGATGCAATCCGAAACGGATCAAAATGGCCGATAAGAAAAAATGAAAACAGCACCCCTCCCGCCAGACTGCCTAACGCTTCGAACAGATAAAGATAGCCGATGATTTTTCCCTGTCGGGTGAGCGCATTCCGAAAGACCTGCGCACCCAATGGAAAAGTTGAACCGATAACAAAGCTGAACGTGGACATGGATACAAACGCGATTAAAAAGATCCGGCTGAATGATAAATAGGTCCCCACCGGAGTGGAAAACACTGCACGGCCAAAACGGATGGCAACGATTTGCAATGGGAACAGAATCAATCCGGTTAAAAGTAGCAACCAAAAAATAGAATAGGGATTTTTGCATTTTCGGCCAATCCGGGAGCCGGACGCCGCGCCTAAAACGATCCAAAGAAACCAGACCGCAAAAAAAACACCGATCACCAATTCATTACCAAAAGCGATGACCAGAAATTCCCGGATTAAGACGGATTGCACAATAACCGCGGCAAAACCGAGGAAAAGGTAGATAGCGGCAAGCAAAAAGTATGTGTGTTTATTGATCATTATGATATAAATTTCTGTTTCAACTGATCTAATTTAATAGCATTAGCAACCAAGCGCAAGTCGATTATTGGGTCAACCTTTTCTCCGAAAATTACTTGATTTTATACAATGAAATGGTACCTTTTATTTTGGCGCTTTAATAGAAGCTGAATAAAATGATTTGATGACAGTGGAAGAATGAATTTAAAACATTTTCCAAGCAGTTCATTAGCATGGATTAAGGAGGTAATATAAAGCAATTAAAAAATTTCAAAATTGAGTATCAGGGAAAGAAATATTTATGTTAAATACTACATACTCTGTTAATAATGTGGCAATAAGGCTAACTGATGAACGATGGACGCATATTGTCGAAAACCATGATGATATGGCAGGTTATTATGACGCAGTTCTCCAAACAATGGAGGATGCCGATTATGTTATCAAAGGCTATGGAGGCGCTTCTATTGCTATACAGGAAGTTAAAAGAAATAAATTATTAGCAGTAGTTTACAAGGAATTTGACGATGATGGGTTTCTCATTACTGCATATTTTACCAGGAAAATCAAACTCGAAAAAGAGGAAATTTTATGGAAAAAGAAATTTTAAAACAAGAGACATTATCAGAAGTATTCAAAGCAACGCCGCATCTTTTAAAATTTCCTGTAACTAAAATGTGGATCGATTACGACAAGGAAGCCGATGTGCTTTATATCAGTTTTGAACGTCCCCAGAAAGCGACGGATTCTGAAATGTCGACAGATGGTATTTTGCACCGGTATCGGGGTGAAAAACTGGTCGGAATCACCATCCTTGACGCGTCTAAAAGGAACTGAGGAACGAGTCTTTTTTTAAGAGCACCTTATACTTTGACAGGCGAACGGAGAAAAACAAATTTAAAAAAACCGATAATATTGCCGGGCTTTCCGAAACTTGAATTTCACTAAAGAAAAACAGAGGCGATTGATGGGTGAAATCCATTTAACCGAATCCGAAAAAAATAAAATTATCGAATTAATTAAAAACGGCAAACCCCTGCCTGAAGAAACTATTTACAAAATCTACGCCGATGACGAGGACGTTTTTCTGTTTTGGAACGGGCGCAATGAAACCGTGACCGGCGCCGTGCTGCCTTTTCATTCCATCGAACACATTGATGAGCCGAGGAAGGAAAAGAAACAGGCCGGTCTCAAAGGTCATCATTGAAAAAGGGCGGATCACCAAATTAAGCAAAGATAAAAACAGCATTTTACCGCGGGAACTGCTCATAAAAAACTGGACAGACTGGATTGATTACCGGTCGGTTGATTTTGATTACGAGGATAAAAAGGAAGTTATCCAAATAAATGCAGGGGCGGATGGCAATCCGCCCAATGAAGTAAAAAAAGTTTGGACGGGCAATTATATTTTTGAAAATATCTGGCAGTCGTTCCGCACCAAAAAAAAGTCAAAGATTGAATTGAACACTGCGCCGCATACTTTTACAAAAACAGGTAGAAAATTATAGTAAAAGTGGTTGATATTTCAGGCGTGGATACATCGCACGTGGTTGAGGTTGAAATCAAATAACAAAAAGGAGAGTTGCATGAAACGAATGATCACACTGGTTTTTATGATTTTTATTTTGATGGCCGGTTGCAGTCAACAGGAGAAAATATCCATGAAAAGGAATCAGAATCCCGAATTTATCAAATCCAAACTGGCAAAATATACGGTAGTGGAGTTAAAAGTCGACCGAACTTCTCTGACGGATAATCAGATGGACATACTGAAATATTTGGTGAACGCGGCACAGGCCATCGATGATATTTTTTGGCGGCAGAGTTACAATAAAGCGCTGGTTATGAAACAAGAACTGGCAAAATCCACTGCTCCCATCGACAAAGATTACCTTCATTTTCTGAATATCAATTACGGACCGTTCGACCGGCAGGATGGCGACAAGCCGTTCATCGGTGATACGCCTCATCCGCCCGGCGCGGGATTCTATCCGGAGGATCTGACAAGGGGAGAGTTTGAAACATTTATCGCTGAACACCCGGAGAAAAAAGAGGAATTTTACAAGCTGAATACGGTCATCAAAAGAGAAGACGGTCAATTAGTAGCTATACCTTATGAAGAAGAATATCGCGCCTCGCTGGAAAAAGCGGCAGCTAATCTGCGCAAAGCGGCGGAAATTTGCCGGGACGAACGGTTCAAAAAATATTTGTCTTTGCGCGCCGAAGCGCTTCTTGCCGGAGATTTTTTTAACAGCGATATGGCCTGGATGGATTTGCAAAATAATCCGCTGGACATCGTCATCGGCCCCATCGAAACTTATGAAGATAAATTGATGGGATTGAAAGCTTCTTACGAGGGTTTTGTTATGATCCGGGACAAAAAAGAAACCGAAAAATTGGCCAGATTTAAAAAATATATGAATCAGCTTGAGCATAAACTGCCCGTACCCCGGCTTTATAAAAAAGTGAAAGCGGCGCCACGCGCGCCCATCGGTGTGTTCAATACCGTGTACACCTCCGCCGATGCCAATGTGGCCGTGAAAAGTATCGCCTTCTCTTTGCCCAATGACGAACGGGTGCGGGAATTGAAGGGGGCGCGCACGGTTCAGCAAAAAAATGTAATTCTGGCAAAATTCAACAAAATAATGGTGCCCATCTCCAGACGGGTTTTAATGGATGAATTCCACAGTTACGTGGATGGCGATGCATTTTTCACCAACACACTGCTGCACGAATTAGCTCACCCGCTGGGTCTGAATTACGTGAAAGGGAAAAACGGCGTCACGGTTCGGGAAGCATTAAAAGAGAATTATTCGGCCATTGAAGAAGCGAAAGCGGACGTCGTTGGTTTATTCAATGTGGATTTTTTTGTCAGAAGAGGCGTATTATCACCCGAATTGGAAACCAAATCGTACGTAACTTTTTTAGCGTCCATTTTCCGCGCCGTACGCTTTGGCGCCACCGATGCGCATGCCAGAGCCAATATGATTGAATTCAACTACCTGGTCAAAGAAAAAGCGGTCATTTTCGATCAGGCCTCCGGTCGTTATGGCGCCAATCTGGCCTGGATGAAAACGGCGATTAAAAAATTAGCCATCGATCTTTTGATGATCGAAGGCGATGGGAATTATGAGAAAGCCGGGCAATGGGTAAAAGAGATGGGAATTATCCCTCCGGAAATGCAGAAATTACTGAACAATCTCAGCGACATCCCGATCGATATCGAGTTTAAATTCGACCCGGTGTTATTCGATTAGCGAAACCGGGCTCTTTTCCTGCAATCTGCGGCGTATCTCAAAAATACGCCGCATTTATTTTCTACCTTCCTTAAGTTTTTCTGAACCTTTCCGATAAAAAAACAGGCGCATGACAATTTTGCCGCCGGTTTGATGACTGTTAAAAATGTGATCCGCTTGTTGATCACTTAAACATACTCTGTGGTTCAGCAACAAGCATGATATTATTGTTGAATAGATTTCGATGGATTATTCCTTTTAATAACAGTTGCTTGACCGGGTCGGCAATTATGCGCATTGCTATCGTCAAACAAATATTCGTTTCTCTGCAAATGACAGGAGGTACACATGGGAAGGCAAAGAATTTCCGGATTGATTATGTTGGTTGCAGCCGTTTTACTGATGGGATGTTTCGAAAAACTTACACTGAACGACAGTGAAAACAATCCTCCCGAAATTCCCGAGATCATCATTTTTAAAGCGCCCTCATCTGTAAACGCACCTCAGGAATTGCAAACCGGTATAAGGGAATTAAATAATCAGTTGGCTCCCGGCTATACCTACCTTTCCATTGCCACAATCAACCATCCTGAAATCGAAGGAAACCAAGTCACCTGGAATGTATCTGCCGGCGTTTTTAAAGCCACAATCGTTGCCAATAAAAAAGTAGATGAAACAACCGATTGGACTGTAACCATCAACGGCAGCGATGATAACCATTCCTACAACAACTGGCTGGCCCTCCAGGGGAATTCCACGGTTGATGGAAAAGCCGGGGACTGGCATATTTTTTCTGAACAATTGGCTGCTGAAATTGGCATAGTCAATTGGAGCAATGATGCAAACAACCTGAAAAAAGGCCTGTTTCTATTCCATTATTCCGGAGCTGAGTATGAAATAGTAAACCGTCCCGATAAATCCGGCAGTTTTACTAAAAAACTGAATGGTATAAAAGTATTCGAATCATCCTGGGATAATCTTGGCAGTGGTAATTATACACGCCGGGATGCCAACGGAAATGTCGTAGATACCGGTAATTGGTCTTAAAACCGGACTCCATTAAAAAATTTATCGCCCGGTTACCTATTTTTGTTGCTTCTGTAAATGGTTTTTTATATTTTAACAACAGTTGGTAACTATTCAGCCCGCGAAACACACTAAATACACGAGAGGGAATGATAATTAGTACCTGCCCGAAAACCTTTCTTTTTTGTTATTCCCGCGAAAACGGGAATCTATAAATTTATAATTTTATTGGATTCCCCGCCTGCCCCGGGCACGGCAGGAATGATATTTTTTTCTGTCTTTCAGAGGAGTTTTCGGACAGACACTAATTAAAGATGTTTTAGTGTTTTTCTTGTATTTAGTGAGCAGCCTGAGTAGTGGCGGAAATTTGTAAAAATAACGAATCTAATTGTAGATGAGAAACTTAAAAATTAGCCTTTAATGACCTAAATATTTCTCTAACCGCGAAGATGATTTAGATCTTTGGTTTCTTCTGTGGTATTTCAGTTCTGCGGCCCAATTTTTTTCAAGTTTCTTGAAAGATACAGCGATTGAATAAAATTCCAACTGCCTGTTTTACAAATCTAATCAATAAAAGAAGGAAACAAACCGGAGGAGATATGATCCAGGACTTGGCTCAAACCTATATTTTAAATTTCACCTATGTCATTTTGAAGGCAATTTTTTTTGCGGTTGCCTGTTTCTTCACCTGGCGATTATTTGATTGGCTGGAAAAATTAGATATCCGCGCGGAGATAGCCGAAAGGAATAATCTTGGACTGGCCATTATGATCGCAGCCATCTTTTTGGGTTTGGCGTATGTCATCGGGCAAATTTAGCCTCCTTATTTTTCTTGCACTGACGATTGGCTGTAGCTTTGACACAGGTAAACAAGTAGCGGAAAAACCGGTTAAAGACGTTTCAACAAAAATCGATTCAACCGGAATTATGAAGAAAATCGACTCAGCGTCGGTTAAATTGAAATACGAGTTATTTCTGTTTAACCCGGTAAAGGCCCGCCAAATTTCCCAATATGATCACCTGATTAAAAAATACAGCCGTCGTTTTGGTTTCGATTGGCGTTT
Organism: uncultured Deferribacteres bacterium; assembly: GCA_913009825.1. GTDB lineage: Bacteria > Zhuqueibacterota > JdFR-76 > JdFR-76 > DREG01 > DREG01. Next base: position 21,023 of record CAJVYQ010000018.1, read on the forward strand.
AATCGCCGCCCAAATTTTTGCCGAAAGCCGTTTTCGTGCCAATGCCAGAAGTCATGTTGGCGCCATTGGTCTTATGCAGATTATGCCCGGCACTGCAAAACACCTGGGCATAGATCCCAATTTATTGCTAACGCCGGAACACAACATCAGTCTCGGCTGTCTGTACGATTGGCGTCTATTCCGGCTTTGGAAGGAAAAAAAAGGCAAAGATCGACTGGCCTTCACCTTTGCCAGCTACAATGCAGGGCGAAGAAAGGTTTTACGCGCCGGTAGTCGTGTACCGCAACCCAGATCCTGGATAGGCGTGGCGCCCTATTTACCTCGGGAGACCAGAAGATATGTAAGTAAAATTTTTAACCAATACACAGTTTACAAGAAAAAATTTTTCTGATACCTGGAACGATTCTATCCACGAAATATGTGAGAAATTGTAACGATTCAGGACACGATAAGATTCTATCGGAAGTTGATTTACACGCCCATCCCCTCTCACATGAGTCATCGAATTCTTCCTTCCTGAGAAAGTAAGAACGGGAAATATGCTTCCAATCTACCTGCATCGTGACGAAAAACACAAAAATTCTGTGGCGATTCCCGGCACTTAATAATCGTAAAACAAAATTTTGTAACTACTCAGGTGTTTTCTTTCAATCTTTTTCGCCTTGCCGTGAACGACAAGGCTAAGAAATGAAAGGGCGCTAAAGCGTCCTATTTACGATAGCATCCTTCAGGATGCTTTCATGTCTTAGCCTGAGGGTTCACTCTCAGGCGACCTGAGTAGTTACAAAATTTTTAATAACTCGCACAAATTTCAGCAGGCCCGCATGGAGCAAAATAAAATCAATAAAAATGATCTGCTTTCCCAAACGCAAAAAAATTCTCTGGCTGCAATTTTACAATTGATAGAAAAGAATCTTTATAACGTCCGGCTGCAGTTAAAAGCAGGAGAATACAACGGAGTAGTCTACTCGGTAAAAATAGAAATAAGTCCGTGTCAACTTGATAAAATTTGCAATAAGATAAAGCAAATCGAAGATGAAATTCTATTCCTGAAAGAAAGATATGATCTTCCGGTAAAAGAAAGGACACTGAGCAAACAGCTTATGAGTTTGAGCAGTTATTTTTGGTCCGTTCTCATCGATAAAAAAACTGAAAAATTGAAGCGATACGGAGCCGTTCCGGATCAATTAAAAACCGAATTAGATCCTCATATTGATAGTTTGATTTCTCTTGTTAACGGGCTCTCGGAAATCGTAACCGAGTAGCTTGATTATTCATTGCGAATCTACATGTTCCACTCCGGTAGTATATTGGACCCATAAAACCGGACAGTCGTATAAGGTGTAAAAACATCAGAAAGAAAGGTTCAATTGATTAGGAAAAAACATAAATGGGCATCCAGGCTATTTATCCTAAACCAAAACTCAGTAAAAGTGATAAAGGCCATAAGATTTACCCGTATCTCCTGCGCAATATTTCCACTGACCGGGTTAATCAAGTCCGGAGTGCCGACATCACCTATATTCCACTTCGTTATGGCTTTATGTATCTTGTTGCCATAATCGACTGGTTCAGCCGCTATGTGCTTTCCTGGCGGTTATCGAAAACATTGGACACCACTTTTTGTTTAGAGACGTTAGAATCCGCCTTAGAGATAAACAAGCCGATTTTTTCGTCCTACCGCAAGATAAAAAAGAGAGTGCGGATTCTTTCCTGCATGTTTTGCGAAGTGGATTTTATCCCAACCGTGTCGTTGCTCTGTTAAATGGTTCAAAACCGGGACGATGTAAACAGTCTTATCCCCTGGAGTGAAGATCGGCAAAGTATAAACAGCAAAACTACGGCGTATGTCTGTTAGAATTTCACTCGCCAATTGCCCACGGCCGATGTTGCTGAATTTACAAAACAGTTGGCAAAATAAGTGTTTTCCACTACGTACACCTTCCTTTCATTTGCATTTATCAGCAATAGTGATTATCTTAAAAATAAAATTGAGAGTAACAATTTAGTCTTTTGAAAATTGAAAGGTTTGTGCTTCTTTCAATAAATTAGGAAAATTTGGCAGGTTTTCTTTTTGGGCTAAAGTCCGGTGAGTCTTGATACCGAAACCGTTCCACGAGCTAAAGCTCGCGGCAATGAAAAGAAAAGAGAGAATTAATTGCTACGGTCTTCAGATCGTGGATTTATATAGATAACCAACTTTAAGTGGCTTTAGCCTAATTCTACGCAAGTTGAAGCGCCAAGTTCTTATTTCCGTTTAAATGAGACACTGATCACTACTATTTTTTTAAAATCCGTAACGATTCAGGTATGCTTTATAATATTAACTGTAATCACGCTTCGCGTCCCTACCCGCAGCAGGGAGGCCCGCAGAGGCGGGCAAGCGCTCAGCATAGTTGTTCAAGCCATCCGTCTCAGGCGGAGTAGTCGAAGGTTTCCTGTACATCAAATAACAATTATGCCTGAGTAGTCACTTTTAATTTAACATAAACTGAGCGAATCTCACGCTCATTCTGGAGGAATCTTGTCAAATTTTGGCAAGAAACCAACAAGATTCCTTCTGAATGAGATTTCACCCGATGGATTACCAATTTAGATTAAGAATCGCTCAATTCAGGTTTAAGTTTAAAAGGCATGTCGTCTGTGCTTTATGTAAGTTAACTGCAAATCGATCATCAAAAAAAGTGATTCCATGAAACGTTTCCTCTATTTCGCCAATTTTGTTATTCTGTGCTTTTTCTTCTCTTGTTCATCTAAAAAAGAACCGGCAAAAATATCGCCCGTACTTGATAAACATTTGGTCCTCACAACAGAATTGGCTTATGATCCATCGGTCGCTTTTCAAGCCGACCTGATTTTTATCCGTTTTAACGGGGATACCGCGCTCCTATCATCGCAATTGGCAAGCTGGAAAAATAGCGGTTATTCCCCCGGCGTTATTTTTTCTACGGAGCACCAACCGATGGATACAGCCAGGATTGCCTATTTTAAGCAGATGATCAAGCATTTTATCGATGAAAAGATTGCGAACATTGTGTTGGAGTTTCCGCACAGTCCTGCATCTGCGCAATATTCACCGGCGTTCATCTCATATTGGCAAAAAAAAACCGGCAGCCGGTGGAGCAACCCTGCTGATTCTGTGGATGTCTGGTACCGGGCGGCAAAATTGAAACAGGAGATTTTCACTCATTCCCTGCAGCAGTTAACTGAATTTGGCAAAACATACTCAGCCGCTCGCGGCAGGACAGTTCATTTTTTCATTGCCACAAAAGGCAGCATTGCAAATGCCCAAAATAACATTGTTGCTCCGGGGGAAGATGCGCTTAAATTGTTCAATGCAGATGGTATCATTGCTCAAAGCGGCTTCTTGTCATCCGGCAATTTTATGTATCAGGGAAAAAACAGGAATCGTCCGTTCGCCGAAACTTATTTTTCAGATTCCTGGTTCGCCAACAGCACGGATCAAAATAGCACTCCGGTTTTTTTACCGGTAGAAATTGAGAACCCTTTCAGTTTGATTGCCGCGATGATGCAGCCTTCCGTGGAACATTTCAGTTGGCAAAACATTTCTAATCCGGTTGCAGCAGGGTCTGCCCCCGGTAAGTCCGGAGCAAACCCAAAGAACAATGCCGATGTTTTTTCTTTTGTGCTCGAATCTTTGCAAGATTTCCCGGCAAAGGATACGAAGTGGCTGGAAAATCCATGGCCAAAGACCGGTGTGGTTTTTTCCGATACCTACATGTACCAGCGCGGCAGTCCGTGGACTTGCGAAATGGAATCTTTTTACCAGCTTGCCATGCCGTTTTTGCAGCATGGTGTGCCGGTGCAAATTGTGCCGCTGGAACGATTGCAGGACGATGATTATCTGGATCGGTTCGATGTGCTGTTTATGAGCTACGAAGGGTACAAACCGGCCGGACCGGAAGTTCATCCGCATTTACGTCATTGGGTGAGCCGTAAAGGCGGACTGCTGTTTTTCTACCTGGGAATTTCCAATCAATTCGATGAAGTGAACGAATGGTGGGCGGATTTGTACGATCGACCTCATGAACATCTGTTTGAAATGCTCAAAACCGGGCTTTACCCGTTTGCCGGTCTGCACAAAGTAGGGAGAGGGATTGTTTACACTGAACACAGTTCTCCGCGGGAGATGGCAAAGAAACCGAACAGCGGAGAAATTATCCGGAACATTTATGTGGGGATTTTAAGAAGTTATGCCGGCAAAGATGCCGCCGTTGCATTGCAAAAGAACCATTTAGTTTTGCAGCGGGGCCCCTATTATGCTATTTATGTTTCCGATGAAGGGGAGCATCCCGTTGCCAAAAAAATGACCGGGAATTTTATTGATCTGTTCGCTGCCAATCTTCCTCTTATCACGGAAAAAGAGATTCGCCCGGGACAAACCGGATTGTTACTCAATACGGACTTTTTTCCGCGGGATACCTCTGCCGTTGTTTTATCTTCCGGCGTAATCTCCAACATAGAAACGGATTCACTGGGGATCCGGTTTGATTCTTTCCTGAATATCGCTGCTCCCGCCACAACTTTTTTGCACTTACCCGGACGACCACAAACAATCAGTTGCAAAGATGGAAACAGAGGGGAAATCCTCTACAGGCAAATTTGGTTCGATGCACAAAAATTGTTGCAATTAACTTATTCCTGTGCAGGACAGCCGGTTCGAATTGAAATTAAATAATTACCGGTGTTTGTCAGCAGATGTCACACAAAGTTTTGGGGCAAAAATCTGAACGATCGTCAAAGGATGGAAAATGAAAAAGGTTATTTTATTTTTTTCCGTACTCTTCTTGTTCTCCGGTTTTAATTCTGTCTCGTTTTCCCAAAACCGGGAAATATTGATTAAATTCAAGCCGGATGTATCTGACGCGAGGCGGGATTCGATTTTGCAGCAGTTGCATGTTACACTCGATAGAGAGTTGAAAAGTTTACGTATTGCCGTCTGCCGGTTACCGCAAAACAGCGCTATGGAAACGGTTCAAAAAAAGGCGGAAGAATTTGCTGAAATTGAATACAGTGAAGCCAATGTTTCTTACCGAACCCTCGACGAACAAACGGTTCAGAAAAAAATACAGGAGAAACTCCCTTTTAAATTGGCTGATTTGGACAAATTTACTATCCAGCCGGAACAGGTCATCGTCAAGTACAAATTTTCAGCTACGATTGGGCAGATTGATCAATTTACCAAATCGCAGGGATATACACAGCTTAAACATATCCCGCGGCTGGGCGCTCATGTTTACAAAACTCCGGCGGGGCAAAAAATACGGAATGTTGTTATTGCCTGTGCCGTGGAGAATATAGTAGATTATGTAGAACCTAATTATATCGTCCGTGCTTTCGATTTGCCAAATGACCCGAAATTAAAAGATCAGTGGGGTTTATTCAACAAAGATGATCACGACATAGACGCTCCGGAGGCCTGGCAAATCCAGACCGGAGATCCTGCTGTATCGATCGGAATCGTGGATACCGGTATCGATTATAACCACGAAGATTTGCGGGACCGGTATTGGCATAATTCGGGTGAAATGGGTGACGGCAAAGAGAACAACGGCATCGATGACGACGATAACGGCTACGTGGATGATTGGCGCGGCTGGGATTTTAAAGGCATGGATAACAATCCCATGGACGATAACGGTCATGGGACTCACTGTGCCGGAATTGCTGCCGCAACGGGAAACAACGGGAAAGGAGGAACCGGTGTGGCCTGGCATGCTTCTTTAATTGCGCTGAAATTTTTAGGCATGGACGGCAGCGGGACAGTTGCCGATGCCGCCGAAGCGATCGTTTACGGCACTGATAACGGGATTAAAATTCTCAGCAATAGCTGGGGCGGCACCGATTATTCCCAAACGCTGGAGGATGCGGTAAAATATGCGGCAAGCCGGTCGGTGCTGTTTTTAGCCGCTGCCGGCAATGATAAGGAGGATAATGACAGCAGCCCTCACTATCCCTGTAACTTAACGGAAGAAAATGTTATTTCTGTTGCCGCCAGCGATGAGGACGACCGGCCGGCGAATTTTTCTAACTACGGCGCCAAATCAGTGGACATCGCCGCGCCGGGCACCAACATTGTCTCCACTTATCTGCACAATAAATACGAAATTTTAAGCGGCACATCCATGGCTACGCCGTTTGTTTCCGGAACCGCCGCCCTTATCCGCGCTGAATTTCCCGGTATCTCCATGCATTATGTCAAACTCCGGTTGCTGGGCGGTGTGGATTATCCGGGCAACTGGGAAGGATTAACCCTGACCGGTGGCCGGCTGAATGCGGCCAAATCTTTATCACACTCACCCATCGTTGCTCTGCCGGTAAAATACAAAGACACCAAAGATACCGCCGGACCGTATAAAATTTCCGCTTATATAATCGATGACAGTTCATTGGCCTCGGTAAAATTGATTTATTATTTCAACAATTTTTCTCAAAAAGAAATATTGCAAATGAAGATGCAGGGTAATGATAAATATGAAGCAGGAATTCCCGGGCAGGCCTACGGCTCTGCCGTATCATATTACATTGTAGCAGAAGATTATGATACCAATCGAACGGCAAGCAGAGTTTTTCATTTCAAAGTTTCGGAAACCGGGAACGGTTGCTGTGGTGGAGCCGCTTTTGCTGCAGCGCAAAATGACAACAACCGGATTTTCACCGGTGCCGTTTTGCTGGCTAATCTTTTTATCGTGATTGTGCCATGGGGATTGCTGCGCAGGTTTTACGGGAGAAAATAAACCGGGATTATAATTTGATGTATCATCCCGATGTATTAAAACGAGCATAATTAGTGCCTGTCCGAATTTGTCATTCCCGCATGCTTTTAGCGGGAATCCATTGCTGCACTTGAGTAGATTGCCTGCCTGTGCAGACAGGCCGGAATGATAATATCATGTGTATTTTCGAACAGACACTAATTATGCTAAAACCAATAGAGAACCGGGTACTTATGTGAATCCACGATTTGAAGATCGTGGAACAAATTATCAAGCACCTTTCTTCGGGCTTTCGTCCAAAAGAGCGATTATTGTGTTGTTCAGGAATTTTTTTTAGCGAGGATTTACCTTAATTCAATAAATGAATTCACGGTAAAACATTCCGGAATAACCTGGTATTGCCTATCTAAAGTTCTAAAAAATAGTTGTAACTACTCAGGTGCACTTGTTTTTTTATGTGCAGGAAACTTTCCACTGAGTTTATCCTGAGCTTGACGAAGTGCTCAGGCCGGCTTCAATAGCCATGCTGACCGGAGTCGAAGCGTGATTACAATTAATTCATGGAGCACACCTGAATAGTTAAAAAAAATTGCAAGCAGCAAATATTTTGTTGCATGAGTTCAGTATTTTTTACTCATTTTAAAAACGGAATTTTCTTTTTCACAGAACATTTACACACACGGAGGTAAACATGAAATCAATTGTCCGGGCAGGTGCATTTTTCCTTTTCGGTTTATTGTTCATCAATGCGGTTTCGGCACAGGAATTTAGCGGAAATTTCGGCATAGGTATTTTTGCCGGCCCGCAGAAACTGGTAGGCGGCAATACTGATAAATCCATGATTGGCCCCTGGGGCGGTGTGACTTTGTTTTTCGGTCTGTCTGACCGCGTTGTTTTAAGCTTCTCTGCGGGAGATGGCTGGACCCACTATGCAGACGCGCAAGATCCTTTCGCAAAAACCAGTGCGGCGCACTGGCAATATTTTCGCACCTGGTTATGGCCGGCGGATGTGAATTTTTCCCTCTATCTGAAAAACAACGGCAGATTCCGGCCTTATCTTCAACTTGGCGCCGGTATTTTGGTGTGGCAGTTAAATTATGAGCGCTGGGGCAGCGATCTGTTTTCTCCTTCAGGCTTCAACAAAACAGGCACACAATACAATGCCAAAGGGAATGCGGGCCTGGGCGTTACCATTGCCCTGTCTCAACATCTTCTGTTGGATCTCAGCGGCAGGTATCATTATCTTTACGATCAAAATCGGGACAACATCGGCGACGGCTACGATTGGGTGAAAGTAAATAATGACAATTACGGCGATGTGGTCTCCAAGCGTCCCGGCGATGTGAATAACGGCATCCTGGAATTTCGTATCGGTTTGAACCTCTTGTTCGGCGGCCCCAAAGATAGTGATCACGATGGCATCATCGACCGTCTGGACAAAGCTCCCAACGAGCCGGAAGATTTTGACGGCTTTCAGGATGAGGACGGGGTTCCGGACCCGGACAACGACAACGACGGCATCCCGGATGTGAAAGATAAATGCCCAAATGAACCGGAAGATATCGATGGTTTTATGGATACAGACGGCTGCCCCGATCCGGATAACGACCATGATGGTATTTTAGATAAAGATGATAAATGCCCCAACCAACCGGAGGATTTTGATGGTTTTCAGGATGCGGACGGTTGTCCCGATCCCGATAACGACGGTGACGGCATCCCCGATACCAAGGATTTATGTCCCAACAAAGCGGAAACTGTCAACGGTTATCAGGACGAAGACGGTTGTCCCGATGAAGCGCCGAAAAAGGAACCGTCGCCTATGAAAAAAGGTGTGAATTTAATCTTCCCCGGCGTCACATTTCTAACCGGCAGCGCCAAATTGACGGCTCAGGCTAAATTGACGTTGGATAATGTGTACCAGATGCTATATGATCACTCTGAAGTTGTGATTGAAATCCGCGGTTATACGGACAATACGGGTAGTGCGGCCATCAATCAGAAATTATCCGCCAAACGCGCGCAGTCGGTTAAAGAATACCTGACGAATAAAGGAATTTCTGCAAATAAAATAGTGGCGTATGGTTACGGTGAAGAAAATCCTCTCGCCGACAATTCGACCAAAGAAGGCAGAGCAAAAAACAGACGGATTGAGTTTGTAAGAATTAAATAGGTTGTTTTTAAGTAACACTTTAATTCTTTAAAAAACAGCAAGTAATTATAAGAGTGTCATTCCCGAATGCTCTTATCGGCCTGTCTGCACAGGCAGGCTGCTTAAATCATGCGGGAATGACAGGTTGTCTGACAATTTTTATCATTCAAAAAACGAACATATTACCGAATTGCTATCGATTGCATTTTATTAATCCGAAAACACGCAGAAAGAGATAACCTATGTTCATCACACAACCCGGCCGGATATCTCCTCATGTTCATTTCGCCGGCAACCGGATGATATGCAATTACATCATCGCCGCAAAGAAACAGCTGATTTTACTGGACGCCGGCCTCACCCTTTCCGCCGTGATTCTTGAACAGCAGATCAACCGGCTACAAACCGGAAATTGCCGGCTGCAGGCTGTCTATCTGACCCATTCCCATTACGATCATCTGGGCAGCGTGCCCTATCTGATGAAAAAATTCCCCGGTTTACAGACCGGCGCGCATCCTGTAGCGCAAGAAGTGATGCACAATCCCAAAGCCGTCAAACTGATGCAGGCGTTGAATGAAGAATCAGAAAAGAAGTACGCCCACCTCATCCGGCTGCCGCCGGAAGCGAAGTTCCGGCCGTTTTTAATCGACAGGATTTTCCGGGATCAGGAGATCATTTACCCGGATGATACTATCAGCATGCAGATTATCTACATGCCGGGGCATAGCAGAGATTCCATCGCATTTTATATTTTGCCGGATAAAGTTCTCTACTGCAGCGACGGAATCGGCGTGCCCACGCCGACCGGATTTATTCAGGCAACATTTCTCTCCAATTACGATGATTATCTTGCTTCACTTTACAAATTACAAAAGCTGGACATTGATATCCTGGCGCTGCCTCACACCGGGGTGATCAAAGGGAGAACGGATATTCAAACTCACTTTGCCGGTTCCATTGACGAGACGGTAGCGCTGCGGGAACGGATCGCCCGGTATCTGACTGAATTTGACGGAGAAGTAGAAAAAGTTACCCGGCGGATTGCCGAAGAAGATATCGAAAAGCACCAGATCATACAGCCGAGGGAAGCGTTTATAATTAATCTGAAAGCGATGGTTGTGAAAACGAAAAGGGACATTGAAACCGGCCTTCTTTAAAAATGCCGTGAATTATTTAGTTTAAGAAGGTCTGTTTCTTGAGTTTCGTTCTTTACAGAAAAAAATCTTAGCTATTCCAATTATTGATAATATTGTAATAACAGGCAAAAAAACAATTTCTGTGTCTCTTGCATAAAGTGGAGAAATGATTAATTGCCTGGAATTTTTGAGTAATTGGAAATAAGGAAAATTACGGTAATAATTTTGTAACTATTCAGCTCACGTCTGTCTGACACAGGCAGAAAACACACGAAACAATCGAATGATCTCATCTAACTTTTTTCCTGTTTTTTTTGAGTCTTTCACGGGCTGCCTGAGTAGTGACAATACCGTAACACTTTAGTTTTTTGAACAAATCCGCTTTCTCTGCGCTCTCTGCGTCTCTGCGTTTTAAAGCGCCTGTTTTTTTAACGCAGAGACGCGGAGGGCGCAGAGAAATTGAAAAAATCGTCTGCCTGTTCAGCCCGCGAATTACACGAAATCGTACGAATAGGACAAAATAGTTAACGATTCGCGTTTTTTAGCGATATTAGCGGGCAACCTGAATAGTTACCAAAAATCAGTCTTCGACTCCGCTCAGACCGGCTTAAATAGGAAGCCATAGTGAGCGGAATCGAACTGTGGCAAGTATGGAATTATGATTGGTACTTATTCAGGTATCACCCAAAAACAATAAAAACTCTGCGAACTCTGCGTTTTAATTCCTGCCCTCTTTTTTAATGCAGAGACGCGGAGGGCGCAGAGAGATAGCACAAGGGAAAAACACTTCACTATTCAGCAATTTGTGATTCCTCATCCTGCTAAATGGAGTTCACTGGTCTGTGGCAGACAGGTGAGGCCAATCTGAATAGTTACTAAGATTGATTTAATTTCAACTGTTCATTCATATTCTTAATAAATGATAAGAAATCAAAAGTTTATACTTCAGGAGAAAAATTCTTAGAACAAACTAAGTTCACATTACGAAATTGTCTTATTTCTTTATTCTTAGTGACTTAGTGACTTAGTGTCTTGGTGGCAAAAGTTTATGAATTATTCAGGAGACAGAGTACCTAATTCAAACAAGAGGAGTTCCCATGTCCGAAAGAATGATTAAGCAGTTTATGGAAATGGTTCAAATCAGCAGCGAGTCCGGTGAAGAAGCGCAGATGATCGACTATCTTTTGCAGGAGTTTAAAAAACTTGGCGCTGAAGCGATCAAAGACAGCTACGGCAATCTGATGGCAAAAATCCCGGCGAAGGACTGTACAGGAAAAGAACCCATTTTACTTTCCTGCCATGCAGATACGGTGAAACCGGGAAAAGGGATTAAACCCAGTCTAAAAGAGGGTGTGATCCGTTCCGACGGCAGCACGATTTTGGGTGCGGATGATAAAGCCGGTATCGCTGAAATGTTGGAGGCATTGCGCATCGCTGAAATTCACCCGCCGGTGGAAGTGGCCATCAGCAGGCAGGAAGAGGTTGGCTTGTTCGGAGTTAAAAATATGGATTTTAACCTGATCAGCGCAAAGAAGGGATTTTTACTGGATAACGATACGTTGGACACCATTGTCATCGGCGGCCCGTCCTATTTTGCCATTGATGTGGAGATCCACGGCCGGTCTGCCCATGCGGGAATGGAGCCGGAAAAGGGAATTAATGCCATTTTAGCGGCGGCAAAAGCCGTTGCCAATCTACGACTCGGACGGCTGGACGACGAAACCACCGCCAACGTGGGTGTTATTAACGGCGGCATGATTCGAAACGGCGTGCCGGACAAAGCCACTTTTTTAGCAGAATGCCGCAGCCTAAATCATGACAAAGCGCAGGCTCTGGCCGATGAGATGGTGCAAATCATTACCGGGCAGGTCGAATCGATTCAGGCAAAAGTGGACATCAAAGTTGATAATTTGTGCAGAGCGGTGGATATCCCGGAAGATTCTCCCACGGTACAAATGTCCAAAAGAGCGCTGCAAAGAGTGGGCATCGACGCCAAAACCACATTTATTACCGGTTTTACCGATGCTTCCATTTACAATAACACGGGCATCGAAATGGCGGTGGTTGGCATTGGCGCCCGCCTGGAGCATTCTACAGAAGAACACATTTATGTAACCGATATGGAAAAAGCGCTGCAAATGATTCTGGAAATTTTCCGTCTCTCGGCGGAATAGACCATATTGGGCGGGGATGAGAAATGTAAAAAGCCGGTTCCGGGGTTTCCAATCTGATTACTAAAATGCAGGCTTGTTCGTGAAAAGCACGAATGGAGATTTCTCTCTTCGTCCCGATAAAAACCATCGGGACTGCGCTCGAAATGACATTTACACTATTATACTCCTAAATTGAGCGATTCTTAATCTAAAGTGGCAACCAATTGGGTGAAATGTCATTCAGAAGGAATCTTATTAGTTTCTTGCTAAAATTTGACAAAATTCCTCCCCGCCTGCATCGGGCAGGCTGAATGACATTTCACTCTTTGGGTGGTTGTTTTAAATATAGAATCGCTCAATTTAGGAATAACTTAAAGGGTTAAACAGATTTCTCTCCGCCTTTTGGCGGATCGAAATGACAAAAAAGTGTATTTTCGGACAGACACTATTTAGTGTGGTTTGCGGGCAGAACCGGGCAAAATATTTTATTTTTATCTTGATATTCTAAAAAAAAATCATTAATCTTTTGCCTGTGATGTTGTTGTGCAATCTTATGTTACTTTTCGCTTTCCCGATCGTATTTAAGATTCGATGTGCCGCATTTGATCTTTCTCCGGAGATTCGATAATGAGGAAGTTATTCTTTCCTGTTTTTCTTTTCATTTTTATCCCTGTTTCCGGTTATGCCCAGACAACTATTCAGCCTGCCGGCAAACCGCAAAGAATCTCCATGAAAGATCATTTTTTTATGCGGCCTTCCTGGGCGCCTTCCGGCGATAAATTGGCTTTCACCGGCGCCAATCAAAAAGGGATCTGGATTTTAGAATTGTCTTCCAATGATATCTTTCAGCTTTCCGATAAATCCGGCGCCGGCTATAAATTTTCGTGGTCGCCGGACGGAGAATATATCGCTTATCGGGCGCGGTATGTGGAAAAAAAGCGAGCCCGGATGGCCATCGAAGTGGTTCAAGTTGAATCGAGAAAAATTATAAAATTATCCGCAAAGCGGAAACGGTTGGGATTGCCTCTGTGGGGGCGTGATAACAAAACCTTGTTTTTTACACGGAATGAAAAACTCTTTTCCGTCGATACCGGAATCTCTGTCACTAAAACGCTGCAAAAAAGATTTTTGCCACCGGAAAATGAGATCGTTTTTACCCGGTATCAAAAATTACAGATTGCCCAAATTGATCGACCGGATAGTTTGGAGAAATTTTTAAAGAATACGAAAGTCATCAATCCCGTTCTCTCCCCCGACGGGAATTACATCGCCTGTGAAGAATACGTCGGTGATCTGATCGTGCTGAACCGGGCAACCGGCAAAAGAGTCGATCTTGGCACCGGACATCGCCCGGCTTGGTCTCCCGATGGTAAGTGGGTTTGCTACATGGTAACCGAGGATGACGGTCACCGCTATTTGGCTTCCGATATTTATATTTCCAGCATCGACGGTAAGCGGCAATTTAATTTAACCCAAACCGACGAATTGTTGGAAATGAATCCTAACTGGTCACCGGACGGAACGGCAATTGCCTATGATGAATTGCAATCCGGTGTGATTTACATCCAAAAATTGCAATACGAACAAAATTAGTTTGCCTATGAAAAAATTTGTTACGATTTCCATTTTATTAATTTTAACAATTTCATTCTTCATCTCTCCGCTTCAAGCGCAGGATCTTTCCGGTTTGAGTATCTGCATCGATCCTGGACATGGGATTAATACGCCCAATCAGGGACCTACCGGTCTGACGGAACATATCATCAATGTCCGCGTAGCTCGTTTTCTTGAGTCTTACCTTAAATCTGCCAATGTTGATACGGTGATTTTAACGGTTGATGAAAATAGCGTGGAACCGGGATTGTCCGCCCGGGAGGATATTGCTAATCAGAATGGTGTGGACTGGTTTCATTCCATTCATCATAATGCCTGGAACGGAAAACTGCGCTACACGCTTGTTTTGTACGAGGAAATTCCTTATCAAAAAGTTCCGGAGTGGCCGGGTGAATCGGATACCATGAGTTATCTGATGGGGTTCAATCTCTGGCAGGGTTATCGCACGACGCATTATTCGGTACGTGGGGACTGGAGTTTTTACGGCGGGGCTAATGGCGGTTTTAACCTTGGCGTTTTGAATGATTTGCAAATGCCGGGAGAGTTAAGCGAGGCCACATTTCATGATAATCCCGGTGAAGAAGTAAAATTGCGTAATCTCAATTTTCTCCAATTTGAGGGTCTTGCCCTGTATAAATCTTTTTTGCAATATTATGATGCCGGGAATTGGGGCTTTGCCCCTTTAGGCGGCATTATTTATAATAAAAAGACCAGCAAACCTATCGACGGGGCAACTGTTGTTCTGCATCCGTCAGAGCAAACATACAAGACTGATAATTATCACAACGGATTTTACAGCTTTCCCGAACTGCAGGCAGGGAAATATGTTGTGGAAGTGACGGTACCGGGGTATGAAGCGGGTATTGATTCTATTCAGGTCGCCGAGAATGAGTTCAACTTTCTGGATTTTTATCTCTATCCGCACGAAGCGCCCATTGTTAAAAATTCACAGCCGGCAGAAATGGACTCTGCTTTTTCCCCTTATGGCATGATCGAAATTGAATTCAACCGGGAGATGAATACACAATCCGTTAAAGAGGCGCTTTCCGTTGAGCCGGATTTTCCTTACGTGCTTTTATGGAGCCCGGATCATGAAAAACTGCGCATAGATCCCAAACCGGTTTTGCTTTTTGGTATGCGTTACATTGTAACCATCGATACGATGGCTCACGATATTTTCAATCACCCTCTCGATGGCAACGGCGACGGTATCGTCGGCGATCCGTTCCAATTGCAATTTACCACGCAAAAGATCGATTTGTCCCGTCCGCAGGTTTTGGCCACTGAACCGTTCGATCTGGACTCCAGTGTGGCAATCAGCGAGCTTGTCCGGGTAACTTTCAATAAACCGCTAAATGAGGCCGAATTGACGGAAAATAATATTTACATCCGCGGCCCGATGCGCAAAAAGATAAAGATAAATATTTTGATAAATAATACACCTTCCGGACGAAGCATATTGACTCTTGTTCCTCTTGAACCGTTAACGCCGGCCACCCGGTATAATGTCACCCTGGTAAAGGCTATAACGGATTCCAATCTGATTGAAATGGAAAAACACTTTCTTTTTCAGTTTTACACGGAAGAAGTGCAGCACAATTTACTCGTTATTGATAATTTGAACACCGGATTGAACAATTGGAGTGATCCGATGCAGTCGCTCAGGTCACAAAATTTTGATCCGGACAGTACATCCTGGCTGCCCGATATCCAACTGCTGCAGGATTCAAGCCGGGTTGCCAGGTTGAACTATTCATTCCACGCCGATGGTTTGCTGGATGTGTCCCTCACCGGTTATTTGGAACCGTTCCGTGATTTACAAACGGAAGATGAAATCGGCGTTTATCTTTTTGGCGACAGCAGTCTCACCCGGTTCCGGTTTTATTTTAAGGATTCGGCAGATAGCCTGGAAGCCGGCGCCTGGCATACCATCGATTGGTATGGCTGGAAAGCCGTACATGAAAAAATCGGGATCGATTCGATTTTTGCTTTTGATGGCGGCACCGGTAGTTTAGACGGCCAGATCAGTCTGGCCGGTTTTCAATTAAAAGGGACAGAGGGTAACGAAGGGGTGTTATTTCTGGACGATTTTTATCTGGCCGGTAAATCGATTACATCCATTGAAACCAAAAAAGAAACGACCCGGCCCAAATCCCATATTTTGGTGCAAAGCTACCCCAACCCTTTTTCCCGCAAACTGAATCACACCGGTGTGTCAATCCTGTTTAAAATTCCCAACGAAATGGGTGGCTCACCGGTGAATGTATCTATTTATAATACGCTGGGACAGAAAGTACGTGAATTGGTGAATCAAAAATTACAACCGGGGCAATATGAAAATTTCTGGAACGGCCTGGATGAGTACAATCAGAATGTTCCGGCCGGGGTTTATTTTTTCCGGGTTCAGGTTGGCAATTTGACTGAAACCCGGCGGCTTATTATTTTAAACTGATACTTCTTCGTTTATTATCATCACCGTGCAAATCTCACTTTTCGTCAGAAATGATCTGCAAATTTTTACACACAATTTCTGCCATATCGGAATATTTCTCTGCAAAAATGACATACACCACAAATATTGGATCTTGTTGCTAATTTGAGTTGTGTAGCGTAACAGCTTGATATTGAATGAATTATCTTTAACAAGTCCGGTGTTTGAAAAAAAATGGCATGTATCTTGCAATTTCACGTTACGAAATTAAAATTAAACCTGAATTGAGCGATTCTTTTGTTTTTAAGTTTGTTACTGTTACCAAGCGGGTTTATGGTTTTAGTGTAAATTCTGTTGGCGATTCAGCGAATCGCCCTACAATCGCTTAATTCAGGTTAAAGTAAGTTTAACTATAAAATTAAAAAGGAGGGCTTAAAAATGACGCTGATGAAATGGAAACCTTCACGCAATTGGTTAAGTTTGCGGGACGAAATGGACCGGTTTTTTGATGATTTTTTAGGGGGTGAATTGGATCGGTTTCCGGCTGGTTTTGAGTCCAACTGGACTCCCAGTGTAGATTTACTGGAAACGGACGATGAACTGGTGGCAAAGGTAGAGCTTCCGGGAATGGATAAGAAAGATATCAATATTTCGGTACAGGATAATGTGTTGATGATCCGCGGAACCAAGAACCAGGAAAAAGAAGATAAAAATGAGAATTATCATCGGATTGAAAGAAGTTTTGGTTCCTTTCAAAGATCGTTAAGTCTGCCGGCACCGGTTGATGTGAAAAAAGTAAAAGCCAGTTATAAGGATGGCGTGTTAAAAGTTGCGCTTCCTAAAGTTCCGGAAGCCAAGGCCAAAGAGATCCCAATTACGGTAGAATAATGAGAGAAAAGTTGCGGGCGTCTGATCAGACGCCCGTATTTTTTACGATGAATATTTGTTGAAAGGGATCTGAATCCTAACATATTAAAAATGATTCTGTTGGATGAATAAACTTCCAAAGTTTTTTATTGGAATTTCAGAACTCCTGACCCATCTTCAATCAAGATGTCGCGAATTTGTAAAATAGTTGCAAATTTTTACCGGGGAATTTAGTTTTTGTTTCATTTAATAGCTGACATATTTGCCTGGCTGCATTATTGTCCCGCGGATTAGATAGAGAAAATAATTCCACGGTAAGTGTTTCATTTTTATAATCGGGGATTATGTTTGCTTTTGTTTTTATCAGGCTTTTAGCTAATGCTCCCATTTCTTTTGTTTTTTGTAACTACTCAGCACATCCAGAAAAAAGTGGCCGGCCCTGAAAGACTTTAGTTAATGATTCCGGCACCTCATCAATCTTGACATAATTAGATGTAGTGTGAAGCCTTGGTGGCAATTGTATCAGTTGCTTCTCTTTCCAGGCGTAATAAAAGCTCACGACACGCCATCTCTTTATATTGCCCGTTAGATTGCCGCCGATCCCATTTTTGACATAATTTGCGTGAAATCGCTGATCGACCTAATCTCCAATATTGTTCAACTGTGGCTCGGATAAAGGCTAAAACATCTTCTGTGATGTGGCGATTTCTAATCTTTAGTTCATTCATTGATGATTTCTATATCTTCATATTCCATAATTATATCCTGATATGAATATATGAATTCAATTAAGATGACGTCGATTTTTAAAAAATTTTCAAAGAATTAATTTAAACGTGCTGAGTAGTTACTAAATAATACAAATTATGTAACTATTCAGGTTGCCCGCTAATATCGCTGAAAAACGCGAATCGTTCACTATTTTGTCCTATTCGTATGATTTTCGTGTAATTCGCGTGCTGAACAGGCAGACGATTTTTTCAATTTCTCTGCGCCCTCCGCGTCTCTGTGTTAAATAAATAGGCGCTTTAAAACGCAGAGACGCAGAGAGCGCAAAGGAAGCGGATTTGTTCAAAAAACTAAAGTGTTACGGTATTGTCACTACTCAGGCAGCCCGCGAAAGACTCAAAAAAAAAACAGGAAAAAAGTTAGATGAGATCATTCGATTGTTTCGTGTGTTTTCTGCTTGTGTCAGACAGACGTGAGCTGAATAGTTACCAGATTATGATGAACTCGTAGAGAGTCATAAATCATTCTAAATAATTAGTAATAAGTATGATAGGCAAGAATAACTATTGCATTTAGTGATAAAAGCACTTATCTTATCTTCATATAAAACAGAAGGATAAGATAAAAGATGGTAGAGAATAAAAAACGTGACAATTCATGTTTCCCAGGTATGGAATCCTGGAGTAGTATTTTAAATGAATGAAAGATCAAACTTCTCAAAAGTTCGTAGGCCGGAGTGTTTCGAGATCATCTTTTAGAGACCTTGCCGATATATGCGGTCAGTCTCCATTTCTCAAAAACGATGGACCTTCCGAAAGAATTGGTTACGGTGGTTGAAGCGTGCGTATTTCAACAAGTGTTTGATCTAACCGACATCGAGACGCGAGATCAATTGGCATTTAATGAACAATGGCATTATGCATTAGAAAGTTTTAATCCAAAGGATCATGTTATATCACTCAAGATATTGTGGAGTATGCGAAATTTTTTGGTTAGTGACAACCTGGCAAAGGAGACATTTTCAAAATCAGCCGATAAGTTGACGGACGTATATCATGTAGCTACATGTTTACAACGTCTTGATTCGGTTTATATTCAATCCAACATGGCTCAATTAGGGCGTGTACGTTTATTAAGTTGTACGATAACCGGATTTTTAAAGAACATAGCTTTGCAAATTAATTAAAAAGTTAGAAAAAAGGTTTACTTTTTATTAATTTGTTGAGTGAGTGGGAAAGGCTAAGGAGAAAAGAATAATGTCATATAAAGACTTCACCGAAATGCCGGTTTGGAAAAAAGCAATTATGAGATAGTTAGCCAAATATTAACCTCCTGTGCCTTAAAATATATATCAAAGGAAGAGGGAAAAGAAATGTTGGCAATACAATGTAGTTAAATCCATATAACTTTGAAATTTCGGTACATTTAAATATGGAGAAAGTTATGGTAAAAACATTTTTCCTTATTCTGCAACTACTATTGTGGACAGCACCGATGTTGCCCGCGGCGTGCAGATTGCGCTGGGCCAGCCGTCGCTGGTCACCCAGGCAGAGAGGTGCAAAAACAAATTATCAATCTTTATCACGAGGCAGGCTTTAAAGTTCAATGGATAATTCAATTGATGTATGATCACGACTTCGGTTGGGCAAACCCACGACCCGTAGCGTATTATGACAGATGGAAACAGGAGTTTCGCGAGAAAATTACCGTCAGGGAAGCAGGGTTTCTCGACAGTTTGGGAGTAGAAATGATTCTCTTTTCGGATGTCTTGCCAGTTTTTGTCGACAGCAGCAACAACATGAATATCACCCTGCCCCTTGCTAATCAGGTCATAAATGAATTCAGGCAAAACTATTCCGGGACCGTCGGTTCGTTCGAACTGCTTTTTGGCCCACCGGAAGACTCTCCTGATTTTGAACAAATATTTAATCACAGCATCATTGATTTCGGCCAGACTGAATTTTACAAACAACTGTATCAGAACTTCGATTATGTCGAGATTTCTTTTCAGCCCAACATCACCCGATTGAATGATCCGTCGGTCGAGCAGCTCCGGAATCAATTTGAAGTCATTCTGCACGACTATGTCAAGCCACTCTTCGATGTGGTCCAGAAGCCTTTATATTTAGAGACCATTTTTCCCAGTTATGATGGCGCTAATATAAACACTTCACGGGTGTTTACCTTCTTTTTCTCGACTGACATCACTATCGACATCACCGATTCCACCGGCATTGTTCCAGGTGCGAGCTTTGGTGGAAATCTGGCCTGGGGTGACTATAACAACGATGGATATCTGGATATCTATATGACCCGCGGTGATTTCATGTCTGCCAACCTCTACAAAAATAACGGCAGCGGCACCTTTACAGATGTCACGATCTCGGCTGGCGTGGGGTTGCAAAAAGCAAACGCCGTGGCCTGGGCCGATGTCGACAACGATGGTGATCTCGATCTGTTTGTCACGCGCCCAGCCGTGATAGATTCTCCTTATGTGCTGTTCAGAAACAACGGCGACGGTACGTTCACGGATATTGCGTTACTCGCTAATATGGTTCGTGACTCCTGGTTTCCTGGAAATGATGGAGCAACACCAGGGCAAGGGGCTGCCTGGAGTGACTTCAACAACGATGGTAGGGTCGATCTTTTCGTCGCTAACAATACGCCGCCGGATTTTCTGTTTGAGAACCGCGGCAACGGCGCGGGGAATCATTATCTAACGATCAAACTGATTGGCAAAGAGAGCAATCGTTCAGCCATCGGTGCACGTGTTAAAATAGAAGCTGGCGGCATCAAGCAAATTCGTGGAGTCGAAGGGGGCGCCAACACCTCGCAAAACAGCCTGCCGGTGGAATTCGGTTTGGGCCAGGCGCATCAGGTGGATAAAATCGCTATTCGCTGGCCGTCGGGACTGGAAGAGTCCACAGTTCGTTCGGTGGCAGCAGACCAAATTATAACCATTACTGAAGGCGCTGTGAATGTGGTGGGAGTGGCAGAAGACGCCGACTCCGGTGTGCCGGAAAAATTTCGCTTATTTCAGAACTACCCGAATCCGTTTAATCCTGCTACCACTGTCCAATATCAAATACCGCAAGCCGGGTATGTGATCTTAAAAATCTACAATTTGACCGGGCAGGAAGTGCAGACGCTGGTGGACGAAGTCAAACAGTCCGGTATTTACAAAATTACCTGGGATGGGAAAAACCGTCAAGGCCGAACTGTCGGCACAGGTATGTATGTAATTCGGATGAAGGCTGGTGAATTTACTAAGAGTAAAAAGATCGTACTTTTAAAATAGGCTGTTCAGCATCTGGAAGATAAGACAAAATAAATCCTGGGACGGATAACAAAAGGTTCATCGTGGCCAAACCGCTATGCTTCTGTCGTAGTTCGGTGGTTGAATTTACAGTTTGATGCATTGTATCTGTTCTGTGTAAGCGCTTTGGCAGGTTACCCTTAGCGTTACTTTACAAACAAATCCAATTCGGAGGAACCATGGATAAAAAAAAAGTAATGGTCATCGGCGCGGGAACCATGGGGAACGGTATCGCCCATGTTTTTGCCCAAAATGGATATATGGTTCATTTGGTAGATATTAAACAGGAATTTTTAGACCGGGCAATGAACGCCATCAGTAAAAATCTTGACCGGCAGGTTAAAAAAGAGATCATCACTCCGGCGGGAAAGGAAGCAGCATTGGCGCGTATCGACACGGAAACAGATTTTAGCGCCGGTAAGGATGCGTTTCTCTTTGTGGAAGCGGTGCCGGAAAATGCCGACTTAAAAATTGATCTTTTTAAAAAATTGGATCAGACAGCGGGACCAGATGCCATTTTAGCTTCTAACACGTCTTCCATTTCTATCACGGAATTAGCCGCGGTTACCGGGCGGCCTGAGAAAGTGATCGGCATGCATTTTATGAATCCGGTGCCGGTGATGAAGTTGATCGAAGTGATCCGCGGTTTGAGCACGTCGGATGCAACGTATCGGCAAATCATGGAAATCAGCAAAACCCTGGGCAAAGTTCCTGTGGAAGTGCATGATTATCCAGGATTCATTGCCAACCGGGTTTTAATGCCCATGATCAACGAAGCTATTTTCTGTTTGATGGAGGGTGTTGCCTCCGAAGAAGCAATCGATACGGTGATGAAACTGGGAATGAATCACCCCATGGGCCCCCTGGCGCTGGCGGATTTCATCGGCCTGGATGTGTGTCTGCATATTCTGAAGGTTCTTCATGAAGGTCTGGGCGATCCCAAATACCGTCCCTGTCCTCTGCTGAAAAAAATGGTGGCCGCCGGGCACCTGGGACGCAAAACCGGGAAAGGTTTTTACGATTACAAATAAAAAAAGAGGTAAATATGGATTTCGAGTTAACCGAAGAACAGAAAATGGTGCAACAAACCGCCCGTTCCTTTGCGCAGGAAGTTTTAGCAAAAACCGTTGCCGAACGGGATGCGGAAGAAAGATTTCCGTATGATGAAGTGAAACAGATGGCCGAATTAGGTTTTATGGGAATTGCCGTTCCGGAAGAATATAACGGCTCCGGTCTGGATATTGTCAGCTACGCAGTGATGATAGAAGAGCTGGCAAAAGTGGATGCGTCAGCGGCCGTTGTGGTTTCTGTGAACAATTCGCTTGTTTGTGATATTTTACTTAAATTTGCCGACGATGAACAAAAGGAGAAATATCTCAAACCGCTGGCGAGCGGCCAAAAATTGGGCGCGTTTGCTCTTTCCGAAGCAGAGGCCGGCTCCGATCCGGGGGGTCTGATCTGCACCGCCGGGAAGGTAGGCAATGAATATATTTTGAACGGAACTAAAAATTTCACCACCAACGGCTCAACGGCGGATGTAGTTATTGTTTTTGCAACCATTAATAAAGAGATCGGCCATAAAGGAATTTGTGCTTTCATCGTTGAAAAAGGAACCCCGGGATTTCGTGTGTCTAAAAAGGAGAAAAAAATGGGCATCCGTAGCTCGGATACCTGCGAACTAACCTTTGAAGATTGTCATATTCCGGCGGAAAATTTGTTGTTTCAGGAAGGCAAGGGACTGAAAATTGCCTTAACGGCGCTGGATAGCGGCAGGATCGGTATTGCTTCACAAGCCATTGGTATCGCTCAGGCTTCTCTGGACACAGCTCTTGCCTACGCCAAAGAACGGAAACAATTTGGTAAAGCCATCAGCGAATTTCAGGCAACTCAGTTTAAATTTGCCGATTTGGCCACGGAAATAGATGCAGCCCGCCTGTTGATCTATCGGGCCGCTGCGTTGAAAGATGCGGGCAAAAAGTTTGAACGGGAAGCGGCAATGGCCAAATTAAAGGCTTCCCAAATTGCCGTCCGGGCTTCCGACGAAGCGGTTCAAATATTGGGTGGGTACGGTTACATTACAGATTTTCCTGTGGAAAGATATTTCCGGGACGCAAAAATAACGGAATTGTACGAAGGGACAAGCGAAATCCAAAAATTAGTGATCGCCCGGCAGCTTCTGCGCGAATAGGCCGGCGCACATTTTGACGGAGTATCCTGCCCGGGTTTTTGTAATCTTAATTGAGCGATTGTAGATCGATTCGCTGGATCGATCACCTCATTTAATGGATTTATTCGAAATAGTGAAAATCCGTTGAGTAACAAAAATATGCTTATAAACCGGAAAATTGCTCAATTTAGGTATGAAAAAATCCCGCTTTGATGTAATTTCCGGAAGTTCTGTTCCGTCTAAGGCCGGTTGCGGAAAAATAACCGGATTATCACTTGTTTCATGTGAAGTAAATTATTACATTAAAATCAGTATCATCGATGCCAAAAACTTTGTGAAACTATACGTAAATTCTAATGAATAAATTAAATTATTCCCAAAACAGGTAGGTTCATTTATCCATGGGGAAAACAGGTCGAAGAGAAGGGAGGGAATATACATTACGTGTTCTCTATGCGTTCGAGATGACTAAAAATCCGGTAGAGGACATTTTTCACGACAGTTTAATGGGGAGATTATCTGCGAAAAAGACAGAAAATTTTTCGTCCGAATTAGTCCACTTGTGTGTCGAACACGAAAAAGAATTCGATAAAATAATTCGCTCAAAGGCGCTGAATTGGGAATTTCATAGAATTGCGATTTTAGACCGGATTGTCCTGCGTATCGGAATTTGTGAATTAATTTATTTTCCGGATATCCCCCCGAAGGTTTCTATCAATGAGGCGATTGAAATAGCCAAAAAATACAGTACTGAAAAAAGTGGTCTATTTGTGAATGGAATTTTAGATGCTGTTCTACAGGATTTGAAAGATTCCGGAAAATTTCACAAAAGCGGACGTGGTTTAGTGAACGGTTAATCAGGAGACAAAAAACAAGACAGGCCGGAAACTTGAATGGTTTTCGGCTTTTTTTATAGATAGTCATTCTGTTCCTGTCAAGCCGGCAACCGAATTCCAAATTGTTGCATGGTATAAAAAATCGATATATATTGTATTGGTTTTTCTGAAAATTATTTGTAACTATTCAGGTATGCCGGTTTCCTGATGTGAGATAATCCTTCGACTTTGCTCAGGCTGGCCTTGAAAGCCATGCTCAGCGGAGTCGAAGTGTGATTACAATGAGTATACTTGAATAGTTACAATCCTTTTTTTGCTTACATCGGTGGATAAAAAAACTGTTCGGTGTTTTTGTAGGAGGCAGGTGCAGGCTGAATAGTAACGATAGAGGTTAAATCATGTTAGATGGCATTCTTACAAAAGTTTTTGGCAGCAAATACGGTAGAGAAATTAAAAAGCTTCAACCTATCGTGGAACAAATCAATGAAAAATATGAAGAATATCAATCATGGAGTGATGAAGAATTAAAAGCATTAACGCCCAAATTCCGGCGAAGAATTATTGAACGGATCAAACCGGTACAGGATGAAATTTCCGATATACAGCGCCAATTAGAAGAGAGCTTTGCCAAAGGAGAATCTGCAGAGAGCAGGGAAGAACTGCGGCTTCGGATTGAAAGTTTAGAGAAAGAAGAGAAAGAATTAACTTCGACTGTGTTGGATGAAATTTTACCGGAAGCATTCGCCGCAGTGAAAGATACCTGTCGGCGTTTGCTTGGAAAATCCTGGGACGTGGTAGGGCAAAAGGCAACCTGGGAAATGATTCCATACGATGTGCAATTGTTGGGCGCTGTTGTGCTTCAGCAGGGAAAAATTGCCGAAATGGCTACAGGCGAAGGAAAAACGCTGGTGGCAACCATGCCGGTATACTTGAATGCATTGCCGGGAAAGGGAGCTCACCTTGTAACGGTAAATGATTATCTTGCCCGGCGTGATGCTGAATGGATGGGCGAAATTTATAACTTTTTGGGGCTGAGCTTCGCTTATATCACCAACGATATGGATCCCGCCGAACGAAAAGTGGCCTATGATGCGGATGTCACTTACGGAACTAACAATGAATTCGGTTTTGATTACCTTCGTGACAATATGGCGGTAACCGTTGACGGTTTGGTGCAAAGGGGTCACTATTTTGCGATTGTTGATGAAGTGGACAGCGTTTTAATCGATGAGGCGAGAACCCCGCTGATCATCTCCGGCCCGGTGAGCCATTCAACTCATAAATATGATGAATTGCGGCCATTGGTGGATCGCCTGGTGAGAAATCAAACGATTCTGGTAAATAAAATTGTGGCGGAAGCGGAAAAACTGTTGGAAACAGATGAATATCAGGCGGGAATTAAGCTGCTGCAGGCACAGCGCGGTGCGCCCAAGAATAAAAGATTGGCTAAATTACTGCAGGAGCAGGGCATCATCAAATTGATGCGCCGGGTAGAAAATGATTATATCCGCGATAAAAAAGTAAATGAACTGGATGAAGATCTGTATTATTCCATCGATGAGAAAAACCATACTTCCGATTTGACCGATAAAGGACGGTTGGCGCTTTCTCCCAATGATGACGGCGGTATGTTTGTTATCCCTGACATCGATACCCTCCTCTCCGAACTGGAAGGGGACGAAAGTTTATCAAAGACAGAAAAACAGCGGAGGCGGGAAAAGATTTATAAGGAATATGGCGAAAAGAGCGAACGCGTTCATAATGTTTCCCAGTTGCTGAAAGCATATTCCCTGTTTGAAAAAGATGTGGAATATGTGGTTTCGGATAACAAGGTAATGATTGTCGACGAGTTTACCGGCAGACTAATGCCCGGCAGGCGATTCAGCGACGGTTTGCATCAGGCGCTCGAGGCAAAGGAAAACGTTAAAATTGAGCGGGAAACGCAAACGTTAGCGACCATTACACTGCAAAATTATTTCCGGATGTACAACAAGTTAGCAGGTATGACCGGAACGGCCGAAACCGAAGCCGGTGAATTTTGGGAAATATACAAGTTAGATGTCATCGTTGTTCCCACCAACCGGCCGGTACGCCGTATGGATTACAATGATCTGATTTACAAAACGAGACGGGAAAAATACAATGCAGTGATCGATGAAATTGTGCGCATGCACGAAATAGGAAGACCGGTTTTGGTTGGCACGGTGACGGTGGAAGTTTCGGAAATTCTAAGCCGGATGTTAAAACGGCGCGGGATTCGCCACAACGTCTTGAATGCCAAATACCACCAACAAGAGGCGGAAATTGTGGCAAAAGCCGGTCAGCCGGGTATGGTTACCATCGCAACCAATATGGCGGGTCGTGGTACCGATATCAAACTTGGCGCCGGTGTGGTGCAGTGTAAGGAGGAGTGTTATTTAATCGATAGAGAGAATGAAGCGCCGGAAAATGTGGATATCGATTTCTGTAAATCGGATATGCCGTGCGGTCTTCATATAATCGGAACGGAAAGACATGAATCGAGACGAATCGATTTACAGTTACGGGGCCGTGCCGCCCGTCAGGGCGATCCGGGTTCATCGATATTTTATCTTTCCCTCGAGGATGATTTGATGCGTCTGTTTGCTCCGGAACGGATTGCCGGTGTGATGGATCGTTTGGGATTGAAGGAGGGAGAAGTCATTCAGCATTCCATGGTGACCCGATCCATCGAAAGGGCGCAAAAGAAAGTGGAAATGCAAAATTTCGGTATTCGAAAACATCTTCTGGAATACGATGATGTGATGAACAAGCAGCGTGAAAGTATTTACAAAAGACGGAATTTTGCCCTGCGCGAACAAAATTTAAAAGATGAAATTACCACAATTATCCGCGATTTTGCGGAGGAGACTGTTCTCGATTATAGCGATGAAAAAGCTTATCCGGAGGAATGGGATTGGGACAATCTTCGGGAGCAATTTATGCGCGTTGCCTTTTTGGATATCGACGTGAAACCCGGCGAATACAATGATTTCACGCAGGAAAGTTTGATCGAACATATTTACAAAAAGTCGATGGACCTGTATGAATGGCGGGAGAAAAATTTCGGTCCCGATGTGATGCGGCAGATCGAGCGCATCGCTACCCTGCATATTATCGATGATCGCTGGAAAGAGCATCTTTATGAGATGGACCTGCTGAAAGAGGGTATCGGATTACGTGCCTACGGACAGAAAAATCCGTTAATTGAATACAAGCAGGAAGGTTATAAAACATTTGTGGAGATGCTTGGCCGGGTGGACGAAGGAGTGCTTGAATTTGTCTTCAAGGCGCAACCGGCTTCGATGCAGGAGAGGAGAACTAATGTGGAGCAGGAAATGGAAACCGTCCATGCCTCTTCCGACGGAATGGCGTACCAATATTCCGGTGAAGGTGATGAGGGCCCGGACCGGGCCGCAACCCAGACCAAACAAAAACCGATTCGCGTGGCACAAAAAGTTGGCAGGAATGATCCCTGTCCTTGTGGCAGCGGCAAGAAATATAAATATTGTCACGGCAGATAAAAGATAAAATATTGGTAACTACTCAGGTATGCACCATGAATTAACTGTAATCACGCTTCGACTCCCTGCCCGTAGCAGGCAGGCGTTCAGCATGGCTATTTATGCCGGCCCGAGCCTCTTCGTAAAGCTCGGGGTAAACTCAGTCGCAGGCTTCCTGCACATCAAACAATAAGCATGCCTGAATAGTCACATCAAATATTACAGTTTTTTAATATTGTTTTAACTGATTTAAGAAACAAATGGTTAAACATCTGCCGTCTTTTCAGGACGTTTTCTGCAGGAAAAACGTTCTGAATTTGCTTGACAATAAGACGAATAATTATATATTGAAATCGTTGTGCGATTTTCCACGAAAAAAGGCGGCACAGTTAGTTAAAACGGAGGCGAGAAAGAGCATGAACGAGCGTGTTGTGGAAATTTTAATTTATTTGATGTCGGAAATCCGTGAACACCAGGGTAATATGGAACAGATAAATGGAATTTCCAAATATCTGAAAAAACAGGGCTACACGGAAAGCGAAATAAATACCGCCTTTTCCTGGTTGTTTGAACGAATCAAATCGGATACCGAGCAGCTCTACACATCGGAAAGTGCATCGTCGGCTCATTCCTATCGTGTGTTGCATGAGGTGGAGAAAATTGTCATCACACCGGCAGCCTACGGCTACATTTTACAACTTCAACAATTGGAAATTATTGATATCAATGAGGTGGAACAGGTTATTGAACGGGCAATGATGTTGAGCGTGAGCAAAGTCGATGTGAATGATATCAAGTCGATAGTTGCTTCTTTGTTTTTTAATCTGGATGATGGTGATTATAATTATCTGGGTAAATCAATTTTGGATACGGATGGAATTATTCACTAGATTAAGAAAGAAATCGAGATAATATGGCGCAATTCCTCGTAGTCGTTGAGTCGGTCGCCAAAACCAAAACCATAAATAAAATTCTTGGTACAAACTATACGGTAAAGGCTTCAATTGGTCATGTCAAAGATTTGCCCAAGAAGCGTTTAGGGGTGGATATAGAAAAAGGATTTGAACCTGAGTATGTCGCAATTAGAGGAAAGGGGAGAACCCTGCAGGAATTGCGGAAAATAGCAGCTCAGAGCGATGAAGTTTTCATTGCTACCGATCCTGACCGGGAAGGTGAAGCGATCGCCTATCATTTAGCGGAAGAAATCCGGCCTAAAAATAAAAATATCAAAAGAGTACTGTTTAACGAAATAACCCCTTCTGCCGTTAAACAGGCAATTTCTCAACCCACTATTATCAATCTGGGCAAGGTAGATGCCCAAAAAGCACGCCGTGTGATGGATAGATTGGTCGGTTACCAGATCAGTCCGATCCTTTGGAAAACCATCTGTAGTGGTTTAAGTGCCGGCCGGGTTCAATCGGTGGCTTTACGCTTGATTTGTGAGCGTGAAGATAAGGTGACATCCTTTGTTCCGGAAGAATATTGGTCTGTTACAGCCAAGTTGTGCGGCGACAGAACGGATCCGTTTCATGCAAAATTGGTGAAAATTCAAAAGAAAGATCCCAAGATTGAAAACGAATCGGCCGCCCAAATTTATGTCGAAGACATCCGGAAAAAAGAATTTACCGTTGAAAAGATCAACACGAAAAATGTTAAACGGAACCCGTTTCCGCCATTTACCACCAGCACTCTCCAGCAGGACGCCGCCCGCCGGTTCGGTTTTTCAGCTTCCCGGATTATGTCCATAGCCCAGCAGTTATACGAAGGCATCGAGCTGGGTACCGGGGGAAGCGTCGGTTTGATTACTTACATGCGTACCGATTCCACCCGAATAGCCAACGATGCATTGCAAATGGCGAGAGTATACATTGCCGGCGCTTACGGTCAGCAGTACTTACCGGACAAACCGAGGATTTTCAAGAAAAAGGCCAAAATCCAGGATGCCCATGAAGCGATTCGCCCCACGTCTCTGAAATACGAGCCGAAACAGATTGCTAAATTCCTTACAAAAGACCAATTTAAAATCTATCAGTTAATCTGGAAACGCTTTGTTGCTTCTCAGATGGCTGCTGCCCTGTTCGAGCAGACGGCGATCGATATCAAAGCGGACGAATACCTCTTCAGAAAAACAGGTTCGGTAACCAAGTTTCGCGGCTTTCTGCAACTTTATGAAGAAATGCCGGATAAAAACAATAGCGATGAAAACGGTAATAAGGATGAACCGTTTCCCCGGGATCTTAAAGCCGGTGAATTGTTGAAACTGCTTGACCTGATTAAAAAACAACACTTTACTACTCCCCCGCCCAGGTATAACGAAAGCACCCTGATTAAGGAATTGGATCAGTTGGGGATCGGGCGGCCGTCAACCTACGCTCAGATTATTACTACTTTACTGAACCGCACTTATGTGGAAAAACAGGAAAGAAGATTACATCCAACCGATTTGGGGTGCACGGTGAACAATCTTCTTGTTGCTAATTTCCCGGATATTTTTAATGTGAAGTTTACAGCTCACATGGAAAACGAACTTGATTTGGTGGAAGCCGGTACAAAGACTTCCCATTCTGTTTTACAGGATTTTTACGATCCTTTCAGCCAGGCCATCGAGCAGGCGGATGCTAAAAAATCGGAGATAAAAAAATCACTGCAAAAATCAACCGGTGAAATCTGTCCGGAGTGTGGGAAAGGTCATCTTGTGGTCAAGTGGGGCCGCAATGGGAAATTCATGGCTTGCAGCAATTATCCCGATTGTCGTTTTACACGCCCTATCGATGAAGAAGAAACCAAAACAGATGAAAAATGTGAACTGTGTGGCGCGGAGATGATCATTAAAAATGGCCGCTTTGGACGGTTTTTAGCTTGTTCCGCTTACCCGAAATGTAAAAATACCAAGCCAATCTCCCTCCATATTCATTGTCCCAAGGATGGATGCGAAGGAACCATCGTAGAAAAACAATCGCGGCGTGGCAAGATATTCTACGGCTGCAGCAATTATCCCCAATGCGATTTTGCCACTTGGAATAAACCGGTGGAGAAGGCCTGTCCTCAATGTGGTAATCCTTATATGGAATTGCGGAAGAGCAAAGCCAAAGGCGAGTTTCTCAAATGTCCGTCCTGTAAATTTGAAATGACCGGTGAAACCCTGGAACAGGATTAACACTTGGAAGAGTCGATCCCAAAATTTATAAAATTTCTCAAAGCTGAAAAGAACTACTCCGATTTCACAATTGTAGCTTATGAGCTGGATTTGTGCCAATTCCGGGAATATATTAACCGGGAATATAACAGAAGCTTAGCTTTGGATGAAATTACGAAACAGCAGATACGCGGTTTCATGTCCCATCTCGTTGCTGCCGGGCTTTCCAGAAACTCCATTGGCCGAAAATTAGCGGCGTTGCGTTCCTATTTTCGTTATCTGAACCGCATCGGCGAAATTTCTGCCAATCCGGCACAGCAAATCCAAACACCAAAATATAAGAAAAAATTGCCCGTATTTCTGAGTATTCAGCAAGCATTGCAAGTTTTGAATTTACCCGATTCAGATACGCCGGAAGGACTGCGCGACCGGGCTATTTTAGAGTTGTTTTATGGAACCGGCATTCGCCTGAGAGAGTTAACTAATTTAGATATCGAGGATATTGATTTTTACAGCGGCTTGATTAGAATTTTAGGTAAAGGCAGAAAAGAGAGAATGGTACCGTTGGGACCAAATGCAGCAAAAATTCTGAAAAAATATTTGAAAAACAGAAGCCATTTTTTTACGCATTCACAAGAACTGTACCGTGCCGCTTTATTTTTAGGAACCAGGGGGAAGCGTATTTCCCCCCGGCAGGTGCAACGCCGTGTGCAATATTTTCTCAGTAAAATTTCCGATGCAACATCACTCAGTCCCCATGTTCTGCGTCATACTTTTGCTACCCATCTTTTGGATGCCGGCGCCGACCTGGAAGCAGTGAGAGAACTTTTGGGACATACAAGTTTATCGACCACGCAAATCTACACGCATGTGAGTATGGAAAAGTTGAAAAGAATTTATAAACAAGCGCATCCGAGAGCATGATATTTTTAAATTATTTTGGATTGAATTGTTGTTCTTTGATAAAATGTACTCCGCAAGTTTGTCCTTGATCTGATGAAAATTTCGTTTGGAGAAATGGTAAAGAGTGTCCGGTACAGATTAATTAAAAAGATGTCGGAATAAATCATAGGACGGATTATCCGGGGAGAGTAATAGTCATGAAGTATTCATTCTAAAATCAGAAGGAGAAGGCTATGCAAACAACATTCACGTCTCGGCACTTCAAGTCAACGGAAAACTTGAAAACTTATGCGCAAGATGAAGTCCAAAAGATGCAAAAGTTTTTTGACAGAATAGTTGAATGTGATATCATTTTGGTGAAGGAGAAAAAAAATAACCTGACTGCCGATATTTCGATGAAAGTATCCAACAGTGTGCTGAACGCAAAAGAGTCTTCTGATGATTTTTACAAATCGATTGATCTTGCTGTAGAAAAATTAGAGAGACAGATAAAAAAATACAAAGGTAAGAATCACAACCATTCACATACAAAAATTAATGATGTTCTTCTGGAGACGGAAAATGTAGAAGAAGAAAAAACATAAAAATGAATCCGCTTACAGTCCAAAATCTGTACGATGATAATCGCCGGTCACTTAAGTTTGAAAATTTGACCGGCCATATAAATGATAAAAAAATTGTCAGCAGCGAAATCCACAGACCCGGTCTGGCACTTTCCGGGTTTGTGGATATTTTTACTTATGAAAAGATTCAGGTGCTTGGCAATACGGAAATAGCCTATCTGGATTCATTAAGTAAAAGAGAACGTTTAATTGCCATTCAACGCCTTGTTGAATTTGATATCCCCTGTATCATTATCACAAATAAAAACAGTGTTTACAAAGAATTGCTTGATTTGGGGGAAAAGCGGGCGATTCCCATCTTTCGCACGCCCATGAATACCACTCAATTTGTGAGAAAAATCGGGGATTATCTGGATGAAAAATTTGCCCCGCTGATAACAAAACACGGCACGCTGGTTGATATTTACGGTATCGGTGTTTTGCTTGCCGGCCGGAGTGGCATCGGCAAAAGCGAAGTGGCGCTGGACCTAATTGAACGGGGTCACCGTCTGGTTGCCGATGATATGGTAATCATCAGCCGCAGGAGCGAAGATGTGCTGATTGGCTCCGGCAATGAAGTTATCCGGCACTATATCGAAATCCGTGGTCTGGGTGTCATAGATATCAAAAGTATGTTTGGCATCCGGTCAATCCGGCAGCAGAAAAGAATTGAAGTGGAAGTCTTGCTGGAAGATTGGGATTCGAAAAAGGAATATGAACGATTGGGTATTAAGGAGAATTATACTGAAATTTTAGATGTAAAGATACCCCAGGTTCATTTGCAGATTTATCCCGGTAAAAATATCACAGTGATTGTTGAAACCATTGCTCTGAATACGCTGCTGAAAATTTTTGGTATTCATCCGGCTAAAGAGTTCGATAGACGGTTGCTGAGTAAATTACGCAATAAAAAGATAGAGAATAAAAAAACACAAGATCAATTAAAAGAATATCTGGAACACGACATGGAATAAAAGTTGGTGAAATGATAAAACTAATTATTTTGACTCACGGGAGTTTAAGTGAAGCCCTTTATGAAACTGCAACCAAAATTGTGGGTGAGCAGGAGGGGATTTTGCGTTTTTCCAGTCTAAATCTGGGACCTGCAGATATGTTTAAATTGCTGCGGGAGGCGGTTCTGCAAAACGATCATCATGAAACAATAATTGCCGTTGATCTGAAAGGGGGCAACACCTGGAATATCGCCTGCAAATTAGCCCACGAAAATGATAATGTAAGGGTCGTTTCCGGTGTAAACCTTGGCATGATTTTTTCTTTTTCAACCAAGCGTAAAGAGAATAACCTGGATGGGTTGGTGGATGTATTGGTACAAGACGGCCACCGCCACATCGATAAATACGTCCCTAAACCGGGAGGGGTCTGATTATGCCTTTTGTATTGTACCGCGTAGATGACCGAATGATCCACGGACAGGTTGTTGTGGGTTGGGGCAGTGCGATTCACCCTGACCGGATCATTCTTTGTCATGATGAAATATCGGCTAATCAGTGGGAGAAGGATCTCTACGAAAGTTCGTTTTCCGTGCCTGATTGCCAAATTTGTGTCTTTTCCCTCGATGAATTGCTCGATTATTTCCAGGGAGAGGAATACCAAAAAGAGCGTACTATTCTTTTGGTAGAAACACCCAAAGATGCACTAAATATATTTCGGGCGGGAATTCATTTTGATAAATTGAATATTGGCGGTTTACATTTTCGGGATAAAAAAAAGGAATTAAACAATTATATCTATGTAGATGCCGAAGATGTGGATTGTATCAATGATCTGCAGAAACTCGGTGTGAAACTGGAAGGGCAAACAGTGCCCAATGCCAAAAAAATTGACGTGGGAGTTTTATTGGAGAAAAAAATAAGTTGATTGGCAAAATTTTTTACCGTAAAGTAAATAGGAATTCACAGAAAAAACAAGAAAACATAAGGAGCTTTCTATGAAAATTAGAATGTTTGTACTGTTTGCTATCGCAGCTATACTCGCCAGCTCTCTCTTTGCGGAGGATGGGAAGAAATACGGCGCCGGCGTAACATTGAAAAAAGCAACAAAAATATCGGAGATTCTTAAAAATCCGAAAGAATATGTGGGGAAAAAAGTAATGGTTTCCGGAACCGTGGTTGGCGTTTGTGAACACAAAGGCTGCTGGATTGATATCGCCGGTGATAAAGAATTCGAAAAAATGAAAATTAAAGTGAAAGACGGCGAAATTGTTTTTCCGCTGACTGCAAAAGGAAAACAGGCAATGGCCGAAGGCATCTTCGAAGAAATTAATATATCCAAAGAGCAGTTGATTGAAACGAAGAAGAAACAGGCAAAAGAACGTGGAACCAAATTTGATCCCGCTTCTGTAAAAGGCCCGATGACGATTTACCGGATAAAAGGTACCGGCGCAGTAATCAAATAAAAGAAAAAAATACGGAATATTAAGGCCGTCTTGTGTTGTTTACAGGACGGCTTTTTTTTAACGAGGGAATCAGAAATGAAGTGGCGAAAATGGAATAATATTATTCATCGGGATCTGGGTTATCTCTGTGTCGGGTTAACCATCGTGTATGCTGTTTCCGGGATCGCGGTGAATCATGTTCAGGATTGGAATCCGAATTATATCGTTGAAAACAAGAAGACTCAAATTGAACCCATCTCAGAAAACAAGCCGGTTACCATAGCAACTGTGGCGGAAATATTAAACAAACTTGGTGAAAAACGGCCGTACAAAAGTCATTTCAGGCCGGACCCTGAGACACTGCAAATCTTTGTGGAGGGAAGTACCATTTCGGTGAATCTTACCACCGGAGAGGTTTCGCAGGAAAGTGTCAGAAATCGTCCTGTTCTGCGGGAGATGAATTTTCTTCATTTGAATCATCCCAAAAAATTGTGGACATATTTTTCTGATTTGTACGCTGTTTCCCTGGCTCTGCTGGCCATTACCGGCGTGTTTGTGATCAGAGGCCGGAAAGGGATAAAAGGCCGGGGAAAGTGGTGGGTTGCCGCGGGTGTCGTTCTGCCGGTTCTGTTTTTGTGGCTCTATTTTTAAAGGATTCCATTGCTTTAAGTGATGGAATCCTTATTCTTCTTTATTTCTTTCCTATTCCTCCAACGTAGTTAAATCGCCTTCATCTTCTCCCAATGCCCTGGCACGGAGGACGCGGCGCATAATTTTGCCGCTTCTCGTTTTTGGCAGGGATTCCACAAAAGCAACACTCTCCGGCCGGGCAATGGGTCCTAATTCATGGCTGACATGTTTTTTCAGCTCTTGTTCCAGAGTCTTATCGCCGGAAACTCCCGCCCGGGTGATTACGAAAGTGTGAATGGCATTTCCTTTCAAATCGTGGGGAAGAGCGATGGCCGCAGCTTCGGCAATATCCGGGTGACTTACCAGGGCGCTTTCAATCTCGGCGGTTCCCAACCGGTAGCCGCTCACTTTGATCACGTCGTCTATTCTGCCGATGATCCAGATGTAGCCGTCTTCGTCAATCCTTGCCGAGTCTCCCGCTTTGTACCAGCCCATTTTTTCATAATCCTTCCAGTAAACTTCTATATAGCGATCCGGGTCTTTGTAAATGGTTCGTGCCATCCCCGGCCATGGTGATTTGATGACTAGTTTGCCCTCTTCTCCGGTTTTGACTTCATTCCCTGCGTCGTCGACAACACCGACTTCGATGCCAAAAAACGGTTTGGTTGCAGAACCCGGTTTAAGAGGTGTGATGGGCAGCGGCGTGATCATGAACCCGCCCGTTTCCGTTTGCCACCAGGTATCCATAATCGGGCATTTTCTCTTGCCGATTACCTCATGATACCAGCGCCAGGCCTCGGGATTGATCGGTTCGCCTACGGAACCTAAAAGACGCAGGGAACTCAGATCGTGCCGGTTTGGCCAGGCATCGCCAAAACGCATCAGCCCTCTGATAGCTGTTGGAGAGGTGTAAAGGATGGAGATACCGTATTTTTCAATCATATGCCACCAGCGGTTCGGATAGGGATGATTGGGTGCGCCTTCGTACATCATCACGGTGGCACCATTGATCAGCGGTGCGTAAATGATATAACTGTGGCCGGTGATCCAACCCGGGTCGGCTGCGCACCACCAGCGGTCTTCTTCTTTGATATCGAATACCATGCGATGTGTGGTGGCTGTGTAAACGCTGTAACCGCCGTGGGTGTGTACCACTCCTTTAGGACGGCCGGTGGTGCCGGAAGTGTACAGAATGAAGAGCATATCTTCGGCGTCCATCACTTCGGTTTCGCATTTGTTGTTTGTGATGGGCAGTGAGATCAGATCGTGATACCAGAAATCACGATCGCTTTCCATGTACACATCCTGGCCGGTTCGTTTTACGGTGATACAGACCTCGATTGTGGGCGAACGCTTCATGGCTTCGTTGGCGATCTCTTTCAGATTAGTGGCCTTGCCGCGCCGGTAACCGCCGTCTGCCGTGAGCAAAACCCGGCTGCCGGCATCGGCAATCCGTTCCGCCAGCGCTTCCACACTAAAGCCGCCGTACACCACGCTGTGCGCCGCGCCGATCTTGGCACAAGCCAGCATGGAGATCGCCAACTCGGGGATCTGCGGCATGTAGATCGTGACGATTTCCCCCTTTTGTACGCCCATGCTTTTCAGTATATTGGCAAATTTGCTAACCTCACGGTTCAATGCATGGTAGGAAAATGTCCGTACATCTCCCGGCTCGCCTTCCCAGATGAAAGCGACCTTATTGCGCCGCCAGGTTTTCAGATGCCGGTCGATGGCGTTGTATACAATGTTGATTTTTCCACCGGTAAACCATTTGTAAAACGGCGGGTTGCTGTTATCCAAAACGGTTTTCCATTTTTTGAACCATTTCAGATTGTTAGCCTGTTCGGCCCAGAAATCTTCTCTGTGTTCATTGGAGTAAGTGTAGAGATTCTCATATTCTTTGACATTTGCTCTTCGGATAATACTTTTAGGAGGCTTGTAGAATTCGGAATTTGAGTTTGCCGGCGCGCTTGTCTTTTTCATAAATCCATCTCCTTTCATTTTTCGTATTTAGTTGCATCTGCGTTTAAGTTGTGAAATATGGTGTAATAAAAAAATATAAAGAATCTACCCCAGTAAATCAACATTTGATTTTTTTTACAGAAAAACCAGGTTGTTGTGCGGATCGCATAAAAGATAATGATGGTTATGAAACAATCTCTTTTGGTTCTCGTAAAACATCCGGTACTTGGCAAAATGAAATCAACAAACTCTCATTAGAAAGTGAGGAAATCCGAAATGAAGAAAAAGTTGCTTTGGTTATTTTTGTTTATCGTTGTTTTGGTTATCACCTATTTTGTTGTGTGCAATAAATGGGCTTCTAAATCAAAAGATCGGGCAAAAACAGTGCAGGTTAGCAAGGGCGAAATTGTAGAAAAAGCGCTGGCGGTTGGCAACATCGAACCGCTGGAGGAAATCGATGTAAAATCCAAAATGTCGGGTGTTGTGAAAAAACTTTTTATCGATGATGGCCATTATGTGCATAAAGGCGATCCGTTACTGGAAATTCAGCCGGAGCCGACGCCGCTTGAACTGGCGGAGGCGACACGAAATGTCGAGATGACTAAAATACAGATGGAAAATCTGCAAAAAGAGATGAACCGGGCCGGGGACTTGAATAAAAAAGGGCTCCTTTCTACCCAGGAATTTGAAAAAGCGACAAAAGATTTCCAAGAGGCGCGGTTACGTTTCACCATCGCTCAGGAAAAATTAGCGCTCATAGAAACCGGAAAAATTACGATCAATAAGAAAAATATCGAAACCATCATCCGGTCGCCCATCGATGGCTATGTGTTGGGAAAAGCGGTTCATGTTGGTGATCCCGTTGTGCCCCTGACTTCTTACCAGGCCGGAACAAGCCTGATGAAAATTGCCGATATGTCCCGCTTGATTTTTCGCGGCACCGTAGATGAAATTGATGTGGGCAAACTGAAAGAGGGATTGCCGGCAGAAATTCAGATAGGCGCTCTGCCGGATGTGGAAATAAAAGGCAAAGTGACAAAAATTTCCCTGGAAGCGACCAAGAGGGAAAATGCCACGGTGTTTCTTGTGGAGATCAACATTCTAAAAACAAACGGCTCTACATTGCGGGCGGGATATTCCGCCAACGCGCATATCATCATCAGTAAAAAAGAGGATGTGCTGTTGTTGCCGGAACGGGTTATCTATTTTAAAGATGATTCTGTTTTTGTCCATCTGCCCGGCGAGAAAGGAACACTCCGGGTCCGGGTAATCCAGGTTGGTCTCAGCGATGCCATCAATACGGAAATTGTGAGCGGATTGAAAGAGAATGAGGAAGTCCTGGAAAAACCGGAAAGGGAAATTAAATAGGATTAAACCATGCTCATTAAAGCCATTCTGTCGGAATTTTTTAACAATCTGAAACGTCAGAAATTACGCACATTTTTAACTCTGTTCGGCATTGTCTGGGGTACCATCGCGGTGATTGTGCTGTTATCTTTTGGCACCGGAGTAAGGATTAAAACCATGCAGGGTATGCATGGACTTGGTGACAGAATCATGATTATTTTCAACGGTAAAACAACAAAAGCGTACCAGGGATACGGAATTGGCAGGCAGATTCACATGGAAGAGGAAGATAGCCGGCTGCTTGCCCGGGAGATCCCGGAGATCGCTTCCATCAGTCCGGAATACAGTTCGTGGAGTTTTCCGGTAAAAAGGAATGAAAAATCCATGACGGTGAATGTGACCGGTGTGTATCCCAACTATACTTTTATGAGAAATATCATTCCGGAAAAAGGAAGGTTTGTCAACCGGAAAGACCAGCAAAAAAAGCGGAAGGTTATTTTTCTCGGCGATGAATTGAGCAAGTATCTGTTTGATGAAAAGGAACCGGTTGGTAAGTATGTCCTGATCGGCGATATTCCTTTCCGGGTCATCGGTGTGATGAAAAAGAAAACCCAAAATTCGTCATACAATTCACGCGATAAAGACCGGGCATTTATCCCCGCAGCAACATTTTCCTCTGTTTTTGGCCGGAGGTTTATCAGTAATTTAATCATCAAACCCAAAGATGCGCGGAATTCAAAATATATTCAGGATAGATTGTTCCACATTCTGGGTAAAAAATATAAATTCGATCCCACCGATAAAAACGCCCTTTGGGTTTGGGATACGTCGGAATTCGACAAAATCATGTTCTATGTTCTCCTGAGTTTCAATGCTTTTTTAGGGATGATCGGAGCGTTCACGCTCATCGTTGGCGGGATTGGGGTGGCAAATATCATGTTTGTTGCGGTTAAAGAACGGACAAATGAAATTGGTATTAAATTAGCGGTAGGGGCAAAAAAAAGGCAGATTCTGCTTCAGTTTTTTCTGGAATCTTTCTTGATTGTTACTCTCGGCGGACTTATCGGTTTTTTGGTTTCTCTGGGTATCGTAAAAGCTGCTGTCTCGTTGCCTTTTGAAGAATATATCGGCGTTCCGCAGATATCTTTACCGGTCGTGTTGATTACGCTGCTGCTTATCTCCCTGATTGGTATGGCGGCATCATTTTTCCCCGCGCGCAGAGCTGCCCAGTTACGGCCGGTTGAATGTCTGAAATAAAGAAAGGGTTAGACAAGTGATCGCAACACTTATTTCTGATTTTATTTCCGATTTAAAAACGCAGAAAATGCGGGCGTTCCTGACCGTGATGGCAATAAGCTGGGGTACCATTACTATTATCCTTTTGCTGACTTTCGGGGAAGGCTTAAAAATCCAGATGGCCCGTAGTCTGACCGGATCCGGCGACCGCATTTTGAAAATTTACGGCGGCACCACCACCAGGGAATATCAGGGATTGAAAAAGGGACGGAGAATCCGTTTCACTGAAGAAGATATCCCAATTTTAAAAGAAAATATTCCCCAAATTGAATACATCAGCGCACAGTATGGCCATTGGAATGCGGTTTTAACCCACAAAAAAAATTCGGCTTCAACTTTTGCAGTTGGGGTGTATCCTTCTTTTGAAATCATGCGCACTATGTATCCGCAGCCGGGCAGCCGGTTTCTCAATGAGGAGGATTTAAAGCAGAAACGCCGGGTTTTATTTATGGGCTGGGAGTTGGCGAAGAGGCTGTTTGATGAAGAAAATCCCGTTGGTAAAATCGTTACTATGGATCAGATTCCGTTTGTTGTCATCGGTGTGATGAAGGAAAAGTTTCAGAACAGTATGAGCAACGGCCCGGACGCCATGCGGGCGGTGATGCCCGCTTCAACCTTTCGATCCATTTATGGCAATCGCTATGTGAATCAAATTGTGATCAGGCCCAAAGATCCGGCAGAAGCGGAATATGTTAAGCAGAAGATCAAACATATCCTCAGCAGAAGACATAAATTTGATCCTGACGATAAACGGGCCATGCCAATCTGGGATTTTATTGAAGAAGAAAAAATAACCGGCAAAGTATTTTTAGGTATTCAAATTTTTCTTGGCATAGTCGGGTCGCTCACTTTAATTGTCGCCGGCGTCGGCGTCGCCAATATTATGTTTGTGGTAGTGAAGGAACGTACCCGGGAAATTGGCATTAAAATGGCGGTGGGCGCCAGAAAAGCTCATATTCTGT
The DNA here is from genome assembly GCA_913009825.1 of uncultured Deferribacteres bacterium. Lineage (GTDB taxonomy): Bacteria > Zhuqueibacterota > JdFR-76 > JdFR-76 > DREG01 > DREG01. The sequence goes on from CAJVYQ010000018.1 coordinate 61,915, forward strand.
TTCAATTTCTCGCCGAATCCCTCTTGATTGCTATGACCGGCGGTGGAATCGGCATCGCCTTCTCGCTGTCGGTTATTCAGATTATGCATATGCTGCCATTAGAAGGAGGAGTCTGGGACTTTTTAGGCAAACCGACCCTCTCGCCCGGAATTATGATTGTGACCGCATTTATTCTAGGCAGCATCGGCGTCCTGTCCGGATTTTTTCCGGCCAGACGGGCTGCCGGCGTAGATCCGGTAGAATCGCTTCGCTATGAATAGTCGTTAACAGCGTTTCCATCGTAAATTTTGTCACTAGCGTAGATTTACCGGCATATTGGTACTGTTTAAACTTCGATATTCCAAAATCATTAATCCTTATTCTTAAATCAAAAAAGATATTTTTTATTCTGAAAACTTTTCTTGCCACAAATGCACAAAGTTCTCCCCGCGGTGAACCACGGGGCTAAGAACAGGAAGGACGCTAAAGCGCCCTGCTGTGTTAGTGTTCAAACCGGCATATTTTGGTTAATTGTAATGCTTTGGAAATTTACAGGCCTTGTAAAAAACTTAGAAATTCTTGTTCATAATTCAAAAAGAGGTACAAAAGCCGACTTTCTTTGAGAAGGTCAGCTTCTGCCGGTTTCTGGTAACCGTTAAACTTTGAACCCGGGATATGCGAACCTCTGCGTTCTCTGCGTCTCTGCGTTTATTCTCAACTCTTATTTTAACGCAAAGGCGCAGAGGACGCAAAGACCGCGGAGGTATTTGATCTGAACTTTGAACCGTGAACCCCTAAACCGGAACTTTTAAAACGAATACCGAACCAGGAACGCCGAATTATAATTTAGGAATTTGAGAGGATTTACTCCGTAAATCAGAATATCCCTTGCTAATTTGTGATCAGTAAAATAAAAAGAGCAAGCATCAGCCAACCGGCAGATATACCCTTCGCAGGGCGTTTCAGCGTCCTTTCTATTCTTAGCCCCGCGGTTCGCCACGGGGCGGAAATGCTGTTTATAATTCGTAACCTCTGCGAACCTCTGCGTTCTCTGCGTTTGTTCTCAACTCTTTTTTTAACGCAAAGGCGCAGAGGACGCAAAGACCGCGGAGGTATTTGATCTGAACTTTGAACCGTGAACCCCTGAACCGGAACTTTTAAAAACGAATACCGAACCAGGAACGCCGAATTATAATTTAAGAATTTGAGAGGATTTACTCCATAAATCAGAATATCCCTTGCTAATTTGTGATCAGTAAAATAAAAAGAGCAAGCATCAGCCAACCGGCAGATATACCCTTCGCAGGGCGTTTCAGCGTTCTTTCTATTCTTAGCCCCGCGGTTCGCCACGGGGCGGGATTGCTGTTTATAATTCGTAACCTCTGCGAACCTCTGCGTCTCTGCGTTTGTTCTCAACTCTTATTTTAACGCAAAGGCGCAGAGGACGCAAAGACCGCGGAGGTATTTGATCTGAACTTTGAACCGTGAACCCCTGAACCGGAACTTTTAAAACGAATACCGAACAAGGAACGCCGAATTATTATTTAAGAATTTGATAAATCAGGATATTCCCATGTTCGTGGTTCAATATTCAAATTTGTTTTGAATATTATTTAGCTTTTTATTGCCATAAAACGATTACTTGTTCAACTCTTTTTTTCAGGTGGGCTGACTTTTTACATATTTTCTTGAATTTTTCATTAGAAATCATATATTAAATAAGTAATTTTGTAATTCCACCAGGTATGTATTTTTTTAACAGATAGTTTTCAAACTAAATAAATAGCGAGAGTGTGATTTATGAAACGATGGCAATGTACGGTTTGCGGTTATATTCATGAAGGCGATGAACCGCCTGAAGTTTGTCCTATTTGCGATGCCGGTCCGGATGAATTTGAGTTGATTGAAGAAACACCGGATGAAGTTCAAACTTCATCGGTTCAAAAAATTGTAATTATTGGTAACGGTACGGCAGGAATAGAAGCCGCCCGGGCTGCCCGCAGCATGGACGACGATGCTGAAATCCACATATTTTCCGGTGAACCACACTCATTTTACTCCAGATTGTTGCTGACAACTTATTTGGCCGGGGAGAAAAAGGAAAAGGATCTGTTTGCTTTTGGACCCGATTGGTTTGAATCTATCCGCATTGTGCAGCATTTGGGTGAAAATGTAAAAAAAATTCTGCGCGCTGAGAAAAAGATTCTTACAGAAAATGAAGTTTACAACTACGACCGGTTAATTCTGTGTACCGGCGCTTTGCCTTTCAATCCGTACATGAACGGTCTTCGCCAAAAAGGAGTGTTCACACTTCGTACTCTGGATGATGCGAACTATATCTTGAACTATTTGAAGCAGACGAAACAGGCGATTATTATTGGTGGCGGAATTCTGGGATTAGAAGCTGCCGCGGCTTTGACGCGAAATAAGATCAAAACGACGGTTTTGGAATTATCCCACACTTTAATGCCCAGGCAATTGGATGCGTACGGTTCGGAATTGATGATCAATATTCTTGCCCGCGAGGGAATTGAAGTAAAAAAGGGTGTGGAAATTGTAAAAATTGAGGGTGATGAAACCGTCACCGGTCTGCGCAATAAAGACGGTGAAATTCTGCCGGCAGATCTGGTGCTGATTTCCATCGGCATCGTGCCAAATTCCTCACTGGCCGAAGATGCCGGGCTGGAGGTGAATCGCGGTGTTGTAGTCAATGATCGACTACAAACTTCCGACGATTATATTTTTGCGGCGGGGGACGTCGCTGAGCACAGGAGCAGAATTTACGGACATTGGTACGCCAGCGCCGAGCAAGGCAAAATCGCCGGTCAGAATGCCGCCGGTGCGGACGTTGTTTACAACGGAACTGTGCCTTCGTCGATCCTGAAAGTGACGGAGACAGAACTAACCTCCCTCGGACAATTTAATAAAAAACACAAAGATGATGTTGAACTTATTTCCAAATCTAAGGAAGGGAACGGCTATAAAAAACTGGTGTTGCGGGAGAACAGAATTATCGGCGCCATTATTTTTGGCAACAACCGGCTTGGCAGCGCCATTGAGATGATGATGAAAAAGGGGATGCAGCTTAGCGGGGAGATCATTACTTTCATCCAAAACGAAGAGTGGGACGCTCTCATCGGGTATTCAAGGAAGAAAGACTAATCCTCTGTATTAACAAATTTGCTGTTGCTCAAATTGAGTGATCGTAGGTCGTTTTGCTGAATCGACCTGTATTGTAATTATTTGCCGACAGATCAATTTTTTTTGATTTTAATCGACTTAGCAAATATTACCGTTAACTCATTCATGATTTTAGTAAGAAAAACAGGACAACCCAATAAATAATTCCGCTGTAAAACAGGAGTAAAACTCACATTAAAAAGAAGGGGAAGAAAATGCGTGTGTTTTTAACCGGGGCAACAGGGTTTGTCGGGAAGGAAGTTCTTAAAGAATTATTGACTGCCGGCCATCAGGTCGTTTGTCTTGTGCGCCCTCAGTCATACCGGAAATTGATGGATGTAAAAGGGGACGTGGAGGTCTGTAAAGGAACCATTTTTCATCTGCCCGCTATTGAGAAGGGGATGAAAAATTGTCAGGCGGTCATTCATTTGGTGGGGATCATTCGGCCTTTTTATTGGCGCGGAATCACCTATCAAAAATATCACATTCTCGGTACGCAAAATATTATCACGGCCGCAATCAGAAATAGAATACGGCGTTTTATTCTGATGAGCGCTCTGGGCGTAGAAAAGAAGCCTTTGACCCCGTATCTGAAATCGAAGCGGAAGATGGAAGAAATGGTGATCAAAAACGGCTTCAATTATACTATCTTTCGTCCCTCGTTAATCTTTGGCACCGGGGATCAATTTATCAATCTGTTCAGATCGTTGATGGAAAAGTACTTGCTTTCGTTTGTGCCGATTGTTGGTGATGGAAAGTATCTCTTTCAGCCGGTTTCGGTTGTAGATGTTGCCAGGGCTTTTGTACGCTCTTTGAACCGTGCAACGGCGTTGGGTAAAATTTATGAGTTAGCCGGCGCCGAAAGAGTGTCCATGAGTGCGTTGATAGACCGCATCGCCTGTTCTACAGGTAATAAGAAAAAGTTTAAGCTACATATCCCTGTCTGGATGACATATCCGACTGCGCAATTGCTTCATCAGTTCCCCTGGTTTCCTGTAAGCCCCGAGCAGATAAAAATGCTCACAGGAGGGAATGTTGCACAAAACTGGCAAAAAACGGTGCGGGATTTGGATCTCCAGTTGCTATCGATTTATAAATATCTTGAAGAATCCGGCTCGGAAAATGAGGCGAAAACAATGGTTTTTAACGTGCGGAAACCGGTTCGGAGCAAAGTGTTTTAATTTGATCCATTATATCCCATGTGAATGTTGATACCTGAATCGCCCTATAATCGCTCAATTTAGGTTACAATTTATTTCGCCCCTTCAGGGCTGATAACAGGTCACTGTTATTTCAAATCCCGGCGCTACGCACCGGGCTGGTATATTTTGCTCTTTCAGAGCATATTCCTGCAAATTTTCATAACCCTGAAAAGGTGAAATACATTAGCCCGGGGCAGTTGGTTTATATCCCTACAACGTCACTTAAAATTTATAGCATTATAAAGACTCAAATGGCTAAATATCTTTTAGATTTATTCAATTGATACAATCTAAAAAGCAAAAATTTTACACTTTTTTGGAAAATATCTTTTGAATTTTGACAAAATAAATAACTGACGTTGCAGGGTTACTTGCTATATATATTGCTGATCATTTATTTCGACAAAAAATCATTTTAATTGAGAAAAACCTTTCATACCTAAATAATAATAAATAATAAAAACAACACTAGCAATAAATGATGAAATTACAATTTTATTAACAGTTCTTCCCGTTTTTGTAAATTTCTTTTGAGTCACCACTTCAATATTGTTCAGTTGAATTTCATGATTTTTATCATACTTATCTTTCCCTAGTATTTTATCTTCTTTTATTTCATATGTGACAAGTTCTATAATTTTTCCATTTTTTGTCTGAATATAAAGATGTTTTTTTAAATTGACTACATTTGGAGACAAAGATGGTAATTTTGAATTTGTATAACATCCAGTTAAAAATAAAAAGATAAAAATAAAAAGATAAGATGATCTAAATTTTAACATAGTAAACTCCTGAATCGAATAATTATTAATCACCATGTGACGTATCTATTACCCATAATGCGCCATAATTACCAAATCTTGGATAACCAAATGTAAATTCCATCCATCCATGGCTAAGAGATTCATATGACGGCATTTGAGGAGCTGGTGCTATTACAATTATTGGATCACAACAATCTCCAAGCCTACCTACATAACCAAGCCAATGTTTGCTTATAGAACCCAAAGGATAGCAATGATATTCATAGGTATAGTCACTATCAGGACATTTAATATAGGTTTGTTTTGTTACTTCACCTAATTTCTCTAAATTGTCATAAGTAAAATATAAATCATACCCAGGAGACTCATAGTCTACTCTATCTTGATAATCAATACCAACTTCAGACCTTTTATAAACTTTGGCATAACGATTATATGAAGCATGGGAATTTGCTGAAATCCAAACATGTATATGTGTTTCAGATGGTTCAAAAATAGGATTGTACCGTATCCCAGTATAAGTTGGAGCATTTGTTGCACTCCACCAGCACTCATTTGCACTATATGTGATTCCGCCTTCATGACAATAAAAATTAACAGAAAAAGGAATAAATTCTCCAGATGAGTTTTTATTCAACGCAATAGTTATATGTTCCCAATCACTCTCATGCCATGTTTCAGCAATTCCATCTAATTGTTCTCGGAGATCATTCATTCCAAAGTAATACCAATATTGAATATAATAATAATTTTCATCTTTATATACATGATAGTAAAGAGGTCTTTGTCCCTGAGGAGCTCCTAAATATCTTTTACTGTCACTAAGATCAAGATTATACATACCTGAGCTTACACTTCCATATCCATATGTATCCCAATACCAACAGTCCCATTTATGTAAAGCATTAGAACCTCCTGATATTTGTTCATTATGAATTTGGCTGCCTAAATCATTATAAACTTTTAATGTAAAAGATCCATCAGATAACAAGTTGTCAAAATTTTGTAAACCTTGTTGTAAATCATAAGAGTTTTTATGTAAAACAGGCTTGAATTTTTCAGCAATTTCAGTTTCAATTCCATCATCTATGATATCTTTATCTAAATCAAATATAACATCAAAATCCGGATCAATATCATAAGAAACATTGCTGTAAGTATTATAAGAAGAAATCACAGTATATCTACCATCTATAATGCTAGCCCAAATATGATGCCCTTCTTCGTATCCTTCATAATAAACGATAGTAGATAAATACACATAACCAGAACTATTCGTTGTTCCATAAACAGTGTCGTAACCATCTCCTTCTGTGCCATAAATCTCAACATTAAACCTTACTTGAACACCGCTTATTGGATTCCCATTTGGATCAGACACTGAAAAAAATGCAGAAAATTCTCGCCATCCATTTTCACCGCCCCCGGGCGGAGCCGCTAATAATGTTATAAAATAACCAATTATAAACAGAATTCCCATATATTTTATTACTTTACTCATAATAATCTCCTTAGTATTAATGTGATTTATTGATGAAAAATAATATTATGTTAATTTACTGCAAAAAAATCATTTTCCTGGTTGAGGAAAAATCACCTGCTTTCAATTTATAATAGTATAATCCGCTACTAACTCGATTGCCTGAATGATTTATACCATTCCAAACAACTTTATAATTACCTGATTTTTGATAAATATTAACTAAAGTATTAACGATTTCCCCATTTGTGTTATAAATAGTAAGTATGACATCATTGTCCTTCGGAATTGAGTAGGTAATCGTAGTTGTAGGATTAAAAGGATTGGGATAGTTTTGTGACAATGCATAACGTTCTGGAACAATATTTGAGGCCAATGAGATGATTTTAGGCGGTAACTTTTTCAGCATCTTAACCAGGTTGTCATAATAATAATCTTTACTTTCTTCCTGGGCTTTTTGAGCATTTTTTAGACCCTTGCTCTCAATAAGCGCACAGGTAAAATTTATTTCCTGTAATGATTTAAAATAAAAAGGTCCTTGTGAGACCATTATTCGATAATCACCACTAATGGTCGGATAATTCTTTAAAGAAGTTTGAATATATTGTGATCTTTCTTGATCTGTAGATGGATCATCTTCAACATTCCACCAATTAAATGTGAAAGTATTATTGTCACCCAAAGGTTGTAATCCAACAATATTAGACTTTTCAACCGTTAAATTTTTATCATATAAATAGATGAGATTTTCAGATTGCCCAGCCAAATCATCATCATTTGTGGGAAAGTTTGTCTCATTTGGTACATCGGCATCAAGTTTTAATCCAAAAGAAAAATTATCAAGATCATAAGAATTTAAATTCCTAATTGAAAAAAAGAGAATCGCCCAATCTCGATTCTTCTCATAATGAATTTCTTGTTTAATTTCCAGCCCTAAAGGTTGATGTGCTTCATACTGTCTATCGTCCCTGAAAACTGTTGTATATATCCCTTTGTTTTTGTTATTGTTTTCGCTTGATTCAAATTGAACTTTTTGAAAAGGATACCATTCTTTAATACCTTTTCCTACATCAGCATCAGAAACCAAATTTTTGTCGTTTATTGTACCGTTAGCCCAAACGCTCAATTCAAAATAATAATTAGCAAACCTGGATTCATTTTTTGCGGTTGCTAAACTATCCAAATCTTTATGCGGGCCGATTCTTATGGAGCCATAATTATTTGGAGTAATATCCAAACCGCCTATCCTAAGAAATTCTTCTTGTGAATAAGAAACGGTATGGAATATTAAAAGAAAAAATATTGATAATAATTTTGTTAAATTTCTAAACATTTGAACCTCCAATATTAAATTAATTGAACATTTGAAAAAGAGATTAATTTCTTTACTGAAATATTTTAATTATTCCCAATTATGGCGGGGATTTGTTTAAAATTAATAGCATATCAAGGAAAATCATATTTACACTTTATGTTTAAAACTATAACACTTAACTAAGCTGACGAAACCGGGAACTAAACTATGAAATGAGACAAAACCCGAACCAAATCCACAAAAAATTCCAAATCGCAGTCCGCTGTTTCGTTCGGCTTAAGTTAATTGTTATACAAACCCAAAACCCGCATACGAAAAAACAAGCCGGCAAATTGTTAATCAGCCTCCATTTTCGCACTGAAATAAATGCGGGATGATAAACCCACAAAAAAATGCCTCTCTGCTTTTGCCGCACGTTTTAACCGGAACAAACTACAGGCGGAAATACCGGCTGCGGACGAGCGCGCAACGATTCCGAATTAAATACGCTTCCTCTTTATTTGCAATGCCTCCAATTCCCGTAACACATGGCAAAAAGCACCATCGGCATACGAAAAATTGAGCCCCCGGCCCAAAAATCACCGGCAAACTAAAATCGAACCGGCTGCGTTGCCGAAACATCCGGTCATAATCAGGTTCGCCGGCTGCACGGAATTATGGAATACAAAATGACTATTGCGTAACAAAAGACGCGGACGAGAAAACTCCGCTTACAGATGGTACTTCCGTAAATGAGCCAAACCAACATGAAAACGGAAGATCAGCCTGTTTTTAACCTGGACGGTAATTTGTAAAAAAACAAGCCGGGAAAGAACAGAGCTATTTCATTTAAACCCAAAATTAGTTTGTATAACGCTTAACTAAGTTGACGAAACCGGGAACTAAACTATAAAATGAGACAAAACCCTAACCAAACACACAAAAAATTCCAAATTGCAGTCCGCTGTTTCGTTCGGCTTAAGTTAATTGTTATACAAACCCAAAACCCGCATACGAAAAAACAAGCCGGCAAATTGTTAATCAGCTTCCGTTTTCGCACTGAAATAAATGCGGGATGATAAACCCACAAAAAAAATGCCTCTCTGCTTTTGTTGCACGTTTTAACCGGAACAAACCACCGGCGGAAATACCGGCTGCGGACGAGCGCGCAACAACCCCGAATTAAATACGTCTCCTCTTTATTTCCAATGCCTCCAATTCCCGTAACACATGGCAAAAAGCACCACCGGCATACGAAAAATTGAACCACCGGCACAAAAATCACCGGCAAACTAAAATCGAACCGGCTGCGTTGCCGAAACACATCCGGTCTGAATCAGGTTCGCCGGCTGCACGGAACTATGGAATACAAACTGCCTATTGCGTAACAAAAGACAGCGGACGAGAAAACTCCGCTTACGGATGGTACTTCCGTAAATGAGCCAAACCAACATGCAAACGGAAGATCAGCCTGTTTTTAACCTGGACGGTAATTTGTAAAAAAGCAAGCCGAAAAAAAAACGCAGCTATTTCATTTATACCCAAAATTAGGTTGTATAACGGCCTGCGCATCACCAGATTTGCCACGCATCAAAAAACTTTCAAAATGCCGATTCATCGTCCGCGTGGCAAATTCTGGTGCATGCGCTTGTTATGTGCCTACAGACTATTTACTTTTTACAAGTTCTAACCACTTTGACCAGGATGTTTCAATATCTTCATTGTATATTTTTGAATATTCTGTTTTAATCTTGCTCAGGGAACATGTCCAATCACATACTTTGATAAAATTGTAGAACTTATCATAGCCATAATTTTCTAATATATATTTTACAAATGATCCAGAAATAGGATAGGTTATATTTGGGTTATATTTGAAAAATTGATCCATTATCAACAATGAATCAAGTGGTGGAATTTGACCATTGGTTTCATATGTTTTACTTAAATCATCAATAGATTTTCCACCCCATTTTGGAATAAAGTCATTTTCTAATGGATTAACCTGATGAGCAACGGCAATGCCTTCAGTAAATAATTTTGGTGGATCGCCAACATATTCGCTGACTAATACATGAACTATTTCATGATTATCGGTGGGCCAGATTGTATGTAAACTATTTCCCCAAGCAACCGCATTACCCTTATCCTTTGTTAAAAGGTACTTTTGATTTGTATCCTGATATTTATAATAATCTATCTTCTTTGTTGGTTCAATACTTAGTTTTTTTGAGAGCCAATCAAAATAGGTTTCCTCCCAATCTGTATTTACACTATCATTTTTTGACATATGATAGATAAGATGCTCTGTAGATATTTTTTTATTTAAAGCATCGTTAATTTTTGAATAATCAAGTTGAGAAGAATGAAAAGCACAACTTTGTATGATTATGACTGTAAAAAAAATGATTGAAATATACTTCATATTTTTGCTCCTTAATTATCCCAAATATTTGAGCACATAACGCTTAACTAAGCTGACGAAACCGGGAACTAAACCACAAAATAAGACAAAGCCCGAACCAAATCCACAAAAAATTCCAAATTGCAGTCCGCTGTTTCGTTCGGCTTAAGTTAATTGTTATACAAACCCAAAACCCGCATACGAAAAAACAAGCCGGCAAATTGTTAATCAGCCTCCGTTTTCGCACTGAAATCAATGCGGGATGATAAACTCACAAAAAAATGCCTCTCTGATTTTGCTGCACGTTTTAACCGGAACAAACCACCGGCGGAAATGCCGGCTGCGCACGAGCGCGCAACTTACCAAAATGAATTCCGGCTCTTTTCACCGCCCCGGCCTCCGGTTCCCGTAAAACGTTTTAAAATGCACACCGGCATACGAAAAATTTAGCACCGGATAAAAAATAAGCGGCAAATTAAAATTGAATCGGCTGCGTTGCCGAAACATCCGGTCTTAATCAGGCTTGCCGGCTGCACGGAACTATGATATACAAACCGGCTATTGCGTAACAAAAGACGGTGGACGAGAAAACTCCGCTTACAGATGTAACTTCCGCAAATGAGCCAAACCAACATGCAAACGGAAGATCAGCCTGTTTTTAACCTGGACGGTAATTTGTAAAAAATCAAGCCGGAAAAGAACGGGACTGTTTCATTTAATCGTAAAATTAGTTTGTATAACGTCTAGTTTCACTTGCGCAAGGTTAATACAATCAATAGTTTAATTAACGCACTGATCTTCAAATACAAGAAATATATCAAGAAAAGCAATCAGCCCTTGCGTCAAGTGCAAACTTTTGTTAGCGCAACGGACTACAAAAAACGCACCAAATGCTAACTACCCACCGAACTAATTTTTTATACAATAAATGCTTCTTTCCTTTTTCTTTTTTTCAGGCTCTATTCTTCTGTTTCATTGCTTCAGTTGATAGGATTGGTATCGGGAATGGAGGGGAAAATACTTTCACTTTCCCACCTTCAATATCCCAAAACACAAGACTTCAATTTACATTTTTTCGTTTACTTGCTCGGCTTCCTTGCAACGATTTGTTAGTTTTTTCCGTGTACCTTTACCAGTCCAATTGATGTTCAGGAACACCGATTGATTTTCCATAATTCTTTGCTTCTTGTTTTGTATCACCATCTCCCTTTGCATAAGAAAATATTCTTTTATGAAAGATAACGTATTCGGTTGTTAAATCGGACAGGTTGGCATACCATTTATCCAAAATTGAATTTGAAACAATAACTGCAATATCTTCAATGTTTTCATCGGCACCCTCAACATATATAGCAGTCCAAACTTTAGGTTGCCAATCAACTGCACTTCTGCCAACATTCCATATTTCCTCTTTTGTGATTGTTATCCTGTCATCTATTAAGATGTCTGTACTTTCAAGACTTTCTTTCAATATTAATCCCGTGTACATATTTATTTTTTCCTGTCTCTATTCTTTCGTTTCATTGCCTCAGTTGACAGGGGTGGTATCGGGAGTAGATGGGGAAATATTTCCACATTTGTAAACCCAACGCACAAATTGTCAACTTTAAATTCTTTCGTTTCTCTTGTTCGGTTACTACTTTATTTTATTTATAATTGCTTAATAATATTAGAGCTAACACTTAACTAAGCTGACGAAACCGGGAACTAAACTATAAAATGAGACAAAACCCTAACCAAATCCACAAAAAATTCCAAATTGCAGTCCGCTGTTTCGTTCGGCTTAAGTTAATTGTTATACTAACCCAAAACCCGCATACGAAAAAATAAGCCGGCAAATTGTTAATCAGCCTCCGTTTTCACACTGAAATAAATGCGGGATGATAAACTCACAAAAAAAATGCCTTTCTACTTTTGCTGAACGTTTTAACCGGAACAAACCACCGGCGGAAATACCGGCTGCGGACGAGCGCACAACTTGCCAAAATGAATCCCGGCTCTTTTCACCGCCCATGTCTCCAATTCCCGTAAAACGTTTTAAAATGTACACCGGCATACGAAAAATTTAGCCCCGGCACAAAAATAACCTGCAAACTAAAATCGAACCGGCTGCGTTGCCGAAACATCCGGTCTGAATCAGGTTCGCCGGCTGCACGGAATTATGGAATACAAAATGACTATTGCGTAACAAAAGACGCGGACGAGAAAACTTCGCTTACGGATTGTACTTCCGCAAATGAGCCAAACCAACATGAAAACGGAAGATCAGCCTGTTTTTAACCTGGACGGTAATTTGTAAAAAAGCAAGCCGGAAAAGAACAGAGCTATTTCATTTAAATCAAAAATTAGGTTGTATAACGCTTAACTAAGCTGACGAAACCGGGAACTAAACTACAAAATGAGACAAAGCCCGAACCAAATCCACAAAAAATTCCAAATTGCAGTCCGCTGTTTCGTTCGGCTTAAGTTAATTGTTATACAAACCCAAAACCCGCATACGAAAACACAAGCCGGCAAATTGTTAATCAGCCTCCCTTTTCGCACTGAAATCAATGCGGGATGATAAACTCACAAAAAAATGCCTTTCTACTTTTGCTGCACGTTTTAACCGGAACAAACAACCGGCGGAAATACCGGCTGCGGACGAGCGCGCAACTAACCAAAATAAATCCCGGCTCTTTTCACCGCCCCGCCCTCCGGTTCCCGTAAAATGTTTTAAAATGCACACCGGCATACGAAAAATTTAGCCCCGGCCTAAAAATAACCTGCAAACTAAAATTGAACCGGCTGCGTTGCCGAAACATCCGGTCTTAATCAGGCTTGCCGGCTGCACGGAATTATGGAATACAAACCGGCTATTGCGTAATAAAAGACGGCGGACGAGAAAACTCCGCTTACAGATGGTACTTCCGTAAATGAGCCAAACCAACATGCAAACGGAGGATCAGCCTGTTTTTAACCTGGACGGTAATTTGTAAAAAATCAAGCCGGGAAAGAACAGAGCTATTTCATTTATACCCAAAATTAGGTTGTATAACGGCCAATATTAACCTGCCAAAACAGCAGGGAAAAACTTGATAGAAACCACAGAATATGATCTAAAACCGTACTGAAAATCCAAAAAAACGTCAGCTGTTTTGGTCAGGTTGAATAAATGGTTATGCGGCATATTGATTTGTTTGCAATGTCATTTTGGACTAGAAACGAACATTGCGATCATTACGCTTGTGAAAAAAAGACTTAGCTCAATCCTACAATAGTATTACCCCTTCAAAAACAATTTACTAGGATAGGTCAGAGAAATAAGTGACCTAAAAAAACTCAACCTTCTCATATTCCGATATTTTGTCGTCTTCTCTATCACATTGATCACTCTTAGCTATAGGACATTCTTGACAGGTTGTTGACAAGCGAACAGACTGAATCTGAGCCGTCGCAGGAAGCAATTTCATATCAACTCTGCCCGCCAATTCACGTGACATTGATGGCCAGAGATTTATATGAAATTTCATAGGAAGGTGTGGTATAGGTGTCGGCTCCCAATTAGATCGCCTATGGACGAGTGTTCCATCTACATACCAACGAAGCTCATCTGGTTCCCATTCTATGGCATATGTGTGAAATTCACTCGTCGTATCAATCCCCAAATCGACCAACACTGGCGTACCCCTATATCCATAGTCGAATCGTGCTCCATCGCATCCGGGATTGTAATATACATTGATCAGCATCTTGCAAGGATCTTTACCCAAGAATTCAATATCAATTTCTTGACGTGGAGAATCTCGGTGTAAAAACATGCCGGTTATAAGCCCCTCAACTTTCGGCGGTTTAAGAATAGCTTCAAACCTTCCGAACAAAAAACTTTCTCTACTAGTTAGAGAGGCTGAACTGTATTGCCTGACTCCCATATCTTCACGACAAACCGTAATCTTGGCCGGAGCACCATCGTTTATCGATAAATTCGATGGACTAAACAATGCTAGATTTCCCGGGAATGTATCATTGCGTAAAAGCCAGAACATATCGTCAAAATGAATGAAGCTATCTAAGGTAAAATTTGTCCATTTTTTCGTCTCAGAAGATTTTGATATCGTGGGTAAACCATGCCATCCTTTTTCGGAGGAGATAATCCAGGGGGACGAATCAGCTTCCAACCACCGATGAGGTAAAATAATTTTCTTTTGCTGAGTATTTTCATTTTGCTTTATACGACGTTGCCCTAGCTCTTGGAGCTTAGGATAAGAGCTGGCAGGGGGGACAACCCTTAGAAACTCACAAAGTGGTTTCCACATTGCAGTAGTCTGTGAACTCAGGACTAAAGTGCGATCAGACCAATCCCCTATGGAAGAGGCAATGTCTTCGCTTAATTGATTTTCAGTTACCACAATCATCCGGCCTTTCGGATACAAGGCAACTAACTCACTAAGATGCGTATCCAGACAGCCGATATTGACATAGGCATCGAACTTAGTGAGTCCATCTTTGCCGAGAAGTCGTTGTTTTTCTTCATCTTGCAATTCATCAAGATCGCTACAGCAACGATATCCAAGCATGGACAAAGCCATACCCAATGAAGTTAATCCTGCATTAGCCTTGCCCACAGCGAATACTGGTTTCACCAGAGGCATGGATTGGAAAACGCCAGGAGTTTCCGTATTTAGAACGCCAATTTTCGAAAGAACGGGCAAAACTGAATAGAAATTTTCAGACTTTTCATCTATCCGTTGTGCAATCACAGACCTCGAGGCAACCAAGGCATCAAGCTGATTAAATTTGTGATTTATCCAAAGATCTACTGGCCCTCGAACTGGTAGCTGGTTTAATAATCGTTCTGCCCCTCTCTTCGAGAGCACGTATCCAGATAAATACCATATCCCACGAAAGAGCTGAAAAATATTCTCTGAAATACGATTTTTTTCTGATCCCTGATCTACCTCTTTATATGATAGATAAAAAATGTCAAATAAGGGCGAACCTCTACGAAAATTACATAACTCTGCCCAAATCTTTTCAACATAGCTCGAAAAGCTAGGGCTGAAACAGACATCATCCTCTAGAACTAGAGCGTATTGATCTTTTCCAGCAGCGATCATTTTCCAAATTTTAATGTGCGAAAGTGCAACCGCTATTTCCTGGCGGCTCATTTGGATCTTCTCGTCCAAATCAAGCTTACTAGGTAGCACTCTGCGAGGATCAACATACAGTTGATCACCAAGTGAATAAGTCTGTTCAACGGTTTCAGTGTTCACTGAGTTTTCAAACTCTAAGGAGTCAACAGCTGAGACCCGAGTGGCACACATCTTCAATGGGACTCCCGACGCATCAAGTACTTGTGACAACTCTCTTGTCACTTGTTTCCAGCGTTGGGGTTGACGGTCTAAATTTATAACATAGATTCGCTCGATGCTATCGGATACGGCTTCATTTTGAACTTGATCGAATACTCTACATTTCCGCTTTCCTAGCAACCTTCTAGCCCATAACGCTAAACGGTAGATAAATCTGAATACTGGCCCAGGGATAGTTACATTGTTCATTTATATTTGGGCCTTTTCTATTATGGATTTTATTGGCATATACGGTTTCTTATTTGATAGACGCCAATTTCTCCTATCATTGCGGTAACTTAGCGGCCAGATAGTTCGTGCATAGGTTCCCCACTCCGAGAGAACACTTAGGCATTGATCTTGTCTATATGATTTATCACTCGATAAATACGCCACAACACTCGCAGTTAAATTTCCAGGACCTGTAGTAGACTGGATTTCTGGAAAATCATTTTCGTCACAACCAAGAATAAGACGAGTAGCTCTCCTAAGGGAGTATTCAATTATGGGGTTTCCAGGAGGGGCTACAATCGGAGAGTTGTTAAAGTAGAAAATCCAACTGTTAGAGAATGATCTATTTCTAATAAATTTTTCAGAATCAACCATCCCGTCGGCATCCATATCAAAGCAAAGTGGTTGTAGCTTAAGTCGCTGATCGCTAAAAAGGTGCTCAATATCAATACCGGAATAGACATCGTCTACGTCAACATAAAATCCGCCAATATAGAAAATAAAACAAAGACGAAAATAGTCACTTTTCATCGCAGGATGATAGCAGCGATCAAACGCTTTGGCGTTGTCGGCGTGTAAGCTTTCCGCGATAAACCTCCTTGCACTATCATCGTTGAATAGTACATGCTTAAATTCCTTAGATTTAAGCTGATTCCATGTTTCTGTGCACTCCTGTACGTCAATAGGGATATTTTCATCATCCCAGAATTGAACAATGATTTTTGGAATTTTGCTAGCCGATTTCGGAGTAAGAGTGTCCAACGCACGATCCCTCTGAACCAGATGTTTTACGAAATCAGAACGCGCCTTATCGTTTTCAGAGATTTGGATTGCATCTTTTGAGGGCTTCCACATAGAACTTCTATAACTCCTGAAATCTGGACTCAGACTAAAATTAAAGGTCTGCTTTGGGTCAATAACGGCCGTTCTGACTTGTCGCATAACGGATCAAGTTAACTTGCGAAAACAGCAGGCGAAGAAGCAAGTAGAAAGCCGCAAAATTTAACCTAAAACCACTTTTAAAACCAAAAAAGAAAAAGCTGTTTTTGTCAAGTTGAACGCAGGGTTATGCATGCGTTAACTATTAATAATAAAGCTACTTATCAAACAGAGTTAATTGATTTTTAATAGCTGATATTCTTTGGTGAGCTAATTAACATACGAAGAATCAATGTCATAACCCACATAGTTTCGTTTGTCTCGAAAAGCTGAAATACAGGTTGTTCCACTTCCTACAAAGGAGTCTAATATAACATCGTCTTTGAATGTATATAATTGAATAAGTCTATGAGGTAATTCTTCTGGAAATGGAGCAGGATGTCCAATTTTTCTAGCGGAAACAGCAGGGAATGTCCAAACACTTTTTGTCCACTCTAAGAATTCTTCTTTTTTAATCGAATTCTTTTTACCTTTGCCCGATCTTGAATATGTGTCTTTTGAGTAAATTAAGATATATTCATGAATATCCCGTAGTACAGGATTTGCTGCCGAAAGCCAGCTCCCCCAAGCGGTAGAGGGACTTGCACTTGATGCCTTGTTCCAAATAATTTCACCACGCATTAAAAATCCAATTTTTTGCATGTCTTCTACAATGTATGCATGAATTGGGATGTAAGGTTTCCTGCCAAGATTTGCAATATTTATACAAGCACGTCCACCAGGAACAAGAACTCTGTAGGTTTCTTCCCATACATTTCTTAATAACTTAAGATATTCTTCTAGAGTTAAGTCATCATCATATTGTTTTGAAACATTATACGGCGGAGAAGTTACCATAAGATGAACACTATTATCAGGAAGTTCATCCATGTGTTCACTTGATTTGCAAAATATTTGATTTAGAAATTTTTCTTCTATCTTATTTTCAATATATTTTATTTTTTTGCCCTTATCTAAACCTTCATAAAGACGGCTAT
The DNA here is from genome assembly GCA_913009825.1 of uncultured Deferribacteres bacterium. Taxonomy (GTDB): domain Bacteria; phylum Zhuqueibacterota; class JdFR-76; order JdFR-76; family DREG01; genus DREG01. Next base: position 79,695 of record CAJVYQ010000018.1, read on the forward strand.
CGTAAAATTTGGATGAATCATGATTTATACGTCCTGGAACACCAAACGAACTAGTTGAAGTTCCAATCTTATTTCTTCTATATGCCAACAATTAACTCCTTATTAATGATAAAAATTTCTCAGCTTTTTTCTCTAATTCCTTCTCTCTACTCGCAATTTCTATTATGACGCCTAAGTCTTTTTTAGTTTTCATACTTGAAAAGAATTCTTGTTTATTAGATGTAAACAATTGCAAATTCGATTCTAATTCAGCATATGAATCCATCCTAATAAAACCATTAATCGGAGTATTTTTAATATTATCTCCATTGTCATCTAAAGGTTTGGGATTTACTGACCAAAAACCTTGAATTACTCCCGATTTTTTCAAATGATCGACTTTTTCAATATAATATTGTGTAATTGGAGTATTCCCTAAAATTATTATTGGTATTGTAGATGCTGCATAGCCAGACACACGAACATTAATACTTTTACCTACTGCTTTTAGCATTGAATCTGAACGAAGTAAACCAGGATTTCCTTTATGAGTTTTAAAATCGCCTAAACAAACCAGTTTTTTTTTATTTTCTTCTTCTACTAATTCCCAATTCCATACAATCGACATCTTAACTTCAAATAAAACAAAAATGTCTGATGCCTGTTGAATACGTTCCTTAGTTTTGCAAAAAGCAACATCTGCAGGAGATTGATTTGTAAGTCCCAATTCATCACAAACGACACTTTGTACAGCATACCAACCTCTAGAACGTGCAAAGTTATGAAGTAACATTTCGGAATATTTTTCTGTGAAATTCCCAATTAGAGAATTTCTTGCTTGCAGTGTTCGTGTCTTACCTTTGTATGTTTTTGGCTAATAAGCATAATATCTTCCATCATCGCCCAAATAAAAAAGTTGTTCGGGAGATGCAAATTTGAATGCTTCTTTAAAAAACTCAATCTCTTTATTCTTATTCCAAAGTTCTGGCATTTTGACTCAATATATTTTGTTAGTTTTATAAAAGATAAGAAATAATGACAGTATTTAAAAGTATTATTTTGTTTGCTATAAGGCCTAACGCTTAACTAAGCTGACGAAACCGGGAACTAAACTATAAAATGAGACAAAGCCCGAACCAAATCCACAAAAAATTCCAAATTGCAGTCCGCTGTTTCGTTCGGCTTAAGTTAATTGTTATACAA
>CAJVYQ010000019.1 GCA_913009825.1 uncultured Deferribacteres bacterium
CGCCATATTATTTCCACCCTTTGGGTTGTTTATTGTTATTGTGTTGGTTTTAACATAATTAATATAATAACAATGTCTTACAAACCCAAAAGGTTTTTTTTGATAGCAACAATCGCTCAATTTAGGTTACATTAAAAATGAAAATCTGTTTAGTAAAAGAAACAAGCTCAAAAACAAAAGAATCGCTCAATTTAGGTTTTATATTCATTAGTTGCGGTCTTCAGGTTACAGCCGGAAAAAGCGCCTCCGGATCTCCCCATTCAGTTTATAGTATATCTTTAACTTTTTTTTGCAACTGCTCAAAATATTCTTGCCAGGAAATGTGCTCCCGCCCTGCCGCAGTTTTGAAATCGGAATCAAATTGCATGGCCCCGTCTCGTATTCCTGAGTAAATTCCGGCAATGATTGTCCCCATAAATTCTCCAAGTTCTGCAATCCTCTCCCTTCGATAAGCTTCAACACTCATAGGTTCATAAATGAGTTGCGTACCGAAGGCGTTATTCAGGTAATCGGTTAATCGCTGTTGTGTTATCGGCTCTCCGCCAAGATTATAAATATGGCCGTTATGTTTATCCTCTGTAAGCATCCCGGCATAAGCAAATCCCAATTCATCCCGGGTGGTGTACGAACATTTTCCATCTCCGGCACAGTTGGCAATCTTGCCGGCTTTTTTATAATTTTCGATGTATTCCACATCGGGCTCAATGTACAGGCCGTTTCTGCCAATTACCCAATCCAAACCGCTATTTTTGATGTCTGCTTCAGTTTGTCGATTGCCGGCGACAATGGGAGAAAAATCAGAACCCTGTGACTCGCCGATCACACTGGTGTAGACAATCTTTTTTACGCCGGCGTCTATGGCAGCATTTATCACATTTCGGTGCTGCTGAATCCGTCTGTCCGGAGCATCCTTACCGGAAACCAACAATAAAATATCAATGTCTTTTAAGGCTTCATCAAATCGACTTTTTTCATTGTAATCACCCTTGCGAACCTCAACTCCAAGCGATTTTGCTTTTTCCGGACTTCTAACAATGGCAACAATTTGATTTTCATTTACAATTTTCAGAACCTGTTTTACAATTGCAGCCCCCAATTTCCCGCTTGCAGCGGTTATTGCTATTTTCATGATGCCGCCTCATTTTTTATAAATATTTTTTCTCAACGTTGCAAAGACATCCGAAGTTTCAACATGTTCTCCCCAAATCCGTCTTTACGGCACACCTTCATTCGAACCGCAAAAAACCAAACCGCCAGGGAAGATGGAACTCAGCCTTTTCGGTGGGACTCCAGGCATAATGTTCCCGGTTGCCTTTTTGCGGTGAATCGATACGGTAAAAATTAGCCCGCCAAACATCCCCGTTTTGAGGCGGATTGTTCTTGGCACCGAACAGAGCAGAAAATGGAATGGCAAACTCAGCCGTCCATTGCCGCGCACCGCCCGGTTTATCTAACTCGCCTACAACCTGCACAGCCGTTTGTAATGCTTCCGCATCCCATTGTGGGAAACCGATGAATTGCGCTTGCGGTTTATCCGGCGTGCGATTGTTTAAAATTACTGAATCGTAAATAATATTTTTGGGACTCACATTGATTTCATAATATTGATGGGCTACATTTGCCGGATTCAGGAAGACCTCCACACATTCTTCATCCCAAATAGGGCCGTCCCGTTCCATGACCGTTCCCCAAATATAATCGTCTTCGCATGCAAAACCAACATACAAATACAGGTCGTCATACAAAATCCGCACATTCGTAGAAAATCGACCGTGTTCTCCGGTTATCGCATCATGCAGCGAAACAATTTTTGCGCTTTTCCACAGAGGGTCGTCCAATTTCCCGGAAAGAATTATTTTTTCTTTTACTTTTTTACAGATGTACAGAGAGAGATCAAAGTTGTTCCGCATTTTTTGCTCCATTTCCGTTTGTAATTTTTCCATTTCCAATTCCGTATAGGTTTAGAAGACAGGGGTTCGAAAAATTTGAATATAAAGAATAACCATTCATTTTGAATAACGCAAGTATCAATTTATTTCGAAAAGTCGAATAAAATGTGCCAAATCCTCCTTGAAATTTTTGGGTGAGAACTGTATTTTTATATTACCTTTGAAAACTAATCCAGGAATCAGCAGATGAAAACAAGCCCGGCAGCACGCTAATCGTGATCAAAATATCACCACTTTATCTAATTGAGGTTCGATTTTGCCTGCCTTAAAACACCTTAACTCACTCGATTACATAGTTATCATCATATTTCTTCTCATGGTTGCCGGGGTCGGGATTTTCGTTGCCAAATTTAACAAAGGAACAAAAGATTATTTTAAAGCGGGCGGCAAACTCCCCTGGCTCATTTCCAGTTTGTCGCTCTTTGTTTCCGGCTTTTCTGCGTTTATGTTTGTGTCTGCTTCCGGATTTACTTATCGAACCGGACTTTCGGCGGTTTTCTTTTTCACCGCTTCATTTTTTGCCTATTGGCTGGGATTTTTTATCTTTGGCAAACTGTGGCGCAGAAGCCGTATCGATTCCCCCATGGAAATTCTCACCCGGCGCTACTCCCAATCCACCACCTATTTTTACAGTATTATCACCGTCATTCCCAATATTTTGCTGATGGGCACTCTGATTTACACCTTGTGTATTTTTGTTTCCAGTGCGCTGGGATTCGGGGCGAAGGAGTTTGATTTCGGCCTTTTCAGCCTGTCCGGTTTCGAAGCGACGCTGATTGGGATCGGCATCATTCTTCTCGTTTACACCGTGCTGGGTGGTCTCTGGGCCGTAGCCGTAACCGACACATTACAATTCATCATCCTGTTTTTAATGACCATGATCGTTTTCCCTTTGGCGTTCGTTCATCTTGGTCATGGAAATTTTTTCACCGGTTTCCGGAATCTCTGGCAGCAGGCGCCGGCAGGCTTTATGAAATTATCCTCCGCTCAACTGCCGATTCTGTTTTTAGTCTCTTTCTGGATAATGAACGTATTCGGCTATAATGTAAACTGGCATATCGGTCAGCGCTATTACAGTATTGCCGACGAACGGGACACTAAAAAAATGGCGGCATTGTGTGCTGTTTTGGGTTTGGTTGGTCCTGTTTTATGGATCATGCCCGTGTTGGTTGCCAAGGTTCTTTTCCCCGATTTAGGTTCTTTGTGGCCGGAATTGACCGAACCGACCGAAGCCTCCTTTGTTACGTTGTGTCTGTTCATACTGCCCAACGGATTTCTTGGTGTGCTGGTTTCGGCAATTTTAGCTGCCAGTATGAGCTCGGCGGATTCCACGTTCAACTGGCTGGCGGCAGTGATCACCAAAGATGTTTACGTACCGTTAGTGAGAAAATTGAACGATGGGAAGGAACCTTCAGACCGGACCCAGTTGCTTGTGGGCAAAGGAACCGTGTTGATCGTTGGCGTTTTGGCTATTCTCATTTCACTCGTTTTTCAAAAACACGGCAGCTCCTTCGATATTTACATGAATATCTATTCCATGACTACGCCGGTGTTGTTCATGCCGGTGATGGTTGGTCTGGTCTACCGCAAAACTCCCTGGTGGTCCGGGATGGCGGCGGCATCTGCAGGGATTGTCACGGTCATCGCCATGAACATTATTGTCGTAATGATCTCCGGTTTGTCTATTCATTCTGTCGGCGACATTTTTCAGAATGTGAGTTTTTCAATCTTTGGTTTGCCCTATGGGAAATTCGAACTGAATATTTTCTTCGGCATTTTTTCCAGCGGGCTGGTTCTTTTTCTCTCCTCCCGGTGGCCGAATAAAAATCAGGAAGATATTGACAGACTTGCCGCGCTGGATGCCGATCTGCGCGCACCCGCTTACGATAAAAACGGTCAAATCGACAAAAAAAGTATTCAGCCGTATAAAATTGTTGCCATCCTTTCCGGGATTTTAGGGGGGATGTTGTTGATTTTGTCTTTCGTCTCCGGCAGTTTCCGGGATATTTCCATCAATTTTATTACGGGAGCAGGCGCTCTGCTGTTCGGTTTGTTTTTCTGGCGGATGGCGAAAAAATATGCGTAGTTTGGTGATGAACAAAAAGGTTCAAATTTATTTGGCCAACAGTTATTTATTATTTAAATACAGGAGTTTAAATTATGAAGAGAAGAGAAGTTCTCCGGTTATTGGGCAGTTCCGCTTTGCTGGCAACAGTACCCCCCTTTTTAAATCCGAACCGCGTTTTTGCTGCGCAGAGAAGTGAGTCGGGCAACTTTTTCTTCTCACCGGCTGATATTCCCCGCATACAGGAAAACCGGAATACGGATTTGTTGGAAGACCACTTTCAAACGATGTTACGCGCGAATCTCAAAGAGGACAAGCAGTTCATCAAAAGAGCAGCCGGCACAAAAGATCTGGTGCGGGAATTTGCCCGCATGCAGGAAATCCTTCGCCGCGAAGCGTTGGTTTATCTTATCACCGGAGACAAAAAGCGGGGGGATTTTGCGCTGGATATCATGCGCACCATCATAAAAATGCCCAAATGGGATTATTTTTTAACCGGCAATGAAACATTCGGTTTGCAGCGGGCGCCGGGCGCAGTGATCTATCTTCTTTTTACCCGGGAAGCGTTGGGCGATTTGATAGACCAAAAGCTGGGAAAAGAGCTGCTCGGTCAAATTGCGGAAAAAGGATGTCTGCCATGCTACCGCGCCCTGTGGGGAATGGAACACAAAGAGACGGTAAAAAACTGGCATTTTGATCCGGAATACATGGCCAACTACGAAATTAACATGGAACGCTGGCCCGTCATTTTGGATGAAACAAATCTGAAAGCGATTCCGGTCACCGGTCTGGGACTTGGCGCTTTGGCGCTGGAAGGGATCGAACCGGAAGCAAAAGAGTGGTTGGATATGGCGGTTAACAGCGCCAAAGAATATTTGCAGCTATTTTCCCCGGACGGCAGTTATTTTGAGGGAATGGGCTACGCCGATTATTCGCTGCGGAATCTCATCCTTTTTATGGATGCGCATCAACGGATAAAAGGAGATGTGGATTGGTTCGATCTGGCCAATTTTTACGGTCTGTCCGAATATCTGGTTTGCATGCAACTGGGCAGAGACGGCAACAAACCGGATGTAGTTAATTTCAGTGATGCCAGGAGTACCGTCCATCCTATCACAGCGCTGTGGAGCGCCGACCGGGGGCACGATCCTCTGGCCCAATATGCGGCACAGCATTATTCCAGTCTTTTTGATTTCCACGATTACCTCTGGTACTATCCCGAACAGGAAGCGGTTCCGCCGTCTGTTTCGCTGAAAAACAAACGGTTCGATCTGGATATCATCGTCGCCAGAACCGGATGGGAGAAGAACGATTCTATGCTGGCATTCAAGAGCGGCACGCCGGCGAATCACGAACATGCCGACCGTAACAGCTTTATTTTTAAAACGTTCGACGAACGGTTGCTCACCGATCCGTTCGGAGCCGCTTACGACTGGCGCCAAAAAACATGGCTGCTGCGCCTGACAGAGGCTCACAATGCCGTGCTGATCGATGGTAAGGGTCATCAATACAATGATGGCAGAGAAGGCACCAATGCTTCGCTGGCAGAGGCAAAAATTCTGCGTTACGTTGACCGCGGTGATTTTATCTGGTGGAACAGCGAAGCGACCCAGGCATATCATCTGGTCAATGAAGATGTGCGGTTTGTCATGCGTTCCGTTCTGTTTATAAAGCCGGATGTTATCCTCGTTTTCGACCAATTGGAAAAAGGGGACAAACCGTCCCGTTTTTCCGCTCGTTTTTTTCCGGATAACCGGGATGGAAAAGCAAAAATTCAGGTTCACAACAACCGATTCCGCATCGCCAGACCGAAGGCCAATCTGTTTGGCAAATCTTTGGCGAATGTGGCCGTTAAAGCGAAAAAAAGCAAACTCGATCTGCCTGAGAAGAATGGGGTTTTCCCGTTTGCCGAAATCATCGCCGCGCCGGGGAAACAGATTCAGATGGTCACCGTGCTGAAGGCGCAGCGAATCGAAGATTCCGGGCTGCCGGTCATCGACATCAAAAAAGGCGAAAAGGAGTGGGCGGTTACTGTCAATAAGTTGAACGTAACAATTGAAGTTTCCGGGAAATTGCCGGAGTTTTTAGGGTAACTGATCACAGAGGTAAGTCCGGTCAACCCCCTGTGTCTCTCTTCAATGGGAAAGTAAAAGTCCCCTCTTGAGAGGGAATTTAGGCCTGCCTGCGCAGGCAGGGGTGTGTTTCTCCGCGCTACCGGAGCAGTTACCTGAAATAGTTAAAAAAATTGATGGCGATTCAGCGAATCGATCTACATGATTTTGGGTGGAACGAATACGGTTTTTTCGTCAAAATTCATCGTGGTTTCAGCGATAAAACACGCATTTTTTACACAGTGGCACATAGACTCAAACAACAGAGGTCTTCTTTATGCAACAACTTCGATTTGTTATTATCGGTATCGGCGGATATTCATTGGTTCATCTTGCAGCAATCGACTGGCTGCAGGAACAGGGGTTGGCGCAACTGACGGGTGTGGTTGCGCTGGAAAGCGAGAGAAAAACCAAACCGGAATTGATCCGATCTTTGCAGGATAAAGGGATACCTCTTTACGGAACCATCGACGATTTTTTTCAGAACGGAACAGATACCGCGGATGTTCTTACTGTCCCCATCGGGATTCATCAGCACGTGCCGGTCAGCATCCGGGCAATGCAGCACGGTTTGGATGTGTACTGCGAAAAACCTTTAGCCGCCACCGTGCAGGAAGCGGATGCGCTGATCGAAGTAAAAAATGAGACCGGCAGAAAAATTGCCGTCGGCTACCAGCATATTTACAGCAATTCCATGCAGCAATTAAAGCGGCTCATCCACGACGGGAAATTGGGCCGGGTTCAATCCATTTCGTTACTATGCGGCTGGCCGCGCAGCAAACAATACTACCGGCGCAACAATTGGGCTGGGAAATTAAAACTGAGCGAACACTGGATTCTGGACAGCCCCGCCAACAATGCCCATGCTCATTATTTATTGAACACGCTCTATCTCGCTTCTCCCTTGCCGCAACAAGCCGCCAATCCGGCAGAGCTCCGGGCTGAATTGTACCGGGCCAATCATATCGAAAGTGCGGATCTGGCTCAGATTAAATTCAGAACCGATACCGGAGCTGATTGTTTCATCTCTTTTGCCCATTGCAACCAAACAGAACTGGGGCCAAAGATGAGCCTGCAATGTGAGAAAGGAAAAGTTTATTGGCAAACCGATAACGGAAAGACCGAAATCAAATACACTAACGGTGAGACGGAAGAATTTGACAACCTCACGCATGAAAAATGGCGATTCGACGGTTTCAAAGATTTTGTAAGTGCCGTGCGGGAAAACAGGCAGCCTCTGTGTACGCCTGAATTGGCCAGAGCGCAAACCCAGGCCGTATCCGCCATGCACCGGAGCTGTCCGGAAATTGTAACCATCCCGGAGGGGCATATTATCGAAATCGAAGACTGGGAAATGTTTCCCCCGGACACCAGAGGGGATTTTCGCCGGGTGAAAAATCTGGATGACTATTTAAAGAAATCGTTTACAGAAAATCTGTTTTTCAGTGAAATGGGACTATCCTGGGCAAAAGGGATCGATGCAAAATGGGTGCAGGCACGCGGTTAATTTTCGTTTATTTTTGGCCACAGAAATGAGATGCTGCAGAATTGATTTTGAAGAGTGTCAGTCAAAAAGCAAACCTTCCGGGTTTTAAAAACCCGGAAGGTTTTTTTGCGGCCAAAATGTCGTAACCAATCACGGGGATGTTAGTACATAATGTCATTCAGGATGAATCCTTTCAGTTCTGTAGTACAAATCAACAAGATTCCTCCTGAATGACAAGATAATTACTCCGCTTCACTATTACGATAATCAAAAGTCCCGTGATCGGTTACAAAATGCCCACACAACAAATCTTCATCTTATTCCCACGGTATTAAAATCCAGAATCATTTTTTCATCCTTGTAGGTCATTTCCAATTCGCCGCTGCCGACTTCCGCATGCAAAAAAGGCCCTTTAAATAATTTATACGATTTAAAATCAAGCGGCCTGCCGTTTACCATTCGTTGGCCGCCGTAGGTGAATTGCAGGTTGTCTCCTGCTGAGGTGATGTATTTTACCGTCATTTTTGCATTAAAGTCCGTCATATCAATGAAATTCGCTTTGATCTGCTGCCGGAAGGCTGCAAAGGTGGGATAATCATCGGCGGAAGCGACTTCAACGATACAACCGTTTTTAAGATCTGTGCTGCGCAGGCGCCAGTCGATATCCTCTTCAATCCAGCGGTACCGCTTCAACGGAAAATAGGCGATGTAGGTTTTTCCGGCGCGACAGAATATCCAGCGTGATGCCGTGGAATTTTCGTTGAAAGGTTGGAAAATCCGCTCATCCAGGTCTTTCGGGAAAAAGCCGTCAATATGCTCAAATTGCGTGCCTCCGGGAATGTTGTACAGCGCGATGAGTATATTTTTATGCTGGAACGTCTGTTCGTACGGAGAGCTGGACACCCATTTGTCTTCTTTGCCGTAATAGGTGTGAAAATGCGCCACTTCGGCCAGAGTAAATTTCATCTCTTCGGGAAAGAACATGCCCAGTTCGCGCTCGCCGATATAAGGATGCACGGTAAAAAGAGTACAATTTGGCTTATCCGAAACGAATGTTACATCCCAGGTATGCTCCTGAATCGGCTGTAAAATGCCGCCCTGCATGGAGCCGAGACAGAAATATTTGGTCATATAATCGTATTTATAAACGGGCGGGTTGCGGTCTTTACTAAAACGAATGATATTGCGCACTCTCTTCGTTTCAGTATGAATATAAGGCTTACTACGATCCGTGGCGATATGGTAAATAAGTTCCGGCATGTGATAATCACTCAAAGCCGCCGCCAGAATTTCCGGCCGCATCACCGGTTCCGTCTGCCCGAACATGAGCCAGGCCCATCCGGTGCTGGGCGCATGTTTCGGTTCGACAGCATCGAAGGGATAATCCCGGCTGTGTGCGCCGCAGTACATTCCTTGCAGATGTTCTGCAGCAAAATCGGCCAAAAGATAATGCACCATCATCTTTGCTTTTTTCTTCAAAACCGGGTCGGCTGCAAACTGCTGCAAAATCAGCATGGGCGCCAGGTAGACAATCATGTAGGTGGGCGAATCAAATTCTCCCTGCCCGATTGTTGTTGTGGTTCTGATCCAGTCGTACAAAAAACCTTCCGCCTCGGTAAAATTTTCCGCCGAGCTTTTCCCGGTGTACCAATGATCACCGGAAAGCCCGTTCCAGGTCTGAGCCGCTAAATAGAGACCGGTGTAGTACATCACCCAGTGGTTTTCCGTGTCGCCGCGATACAGCGGCCGGATTGCAAAAGAGCGGCGGATTTTTTCTGTCAACGCCGGTGGAATCATGTCACCGCCGTACAGATAGGCGGCCATCAATTCATAAATCACAAACATGCCGCGGCTGCTCGCCGAAGGATCGTTCAATAAATTTTCAAGCATGCGCAGCGCCGCAGGAACATCCTGTCGCCGGTGTAATTTAGCGGCAACGTAGAAATAGTTTTCCGTCTTTGTGGAATCTGTAAACGCAAACAGATGGTTACAGCGCTGTTGATAATTTCCGCGGACGGAACCTGTTTGCGGCAAATTGCCCGCGCCGTACAGAACGGTGAGAGGATACATAGTTTCCATAATGACCACGAAAAGAAAAAGGCTCAGGCATATTTTATTCATGATTTAACTGCAACTCATCTGTGCTGATAACTAACAGAAATTACCCGTATGAAGATAAATCTCCAGATTTTAAAATGCTGCTGACCGGGATTATTATAAGTCTTATTGAAGCAAGCAATAATCTTTTAATACATGACATGTTAAGCAGCTGTAGAACAAGTTTCTAAACGCAGAGTTCGCAAAGGACGCAGAGAATGTCGTTTTAATAAAGCAAAATTGTCCAATTATTTCAAAGGACAAAAATGTTACAAAATGATTAAGCTTCTCGCTGCACAACTCTGCGGCCTCGGCGAACTCTGCGTTAATTTTTTATGAATAATCCGGACTAAACATTTTTACACATCATCATTTTATGACAAAATCCCACACCTGCGAAGTTTCCAAACCGATAAAACGCCAGTTCGCCCCGGCATTTTCACTGATGAAAACACCTCCGCCCAGCGTGCCGCAGTACACTACATCATGATCGAAGGGATCGACGCAAAGTGCATGAACGGATAAATTTGTGAGACCTTCATTGCGGGACTGCCAGGAGTTTCCCCCATTCCCGCTTTTGTAAACTCCGCCACGGAATGTTCCGGCATAGATGATATTTGCATCCGCCGGATCAAAAGCGAGGGCATAAATAGTGCGGTGATGTAAACCGTTGTTTTTCTGCCGCCAGAATACACCGCCGTCAAAAGAGAAAAACACACCGTCGTCCTCGGTTCCGGCGACAAGTTCCGTCCCGGAATGAGGACTTTGTAAAATTGTGCGGCTTCCCTTCCCTTCCAGACCCGCCAACTGCCAGTTTTCCGCCCCGTCCGTGCTGATATACACTCCCGCTTCCGTTGCCGCAAACAATTTTTTCCCGACGATAATGACTGACGAAGTGAAGGTACTTTCAAAACCGCGGTTTTTTTCTCGCCAGGTTTTACCGCCATCGCTGCTTTTAAAAATACCATAAGCCGTGGCCGCATAAACCGTGTGCGGATTCTGTGGATCGATGGCCACTTTCAGACACTCGGTCATTCGCCAATCGGTTACAATTTGCCATTTTTCTCCGTCATCAACGGATTTCTGGATGCCATTGCCGCAGGACAGGTAAAGAATTTTGCCACTGCTGCCGGGCTGAATAGCCACGGAAAAACATTTGGTGTACTCCCAACCGTAATGGCGCCAGGTTACACCGCGATCAGATGTAGTGAACAAGCCGACAGCCGGGTTGTTCCTGCCGCCGATGGTAAATTTTTGCGTGCTGCGGGTAACCACATATAGAACAGAATGATCCGGCTGGTTTACAGAGGGACTTTCGCCGGAAAAGGAAGATGTTTGACCTTGACTCATGTTACTCCAGCAGAAGATAAAAAGAAAGCATTGAATTGCGAATATTTGCTTTTTCATGATAGCATTTCGCTTCAGGCCGTATTTTGGAATGTGACCATCGGGGTTGTTCATTCAAAATGAATAAGTAACTACCCAGGTATGCTTTGTGAATTAGCTGTAATCACGCTTCGACTCCCTGCTCGCAGCAGGCAGGCGCTAAGCATAGCTATTTAAGCCGGTCTGAGCCCTTCGTCAAGCTCAGGATAAACCCGGTCGAAGGTTTTTCTACACATTAAAAAATAAGCATACCTGAGTAGTTATATAAATAAAATAAATCTGTCCGGGGTTTTTACAGGATGATTTTCAAAGCGTATTTTAAAATCATCCCTCCGGGCAGAAATTATTCCGTTTCTGAAGGCTGCCCTTCCAACATTTTTTTACGCGTCACAATGCGATATTTCCTTGGCGACATACCGGATATCTCTTTGAAAACGCGGTAAAAATGAGCGAGATCATTGAAGCCGGATTCGAAACAGATATGAGCAATTTGCTGATCCGTTTCCGCTAACATTTTTTGTGTGTAGTGAATGCGATGGAAACGTAAAAATTGTGTAAAAGTAACGCCGTAAACCGCTTTGAATTGATTGGTGAATTGGCGTACGCTCAGGCAGGCCATCCTGGCCATATTTTCCACGTTGATCTGCTCGTAAAAATTATTGGAAATATAGTCCGCCACTTTCTGAATCCGGTCCTGAGTGGGATTGGTATCACCGCATTGGTTGGGTACCGGGACGCTCATATAAATGCGATTGAGCGCTACCAGTAAACTGATTGTAGTTGCCTGAATAGTGGAAATATAACCAAATCTTTTCAGACGCTGCTCGTATAAAATCTGACGAATCATTCTGCGGATTTCGTAAGCGGCGTAATTGTAACGGGTTAGAGGTTTCATGTGTCTTTTATAAAGGGTCACAAGTTGATCCAATTGTTCTGAGAACATCTCAATCTCTCTCAGAGTTTCAACATCCAAAGCCAAAATATACAGAGACAACGGAGAATTTTCAACATCGCGCAAATAGTGATTTGTGTGGCGGGGCACAACAAATATATTTTCCGGCTCTAATTTAACACTCTGCTTCTCAACAAAACAATCGGCACTCCCCTCTAAAATATAATAAAGTTCCATGAATTCATGATCCTCCGGTTCCATGGAAAAACCGCTTTCATGGTGACTTTCACCGATAACAATGCTATAATTGGGGAAATTAACCGGTATGGGTTCCCGGGTTGTCTCCACTTTTGGTTTCACATCTATCAAAAATTCCGGCATGATTCCTCCCTGTGCGTAAATAATAGAACAACAATTTCAATATTGCAGCAACGGGATCTTTTGTACGTGAAGAAATTGTTTAATAATATAAAGATTATACTATAATATCAAGTTATTTGTTACAGTTTTGAATTGTTTACATTAAGCTAAATTTATTTCCTGTTCCACTCATTCATCCTTTTAAATATTGAATCTCAAACAAATATTCCCTACTTTAAATAAACAGGCAACTATTCAGGTATGTGCTGAAAATATTGAGTAAAATTTAATTTATGGCAAAAAGATAAGGAAAAACGTTGAAATTAGAAATTGAAAATTAGAGATTAGGATTATCATACTTTCTATTCATTTGATTCATCAATTTCTAATTTCAAGTTTCAGCTTAATATTTGCAGCGTAGAACACATACAAATGAAACTTTTGTATCCTTACGACTGCATAGTAACTAAATTAGATTGTTTCGTTACTGCCAAATGCAGGTGAAATAATTTTTTGATTTCAAATTGCGTAAACGACCATGAAAAATCCCGCGGACAACCTGGAATTTCTGCAGGTGATTTTAAATTCCATCGCAGACGGTGTGTTTACCATCGATAATGAGATGCGGATCACATCTTTCAATCAGGCTGCAGAAAAAATCACCGGCATTCCTGCGTCAAAAGCGATTGGTAAAAAATGTTCGGAGATTTTTCATTCCGATTTGTGTGAAAATGGCTGTGCTTTGCAACGGACATTTCAAACCGGTGAAGCAGCTATTGATGTGCCGGTGCACATCATCAACAACCGCGGAAAAAAAACGCCTATTAGTGTAAGCACTTCTATTTTGAAAGATAAAAGCGGCCAGGTTTTAGGCGCGGTGGAAACGTTCCGCGATTTAAGCACTATCGAGCAGTTGCAGAAAGAGATCAAAAAAAGCTACACCTTTGAAGATATTGTCAGCAAAAGTCCCCTCATCCATAAAATATTCCAGATACTACCCGATGTTGCCGAGAGCGACAGCACAGTCCTCATCCAGGGACCGAGTGGATCAGGGAAGGAACTTTTTGCCCGCGCCATCCACAATTTAAGCTTGCGCAAACACAAACCGTACGTGGTTGTCAACTGCGGTGCCTTGCCGGAAACGCTGTTCGAATCGGAACTGTTTGGCTACAAAAAGGGCGCTTTTACGGATGCCAAGCGGGACAAACCGGGCAAAATCACGCTGGCAGAAGGCGGCACACTTTTTCTGGATGAAGTGGAAGCGCTCCCTTTTAAAACACAGGTGAAACTGCTGCGTCTGTTGCAGGAATGGGAATACGAACCGATCGGCGGTACACGTACGTTGAAGGCCAATATCCGTGTTGTTGCCGCCACCAACAAGCAATTGCAAAACTTGATAGTAGAGGGAAAATTCCGGGATGATCTGTTCTTTCGCCTGGCGGTAGTCAAATTCGACCTGCCGCCACTAAAAGAACGGCGGGAAGATATTCCCTATCTGGTTGAACATTTCATTGCAAAATTTAATGCAAAGCGGTCGAAAAATATCATCGGTGTCAGTCCGGAGGTGATGAATATTCTTCTCAAACACAATTATTTGGGAAATGTACGGGAACTGGAAAATATCATCGAATACGCCTTTGTGGTCTGCCGCGGTAAAATTATCGAAGTTCAACATCTACCGCAGGAATTCAGCGCTAAGGCATCATTTCAGGAAATTGCCGCCACGCATATAAAACAGGTTACGGAAGAGATAGAAATTCAGGAAATTCAGCAGGCGCTGCGCAAATATTATGGTCACCAGGGAAAAGCAGCAAAAGAGTTGGGGATCGACCGTTCCACACTATGGCGCAAAGCAAAAAAATTTAATATCGATGTCAGATCATTTAAAAAAGTTTTTTAGTCTGAACCATTCACAGCCACGAAAACCCGAAGGCGCAAAGATGGATAAACAAGAAGGAAACAAGCTTAAAAATGATTAGTGAGAAAGTTTTACCAACATGTTGGCAGTGTTTTAAAACTTCAAAAATCAAAAATCGTTAATTTTTGTTCCTAAATCAAAAAAATTACATTTAAAAGCGATTCACAATCATAGAGTACTCGATGCAATCTTTTATGCGGAATAATACCACAAACACAATCAACTATTTAACAACGTGAGGTTCAAATGAAAAAAGTATGGTTAAAGGTGGCTCTGATTTTTGTTCTTCTTTTCAGTGTGCAGGAGATATTTGCACAGAACGGGGACAGTCAATTTGATTGTTTTACCGTATTGGTCGGGAAAAATGCCACACAGGACGGTTCCGTTCTGCTCGCCCACAATGAAGATGACGGCGGCGTCAATTTGGTCGATTGGTACAAAGTACCCCGGTTGACGCACAAAAAAGGCGAATTCATTCAACTGAAAGCGGGATATAAATTGCCGCAGGTGAAAGAGACATCCGCTCTCCTCTGGTTAGAGATGCCCGGGCAGCAATTTTCAGACAGTTACATGAATGAATGGGGCATTGTGATCACCTCCAATTCCTGTCCGTCCCGGGAGAAAGAGCCGGAATTGGTGAATGGTGGCATCGGTTATTTTTTACGCAGAATCATGGCGGAACGAGGAAAAACTGCAAAATCCGCCATTAAAGTTGCCGGCAAAATCATCGAGCAGGTTGGTTATTCCGGATCAGGCAGAACCTATTCCGTGGCCGATGCCAATGAAGTCTGGATGCTTTCCGTCGTGCGCGGCAAACATTGGGTAGCCCGGCGCATCCCGGATGACGAAGTTGCCATCATGCCCAACTATTACACTATCGAAACCGTAGATTTGCAGGATACGCTGAATTACCTGGGCTCGCAGGATTTGATTCAATATGCAATCCAAAAAGGTTGGTATGATCCCGCTAGCGGTAAAAAATTCAACTTTCGCCTGGCTTATGCTTCCCGCGGCAGTCTTTCTCATCTGGCCAACATCGCCAGAAAATGGCAGGCGTACAATCTGCTTTCCGGTGAGGCGCACCCTTTTTACGGTTATTTCCCTTTCTCTTTTAAAGCGGCGGTGAAACTAACCGCGCAAAAACTGATGGCGGTACTGCAAAATCATTATGAAGGCACGGAGCTGGAAATGAATCCTGCCTACAATGCAGGCAACCCGCACAAAAGCATCATCATGCGCATCTGCTCGCAAACCAACCAATACGGCTTTGTCACCCAGTTGCGCAACTGGATGCCTACGGACATTGGCGTGGTAATGTGGCTGGCACCGCGACGGCCGTGTACTCACCCGTTTACTCCCTGGTATTGCGGCATCACGCAGGTTACGCAGGAGTTCACACGCGGAGATTATGAAAAGGCGCTGCAAAATCATTTCAACGCTCCGAAAACCATCTTTGAAAGAAGCAGTTCCCATGGTTTCTGGAATTTTGCCCATGACGCGGAAAATATAGATAAAAGCTACGGCGCTCTGATTCCAACGGTTAGAAATAAAAAACAGGCCATGGAAAAACGGCTTTTTTCCAAACAGGAAACTTTTGAGAAAAAGGCGCTGGCGACCTACAAAAAGAACCGCAAAAAAGCCAGGCAGATGCTGACCGAATATACAAAAAAATACGCTTTGGAAGCGTTGTCAGTGGTGAAAAACAGAAATGACAACCGTTAGGTTTTCCTGTTCGTTATTCGGTTTTGAAAGTTCAAATTTCTCTGCGTTAAAAAAGGGCAGAGAAATGCAGAAGCTGACCTTTTTTGAAAAGGTCAGCTTCTTTTTTTACCACCTGAGGGCGCTTTAGCGTCCTTCCTGTTTTTAGCCCCGTGGTTCACCGCGGGACTTCCCAGTTCGTTATTCGGTTTTGAAAGTTCAAATTTCTCTGCGTCCTCTGCGTTAAAAAAGGGGTGAATAAAAACGCAGAGACGCGGAGACCGCAGAGAAATGCAGAAGCTGACCTTTTTTGAAAAGGTCAGCTTCTTTTTTTACCACCTGAGGGCGCTTCAGCGTCCTTCCTGTTTTTAGCCCCGTGGTTCACCGCGGCGCTTTTGAGAAAAAGGCGCTGGCAGCCTACAAAAAGAACCGTAAAAAAGCCAGACAGATGCTGACCGAATATACAACAAAATATGCATTGGAAGCATTGTCATTGGTGAAAAACAGAAATGAGAACCGTTAGACTTCCCAGTTCGTTATTCGGTTTTGAAAGTTCAAATTTCTCTGCGTCCTCTGCGTTAAAAAAGGGGTGAATAAAAACGCAGAGACGCGGAGACCGCAGAGAAAGTAGAAGCTGACCTTTTTTGAAAAGGTCAGCTTCTTTTTTTACCACCTGAGGGCGCTTTAGCGTCCTTCCTGTTCTTAGCCCCGTGGTTCACCGCGGGGCGGGCCCGGCGCCTTTGTTCTTTCGCGGCAAAAGAAATTCTCAGAAAAAAAATATTTTTTTGATGTAAGAACAAGGATTAACGATTTCAGAATTTCGAAGGCATGAAAATAACTGACATATTCTTATAATAATACTACATTTCCATTCTAAGGCAAAAACAAAACAATCATAATTACAAAGAGGCAACGGCCTTCTCTATAAAATTTGTTGCGCAATTGTTGCACAAAAATAATGCGCTTTGCAACAAATGCAACAAATTGTATTGCGTTCCTGCAACATTCTATACTGCCATCCCTTTATCCAATATCCCGTAATTTGTTATTAACATAAGGTTTACCTTACTTCCTATTCATTGGTATGGATTCTGCCAAAGCTATTTACTTAAAAGCAAGGTTTTTTAATTTGTAAAAAAAGAAATTGTATTTATGAGATTGGCAATTCCCACGTTCAAAGAAGAAGTCGCACCCAGTTTTGATTTCAGTAAAAGTTTTTCTCTCTTTGAAATCGAGAACGACAATATTGTGCGCCGGGAGAAGATGTCTTTCGGCGAACAGAATCCTCTCACACGGGTTCGGCAACTAAAACAGTACCGGGTTGACGTCCTTATCTGCAATGCATTGCGTTCTTACACAGAACGATTGTTACAATTGAACGAGATCAGGTTTGTGTCCGGTATCTCGGGAAATGTGGATGAAATTGTCCGCAAATATTTGCAGAAAGAGATTCAGACCAAAGAACCGGATTTGAACCGAATTGCACTGCTGAAAAAGACAAATTACGCTAATTTGTATGTTTGCAGTCAGGAGCATTTTAAAAGCCTGGGATACGATGTTCAGCTTCCCAAAGAGACATCCAAAACATTTATCGATTTCATCGGGACAAAACGGGACGAAACAGGAAAATCAACCAAAACCATTGCCGTGTGCTGCGGCGGCCATCTATACAAAGTCGAAGAAGAAATACGGGAATTTGCCCGGGAAACCGGCGACCTGTTCGATGAAAATTACTACGTCCACCCTGTTTGTCCGGGGGTTCAGCAGTTATGTGATCAGTACCAAATCATTCTGCTTGGCTCTGAATCGCTGCAGAAAACAATCGAAAAAGGATAAAAAATGATCAACACAAAAAACTGGGATTGGGGGATTCAGAATAAAGTCCTTGCCGACATTGCTGAAATCAAATCCAGATATCAGGATGTGCATGAATTTGTCGTGAGTCCCGACGGCGAAAAGATCGCTGCGCCGGTGGTGCTGGAAGATGATACTTTTACCGCATGTGTGAACAATGATCAGTGGCCGGATACTTTTGAAAAACTTTGGTACCTGCGTTTTTCCCCTGGCAATAAATTAACAGCGTTAGTAATGTCGGACGATGAATGGACGCTGGCAGTTGACGGCCGGGTTTACGAAGAAAACTATGAATATGCGTGGGATGTCAGATTCAGTGAAAATGGTGAATCGATCAGCATGTTGTATAAACGGGACAATCTGTACGGTGTAGCGCTGAACGGCAAGCCCTGGGCGAACGGTTTTGTGGCGATCCGGGACTATTGCCTCAGTCCCGACGGCAAACGCACTGCGGCAACGGTTCAGGTAAAAACACTGGACGAAGCCGATGTTTTTGGCTTTTTTGCCGGCGCCTGGTCAGTAGCCGTGGACGGAAAAGTCTGGCCGGAAAAATTTATCAATGCCTGGAAACCGGCTTTCAGTAAAGATGGCTCGCTGGTAGCTGCGGAAATCCGCACCGATATTTGTGAATACTCTGTTGCCGTCAATGGCAAATCGTGGGAGAAAAAATACGGCAGCGTTTGGGATCCTGTTTTCAGACCCGGCAACGGCAGCGTCATTGCCGCGGTAAAGGAGGGCAGTAACTGGTTTCTTGCAGAAAACGGCAGCCGAATATGGGGCCGCAATTACAATCAGATCTGGCTGCCAAAATTAAGTCCCGACGGCAAACGCATTGCAGCGGTTGCTTCGCCGGAATTCGGCAAATGGACTATTGCCGTGGATGACAGACCGTGGGCCAAATTGTTTGACGACATGGTCCTCGCCCCTGTTTTCTCCCCGGACGGCAAAAGAGTAGCCGCCATTGTTAAAGAGAACAATCACTGGAGCATTGCCGTGGATGGTAAAACATGGCCGGAAAGTTACGATATGATCTGGGATCCGGTGTTCAGTCCCTGCGGAAAAAACGTGGTTGCCAAAGCTGAAAAGAACGGCAGATACGCGGTGGTTTTGAATGGTAAAAACATCGGCACAAATTACGACGCCCTCTGGCCGCCGATTTTCAGCCCGGATGGTGATAAAATTCTGCTGCGTTACATCGCCGACGGAAAATATTACCGGGAAGTTCGTCCTTTGAATTAAAATAGGAATCAATTAAAAATGTATGAATTTGTTCGTGGACCTCTGGTTTGGCTGGCTTTTATCGTTTTTATTTTGGGCAGCATCTATCGTTTGCTGCAAATACGCAGTCAGCTTAAAAAAGACAAAGTCGTTTTTTCATATATGAATTTTAAGTACGGCATGCGTTCCATTTTGCACTGGATCACCCCTTTCGGCGCCGTAAATATGAGGAAACGGCCGGCGTTTACTATCATGTCTTTTCTGTTTCATTTCTGCCTGATCATCACCCCCATCTTTTTATTGGGGCACAATCTGGTGTGGTACGAATCCTGGGGTATTCATTGGTGGACATTACCGGAGCGGATTACCAATATCATGACCATCATTGTTGTTGCGGCCGGTTTTATTTTTGCTTTGCGACGAATTGCAGACCCAACAGTGCGTCTGGTAACCGCCTTTTCCGATTTTCTGCTTTTGCTGATTGTTTTGGCGCCGTTCATCACAGGACTGTTTGCCTATTACCAGGCATTTGATTATAAAACCATGATCACGCTGCACATCCTGTCCGGTTGCTTGTGGTTGATGATTATTCCCTTCACCCGGATTGTCCACATGATCTTTTTTGGAATTTCCCGCGCTTACATGGGCTCCGAATTTGGTTATGTGAGACACGCGAAAGATTGGTAAATCACGGATTTCAAAAACGGAGGCATCTTGAAATTAATCGATTCTCCCGAGAGCAAAGTAGTCGATCCCGGGCTTGACGAAACCATTAAAAAACTGACGCCCGAAAAGATAAAGCGGGTAGTCGATCACGTTCTGACCAAAGAAAACGCCGGGCGTTTGCAAATGTACATCGATACCTGCGTGCATTGCGGGCTGTGTGCAGAAGCTTGTCATACTTACCTGTCACGGGATAAAGATCCGAATTTCTCGCCGGTTGCCAAAGTGAAAAATACACTGTGGGAATTGGTTAAACAGAAAGGGGATGTCAGTCCGGAATTTATCCGGCAGGCGGCCAGAATCGCTTTCACCGAATGCGGTGCCTGCCGCAGGTGCAGCATGTACTGTCCGTTTGGAATCGACATCGCTTACCTGATCATGATTGTGCGGCGGATTTGCAGTCTGTTGGGTGTGGTGCCGCAATATTTGCAGGACACTACCAACAGTCACGCCGCCACCTCCAACCAGATGTGGGTGCACCAGGATGAATGGATCGACACGCTGCAATGGCAGGAAGAGGAAGCGGGTTTTGAAATTCCCGGCGTACGTATCCCTCTGGAAAAAGAGGGCGCCGATGTGATGTATTCGGTGATTGCGCCGGAGCCAAAAATTCTGGCCCAATTGTTAGGCAATATGGCCATGATTATGAAAGTAGCCGGAATCGACTGGACCATGCCGGCGACAGACGGCTGGGACAACAGCAATATGGCCATGTACTCCGGTGACTTCGAGATCATGGGACGTGTGGAACGGCTGCACTGGGAAACCGCCGCCCGATTGAAAGTAAAAAAAATCGTCATGGGCGAATGCGGTCACGCTTTTCGCGGCGCGGTGTACGACGGCCCCAAATGGCTGGGCTGGAAATTCCCGCCCATTCCCATGGTTCACGCCATTGAGTTTTACTACGATCTGATCAAAAGCGGTAGAATTAAAATCAAAGAAAAATATAAAGAACCGGTTACCATTCAGGACCCCTGTAATACGGTGCGCGGCCGCGGTTTGGGTGATAAATTGAGATATGTGGTGAATGAATTGTGTGAAGATTTCACCGATGTGAGTCCAAATCAGGAACATAATTACTGTTGCATGGCTGGCGGCGGTACCATCAATTGCGGCCCGCCGTGGAAAAAATCCCGTATGATCAGCAACCGGGTGAAAGCGGAACAGTTGGCTGCTACCGGCGCAAAAATAGTGATTACTCCCTGTCACAATTGTCACAGCGGCATCGAAGATATCATCGGTTATTACAATTTGGGCATGCACGTGAAATTTATCAACGAAATTTTGGTGGAAACCATGGAACGACCGGAATAAGAGAAACGATACAATCCGGGTAAACCGAAAAATCAAGCAAGAAATTTTGAGGATAAAATATGAGACAAGAAAAAACACCGCATCGATGGATGAAACTGGTTTTCCCGCCGGCAGTTTTGTTTCTGTGCCTGCTTGCCTTTTCCGGATGCGGCCGCAGTGAAGCGGATCTGACCACTGAGAGAACCGATCTGGTTACCATCGATGTGCTGACCGCTTTCGGCAATCCGGAGAAACCGGCCGTCGTTTTTCCCCACGATCTGCACACCGGCACCATCGAACCCAAAAATGATAATTGCACAACCTGTCATCTGAAAAACGAAAAAGGCATACTGGCGCAAAAATTTCAGCGGTGGACAGATTCCGACAAAGATTCGACCATGAATCTTTATCACAACAAATGCATCAACTGTCATAAAGAGACCGCAGCGAAAGGCAAAAAAGCGGGGCCGGTTGTCTGCGGCGATTGCCATCGCAAAAATCCTGCGTTTATTTCCGCCCGGCAGCCGATGCGGATGGATAAATCGCTGCATTACCGGCACATCAAAGCAAACGAAGAGAAATGCGACAAATGTCATCATGACTACGATAAAATCAACAAAAAACTTATCTACAAAAAGGGTGAAGAGCGGCCGTGTCTGTTGTGCCATAAAAACAAAAAAGAGGAAAATCGGGATTCATTCCGGTTTGTCGCGCATCAGGAGTGCATTGGCTGCCACAAGGCGGCAAAGCCCGGGACTGCCGGACCGGTTCAATGTGCCGGCTGCCACGATGCACAACGGCAGCAGGCCATTAAAAAAGTGGAGAATCCGCCACGCCTGAAACGGAATCAGCCGGATCAGGTTTTGATCAGCGCCCCGGAAAATGAACTGGAAATGAGCAAAATGAACACCGTGCCGTTCGACCATCAGGCACACGAAATCTACAATTCCTCCTGCCATCGCTGTCATGAAGAAATTTTGCGCCCGTGTACCGAGTGCCACACCATGACGGAGAATAAAAAGAACAAAGGGATTCTGCTGCAAAAAGCGATGCACAGTAAAAACTCCGTTTTCAGTTGTATCGGCTGTCACGACAGCCAGAAGACAAAAACGGAGTGCGCCGGATGTCATTCATTGATGGAACAGGGACGCCTTTCGGAAAACGCCTGTGTGAAATGCCATACCGGTCCGACACCACAACAGTTGCAAAAAACGTCCGGCAAAACAAGTAACATCAAAAAGTGGTTTCCGGACAAAAAAATGTCCCGCCTGTCTTTTGCAAAACAGGACATTCCGGATTCTGTCATCATCAGCCTTTTAGAAAATAAATATGAACCGGTTCATTTTCCACACCGAAAAATGATTGATGCACTGCAAAAGGATATTGCCAAAAGTAAATTAGCTTCCTTTTTCCACGGCAGTGAAGATATGCTTTGCCGGGGTTGCCACCATCACACGCCGGTGGGCAAAAAACCGCCGCTCTGTGAAAGTTGTCACGGCAAGTCGTTTCAGGAAAGTAAAGTGCCCATGCCGGGAATTTTAGCCGCTTACCATCGGCAGTGTCTGGGCTGTCATGAAGAGATGAAAATAGAAAAACCTTCCGGCGGCTGTACCGACTGCCATGCGAAGAAAAAAGAATCTGCAATTACCATGCAAACAAAGGATAAGAAATGAGCAATTCACGAAGAAATTTTTTCAAGCAAGTTGCCGCAATTGGCGCCGGTGTTGCCATAACAAAACCGGCCAAAGCGACAGAAGAATTTCCCGGTTATCCGGACAGTTACGGCATTTTACATGACACCTCGCTCTGTGTCGGTTGTCGTTCCTGCGAAGCGGCCTGCAATGAAGTTAACCAATTGCCGCCGCCGGAAAAGCCGTTTGATGACAAATCCGTGCTGGACAAAAAACGCCGCACGGATGATAAAGCCTACACAGTAGTGAACCGCTACAAAGACCGGGACGGTGAGAAGAAGCCGGTTTATCGTAAAATTCAATGCAACCATTGTTTTGAACCGGCCTGCGCCTCGGCTTGTTTTGTGGGTGCATTCACCAAAACGCCGTTGGGACCGGTTATTTATGATCCGTCTATCTGCGTCGGCTGCCGCTACTGTATCGTGGCTTGTCCCTTCAATGTACCGGCGTTTGAGTACGATGAGCCGCTCCATCCCCGCGTCATGAAATGCACCATGTGTTACCCGCGACTGCTAGAAGGGAAATTGCCCGGTTGCGTGAAAGCTTGCCCGGTGGGCGCGCTCACGTTTGGTAAAAGGAAAGACCTGCTTTCCATCGCCCGGGAACGCATCCGTAAACATCCCGATCGATACATCGATCACATTTATGGCGAACATGAGATGGGCGGCACCAACTGGCTTTATATCACCGGAACGCCGTTTGAAGAGGTGGACCTGCGTATGGATCTGGGAGTTACGCCGGCGCCGGAATTCACATATAGCGCATTGAGCGCAGTGCCGATGGTAGTGGGTCTGTGGCCGGTGCTGCTGACGGGCGTTTACGCTATCAACAAGCGTAATCAAAAAATGGCAAAGAAGGAAGAGGAAGAAGCGGTTTTGGCGGCCATTGATAAAACGAGAAAAGAGGAACAGGCAAAAACGGAAACGGCTCTGGAACGGGCAAAAAAAGAACAACAAAAAGCGATTGACATCGCTGTGAAAAAAGCGCTTGAAGAAACATCCCGGTCGAAAGACAAGGAGGAAAATGAATGACAACGTTAACAAACCGTATTGAGCATAAATCGATTTTCACCATCCAAAACATCATCTCCGGGATCATTCTACTGGTGGGATTGGTGCTGACTTTTCTGCGTTTCACTCGCGGATTGGGAACGGTCAGCAATTTGTCCAACAACCAACCCTGGGGCTTCTGGATCGGCTTTGATCTGCTAACCGGCGTTGCGTTGGCAGCCGGAGGATATGTTACCGGAGCGGCAGTGTACATTTTCGGCAATGAAAAATATCATTCCGCTGTGCGTCCCGCCGTTTTAACCGGATTCCTGGGATATGCCATGGTTGTTTTTGCGCTGCTGTACGACGTCGGTCGTCCCTGGCGGCTTCCCTATCCGTTTTTTGTCTCCCAGGGAGTTACCTCCGTGATGTTCGAAGTGGGCGCCTGTGTAGCGCTCTATCTCACGGTGCTTTTCCTGGAAATCTCCCCGGTGGGTTTGGAATGGCTGGGCTTAAAAAAGACCCGCAACCTGGCGGTAAAACTGACCGTTCTGCTGACCATTTTAGGTGTCATCCTGTCCACGCTGCATCAGTCATCGTTGGGCGCGCTTTTCTTAATTGCTCCTTCCAAACTGCATCCGCTCTGGTATTCCAATTATCTGCCGGTCTTTTTTTTCATCTCCAGCATTACCGCCGGATTGTCCATGGTGATCTTTGAAGGCTCACTGTCACAGCGTGCTTACGGCGAAAAGATGGATGCGAAACATCTAAAGGAAAAAGATGATGTAGCGTTGGGATTCGGTAAAGCGGCTGCCATTGTGCTGTTCGGTTATTTTGCCATCAAAGTGGTGGGCATTGCGGCGGGAAATCACTGGAATCTGCTATTTACTCCGTACGGCCTCTGGTTTCAGGTGGAGATGATCGGATTTGTCATGCTGCCCTGTTTCCTCTACTCCATTGGTGTGCGGGATAAAAATCTCAAGTTGATCAAATTCGCAGCAGGACTCACCGTATTCGGCATCGTTTTGAACCGTTTAAACATCTCCCTGATTGCTTTTAATTACCGGCTTCCTTTGTCGGAACGGTATTTTCCGCACTGGATGGAAATCGGTATTTCGGTTTTTATTGTTACTATCGGCATTTCGGTTTACCGCTTTATTGTCACTAAAATGCCGGTTTTTTACGAACATCCTGAATTTGAAGATTTGCACTAACCGGAGAATAAAAGATGGATATTCATACATTACAGCAGTTTGTCTTTCATACCAAAGGGGTCATCTACATTCTGATTGTCGGTTATTTGATCGGCTTCCCGCTTTTTTGGCGGTTTTTGCATGCACGGGAGCCAAAAGACAATGACATTCATACCTGATCCCGGCAATATTTATTAACTTGGGTATCGCCCGAGGCAGGAGCACAACTCCTGCCTAAGCGAAAAAAAATGTCTTTGCAATGCCGGGGCAGGAGTTGAACTACTGCCTCTACCCTATTATCCACCCCCCAATATCGTTCAATTTCCCCCATTTTATTTTTTTCATTTGCTTCCTTGCCTATTCATCCGTAAATTTCTTCAAAGCCAATTTTCAACAAAAAAGGAGTCTCTTTTATGAAAACACGCTGGGGTATTTTAGGAACGGGAAATATCGCCAAACAGTTTGCACAAGGGTTGGCATTTGTCCCGGATGCGGAATTGGTTGCCGTCGGTTCACGCTCACAAAAAACAGCGGATCAGTTTGCCGATCGATTCAACATCCCGAACCGTCACAACAGTTACGAAGACCTGGCAAAAGATACACAGGTGGATGTGATTTACATTTCCACTCCGCATACATTCCACAAAGAGAATTCATTGTTGTGTTTGCGGCACGGAAAAGCCGTGTTGTGTGAAAAGCCGTTCACTATCAATGCAGCAGAAGCAGAGGAATTGATTGAGTACTCCCGGGGACAAAAACTTTTCCTCATGGAAGCGATGTGGAATCGTTTTTTACCTTCATTTGACAAACTGCGGCAACTGCTGCGGGAAAAAGTTATCGGCAACATCCTGCACTTGTCCGCCGATTTTTCTTACCAATTTCCTTTCGATCCGAAACACCGGCTGTTTGCCCCCGAATTGGGCGGCGGCGCATTGCTGGACCTGGGTGTGTACCCCATCTCATTTTCATCCATAATTTTCGGGCCGCCCAAAAGTATCAAAAGCTTTGTCTATTTAGGCAAAACGGGAGTTGACGAACAGGCCGCCATCATTTTTGAATTTGATGGCGGAAAGATGGCTACTCTTTACACCTCGAGCCGTTTCACCTCGCCCGCCGAAATCTGGCTGCTGGGCACGGATGGACGAATCAAAATTCACGGCCCTATTTACTGTCCGTCACAAATCACTATCTATCGCAGCGATGATCCGACCGAGTTGAATGTTCCTTTTGCCGAGAACGGCTACAATTACGAAGCCGCGGAAGTGATGCGGTGTCTGAAAACGGGAAAACTTGAAAGCGAAATCATGCCCCTTGCCGAATCACTTTCCATCATGCAAACCATGGATCGATTGCGCCGGGATTGGGATTTAAAATATCCCGGTGAGTGAAAAGGAACGTTCATAGGGACGACATATAAAACAAATTTTCAATTTCAGAAAAATAACCGGCGGTTATTAACACCCTCGGTACTCCCCTCAAGGGGGATTTTTAGATTCCCCTCTTGAGAGGGGCACGGGAAGTGTAAAATAACTTTTGCCACAATTATATCTTGCCCTGAATAGTTACGAAATTTTCATCTGTTCTTTTTCCCGCTCGTATCCATAAGAATCCAACTCATGACATATTGGAAACTATATTTTCCAAAATCCGTAAATTTGTAAAAAAAATCAGAAAGGCGTTCTTATGAAAAAAATAAAAATCTCAAATGAGTGGATTCTAATATTATCTTTGGCATTCTTCAAATTGTTTATCCATTTTTTAACAAGCGCCAACTACGAACTTCATCGTGATGCCTATTTGTATTTATCCCTAAAGGACCACCCGGACTTCGGTTATATGTCGGTGCCGCCTTCCATCGCAATTGTTGCCAAAATTTCTGAATTTTTATTCGGAAATTCAACCTTTGCAGTAAGAATATTTCCGGCTTTGACCGGAGCAGCTTCTGTAATTGTGATTGCTTTAATCGTAAAGAGGCTGGGTGGAAAATTTTGGGCGATATTAATTGCATGTTTTGCTTTTATCATTTCTCCTGCTTTTTTACGCAGCAATTCTTTATTTCAGCCTGTTTCTTTTAACCAATTCTATTGGCTTTTAACAGCTTATTTTGTTGTTGTGTTAATTCAAACTCAAAATCCAAAATTTTGGATTCATTTATTTGTCCTATGGGGACTGGCATTTTTAAATAAATATTCAATTGCTTTTTTAATTGTTGCTTTTTTCCCGGCTCTTCTATTAACCAAAGACCGTAAATTAATTTTAACCAAACAATTTATTTGGGGAGCAATAATTGGATTTTTTATTATTTTACCTAATTTAATTTGGCAATTTTCTCATAATTGGCCGGTTGTTCATCACATGCTGGAACTGCAAAGAACGCAATTAGTCAATGTGAGAATTGGGGATTTTTTTATGTCCCAACTGTTAATGAATATTCCAAACCTTTTGGTTTGGGTTTTCGGACTTTTGTTTCTGTTATTTTTTAAAGATGGAAAACCATATCGGATCCTTGGCTATACTTTTATATTCGTTATTCTGGTACTCATTTTATTAAGAGGAAAACCGTACTACACTTTGGGAATCTACACCACGTTATTTGCTGTCGGAGGGTTTGCTATTGAAAAATACTTTACCAATCGTTTGCGTTTGGCAAAACCGCTCATTTTGGTTGTCATGTTATTTTTTTCCCTGCCGATTATTCCGTATAGTTTACCAATTCTGCCATTTGATAAAATGATCGTTTATGCAGAAAAATCAAAACAATACGGCGTAGAAGAGGCTTTACGTTGGGAAGACGGCAGAATTCATCAACTTCCCCAGGATTATGCAGATATGATTGGTTGGAAAGAATTGGGCTTGACTGTGGCGAAAGCATATCATAGTTTAAATGAAGAGGAAAAAAGCAGGTGTGCAATTTATGCGGAAAATTATGGAGAAGCGGGCGCAATAAAGTATTACGGGAAAAAGTACAAGCTCCCCGAACCGATCTGCTTCAACGGTAGTTTCCTGTTCTGGGCGCCGGACAGTTTAAATATCAATTCATTAATTTATGTGAACGATGACACTTCCGAAATTTCTCTATATTTTAATTCGGTGAAACAAGTTGGCGGGATTACAAATATTTATGCCAGAGAAAATGGACTACCTGTATTTTTATGCCGGGGACCAAGAAATAATTTTGAAGAATTTTATCGGAATAAAGTAAGGAAATTGAAGAGTAATTATAGATAAGTTCGGTAATTCCGAATTGGGTTTTTAATTGTGAAAACAGTTTGTGCTAAACCACGAGGTTTAAAGTGGAAAGGATCTGCCCCGGGCGGGTCCCGGATGGCGATCTGAAAGGAGCAAAAAATGAAAGGGAGTATTATTTACTCGGATAGACTTGTAGAAGTGTATGACAAGGGCATTTTATTCCGGAATTATTATTTCCCCTTTGTATCGAAGTTCGTCACATTTCCGGACATTCTTCGACTGTATAAAAAAGCATCCACTTTGGCGAATGGCAAATGGAGAATATGGGGATCGACCAATTTCATGTACTGGTACCCCCTGGATTGGCGCCGACCACGGCGAACCGCCATTTACTTTCTGAACCTGGCTTCTCAAAAAGTTCGTATTGGATTTACGGTTGAACACCCGGAACAATTCAGTGAAGTTATGAAATCAAAAGGAATTGAAATACACAATTCCTGACGAATCCCTTTAGCGGGCGCTCCATAAGTCGTGCTACCGGGGTAAGGTAAAAGTTTCTTTTCTAAGAACTTGAGTGTTACAATTTTTCAATGTTTTATTATTGCTTTGTAAACTGTATTTTGTATATTTTTTAATATCTTTGAGTTGAATGATCCTCTTGTTTTTGAACTTGTTGCTATTAGCAGCTCTGTTATTATTTTTCAGCGTAAAACCTGCCGGCGATTCGGCAAATCGTGCTACAATCGCTCAATTCAGGGTAGAGAGAAAATTCTTTCTCAACAGGATGCCTCGGAAATAGGAGGATTGTTTTTATCCGTCGGTTTCGGCAAAAAATTAGATGGACGCCCAAAACAGATGCCCGTTTATACCACAGCTTGTCCGCGTAACTGCTACAGCACCTGCGCCTTTAAAGTGCACGTAGAAAACGGCGTACTGCGCAAAATTGACCCCCATCCTGCCAATAAAGCTACTCCGGAAGGGCCTTGCCTGAAAGGGTTGAGCTATATCGAGCGGGTGTATTCGCCGGACCGGATTCTTTATCCGCTCAGGAAAAAACAGAATTCGGCGGATTTTGAGAGAATTTCCTGGGAGAGTGCTCTTAATCTGATTGCAGAAAAGATTACCGGGTTCAAAAATGAATTTGGTCCCCGGAGCATACTCTACTACACCGGCAGCGGCACCAAAGGGTTGCTGAATGCCGTGGGGATGAATTTCTGGCGCCTGTTTGGCGGCTGCACAACAACCTACGGCGATCTGTGCTGGCCCGCCGGTCTGGAAGCAACCCGGCTTACTTTAGGAGAAAACAAACACAATGCACCCTGGGACATCGCCAACGCCAAACTGATCATCCTGTGGGGGAAGAATGCCGCCGAAACCAACATTCATCAGATGCTTTACATCAACCGGGCTTTGGACAATGGCGCCAAACTAATTGTCATCGATCCGCGCCGCACCGAAACCTCGGAACGTGCCCAGCTATTGGTTCAGCCGCGCCCCGGCAGTGACGGTGCACTGGCTTTGGCAATTGCCCGGCTGCTCATTCAAAACGGGCAAATTAATACGGATTTTATCAGTCGCCATGTCCTTGGATTTGATGAATTTGCCAAAATGGCTGCCGGATTCACAGCGGAAAAAGCGGCGGAAATAACCGATGTGCCCGTGAAATATATTCAGCGACTTGCCGACGAAATCAGGACAATCCGGCCGGTAACCATCAACGCCGGGTTTGGCATGCAGCGCTACACCAACAGCGGCCAGACCATGCGCGCCATCATCGCTCTGCTGGCCATTACCGGCAACATCGGCAAACCGGGCGCCGGCTGGATTTTTGCCAATTTACAGAGCCACATTTTTGATGCAGTCAAAGATCCCATCGCTTTCTATCCGCCTGAAAAACCGGACGGCACGGTACGGGTATCCATCTCCACGGCGAAATTGGGCCGGGATATGCTGGCGGCCAAAGACCCGCCGCTAAAAATGATCTGGGTGGAACGGGGCAATCCGGTGACGCAAAACCCGGATACCAACACAATTTTGCGGGCATTTCGCGCGCTAAATTTTTGTGTGGTTGTGGATCAGTTTCTCACCGATACCGCCCGCGAAGCCGATCTGATTCTGCCGGCAAAAACCATGTTTGAACAATCCGATGTGATCAGCGCATACTGGCATCCCTACATTCAACTGAAACAAAAAGTGATCGAACCGCCCGGCGAAGTCAGACCGGAATCGCAAATCTACTACCTGCTGGCCAAACAGCTCGGTTTTACGGATGAAGAGTTAACCGGTAAAATTCCCGGTCTCTCCGATGCGGACGCTATTTCCTATCTGGAAAAGGAGCTGAAACCGTTTCCGGAATTAACCCTTGACACATTGAAAACAACTCCTATTTTGGCGCCGGGACACCAGGAGATCGCTTTCGCCGATTTTGTTTTCCCCACGCCATCCGGTAAGATCGAGCTTTTTTCCGGCGAGGCCCAGAAGCGATGGGGTGCCGATCCGCTGCCTGTTTTTTTTGAACCGGCCGAATCGGTCCGCGATGGAAAAAATACGGCACAAGAATATCCGCTCTATTTCCTGACGTCAAATACTAAAAACAGCATTCATTCTCAATTCAGCAATCTGAAAATGATCCGCCAATTTGCTTCGGAACCTTCTTTGACAATCCATCCGCAGGATGCAAAAAAGCGGGGGATTTCCGGCAAAGACCGGGTGCGGATTTTTAACGACCGCGGTGAATTGAAAATAAAGGCAGTATTGGATTACGGCATCAAACCGGGGTGCGTGTCACTCTGTAACGGCTGGTGGATTTCCCGCGGCGGAACGGTGAATTTCTGCTCCCCGGGCCGGGAAACGGACATGGGATACGGCGCCGCATTTCACGACAATTTAGTGGAAGTGGAGAGAATTTAGGTTTGCTGAAACCGTCCAGCCCACACCTGTCTGCCGCAGCCGGAAAAAACACGACATACCGGCCTGCCGCAGGCATTTACGAAAACCTCGATGGGTTGGAAAACAACTTTGTCCTGATTTGAGCGATTCTTTTGTTTTTAAGTTTGTGACCGTTACTGAACGGGTTTATACTTTTAATGTGAATTCTGTTGGCGATTCCGCGAATCGCTCTACAATCGCTCAATTCAGGTTTGTATTGTATCCTGAATAGTTACAGTTTTCCATATATTTTAGATCAAAAACATGTTAAACAACCGGGTTAATCAAAAAAGCTTCATCTTCGATACCAACAAATGCACCGGCTGCGGTGCGTGCATACTGGCCTGTTCCATTGAGAATGAATTGGAATTTGGCGCCTCCCGGCGCCGGGTATTCACATTCAACGAGGCCCATTATCCGGCTCTGCCCCGCTTTCACCTTTCGCTGGCGTGTAATCACTGTTTGGACCCGCCCTGTCTCAAATACTGTCCTGCCCGCGCCTACCATAAAGATGAACAAACCGGCGCCGTGATTCTGGATCAGGACAAATGTATCGGCTGTAAGTATTGTTCCTGGGCCTGTCCTTACGATGCGCCGCAATTCAATCCATTATCCGGGCTGATGGAAAAATGCACTTTCTGCGAGCATCGTCTGGCGGAAAATATAGAGCCCGCCTGCGTGGAACTTTGCCCCACCACCGCGCTGCGGTTTGGTGATTACGGCTCAGAAAAAAATTCCACAGGAGTACCCGGTTTCACTAAAACGGAAATAAAACCGGCCATCCAATTGATTCCGCTGCAGGAGAACCGCACCGTACCTGAATTTTCGCTGCAACCTGCAGAAGCAATACAGAAAAAAATCCCGCAGTCTTCGCCTGTATCAAAAATCAGGCTGCAATCCGAGTGGTCACTCATCCTGTTCACGCTTCTCACAGCCATTTTGGTTGGTTGGATCAGTGCGGCGGTTGTTTACGGCAGCCGGATCGATCCCGTTCAATTTGCCGGTTTTGGTGCCGGGACATTGCTAATCAGTCTGGGACATTTGGGGAAAAAGAGCCGGGCCTATCGTACCATCCTTAATTGGCGCCATTCCTGGCTGAGCCGGGAGATCAGCCTGTTTCCCCTGTTCCTGTTTTTGTCGGCCGTCTTTATGTTACGAATCGCTGAGGGGCATATTTTAAAATCCTTTGTTTTATTGTCCGGAGTAGTGCTGCTTGTTGCGATGGATAAGGTGTATGAGACGGTTTCTTTCTCCCGCTTGCGATTACACAGCGCCGGAACGGTACTCACCGGATTTCTGTTTTTTGCCTATTTTGCCGCTCAACAGAATATTTTCATCTCCGTTTTGTTTCTTAAATTGGTTTTGTACGCCGGCAGAAAATTCAACGTAGAACTGTACCGGTCAAAAATACACCCGCTTGCATCTGTCACTCGCATCATCGCCGGTTTTTTCCTCCCGCCGGTTCTGTTTCATTATTTTTCTCCCGGTTCTGCCGTTTTCATTTTCCTGTTTATCACAACGGGAGAACTGTTAGACCGGTGTGAATTTTTTCTGGAAATGAACATCCCGACTCCCCAAAACCAGATTGTCACGGATATGTTAAATGATTGAAATCTTGTAACTATTTAGGGAAGTACGGGGGGTGTAAAACAACTTCCAATATTATTATTACTATACATCCCGGGGTGTTAAATGGTTTTATTAGCTTTCACTGACGATGGCGGAAAATTGCCGGAAATTTTGATCGATCTGTTCTAACAATGACGGCACTTTGTCCAGTGTTTTTTCTTTGCCCAATTTTTCTATCTCCGAAGCGATTTCAGCGATCGCAACGGCGCCCATATTCAAACTGGCGCCTTTTATGGTGTGGGCAATCCGTTCGATAAGCTTGTGATCCCCCTGTTTCACTGCGCTTTTTAATTTTGCCTGCTGATTTTGGAAATCTTCGATATAGACAGTAATAATTTCTGCCAGTAATTCCGTATCATTATCCAACCGGTTCAGTAAAGATTGGCGATCAAACCGGACGGCCTTTTCTGTTCCGCCAATATTGTGTGTTTCCTTATTATTCCGGGCATCATAGTTAGAAAAGTGCTTTTCGATCACTTGCAGCAGCGCTTCCGGTTCGATAGGTTTGGCGATGTAATCATCCATACCAACGTCGAGGCAGGCCTCCCGGTCCCCTTTCATGGCGTGTGCGGTCATCGCCACAATTTTGATATCATGATCGGGCACATCGGAATCGGAATCACGGATGATTTTCGTAGTTGCAAAGCCATCCAGTACCGGCATCTGAACATCCATCAAAATCAGGTCGTAATGTTTGTTTTTTAAAGCTTCAAGCGTTTCGGCGCCATCGTTGGTTACATCGGCATGGAAACCTAATTTTTCCAATATATGCAAAGCCACTTTTTGATTGACTAAATTATCTTCGGCAAGTAAAATCCGGAAATTATGTTTGCGATTCTCTTCCAATGAGTGTCTGGTGACCATGGATTTACCCGGCTGACTCGTCACCAATGTTTGATTTACCACGGTGGCGAGACATTCATAAAGCTGAGCCTGTTTCACCGGTTTTGTCAGATACGCTTTAAAACCGATTTTTTTTATCCGTTTTGCCTCGCCGCGCTCGCCGATAGAAGTGAGCATAATTAAAATGAGATGGTGCAATTCAGGGTCGTTTTTTATTTTTCTCCCAAGCGTTTCACCGTCCATTTCCGGCATCATCATGTCCAGGATGGCAATATCATAAGGTTCGTCACCGGCCTGGCCGCGGCGCAGTTCTGTTAATGCTTCCCGGCCACAATTTGCTTCTCCGATTTTACAACCCAAAGCTTGCAACTGCTCAGTTAAAACAAACCGGTTCGTTGCATTATCATCCACAATT
This sequence comes from uncultured Deferribacteres bacterium, assembly GCA_913009825.1. GTDB lineage: Bacteria > Zhuqueibacterota > JdFR-76 > JdFR-76 > DREG01 > DREG01. The sequence goes on from CAJVYQ010000019.1 coordinate 33,928, forward strand.
AAAATTTTCTGGTTGCGGATTTCATCCAAAGATGCAAATTTCACTTCCTGGCTGCCGGGTTGTTTTTCAAACACAGCAGTAAACCAGAATGTAGAACCTTCGCCTTCTTTGCTGTCCACGCCGATTTCTCCTCCCATCATTTCGGCGATCTCTTTGGAAATAGCCAGCCCCAAACCCGTGCCGCCAAATTTCCGTGTGGTGGAAGCATCAACCTGGGTAAAAGGATTAAATATTTTTCTCAATCGATCCGCAGGAATCCCGATGCCGGTATCAGAAACCTCAAACCGAAGTTTGGCCCGGGCATCTTCTTCCTCAACCAGTTTCACGCGGATCACCACTTCCCCATCTTTGGTAAATTTGATGGCATTATTCGCCAGATTGATCAAAACCTGTCGCAATCTACCCGGATCACCCTTGAGCAGGGAGGGCACTTCATTGTATATCAAACAGGCCAGTTCCAATCCTTTACTCTGCGCCCGGTGCGCCAACAGTGAAGCGATATCCTCCACGGCGAACCGCAAGTCGAAATCGATGCATTCCATCTCCAGTTTTCCGGCTTCAATTTTGGAAAAGTCCAGAATATCATTGATTACTTTCAACAAGGTATCTGCGCTGGAACGTACAATTTCGGCATATTCCTGTTGTTCGGAATTCAATTTCGTATCCAGCAGCAAGTCTGTCATGCCGATGACGCCATTCATGGGTGTGCGAATTTCATGGCTCATGTTGGCCAGAAAATCACTTTTGGCTCTATTGGCCGTTTGTGCGGTTTTGATTGCCTGGTTCAATTCCCCTTCGGCATATTTCCGTTCGGTAATGTCACGCGCAAAGGCAAAATTATATTCTTTCCCTTCAAAATTAAGATAATTCAGAACCAATTCTACCGGAAATGTCCGCCCGTCTTTGGCAAGATGCTGCGATTCGATGATCATGGAACCTTGTTTTTTTATATTTTCCCAATGTTCCGGCCAGATTTTTTTTGTGAATTTCGCATCAATATCGTGAACCGTCAAGGTTAAGAGTTCATCCCTTGAATACCCCAGATTTTTACAAGCGGAATCGTTCACATATTGAAAATGCGCATCCGGCCCGATCCAGAAAACGGCATCTGCAGAATGATCCACTGAGAATTGGGTGAGACGTAATTTCTTTTCGGTTCTCTTCCGTTCCGAAATTTCCTGCTTTAAGTCGTTATTTGTCTTCTTAATCTCCCGGGTTCTTTCCTCTACCCGGTTTTCCAGCTCCTTGTTAGTACGTTTCACCGACCTTGTTTTAACATGAACTATCAACCCAATGAATAGAATCAGGCTAATTATGCCAAGGGTTCGAAACCATCCGGTTTGCCAGATGGGGGGGGTAATGGTAATTTTCAAAGAGGCTCCGGCTTCATTCCAGACTCCGTCACTGTTCGACCCCTTCACACGAAAGACATATTCACCCGGAGGAAGACTGTGAAAAGGCACATAGCGGCGATGACCAAGATTGATCCAATCCCGGTCGAATCCCGCCAATTTATAAGCGTATCGATTCTCTTCCGGGTTGCTGAAATGCAGCGCGACAATTTCAAAAGAGAAAACATAATCCTTGTAAGACAGGGTAATCTCTTTCGTTTCGGTGATCGATTTTTTTAATGGGGAATTCTCATTTATGGGTACCGATTGATTGAAAATTTTAAAGTCCGTGATCAAAATGGGCGGCACGTAGGGATTATCAACAATTTTACCCGGCAAAAAAGAGTTGAAACCGTTAATACCGCCGAAATAGATCTTGCCACTGCGGTCTTTATAACCGGCGCCTAAATTAAATTCGTTACTTTGCAAGCCATCCTGCATATTAAAATTCCGGAATTTTTCTGTTTTGGGGTCAAATCTTGAAAGCCCTTTATTCGTACTTAGCCACAGTAAACCGCTGTCATCTTCAACAATGGCATAAACCAGTTCATTGGGCAAACCGTCTTTTTCCGTATAGTGAACAAACCGGGCTCCCGCCACCTTTCCGTCATTCGATTTTTCCGTTATCCTTTTATTCAGGCCGCCGTTAGGTGTCCCCACCCATAATGTGCCGAGATGATCAAAATAGAGAGATAGTATTGCATTGCTGTTGAGGCTGAATGGGTCTTTGGCATCCGACAAATAGCGGGTAAATTTCCCGGTGGCCGCATCAAAACGGTTCAATCCCTCGATGGTGCCAATCCAGATATTTCCATTCTGATCTTGCGTGATTGAATAAATATAATTGTTGCTCAAACTATGCTGGTTGTTTTTGTCATGGAAATAATGGGTAAATGCCACCCCATCCTTTTGCTTGCCTTGTAGACTCACACGGGGAATTCTGTTTAAACCGTTTACGGTGCCAATCCATAAATTGTCATCATAATCCGTGTAGACTACTCTCACCAGGTTGCTGCTTAAACTTTTTGGATCTCCGTCATTATGTTTAAAATTGGTGAACCTGATCTTGTCATCTCCAACCGGATTGAGTCTGAATTGATTCAGACCGTCCTGCGTTGCCAGCCAGAAGCTGCCGGCACGATCCTGGCAGATCGACATGATGCGATCATTGCTTAAACTGCCGGTATCACCGGGGGAATGATTGTAATGCCGGAACCGTTCCACGCCATCTTTATCCATAGACATCCGGTTCAGCCCCTGATACGTTCCAATCCATAGAGTGCCGGTACTATCCTGATAGAAAGAACGAACATACCCTCCCTTCAATCCATTTTTATCATCGGGAGTTGGCTTGTATTGCACAAAATGTTTCTTCCGCAGATCGAATTTACTGATGCCGCCAATGGTGCCAATCCAGAGTACACCGGCTTCATCTTCATAAATAGATAACACCTCATCATTCGATAAACTGTGAGCGTCAAAAGGGTTGTATTGATATTGAATAAAACCGGCATTATGATTTTCTTTTGATACGGAACCGGACAAATTTTCACCTGCATGCTCAACATCAGTCAGCTTATTCAACCCTTTTGATTTTGTGCCGATCCACAGATTGCCATTTGTACTTCCGAACAGAGCTGTCACATAATTGTCAATTAGACTGAATGGACGCCCGGCTGCATGATAAAAACGGGAAAACCGGTCACGCTCCCGGTCATAACGATTGAGACCGCCGTTTTCCGTGCCGATCCACAACTCACCGGAATTATCTTCGCCAATGGCAGAAATAAAATTATTACTTAAACTATTTTGGTCCCGCTTATCGAGGGAATAGTGGATAAAATGATCTCCCCCCTCGTCCAGCCTGTTCAGCCCGCCGCCGGCTGTGCCAATCCATAATACACCCAAATGATCCAGAAAAAGCACAGTGATCCGATTGTTACTGAGACTGCCGGGATCATCGTCAATTTTTCTATAATGAGTGATATAGCATTGGGAATTTTCCGACCAACTCATTTTATTCAGCCCGTTATCTGTACCAATCCAGAGAACACCGTTTTTATCCTGACAGATCGCATTGATAAAATTGTTGCAGATACCGGAAGGATCGACCGGATTATATTGAAAACGGGTAAAATTATTTTTCTCCCGGTCGAACAGATTCAAACCGCCCCCGTAAGTGCCGATCCAGAGTGATTTATTTTCGTCTTCAAAAATTGTTTTGATATAATTGAAACTCAAACTGGTGGAATCATTTGAACTCCATTTATAAACGGTGAATTGGTAGCCGTCATATTTATTTAAACCATCTTGTGTACCAAACCACATGAATCCTTCGTAATCCTGAAGGATACACAAAACCGTTGTTTGCGATAAACCTTCATCGATGCCAATGTTCTGAAATTTAATATATTCTTCCTGGGCAAACAGATGGAATGGAAGGATAAACATAAATACAAGCAGAATTCTTACGATCCGATAAAACGCCAAAATTCGCAATCTGTAAGTCTCCCCCGCTGTTATTCTCTTAACCGGCCGGCATAACGATTTTAACATGATTTTTGTAAAACCTCTTTTAGAATTAAGAATCTACATTTTGTAAAAAAGCAACTTCTCATTAAAAATATTAAATCACTAATAATTTATCGGAAGGAGTGCAAAAAAGATAAACCATTTTATGGTGGTAATTTATTCTTCAACGCAAACGTCACGGCTCATTTGACAAAAAGAGTATTCGCTCAGTTTTTTTAAATTTAAAAACAGTACTACTTGTAAACTTTAGTTTTTTGGAACGATAACTTGGTGTTGTGCCAAAAAATCAAAATGTTACAAAATCCTGAATTGAGCGATTGTAGAGCGATTCGCCGAATCGCCAACAGGATTTATACCCAAAGATGAAAATTCGTTTGTAAACGCAACAAGTTCAAAAACATAAAAATTGTTCAATTCAGAAAAATATTAAAAGAATCTCTCTTTGCTCATTTTCATAAGATCATCTGTTTTTGTAACCGGCTTTAAGCTGAATCTGTAGCTGTATTTGGCCGGAAACAGTGTATACTGTTTATGCGGCCGCGCACCCCAGGAATTGTCGCCGCCGACACCCATTTGCTTATAATCGATATTCCATTCGATGAAAGGATTCTTGTTCAAATCATAGGTATGTTTGGTGCCGCGACTTTCCTGCGTCAAGTCTTCCGATGTGTAAAACAGGGAAGAGAAACAAAGCTGCGGCATTCCCACTGCCAATAGGCCAACCCCGTCTTTGTTGGTCAATGCAACCCAGCGCACATCTGTCTTGTAGCCATTTTCCTGCGGGCTGATGTACGGAACATATTGTTCATCAACCGTGCTGTGATACACGCCGATCAAAGCGCCGGTCTTCCGGTCCCAATAATTTTCATGAGGTCCTCTGCCGTACCAGCGCGCCTGATCAAATTCGGCAGGGATTCTCATTTTCATGCCGAACCGCGGTAATTCGGGCAGATTTCCGTCTCCGGGAGTAAAACTGTTTTCGAAGACAATCTCCCCGTTACCCAGCACGGAGTAAATTGTACGGTATGTGGAATTTACGTCCGGCAGTAAAAAGCCGGCAATCACATCGATACGCGCTGAATTCACCTTAATCACATCTAATTTCTCCAACTGACGGTTATCTCCGGCATGCCGCCAAACTGCGCACCGTGTGTTCATCCGGTTGCCGAAATCATTATCGGTGGGGGCGCGCCAGAAATTGGGCTGCGGGCCGCTCTCCAGCAACTGTTTTCCGTGAAAAGAATAGGCCGAAATACTCCCATCCTTTTTGGCAAAAGAAACGGCAAACTGATCGTTGTCGATCAGCACCCTTTTGTCATCCTGTGTCAGCGTTAAGGCAGGTAAATTTTCTACCGGTTGAAAAGCGGGTTCCGGATGAATCGGCAGCACAAACTGTTCGTATGCAACCTCAAATCCTGCGGGAACCGGAGCTTTCGCTTCGGTGGTTCGCACGCTGAAATTCAATAAATATTCCACACCAGGTTCCGGTTTGATTGCCGGTACCGGGATCGAAAGCAGCCGGCTTCGGCGCGGCGCCAGCTCCGGCCGGGCAATGGTGTCCGACTGCACCGCCACGCCATCGGCCAGAATTTGCCAGACAATATCGAAACTGTTCAGATTAGTAAAATCGTAGCTGTTTTTCAATTCAATTTTTCCGGCTGCCAAATTTACCGGTTTGAATTTGACATATTGATAAACCTTTTTCACCTCTTCTAATTTAGGAGTCACACGACGGTCCGGCAGTACCAGTCCGTTGATCAGAAAATTCCGGTCGCTCCTTTTTTCACCAAAATCGCCGCCGTAGGCCCAATATTCCTGCCCGTCTTTGGTTTTCCGGCGGATACCCTGATCCACCCAATCCCAGATGCTGCCGCCCTGCAGATAATCGTACGCCTCGATAACATCCCAGTAATCCTGCAAATTACCGACCGAATTCCCCATGGCGTGGGCATATTCACACATGATCAGCGGCCGGTCCCGTTTTTCTTCGGCATAACCGATGAGATGTTCTATCCGGGCGTACATGGGGCAATAGATGTCCGTGTGCGGCCGCAGTCCGGCGCGCTCGTAGTGAACCGGGCGGGAAGGATCGCGGTGATGAATCCAGTCGCTGGCCGCTTCAAAATTGGTGCCGTCGCCGGCTTCGTTCCCCATGGACCAGATGATTACGCAGGGATGATTTTTATCCCGTTCCACCATTCGCTGAATCCTGTCCAGGTGCGCCTTTTTCCATTCCGGTTTGTTGGCAAAAGTATTTTCCGGTTTGTACCCCTGACCGTGGGATTCAATATTCGCCTCATCGATGATGTAAAGCCCGTACCGGTCGCACAGCTCGTACCACAACGGAGTGTTGGGATAATGGCTGGTTCGCACCGTGTTAATGTTGAACCGCTTCATCAGTTGGATGTCTTGCATCATCGATGCTTTTGTCACATAATGTCCCGTGTCGGGGTCGTGCTCGTGGCGGTTCACTCCTTTGATAAGAATAGCAACGCCGTTTACTAAAAGTTGTCCGTTTTTGATTTCCACTTTGCGGAAACCGTATTTGCAGCTTTCCGTTTCCAGAATTTTGCCGTCGGAGTTTTTCAGGGTCAGAACCACGGTGTACAGATCCGGTTTCTCCGCCGACCATTTCAACGGATTGTTAACCGTCGCTTTCATTTTCACAATGCTCTCGGCGCCGGGAGCGATATAAACGCTGGCACCCTTCATTAAAACCTCAGCCTGAACCGTTCGATTTTGCGCGTCCAGAAACTGCCACTTCCACGGAAGGTTTTTTCACGGCCGTTTTCCCGTAATTCCTGAGCCGCGCTGTTACATGCACAACCGCGTCCCGCAAATCATCATCGAAATTGCCGGCGACTTCAAAATCCCTGATATGAACGGAAGGCGTTGAGAACAGATAAACATCTCTAAAAATGCCGCTCAACCGCCAGAAATCCTGGCATTCCAGATAAGACCCATCGGACCATCGATAAACCCGGGCTGCCACAGTATTTTTGCCTTCATGCAAATAACCGGTAATGTTGAATTCGGCCGGCGTCCTGCTGCCCTGACTGTAGCCCACTTTCCTGCCGTTAATCCACAGATAAAATGCCGATTCCACGCCATCAAAATGGAGAAATATCCGGCGTTGTTTCCAGTCGGCCGGCACAGTAAATTCGGTACGGTAAGAACCGACCGGATTGTAGAATTTCTGAATAAACGGCGGATTTTTCTCAAATGCGTACGGTTGGTTCAAATAGATGGGCATGCCGTATCCGGCCAGTTGCCAGTTAATGGGCACCTGGATTTTATCCCAACCCCTCACATCGAACTCCGGTTTGTAGAAATCTGCGGGCATATCGGCCGGTTTTTCCACCCAATTGAAAGACCATTTGCCGTTAAGTGATCGATAAAAACCAGATGCCGGGCGGTCGCCGGCAACGGCTTTAGCCAAAGATGCATAAGGAACCAGTGTAGAATGAGCCGCTTCTTTGTTTTTGCCGATCATCTGCGGATTTTCCCAATCGTTCACTTGTGCTTTTAACTCCATCTGCACGGCCATAAACGACACTCCTAAAATAAAAAATATTGCAGAAATAAGATTCAATGTTTTAGGCATATTTTTTACTCCCGGTTATTGAATAAACAGACCGAATCCGGCCAAATTGCCTGCAGCAGACAAGACAGAAACGGCAAAGTTCAATTCCTCAGATAGTTTTGCAGAAAAAGTGATAGAAAAATCGCAAAAAAACAGGTGAAAATCAAGGATAAAAGGGATGACTTCACTCCCGGAGACAATCATTTTCATCCGAACACGCTGTCGATTAAACAAACTTTCAAAGTTTTTCTCCGCATTAGTTTCAACATATTGTGTAATTTGAAAGTCAATGCAGCAATTATTCGAACCGGTTATAAACTTTGGAAGTTTTCCGGTAGTAGATCGACAAACATATTTATAACCTCCCGCTGCTCCCGCTCTCATTATTTTCCGGGATTCCACACCCCTCTGGCAACGGCCGGAATGAACCTTGCCAGTTCCGGTGACGGAAAAACAATGGTTTTTTCCTGTTCCGCGCTCATATAGGCGGTCATCAGCAGTTCGGTCACATTCAGGCCGTCGCTGAAATTTTCGGTGGGTCGTTTCCCCGACAGGAAAGACTGCACCATGTGCCGGTTCTCACCGACGTAGCCGTACTCGCCCGCTTCATCGCCCACAACCGGCATCAGGCCCACTTCCGCATTCTGTTTTTCCACCAGGTCTTCACCGGCTTCGCCGCGAACATTTCTGCTGAAAAACAGTTTCAAATCGGTATCCAGACTATTGACTTGCAGTGAATATTCCGGTCCCAACAGCTCCATACTCAAACGCAAACCGGCGCCCACATAGCACCAGGATGTGGTGGTTTCAACAATGAGCCGTTCGCCGTTTTTGTCCCGGTATTCGATTAACGAGCGGGCAAAATCTTCCGCCGGCCGGTTGATGTAATCAATCTTACCGCCGCTATTCTCGGATAAAATTTTTGCATAATGGGGATTCTGCCATTTCAGGCAGGTTGTGTGCGCTGTCACTTTCACCGGGGTTAAAAAGGAGCGGTCTTCGCCCGGAGGCGTCAACATAAAACGCGCCACTTCCACGGAATGACACATCATATCGTTGAGGACGCCGCCGCCCTGCAGGCTGCCTTCCCAGAACCAGGGCATGTGCGGCCCGCTGTGTTCTTCCGCCGCCCGGGCAAGATAAGGCCGACCGGAAACAGCCGCGCCTCTGGCCCAGACAATCTCACGACCGCGGGTAAGAGAAGGCGAGAAAAGTTGGTCTTCCAGATAGCCGTCCCAAAGACCTGCTTTTTGTACCAGTTCCAGCATTCTTTTCGCTTCAGCCACATTTCTGCCCAGCGGTTTTTCGCAGGCAACGCCGATCAGCTCTCCTTTGCCGGACTCGATTGCATGGACAATCTCTTCCATCACTTCGATACGGGTAAAATTGGGCGAACAGATCCAGATTGCATCGATGTTCTGATCGGCGACCATATCGGTGATGGAATGATAAACTTTTGCGTCTCCTACATGTAACGTCCTTGCCAGCGCGGCGGCGCTGTTTGCCGTTTTTTCATTGGGATCGACAATACCCAAAATGTCCGCATCCCTCACGCTCTCCCATGACCGGATGTGAAACTGAGTAATGAATCCGCCGCCGACAAAACCAACACCTAATCTTTTTTTAGCCATATTTTCCTCTCTGTTCTTTTTTTAGTCCTATTTAGTGTCTAACCGAAGACTCTGAAAAACAGTAAAAAACGTTCTTCCTGCCGCGTCCGGGGGCAGACCGCTTGAATCATACGGAAATGATAGAAAAACGGGGTCTTTGGTCAGGAACCAAATAGTTGCCAATCATTTTCTGTTCCATCTTTGCAATGATTTAAGTCGCCCGCTAATAACGCTAAAAAGCGTGAATACTTAACTGTTTCATCCCATTCGTATGATTCGTGTAATTCGCGGGCTGAATAGTTACCCAATTTTTTTCAATTTCTCTGTGTCCTCTGCGCCTCTGCGTTAAAAAACAGGGGCTCTAAAACGCAGAGACGCAGAGAGCGCAAAGGGCGCGGATTTCAGTAAAAACTAAAGAGTTACGTATTCTTTACAAAACAGGCCATAACAATTTGAGAAATGTTATTTTCCCAATAGCTATTTCATCCCGGCCAATACTCTCAAAAAAAACCAGATTTTTGATCCTATCTTACACGTTTTGCACTTGTATTTTGGGCCGTTCATCCCGGAAGAAAAACAGAAATGCCAGCGCACAGGCGATGGTTAAAAAGCAGGGCACTAAAAACACGCCGGTCCAGTTTGTCACTCCGCCGGTGGTGAAATAGTCCTGTATCCAGCCGGCGAAAAATGCGCCGATGTAATTTCCGATACCGTACGTGGCCAGTGTGATCAAGCTCTGTGCAGAATGTCGAATATCCGGCGGGGCGATGGTATCCACATAAATAAAAGCTGCGGTAAAGAAAAATACAAAACAGAAACCGTGCAGCGACAGAGAAGCAATCACCAGCCAGACAGGTGTTCCGATGGCAAAGATGATGTAGCGGATTGGCCAGGCTACCACACCGATGAACAACACATTCCGCAAGCCGATTTTTTTAATCGCCACCGGCAAGAGCGCCGCCATCACAATAATCTCCGCAAATTGCGCAATAGTCATGATTGCCGGAACATTTGCCGGCGAAAGTCCGATTTTCGGCGATTCCAGAAACGGCGAGGTTAACTGATAATAGAACATCAATTCGGTTGCCACTATAAAAGAGATAATGATGAAAATCAGGAAGTTTTTATCCTTCATCATTTTGAGGGCATCTAAAAAAGCCCAGGGCCTGCCGCCTTCTTTTTTGGGCGGCGTATGCGGCAGAGAAAAAGATTGTATCCCCATGATGATCGAAAAGATACCTGCCAATATCAGTAAATCACCGTTGAAAGAAAAGGAAGCGGTTACTTTTTCCATATAACGCCAGCCTGTGAGAGACCAGCCCGCCGCAATCCAGCCGATAGTACCCCACACACGAATCAGGCCGAAATCTTTTTCCGAATCTTTAAGATTAATAAAAGCGATAGAGTTGGTCAAGGCCAATGTGGGAGCGTACAGTAAAGAGTAAAGCAACATCAACCAAACCATTACGGTGTAGTTTGAGGTTTGTGAAATGACAATCAGAATACCGCCGCCGATCAATTGTAAAAATGCGATCACCTTTTCCGAAGAAAAGTAGCGGTCGGCAATTTGTCCGCCCACAAAAGGCGAGATAATCGTTGCCAACGGCAGCAGGCTGTAAATCATGCCCACTTGAACGCCGGTGAAATTAAGGGGGGGACTCTGCAAATAGGCCGCCAGAACCGGCGCCCAGGCGCCCCAGATCGCATACTGCAAAAACATCATGATACTCAAACGAACTTTCGCACTCATTCTTCCTCCAACCGTTTGTCTGTAACTGGATTTATAATTTTAGACGTAATTTGTGCCGGTGTCCGGTATCCGGTATATATTTTCATCCGGTATGTAGTAGCCGGCTTGCAATGATCAGTTGTATTGCATGCAAAAAAATGAACCGATGATGTGCGGTTCTTTGTTATAAAAATTTAGCGAGTTGCTGCATGAATGTCAACGAAAAAATCGGTAAGATCATCAACCATAAAAAGCGTAAAAGGAAAAATTTCCGCATTGGATGACAGAATTTTATTGACTCTTGCCTGTCAAATTTTAAATTGGCTATAGATGGGTTTTTCATTCCTAAATTGAGCGATTGTAGGGCGATTCGCTGAATCGCCAACGGGAGTTGCACAAAAAAATGAAAACCCGTTTGGTAATAGAACCGAGTACGAAAAATATGCCGCGCAGTTCAATCCGGTGAAATTCAACGCGGATGAATGAGTGAAAATCGCCAAAGATGCCGGCATGAAATATATCGTGATCACCTCCAAACATCACGATGGCTTCTGTATGTGGGACTCCAGAGTTTCCGATTGATTCAGGGTTATTCGGTTCGACAAAGGGGTGCCGCGTGGGCCGGTGTTGAACATTTGCCCGGTCATGAAAATGAAAGCAAACAAAAAAAGTAAAATAAATCAGGAGGACAAAGAATGTACAATCTCAAAACAGCTATTATCGGCGCGGGATTTATGGGACCCGCGCATACGGAAGCGCTGCGCCGCATCGGTGTGAATGTGGTTGGTTTACTGGGTATCGATGATGCCGAATCGACCCGCGTTGCCAAAAGCCTGGGCATTCCCAAAGCTTACCGGAATTTTGACGAGGCACTTGCCGATCCGAATGTTGACGTTGTGCATATCACAACGCCGAACCGGCTGCATCACCGGATGGCCAAAGCGGCTTTGCAAGCGGGAAAACATGTGATGTGTGAAAAACCGCTGGCCATGACAACCGAAGAAACAAGCGATTTGGTTGAAACAGCCCGAAAAAGCGGTCTGGCTGCCGGCGTGAATTACAATATGCGTTTCTACCCTCTCTGTTTGCAGGCGAAAGAGATGGTTAAAGCCGGTGAGGCAGGTCAGGTGTTTTCCATTGTGGGCAGTTATGTTCAGGATTGGCTGTTGTACCCCACGGATTACAATTGGCGTGTGCTGGCGGAAGAAGGCGGCGCCGTGCGCGCAGTGGGTGATATCGGCACCCATTGGCTGGATTTGGTACAGAATATCACCGGAACCAAAGTTGTTGCGGTGCTGGCCGATCTGAAAACGGTTCATCCTTTGCGAAAACGGCCCAAAGGGGAAGTGGAAACCTTCTCCGGCAAGGTTACGCAAATCCAGGCGACGGAAGACGTCGCCATCAACACGGAGGATTGCGGTTCCATAATGCTGCGATTCGATAACGGTGCCAAAGGATCGCTCTGGGTATCGCAAATGACGGCGGGACGAAAAAATTGTTTGCGTTTTGAAATCGGCGGCACTAAAAAAGCGCTGTACTGGGACAGCGAATCGCCAAATGAAATATGGTCGGGTTACCGGAACAAAGCCAATGAAAAATTATTGAAGGACCCCGGCCTGGCGGCGGAGAATGTGCGCGGATTTATCGGCTACCCGGGCGGGCACAACGAAGGCTACCCGGACAGTTTCAAACAGAGTTTTCAGGCATTTTACAGCTACATTGCCAACGGCGACATGTCCGCTCATCCGCCCTTTGCCACTTTTGCCGACGGACACCATGAAGTGGCGTTGGGCGAGGCAATTTTTAGAAGCCACCGGGAAGAGAAATGGGTTGCAGTTGCGTAGATTGAACTTACCAGGGCAGGAGTTGAACTCCTGCCCTGGCCCGAGATCGAATAGAACTGCGAACAGCCGCAACTGAGTATGAATTAAACATACGGAGGCTATCAATTGATTCATGAATGGGACCTGACCGAAACGAATTTGTCACGACTTTCAGAACAAAACATAGAAGTGGCGGTGATTCCAACCGCAGCAATTGAACCCCACAACCGGCATTTGCCGCAGGGGCAGGATTTTTTACACACCAAATATATTGCCGGAGAAGTGTGCCGGAATGCCTGGGAAAAGACAAAATCGGTTATCTGCCTGCCCGGACTTCCTTACGGTGTGGATTGTAATCTGCTGGATTTTCCCCTGGCCATCCACGTTACGCAGGCAACGCTGGACGCGCTGCTCACGGATATTATCGTGTCGCTGCATCACCATCATATTCACAAAATTGTTATCATCAACGGACATGGCGGCAATGATTTCACCCCGCTGATTCGCCAACTGCAGTGCGAGATAGATGTGTACCTGTTTCAAAGCGACTGGTGGAAAGTGGGACTGGACAGATACGACGAGATTTTCGATAAACCGGATGATCATGCCGGGCAGTTCGAAACATCCGTGGCCCTGGCGCTTTTTCCGGAATTGGTGGAACTGGAAAAAGCAAAAGACGGTATCCCGCGGCCGTTTCGGTTTGAAGCTTTGAAAAAAGGCTGGGTGCAAACCAGCCGGCAATTTTCCCGCCTGAATGATCACAGCGCTGCCGGAGATCCAACCGGCGCTTCGGCGGAAAAGGGATGGAAATATCTGGAAATCGTCATCGAACGACTCGGTTCCTTTCTAATAGAACTTGCATCTTCTCCCATCGATGACAACTTTCCGCAGATAAACGGTTGAAAAAACAGAAAAGGCAGCTACGGGAACGGATCGAAACTGATAAAAGAAAAGGTAACTATTCAGGTTTACACAATGAATTGGCTATAATCACGCTTCGACTTCGCTCAGCATAGCTATTTAAGCCGGTCTGATCCCTTCGGCAAGGTTTGTCCTGAGCTTGTCGAAGGCTCCCTGCACATCAAACAATAAACATACCTGAGTAGTTAAAAGAAGAGACGGAAGATTATACCGGAATTGAAAAAAGAATTGACGCAATACGGACTCATCATGGTGGCCATCGGCTCCTGTATCGGTTCGGGAATTTTTCTTACCCCTTCACAAATTGCCGGACAATTGCCGTCTCCCCTGCTAATTCTCACTATTTGGGGGATTGGCGGGGTTATCACACTAACCGGCGCACTCACTTTTGCCGAGTTAGGCGCCATGTTTCCACAGGCCGGGGGAGTTTACGTTTATCTGAAAGAAGCGTATGGCGACCTGGCCGGATTTTTGTACGGCTGGTCTTACCTGATGGTTATTTCAACGGGAGCTATTGCGGCGCTTAGCATCGCATTTGCCCGCTACATGGCCTTTATCATCCCTCTTTCTGCAAACGGAATCAAGATTGTGGCGAGCGCGGCAATTGTTGCGGTTACCATTGTAAATATTTTACGTGTGAAAGCGGGAGAAGTGTTTTCCAATCTTTTTACCGGACTGAAAATTATCGGAATTTCAGCTATTATTTTAATCGGATTGATTTGGGGCAACGCCGCTTTCATTGCTAATACATCCACCTCACAGACGCTGCCCGGCAACCTAATCAGCGCCCTGGGATTGGGATTGATCGGCGTTTTGTGGTCTTATGGCGGATGGCAGCACGCTTCGTACGTTGCCGGAGAGGCTAAGGATGCCCAACGAACCGTGCCGCGCGCCATGATCATCGGCGCGCTGATTGTCGCCGCCATCTATTTATTGACCAATCTTGCCTACCTTTTCCTTTTACCTGTCGACGAAATAATTCAATCCAAAAGTCTGGCGGCAGATGCGGTGAAAACCATCATTCCATTCGGCGGCGTTGCCGTGGCGCTGATCATTGCTCTTTCCACTTTCGGCACTGCCGGAATCTACACCCTTTCCTCTCCCAGAATTTACTATGCCATGGCCGCAGATAAACTCTTTTTCCGCCAGTTAGCCGCCATACATCCCAAATTCAGAACGCCCATGAACGCCATTTTGGCGCAATCTTCCTGGGCGATTGTGCTGCTGCTGTTTTGGGGAACTTTTGAAGATGTGATCACTTACGTGGTTTTCAGCGATTGGATTTTTTTCAATTTAACCGCCGTTTCCATTTTCATTTTTCGCCGGAAACGAAAAGATGTTCACAGACCGTATAAAACCTGGGGTTACCCCGTTACACCCATTATTTTCATCGTCATTACATTTCTATTTGTGGTGAACACCTTAATCGAAAAGCCGCTGCATGCCTGGGCCGGATTGATTTTTATGGGTATCGGTACTGTTGTTTACCTGTTTTTTAAAAAAAGGTAACTATTCAGGCAGGATATAATTGTGTTGGAACTACTCTTATGCGCCCCAGTACTCCCCATGTTGTTGACTTAATGAGTGTTTTCTTTGGATTTTTTATTGTTTTCCATACTGTTCTTTGTGTTTAACCATTTACAACGCTCGCCTGATGGTGAACCATCAGGCTAATGTCGGCAAGCGCCATAAATGACGCTCGGAAGACCGGAGAAGTGTCAGTTTCAGGCGGACTTTGAGGGGTGTACCGGGAGTGTTCTCTCTCCAACGAACAAGCTACCGGGAAACCTAAAAATCGGTTCACAGAATTGAGGTTTCACAGAAAAAAAATGAATAATTTTGTTGATTTAATATGTTTTAAAAGTTTAACCATTTACAACGCTCGCCTGATGGTGAACCATCAGGCGAATGTCGGCAAGCGCCATAAATGACGCTCGGAAGACCGGAGAAGTGTCAGTTTCAGGCGGACTTTGAGGGGTGTACCGGGAGTGTTCTCTCTCCAACCGAACAGCTACCGGGAAACCTAAAAATCGGTTCACAGAATTGAGGTTTCACAGAAAAAAATGAATAATTTTGTTGATTTAATATGTTTTAAAAATTGCCTCGAATGAATTTATGCCAATATTGCATGTTTTGAAAATGATCAATACATGAATGAAAATACAAAAAAAGTTGAACCATCCACAAATGCCAACGGTAATAAAGAACATTACAACCACGAAAGAGATAAAGGCAAATCCGGGAAATCTTGTTGAACTTTGTCTGTTTCAGGCCGGGTTATCAAATACAAATTTTCTATCATTTGGACAAATCAATGAAAGGGAGTTAAAATGAAACGTGCAATCACCATTCTTGCCACATTCCTGTTTGCAATGATTTTTATTTCACCGGTTTTTTCACAGGAGAAGATGAGCCGAAGCAAAATTTACGACAACTGGGATGAACTGAATCTCACCAAAACAACCGGAAAAGGCAGGCTGACCTGGCTGCCCAACGGCATGGGCTACCTTGAAATTGAGAATCATGTATTTTACAGAGTCGATCCGAAAAATAAAAAACGGCGCCGCCTGTTCGATAAAAGTACCGTGAAGAATTTGATCCGTGAATATAACAAACTCACGGGAAAATCCGAGACCAATCTTCCTTTCAGAAGATTCGAATATTTATCCGACAACAGCGGCATACAATTTAAAATTCGCGGCGGCGATAAATTCATCTACAAATTCCGGGAAAAAGAGCTGATGAAACTGCCGGAATCGCGTGCAGAAGTAGCCGGCTGGGTTCCGCACCGGAGTTCGCGACAGCTAAAAACCGGCTCCTATTCACCCGATTTCAAAAAAATTGCTTATGTAAAAAATTACGATATTTTCGTTTATAATTCCCAAACCGGCGAGGAAAAACAGGTAACTTTCGGCGGCACGGACGAGATCATGAACGGCCGCACCGACTGGGTTTACCCGGAAGAACTGTACCAAAGCGATGCGTTCTGGTGGTCACCGGACGGCAGGAAAATCGCCTATTTTCAATTCGACGTGCGCGCCGAATACAAATATCCTTTGCTGCATGAAATCGACCTGAGCAAAGACGGCATCGATCACTATCGTTTTGAGACGCTTCTGGAAATTGAGCGCTACCCCAAAGCGGGCGAGCCCAACGCCACCGTCAAACTTTTTATCGTAGATTTGGCGACCGACAAAAAAGTTGAAGTGAACACCGATAGTTCGCCGGACGTTTACCTCATCAAAGTTGCCTGGCGCAAAGACGGCAGTGAATTGACCTTCCAGCGTTTGAACCGTTTCCAAAACAAACTTGAACTGTTAGCGGCGGATCCGCAAAATGGTCAGGTGCGAACGATTCTTGCGGAAGAAGAGAAGTGTTTTGTCCGAACCCATAACAATTTCCGCCAACTGAACGATGGGAAGTATTTTCTGTGGAGTTCTGAAAGAAGCGGCTGGAACCATCTCTATTTGTACGATTTTCAGGGAAACCTGGTCAAACAGCTTACCAACGGCAATTGGGAAGTGGCGGGGATTCGGTGCGTCGATGAAAAGGGCAAATACATCTATTTCAGCACCTACATGAAAGACGGATTGGAATCCCATTTCTGCCGCGTCAAATTCGACGGCACCGGATTCAAACAGTTGACAACCGCGGCCGGCTTTCATCGCGTCAGTATCGATCCTGCCGGAAAGTACTATACGGACAGCTACTCTTCACTAAAAACGCCAACCATCGTAAACTTGCATCGTTCTAATGGGAAACTGATCCGCAACCTGGCAAAAACCACGCTGGATAATGCAAAGATGAAAGAACTGGGACTGGAACTACCCGAGCTGGTTTATTTCAAAGCGGCCGATGGGAAAACAGACCTGCACGCCATCCTTTACAAACCGGCGCAGTACGATGTTCACAAAAAGTATCCGCTCATCGTCTCCGTCTACGGCGGTCCGGCAGGAAGTGTGCGCAATTCATTCAGAATCGGCAACCGCATGGCACAGCTTGGCTATTTTGTCATCAAACAGGACAACAGAGGCACCACCAACCGGGGCAAAAAGTTCCTCACCGAAACCTACCTGAAATTCGGCCAGGTTGAAATTGACGATCAGGCGGCGGGCGTTGCACAGATCACACAACGCGCTTACATCGACGGTTCACGCGTCGGCATCACCGGCGGTTCCTACGGCGGCTACGCCACCTGCATGTCTCTGCTGCGCTATCCGGATGTTTACCAAGCCGGGGTTGCCATGTCGTCGGTTACGGATTGGCGGAGTTACGATTCCATTTACACCGAACGCTACATGAGGACACCGCAGGCTAATCCGGAAGGCTACCGGCTGGGCTCCGCCATGACGTACGCCAAAAATTTAAAAGGAAAACTGCTGCTTACCCATGGCTTAACCGACAACAATGTAAATTTTGGCAATACCATCCACCTGGCAGATGCGCTGCAAAAGGCGGGCAAAGATTTCGAACTCATGATTTACCCGGAAAACCGCCATGGTATCAGAGGGTACCACAGGGCGCACCTGAACAAACTTCGCACGGCTTATTTTTTGAGGTATTTACAACCGGAAGGCTGGCAGGAGAGGTTGAAAAAGGTGTGGCAGTGATTTAACAATCGTGGGCAGGAGTGAATATCCCGCCCACATCTGATTTAACTTATTTTCGTAACTTTCAAGTCTCTTGAAAGTTACATTGAAACGTTTATTGTATTTTTGGGGATGAAAAAAGTTCACCGCAAAAGCAGCATTCTAACCCCCGATTTTTCGGCTTTTGTCCCGGCAATCAGAAAATAAACGCCGGAGGGCAGAACGTTCCCGTTGCTGTCTTTCCCGTCCCAGACAAAAGAATGATTGCCGGAACTCAACTCACCCTGAAACAGAACGGCTACCTGTCTTCCCAGAAGATCGTAGACGGCAATGCTAAAAAACCCTGCCCGGGGATTTTGCAGCATAATTTGCGTCTCTTCATTGAACGGATTGGGATAATTGACCAGCGTATTTGTTTGTTCTCCTGTTTCCGGTAAATCTGTCACGGCAACGGAAACAGTGGATTGGAAAAACTCCATTTTTTTTGTTCGACTTCTCTTACCGCCGGAAGAGGATTGGGCTACATTGTAAGTCCAGCCCAGATAATTTGAATCCCCGCCGTTTCTGGTTGTGGCAAAAACATCGCCGGAATAGCCGCCAAAATAGCGCGCCTGATCTGCAGGATTATCCCGGTCATCCCAGGTGCAATCTACCGGCGTCCAGCCGACCTGAGGAAAATAGATGTATGCCCAGCGATGAAAGACGGTATCTTCGTACGGCAATTGAGCGCGGATATGTCCCCCCGCTTCAGAACAAGCCGGGATACCGGCGGCGCGGCACATGGAGATAAATGTCATAGAATATTCGGAACAGGAACCGTGCCCCTGCGTTAACACCTGCGGTGCATCCGACCATACGTGATCATTAATATATTCGATATGGGAGATAATGTAATCATGGATGTTTCTCACCATCCAGTACAGCCCGGTTTCACCCTGAACCGCTTCCGTCAGCGCTGAAGTGATGACGGAATTGTGAATATCATATTTGCTGCCATCGACCGTGTACTTTGCTTTAATATCGGCAGGGATTTCCTGCAATTTCCCAACCCGCTCCGATAAATAGTAGAAACGGGCATTATACGTTTTCGCATCAACCTCCCAACGATAGAAAGTGCTGCTGCCCGGCAAAATGGATTGGGTATAATAAGCGACCGGTCGTTGGAAATTGTCCGTCAGGAAAGATGTGGGTGCGGGGTAATAGCGAATGTTGTTCAGCAATTCCTGAAACGGCGTGGCGGTTGGCACAGCAAAATAGGATTTCAGATTCATGGTTGTGGAACCGGTATTTTTTGTCTCCACCGTATATAGAATTCTGATCGTTCTGGGATTTGAGCGCACGAACAACTCATCTCCCCGAACCTGAATTTTATAAATTTTGTTGGTTTCATAATCCGCATTCCATAAATAAGTTCCGTCCCAGGCTAAGCCGTAACTGTAGGTTCCCGGCGCGGGGATGATATCCACTACTTTTTTCCTGAGAGAATCCAGGCGGTAATATTCATTCTTAAATCGATCCGTGCTCCAAAAAGAGTTTCCGTCCCAGGTTAATCCTCTGCCGTATTCACCCGGCGCGGCGAATTGGGAAACAACTTCGCCGGTTACAGGGTTCAGTTGAAATATTTTTTCTGCCCTGCTATCCTGATAATAAACGGATCCATTTACAAAAGCTAATCCCCGCGGCGCCGGCGTGGAGATGGCTATTGTTTGCAGAACCGAACCGTCTGCCGGGTTGATTTTGTAAATTTTGTCCAGATCGTTATCGCCGCACCATAAATTTTGTCCGTCCCAGGTGAGGCCGGTGGGAGCAGAACCAGGCGAAGGAAATGACAGGAACACGTTGCCCGTTGCGGGTTCTATTTTATAAATCCGCTCCGAAGTCAGATCACTTACCCAAAGATACTGTCCGTCGAAAGTTAAACCTGCCGGATGTTGGTGGGGCCCCGGAAATGTTTGCACCACCTGTCCGATTTGAGCAGAGGCATGCCGGTTTATTATGAATAAAAACAGGGCTGCCGTACTGATCCGAAGAAAGTCTCTTCTGTTCATCATTTCCTCTCACTTATTTTGTCTTTTTATAAATTTGCCCGGTTTCTGCGTTATTGATTTCCCTTTTTCCAAAACCACCTTTCCGTTCACGAAAACATATTGAATTCCGTCTGAAACCTGCTTTGGTTTGCTCCAGGTTGCCCGGTCTTTGATTGTTTGTGCGTTAAAAATAACGATGTCCGCCCATTTTCCTTTTGCGATAATACCGCGGCCGGACAGGTTCAATCTGTCTGCAACGGCCCCGGTCATTTTATGCACCGCCTGCGCCAAAGTCAGTAGATGCAGTTCCCGCACATAATGACCCAGCACCCGGGGAAAGGTGCCGTAATTTCTGGGATGCGGCAGCGCTTCATCCGGTGAAACGGTGTGGCTGTCAGAAGCGACCAAACCGACCGGATGTTCCATGATACGCTGTACATCCTCTTCGCTCAAACTATGGTAGATACAGGAATGGCGGCCGGCAAGCATCAAACGGATGGCTGTTTCCGCTGCATTCTCAATGGTCGTTTCAGGGAAAAACCGGGAAGTGATCTGCGCCAGATTCATCCCGCTCAATGACGGATCGTAACTGCTGGAAATAACCACTACATTGGCCGGATTGCCGCCGCCGCGGTCATATTTTAAATTGTACACAACGCCGGCTTTCACTTTCCGGTGTATCTCCGGTTTTTGCCATTCCTTTGCATAGACGCTTCGCCCGCCGGCCAGTGACCAGGCCGGAAACAGCGCACCAAGACCGGTGCCGGTTGCTGTATAGGGATACTGATCGAAGGTGATGTCCAATCCGGCGGCGCGGGCGCTGTCGATCATGGCCAACACTTTTTCTGAACTTCCCCACATACTCTTGCCCATGGCTTTGAGATGGGAAATTTCCACCGGAATGTTGGCCTGATCTCCGATAATTAGCGCTTCCTGCACCGCGCCAATCAAACCCAGACCTTCATCCCGTATATGAGTGGCGTAAATACCGCCGCTTTCCGCAACCACCTGCGCCAGCGCCACTACTTCTTCCGTTGCAGCATAAGCACCGGGAATATACTTCAATCCGGTGGACAAACCGAAGGCGCCGTCCGCCATAGCCTGTTTGACCAGCTTTTTCATTTGTACCAATTCTTCGGCAGTGGGCTTTCTGTTTTCACTGCCCATCACCTTCCGGCGTATGGTATTGTGCCCGGCCAGCAGAGCCAGATTGATAGCGATCCCGGTGGAATCCACCTTGCGTATATATTTTCTCAAAGATAACGGCGAACCGCCGCAATTGCCACCAACAACTGTTGTTACACCTTGTGTGAGGTAATTTTCCGCAGCTGGGTACCGAAGTAATTTTCGCTCCGCGTGTGTGTGAATATCGATGAATCCCGGCGCAACAATCAAACCTTCCGCATCGATTGTCCGGCGCGTCTTTTGATCGGCGTCAAAGGATCCGATGTCGATAATCTTTCCGTCCCGGATAGCCAGGTCTGTACGGACAGCATCGCTGCCGGTTCCATCAATGATCCGGCCATTTACAATGAGCACATCATAGGATTTTCCGCAACCAATTCCGATGAGAAAACCCAATAAAATCAGCCATTTTACTCTCATTTGCGGCCTCATTTTTTCACTATTTTGAACGGGATCGTGCGGAATACTCGCTTCTTGGAGAGCAAATCCCGCACCTGAATTGTTAATTTAACTGTTCCGGCCGGAAAATCCTGCCGGGGAAATTTGGCATATTCAATGGCCATTGTATGTTCGCCCGGGCGGTTTATGGTTTTCAAAATTTTCTTTTGCACTTTCTTCTTCCGCCGCCAAAATGTAATCGATTTAAAAAACCCTTTCTTTTCCTCCGACGGATTGAAACTGTATTCTACTTGATACCGGCTTTTCCCTTGTTGATTCAAAGTAAGATGATAAATTTCAAAATAGATAAAAAGATACTTTTCATCCACAAAAATTTTGGCTGGTGCGGGAAGTATGAACAGGCCGTTGGTAACAAAATCCCCCTTTTTATCGGTTGGATAAATATCTTTTGCCAACCGGATATCGCTCAGTTGTAATGAATCTCCGCTGAAATCCGGGACATTCACCGTATCCCGAAAAACCACAATTCTGTTGCCTTTCGGATTCTCCATTCTGAAATAAAGATAATACTTTGCCGGTGTCAGCTCCGTTTGCCACTTACCCCAAAATCCACCCCGGTTTACAGATTCACCGGCGGGAAGCCGGTATAAATATTTAAGTGAGTCTTTGTGCAGCAGGACATAGTTTTCATCCAAAATGCCCAGATCTCCCAAAAGCTGCGTATAATCGCCGCTCTCATCGCTGGAAAAAAGAAGCGCCTGATTGGGAATGCCAAAACAGATGTCCAACCGGCTTTTCTTATCTTTGCCCATGTAGTTTGCCAGGCTCAGCTCCAGCGGCAGAGATTCCCGGCGACTATCCGTAATAAAAGAGACTTTTCGCAGCAGCCCGGCCACAAATGCAGCATGTTCCTGATCCTCTTCCGGAAAATGAATCCGGGCATAATTCAACGCCTGCAGAGGTGAAATCTGATCCTGTAACTGATAGAGTCGTGAACGAAAAGTTTTATGGATGGGAGCAATATTTTCGTAGAGATAAATGCGTAAATTATTGGCGGTACGGCCGGCATCGTTGCGGTTCAAAATGGAATTTCTGCGTTGGTAAAACGGACTGAACAGGGACTCCGGGCCGTCCACCAATTTATAATCACCATGCCCGCGTTCACGCATGAAAGTGAAATACAGATCCGGATGAATCAGACTGTAGAACCACATTTCGTAAGGTTGAATGGCGTATCCGTACTCCCCGGGTACTCCACTGTGTTCAGAAAATATTTTCCACGGTTTACCGAGCCGGACATAAATCTCGCCGCGGGCGTCGTATCCGCACCGGGAAATCCGGCTTGAATATTTTGATTTGGCCGTTGCCGTTCGTCGAAACAGAACCGGCAGCCATTCATTTTGTTGTGTGAGCGGATTTGGATCTTCCCGGCGAAAAACAGTCTGCAATAATTGTCCGGCCCGGCCGGTATTTTCTTTTTCTTCTTGCTGCAGATTCTGCAACTCTGTCGGACTCAGAAACCGGTGAATCAGGCCGGTGATTTCCAGCCATAAATTTATCTGCTTTTGTGGATTTATTTTTGTTAAGACTTCATTAATCAGACCGGTAATTTCCGGATTCTTTTCATCAACATGATTCTCCGCATAAAGTCTGGCCAGATGATAACCAAGATAACAATCAAACATGCCGGCTGCACGGAGAGTGTCGAGCCCCCGGGAAAGAATATCCATGGCATCGAATTTTTCACCGGAGTTTTCTAAAGCCGAAGCCAACAAATACCAGGCGGATCTGCCGGAAGTTTCCCGGAACAGGTTGTTCCGCCGCAAAAGCCGGCGCAGATATGCTTCCGCGCGATCATATTCTTTCTGTTCCATAGCGGCCAAAGCTGATTTGTGAAGACTTTCGGAAGAATCCTCCTGAACCCATATTGAGGATTCAGCCGGCAGCGTGGCAAAACAGATTTGGAGAAAAGCGATGAGCAGAGATATTTTGTTGATGTGGAAAATCATATCAGGAAAAATCCTGTGTTTTTTTGGGGGCGGATGAAACCGAATATAAAAACCCCACCGGTGACCCGGTGGGGTTGCGAAGGTATTCACGCAGCAGACATCAAACACCTTTCCATTCAGATTTACATGAAACCGGATGCACATCCCACGTTATGGATTCACTGTTCTGCCCGGATAAGTGGGATTACCGGGATCGTTTTCGACCCGGGTATACCAACCCAAATTGGTCACATTGCCGGAATTGGTGTTCAATTCATCATCAGAGTAAAGCATGCGGCGCGGGATTCTCTTTCCCAATGCCGTGATCGGGAAAATGGGAAAAGCGGTTCTGCGCCAATCGCTGAATATTTGGATATTCAAAAACATCGCTTTGTATTTTTCCAGCATGATGGCTGCCAACAGATCCACGCCGGTTGCCGCATCGGGAATTCTGGGCAGCGAGTTTGCCGCCAGACCCCATTTGGCTTCCAGACCCGGTTGAATGACATCGTTCACCGTATTCCTGGCGCCGTTTTCATCACCGGTGGCATATTGACATTCTGCAATGATAAATTGGTTTTCATACCAGGAGACAAATTCTAAACCGTAACTCTTGGCGCCAAACGTATTTTCATTCAGAAAACTGACACTTCCGTTCAACTCTCCCGGTTTTGAACCGGAATAATTTCCGTCCGGGTCGGTGCCAAAATAGACTTGCAAACGGGGATCATTCTGTGTTTTGAGCAGTTCGACAAGATAATTGCCTGCTTTTACATAACCGAAGCGCACTGAATTGAACTGCCACCAGACACTCTCCTCGCCGTTAATATCGGAATGAAGCGCTTTCCAGTTATCGGCGTCGGAAGCGATGCCTTGCTGGGCTTCCGCCATGGCCAGCGCATAATTGCCCTGTTTCACTTCCGCCCAGTTTAGCAAAATACGGGCTTTTAATGTATGAGCGGCCGCAATCCATTTGGTCACATCGCCGTGGAATGTGAAGTCATATTTGTTGATATCTTTGGTTTGTCCCGCCTGCAGGTCTGCAATTGCGCCGTCGATCAGGTTCAGGATGGCATCATGAACATCCGATTGTTTATCATATTTGGGTTTGGGGTAGTCGGAATTAATCGCCTGAGAATAGGGGATATCGCCCCACAAATCCGCGGCGGTGCTCATAATCAGAGCTTCCCACATTTTTGTGATCCCTAATAAAACACGCTGACCGCCGTCAGAGGCGTTTTTCTCTACTTTTCTCATATCAACCAAACCGCCGCCGCCGTAAACATCCAGCCAGGCACCACCGAATTGAGTTGGCAATTGATTATATACATCATACCCTTCATAGTGTTGGGCAACGCCGGCCATCTGCTGCATATACATGGTAACGGTGCGATTGAGATGCCCTTCCAATACCGTATAGGCGGAAACCTGCATACCCACAAACAGATTATCGGTAGGTACTTCTGTTGCTCTGTTGGGGTCATTATCCAAATTAGGGCCGGTGAGAAAATTACCGCAGCTCATGAAACCAGCAAGGGAAAAGATGACTGTCAACATAAAGATTTTCTTAAACATTTTTCACCTCCTGATTATTAGTAATTCACACGAAAAGTTAACAGAAATGATCTGATCTGCGGTTGATTAAAATAATCGCTGTCACGCTCATCAGACGCCTGACGGCGGTTGGTTTCAGGATCCAGACCGGTGTAATCTGTCCATGTATAAATATTATTAGCACTCAACCGCACACTGGCGCCGCTTAAACCGAATCGTCTCATGTATTTCGCCGGTATTTTATATGCGACGGAAATTTCCCGCAGTTTGATGTAACTGGCGTCTTCCGTGAATAAAAAACCGTCGCCGGAAAATCCCAATGGACCGCGGTACCAGCTTTCCGTCCATTCCACCGCCTTACCGGCGCCGGGGCCAATGGCTTTCTCTCCATGCTTCAGGAAACTGTAATTTTCTCCGGTTGTAGTTGTGCCGCCGGAGATGGGGGCAACGGTACCGCGATATCTTGTATCTGCATGGGTGCCGTAGCTAAAAAGCGCCATCTTCGTATGATTCATGATTTCAAAACCCTGTTTAAAATCCAGAAGGCCTGCAATAGAGATGTTTTTGAATAATTTAAATTCGGTGCGAATACTTCCGGTCCAATCCGGATTCGGACTGAAGTCGGACCAGATTCTGTCCTCATTCATCACCGGGTAGCCATCTTCAGCAATATAGACATCGTACTTTTTCCACTGACCGGCGTATTTTTTATCGATATTCACCATCTGGCCATTCTCTTCCGTTGTCATCCCAAAACCAAACCGTTTCCAGGTGGCCAGCCTCAACTCGCCAAGCTCATGTCCCGGCGCAGCATACGCCCAACGGCCAACCTGTTCCCAATTGGCGCCGGACATATCCAGAACTTTGTTTTTGTTTCTTGCATAGATAAACGTAAGGTTCCAGGTGAAATCCCTGAGTTTCACCGGCACCAGGTCCAAATTCAATTCAAAACCATGATTTTCGATGGATGCAGCATTAGCGGTCTGGTCGAAAGAACCGGTAGAGGGAGCCACATTAATATCGAACAAAACATCGGTGGATTTGGCTTTGTAATAGGTAAGTTCCAAACCGATGCGGGAGTTCCAGAAAGACAGATCGGAACCGATTTCTATTTCCTTGGTTCTTTCCGGTTTCACATTATCATTGCCTAATCTGGTACTTGCCCGGTAACCATTGATGCCGTTATACGTCAAATTCAGGTTTGCGCCCCAACCGTCGCCGGACGTTCCGGCATTATAACCGGTTACCGTGTTATAAACGCCGGGTTGGACGCCCGCTTCGCCATAGGCAAAACGGAGTTTACCAAAACTAACGTAAGGAATTTTCTTGAACTTGGTAAATTCCCAGGCCGCGCTGGCTTTGGGATACCAATGTTGTTTTTGACTTTTGCCAAATGTGGAAGAACCTTCGTTCCGCAACGCGCCGGTAAAATACAATTGATCGAACAGGTCGAGTGTCGCCTGGGCAAAAATGGCATTGGTATGAATGAGATAGCGATATTCATTGGTTGTTAAGTTGGTCGATACGGTATTATCCAACTGATTCCAGCCGGGGATACCCATGTCGACTCCTGTAGCTTGTAATCGGCGATAGTCCCGGCTATTCAAATTGTGCCCCAGCATTAAGGTGGCATCGATGTTTTTATATTTGCCGAGAAATTTTCGCCCTTCCAATGACAGAATCAAATTGCTGTCCCATTCCAGAAAACCGAAGTTTGCCCGGCGAATCCGGCCGACACCATTTTCCCTGGAATCACCGATAGGATCAACATTCAAACGATCATCCAGTGAGTAATCCGTGCCGAAAGTGTAGGAGAGATTGATCCAATCCTGCACATCATAATCCAGTTTCATATTCCCATACACCCGGTTCATATCCGCCGGATTAACATGTTCATGCATGATGAAAAACGGATTATCAAATTTTCGGGACTTGCGCAATTCCTTGGCCTCGGAATAACGGTAAGAACGATGAAACCCGGTTACCGGATCGATGTAAGGCAGGTTGTTAAATTCCGGCGGGGTTCTGGTTGTAGCCAGCATAATTCCTACCGCGTTATCGCCGCGCTCCAGATAATGTGCGTTCGTATTGGCGTAAGCGATATTTCCGGTAATTTTCAGCTTATCGGTAACGGCCTGCGAAGCTTTTACCCGGGCCGTATAACGGGTATAATCGGAACCGGCGACCCAGTGTCCTTGTTCGAAATAACGGCCAAACGAAGCAAAAAAAGTAGTTTTGTCGTTGCCGCCGGAGATGGTAACATTGTTCTCATTACTGTAGCCGCCATTGGTCACTTCTCTGGGATGATCATAAATGGTATCTCCCGGTTTGCCGGCATCATAAAACGGAGAGCCCGGCACATTTAAAGGCCGTCCCCAACTCCTGGAGTAATCTTTCTTGAAGGCTCCTTTTGTTCCCTGGCCAAACCAGGTTTGCACCGGGTAAAATTTTGTCATTTCCGTACTGCCGATAGAAGATTTAAAATTGATCTTCACTCTGCCTGCTTTACCGCTTTTGGTGGTAATCATAATCACGCCATTGGACGCCCGTGATCCGTAAATCGCAGCGGCAGAAGCGCCTTTCAGAATTTCGATGGACGCGATATCTTCCACATTCAGATCCGAAGCCCGGTTCTGCGCCTCCATACCGCCATTGTAGCCCCGGATATAGTTGGTCTGATTATTGATCGGCACACCATCCACAACGAACAGCGGTTGATTGCCGCGATCGATACTTGCCGGCCCGCGGATACGGATATAGGTGTTCGTGCCGGCATCGCCGCTGGTTTTAGTGATTTCCACATTGGCCACTTTGCCCGACAGAGCAGAAACAATGTTCGGCTGATCGGCATTCTCGACCAATTCCGGTGCCACTTTGGCGATGGCAACACCCAATTTTTCCTTCATCTGTGTTGCACCCACACCTGTAACCACAACCGATTCCAGTTTAAGCACATCCACTTCCAATTTAAAATTGTGGGTAATGGTGCCGGGACTGAGCGTTATGGCAGCTTTCTGCGACCGGTAACCGATGAATCGCGCCACCAAATTCACCTGCTGATTTTTTACCACACCGGAGGGTACCACAAAGCTGTATTCACCCTCTGTATTTGAAGCGGCGCCGTACTTCATCCCCTCGATGATCACATTTGCGCCGGGTAACGGATTGCCTACATCGTCCGTAACGACACCGACAATATTTGCGCCCCCTTGCCCAAAAACACTCTGGCTGAATACAAACGCAGGTGTTAATATCGATGCGCAAATAAGAAATGTGGAAAGTAGTTTTTTCATCTCATTCTCCTTCCTGTTACTTTCAATTTCCGGTTAAAATGAAATTAGCGTAACTATCCAGTCCACGAAATACCGGCGACAGGTATGAAATAATCAAAAGATTTTAATTATTTTTTTCGTGTCTTTCGTGGCTTCCCAAGTAGCTACAAATGAATAAAAAAGTGGCTCTTTCCCTCACCTCCTTTCATTTTTTTGGCTAACACGGAATAAGCTGAAACATTTTTCCTCTACTACCTCCTTTCGGACAGATTTTCCCGGTTCAACAATAATTATAATTTTGAAATGGATATTCTTGCATCTGTTTGTTTTCAAAACCCATCTTTTACATAAACTGAGCGATCCTTCTGTCATTCAGCCTGCCCGCAGCAGGCGGGGAGGAATCTTTTTGAGTATAAGCACTAAAATATCAAGATCCCTACCGAATGACATTTCACTCATCAGGTGATAGTCTGAAGTTCAGAATCACTTGATTAAAGTTTTACCTAAATCGAACCGCAAAAAAAGAGAAAAAAGTGACGGCACTAACGCTAAAAAATGCTCTCTCCCTGGAGGTTAAATATTCGAAAAATTAGTAAGTACTCAAAAACATCAAATAGTCCGGATAAAATCCTGTAAATTTTTACAAAGCAGCTGTGGCAAATTCAGTTGTGGTTCCGGTTCTTACGTTGAAAGCTAATTAATATTTTTAAACAGGTTTTCACTAAGTGTAAGTCTACGATGTTCTTTAATCATAGTTTCACACATTTTTCTTAAATTTAATATTTATGACAATATTGTCAAGTATTTTTTTTATTTTATAGAAAGAAAATTATTTTACAATACTTGTTTGTAACTATTCAGGATCAAAATGATTATGTTGGCAGTTGTTTTACATCCTCCGTGCCCCCTCAAAGAGGGTCTATTATAATCCCCCTTCTGAAGGGTACGGAAGGTGTGTATTCATTTTACCTGAATCATGACTACCAAAGGAGTTTCTTTAAAGCCTGAACTGAGCGATTGCAGGGCGATTCGCTGAATCGCCAACAGGATTTACACTAAAAAATGAAAACCCGTTTGGTAACAGCAACAAGTTTAAAAACAAGAGAATCACTCAATTCAGGGCAAACATTATTTTCCCGATAATGGATCAGGGCGTACTGTGATTATACTTGAGCAGGTCTTTTCTCCAACCGTCATTTTTACAAGATATTGCCCCGGCTTCGCCTGCACGCCGGGAATTTTAAAATAAGAGATGCCGGCTAATTTTTTATCCAGTTGCTGAACTAATTTCCTAATGTTCCGGGAAGTCATTTCGGTTTTGAGTGCATTTTGGCACCGGGTGAGAAGTTGGCGCTGCTCCGCAGTAAGCGGCCGGTCTCGCAGTGTCCTTGTAATCAGCGGTTGCATTCTTTTGCTGTACTGCCGGATCTGCGCCGGTGTGGGATCGAACTGCAAATCCCACAACAAGCGGTTGATTCCGGGTAAACCGGTCACCGTTATGGTTCGTTTCAGCATTCCGGAAATATCGGTAATCTCAAAAGTTACATCGCCGGCAGGTTTGGTTTTCAAATAGTAATCGATGAGACCGCCGTTGATCAATTTTGCCCGTACTATATCGGCACGTTTGGGGATGTACGGCGGATTTTCACCGGCAAAAAACTGCTGTCCCCGTACTCCGCCGCGGGAGGCGTCTTCCCATATCGTAATGGGTCGATTTTTAAAAATGTGCGCATCCGCCTGTAATACTTCCCGGTTCAATTGCTGCAACGGCGTAATATCATCCAGAATCCAGATAGAACGGCCGTGGGTAGCGGCGATCAGATCTCCGTCCCGGGGATGAATCACCAGATCCTGGATAGCTACGGTGGGCAAATTATTCATGAAACGAAACCAATTTTTCCCGCCGTCCAGTGAAGCATAGCAAGCAAACTCCGAACCGGCAAAAAGAAGATTTTTATTTTTTAAATCCTCACGAATCACGTACATGCTGTTCCCGGCAGGAATGTTTCCGGTAATTTTCACCCAGTTTTTGCCGTAATCTTCGGTTTTATAAATCCAGGTTGCATAATCGGCGCTGCGGTGACCGTCAAAAGTGATGTAACAGGTCCCTTCTGCGAAATGGGAAGCTTCCACGCTGCTCACCCAGATTCCTTTCGGCACACCGGAGATCTTTTTTCGGACATTGGTCCAGGTGACACCGCCGCTACGGGTGACCTGCACATTGCCATCGTCGGTTCCGGCCCAAAGTAATCGAGGGTTTATCGGGGATTCCGAAAATGCCGTGATAGAACAATAAGTTTCCGCGCCGGTTACATCTCTCGTTAAACCGCCCGAATCACGTTTGATTTTTTCCGCATCGTTGATGGACAAATCCGGACTGATGATCAGCCAGTGATAGCCTTCATCGATGGATTTAAACAGATAATTTCCGCTTAGATAAAGAACTTTGGGATTGTGTGATGACATGACGAGCGGCGCCCGCCAATTGAAGCGAAATTGCTGTGGTAACCGATTGCCGCGCACGGGTGTTTTGCGTTGCACAAAATCAGCATAATTGATAATATTACCCGGATTAGGCCGGGTTGACTCCACCTGCCGAGTCTCGGCATTGTATCGCCGGAAACTGCCGTTCTCCGCTTCGGTGTAAACTTTACGCCAGTCCGTAGGATCGATCTGAGCAAACATGCCGTCGCCCCAGTGCAATTTCCACCAGCTATCCGCCATAATTCCACGCACATCTTTACTGAAACTTGGGCCTCCCCAACTGCCGTTGTCCTGAGTGCCGCCGTAAATATAGTACGGATCACGCATATCCACGCCGATGGCATAAAATTGCCCGATGGGCATGTTATCGAACAGAACGAAGGATTTCCCCTGATCGTGGGTTAGCGTCAATCCTTTATCTTTGCCCAGATAGTAGCGATCTTTATACGTGGGGTCCAACCACATGGCATGGTAGTCGAGCCCGCCCTCGAAGGACAATCCGCCGGGTTGAAAGGTCTTCCCGCCGTCCCGGGACAAGCGGATTGTGGTTGTTAACACATAAACCAATCGATCGTCAAGCGGATTGATGCGAATCTGGCTGTAGTAAAAAGGCCGGTTGTTGTAACGGTTCAAAAATTGCCAGCTTTCACCACCGTCTTCGGAGCGATAGATGCCGCTGCCGAGTTTCGTCATATTTTTGTAATCGGGACTGTTTCGCCGAGGATGAAATCCATATTCCACGATAGCCATGATAATGTTGGGATTTTTACGGTAAATATCCAAACCGATCCGGCCGGTTTCTCCCTGCGGCAACCCATTGGTCAGCTTACGCCAGCTTTTGCCGCCGTCGGTGGTTTTGAAAATGCCGCCGTTAGGCCCGCCGCTGTCGAACCGGTACGGTTTGCGTAAACGCCGGTAAAACGCTGCATATAACGTATTTGGCTCGGACAGATCCATTACCAGATCGATGACGCCGGTTTTGCCGTTGTTCGGTAAACCGTTGGTAAGTTTTTGCCAGGTCGTGCCGCCGTCCACGGTTTTGAACAAGCCGCGCTCGCCGATGTAGCCCCACAGGTTGCCGATTGCCGCCACATACACGATGAGAGGATTTTCAGGATGCGTAACAATCCGCGCAATCTGATAACTGTTTTTCAAACCGACATTTTTAAAGCTTTTTCCCCCGTCGATCGATTTGTAAACCCCATCTCCCCAGGCGACGCTGTTGCGGTTGTTGGCCTCACCGGTGCCAACCCAGATGATATTGGGATTTTTCTGAAATATTTTAATATCGCCAATGGAGGCGCTGCCGTAATGTTCGAAAATCGGCTGCCAGGTAATACCGGCATTGTCCGATTTCCACACGCCGCCGGAGGCAGAAGCCACAATTACATGAGTAAAATCGTTATCCAGCGCTTCCACATCCACAATCCGCCCGGCAAAATTGGCAGGCCCGATGCAGCGCCATTTCATTGCGCGAAAAAGATTATCCGCACTCATTTGAGAGTAAACCGGGGAGATCGCGAAGGCGGCCACCATCCCCGCCAACAGGTTGAAAAACAAGCGACGAAACAGAGTTTTGGATTTCATCATTTTCTCCTCTAAAATGCGGTTTCACTTTTTTTAACCGTTGCGAGCCAGATTTTACTCAGGGGAAAACCGGTATTCGGCAACGATTTTATGGAACTGGGTCCGGCGATTCTTCAAACAGAACATTTCCCGCTGCCGGAGCCATTTTTTTATTGCTGCGTGCTACACCCGGAACCGTTGCTAATTTTCGGTTAAACGCTACACCCAAGGAATTTGCCATCTGTCTGCAAGCATTATAAAAGGTGTGTCCCCTTTCAAAACGGTAAGCGCCCTGTTTCATTGCTTGCGGCGTCCTGCGCAGGCTTTTGTGTTGAGGATCAATGTCTGCTTCGCCTAAGAGAACCGTAACATCTTTGGAAAACAGATTTTTCAAATGCTCCCGGTGTACACGTTGTCTTTCTCAGATCGTTAGGGAAATCGATAGAAAAGCCGGGCATGGTGAACCATCCGGCATTGGCGCAAACCGCTTTTAAAAAATTTAGACTCCGGCTTAAAAAATAAAAAGCGATGGACAAACTGACTTCCTGCAGAATGACCATAAATGTAATACCCGTTCGCTTTGCTGTGCATCCTGACATTTACATAAGAACTTAATGAACAATAAAACACCTGATTTAACGAGGTCTGAAATAAGGGTAAAGATAAGCTTTTTACAAATGAGTAGAATTTTCTAAAGAACTAAAACGGTAACTATTCAGGTATACCGGTTTCCTGATGTGAGATAAGCCTTCGACTGAGTTTATCCTGAGCTTGTCGAAGCGTGATTACAGCTAATTCATGTAGCATACCTGAGTAGTTACCTAAAATGTTACAATTTTTAAATAATCCGGATTTAAGGTTGCTAATCTGCTATACAGTTAAAATAAATAGAAAAGATTCATTGTCAAGGGAAAATATTTTCATCGTATTTATTTATGAAAAATAACTGACATTCCTCTACTTGGGAATACCAATCCTTTGCAGCCCCAAAACATCCTTTTTGGAACCGTTAATCCTGGATTCATTAATTAGTGTCCGACTTAAAACTCCCTTTTTCCGTCATTCCTGCGCAAGCAGCTTATCCGTCCGCTTTCGCCTGTCTGCCTCAGACACGGAGGGAATGACAGAAAAGTAGGGCTTTCATTCAGGCATTAATTCCAAAAGCCCGCAACAACAAAATGGATGTTTTCGTTGGTGTAATAATTATTGCCGGATATTCAGCGTAGCCGCTGTTTGATCCAGGTTGTCAGATTTTCCCGCGGGATTAAATCCAATATTTCCAATTTTGTCCCGGAATTAATCTGTACAAGCATGCGATAGTGCAGTCCGATTCTAACGCGATAATATCCCGGCAAAGCTTCCAGCATTTTAACATGTTTGAGAATGATTTTATCATGTACGGCAAAAGCGGAAGCCGACCGGACCGCTTTGGCAACAACAGAGGATGGAAGCGCCTCACAACTCCGTTGAAAGGCATCACTGAATTCCGGGATCAAAATTTTTTCGGGGAAATTTTCAACAGAGAGACCTTCTTCTTTTTCCGGTTCCTGTTTTTCTTTCCCGGCCGTTTTATCCGGGACTGTTTCTTTCTTTCTCTCATCCTGAAGCTGCTTGCGCAAATTCAACCGTTCCTGCTGCTGAGTCTTAATTTCCACTTTCAGATTTTTCACCCGGCGACGCAGGTTTTCGATTATGTCTTTCATCTCCTGCTGTTCATCGATGCCGATCTTCTTCTGTTCAGGAATAGCCTGGATATTTTCAGCCAACTTCTCATATTTTTTAATTTGTTTTTCAAGTTCCATCTCTTTCTGTTTCAATTCCCGGTTCTTTTCCGCAGCCAAACGCTGAACATCGGTCACTTTATTCCGCAAACTTTCAAACTCTTCATTCGCGTCCGTCTGTTCATATCTATCTTCTTCTTCATCTATGATTTCATAATAATATTCCTCTACAGGATCATCCCAGGGATCAACATTTAAGTCGATCCTGGCATTGCGAACAGCATCGATGATCATCTCATTATCAAAATCCCGATCAGGATTGCCTAAAATGGCAGCCCTGCCGAAGATCACACTCAATGCCGGGAAAATCTTTTCAAAATCGAAGCACAAATTTAATAAGGGATATTCATAGACGGAAATTTCATCTTTTCTGAATTCTTTTAAACAAAATTTTTCCAATTTCTCGTATCGTTGCGGATTTTCCAACAGAGAGAAGCGAAATAGGATTTCATCATTAAGATGTTTTTCTATCTCCGGTACTTCCTTCCTGATCTTTTGAGCCAGCGGGAGTTCGATGGCCGATAGAGCAGAATGCAGCAGATCAACAAAATGATCAACGGCAAACTCCTGCTGATCCCGTCGTTGTCTTAATTCAAAAAGCATATTGAAACAAATCTCACGCAATCCGAACCTCTCAGCTCTTCGGTAGGCGGCAAACAGTTGATCTTTATTCAACTGGGAAGGGTTCAATTTATTCAACTCATAGGCATGCATCCTGTCAATAAAATCGGTATCATCGATAACCGACTGAGCCTCGAGCACCTGTGTTTTTGTTAATCCTTCATATTGAGATGCCTCGCGAAGTAGTTTTTGATCCTTTTCGTAGCAACAGTGTTTGTATTTTTTACCGCTGCCGCAGTGACAGGGTGCATTTCGATTGAGCTTAGGAACGGGACGCCTCACCGTATAATCGCCGCCGATGATCACCGGCGGTTTCTCCTCCGGTAACTCCTCTAGTGTATCTAATTGAGAAAACCATCTGATTCTTTTAATTTCATCTTTTTCTTCCAGAATAAGTTGTATGATCCGAAAAATCATCTTTAATTCCGGATCATGAATATCATTGGTCAATTTCCATAAAACTCTTTGAACCGGTTTTTTGTCCTGGTCAAATCTAACAGCCAACTCAGCAGCAAGACGCATCGCAGTAGCCTTCCTGTCCCAGTCAAGATAATCCGACTGAGCAATATCCAGCAAAGGTTGAATGACTTTTTCATCCTGAGCTATGAAAGCAAAAATGAAGTAGATATCTTCATCCACTACTTTTAACGACTCCACCAAAACGACAGGGTCAATTTTTAACCTGTTTATGCTACAAATGATGAGTAGATTTCCCAGAACCACGCTTTCACCCGCATCGGTCAGATATCGGATCAGCCCGCCCATTTGAGCTTTTTTAACGCCGGATAATTCTTTCGCCATTTTTTGCGCCTCGGACCGGCACCGGCTGAGAAAACGCAATTTTTCTATGATTTGATCATTAGTATAAAGCATATTTGATCCTTCTTACATTGACGGAAAAGAAAAAACGAACTGTGATTGCTAATAATATGAAAATCCCTATC
Organism: uncultured Deferribacteres bacterium; assembly: GCA_913009825.1. Lineage (GTDB taxonomy): Bacteria > Zhuqueibacterota > JdFR-76 > JdFR-76 > DREG01 > DREG01. The sequence goes on from CAJVYQ010000019.1 coordinate 69,927, forward strand.
AAAATTTGCAACCATTTTCTTGAAATTTTAAGCCTGCGAAACACACGGAATAAACGAAACAAGCTTTGTGGATTCCTGATTCGAATATTCTGATCCAGATGTGTGAATCATAAATGATCAGTAAAAGCGTGCGCTTAGTTTAATCAATTGAAACAACGTAAACAGACTCCAAATACAAAATTAAATTCAGATAAAAGGAATAAACCCGCAAAACATGTTGTTATTGTTTTTGGTTTTTTAACAGGACATAAAGTTAAGTTGATAATAATAAAAAAAACAGAAGGAGATAACATGTTTACCAAAAAGTTAACAGGATTGATATTGGCTGGCTTGCTGATGATCGGTTCCGCTTTTGCCGGCGATCAATACATGATTGACAAAGCGCACACAAGAGTTGGATTTGCCGTGAAACACATGGTGCTGTCAACGGTTCGGGGAGACTTTAAAGAGTATTCCGGCAAAATTTATTTTGACGAAAACGATGTCACCAAATCAACCGTTGAAGGAACCATCCAGGTTGCCAGTATCAACACTGGAGATGAAAAGCGGGACAAGCACTTGCTCAGCCCGGATTTTTTTGATGTAAAAAAATACCCGGAAATCACATTCAAAAGTAAAAAGATTCAGAAACAAAGTAAAAATTATGTGATGATTGCCGATCTGACCATGCACGGCGTAACAAAAGAAGTGCAGGTGCCGTTCAAAGTGCTGGGCATCATCAACGATCCTATGGGCAACAAGCGGATCGGCATTGAGGCCAAATTCAAAATCAATCGTAAGGATTACGGCGTTTCCTGGAGTAAAACAATGGATAACGGTGGTTTGGTTGTCAGCGACGATGTGACCATCGAACTTGCTTTTGAGGGGGTGAAGATGAAATAAGCTGTAACTATTCAACCTGCGAACAACAATAAATCATACGAATATGATAAAACAGTGTAACTTCCAAGAAACTTGAATTTTTTTAGAAGTTTCTTGTATTCATTGAAACGCGCGTAATAGGCGGATCTTGGTCACTATTCAGGTAGATTGAGGGGGGTACGGGGAGTATAAGACAACTTACAATATAATCGCATAGTATCCTGAATAATTACACTCACCTTTTAAAAAGTTTCATTTACTGAAAAAAGCCTTTCGGGTTTGCAAATCCGGAAGGCTTTTTTATTTTTTACCTTGAATTTGACCTGCCAATTTTTAATATTAAGTAGCATTTTCGTTCTTTGATAAAATCTGCTTCCTTTACGCTCTCTGCGTCTCTGCGCTTTAGAGCGCTTGTTTTTTAGCGCAGGGGCGCAAAGGACGCAGAGAAATTGAAAAATTGGAACTGAAAATTGTTGGCAACTATTTTGTTTCTGACCAAAAGCTCCGTCTTTCGATCATTTCAAAAAATTAAAATGTTATTTTTTATAATCCTGTTTATCCGGTAAATCCCGTTAAAAAAACATGCTTGAACCGGTAAAAAAAATTCAACAATAGGAACTCTTTATGCACTACCAACCCTCCCCAACGCGTTATGGTGATATGATCTACAATCGTTGCGGCAGCAGCGGTATTAAACTGCCGGCAATCTCTTTGGGACTGTGGCATAATTTCGGCGGTGTGGATGTTTTTGAAAATTCCCGCTTCATGATTCGCAAAGCCTTCGATCTCGGTATCACCCATTTCGACCTGGCAAATAATTACGGTCCCCCTTACGGTTCGGCAGAAGAAACCTTCGGTAAAATTTTTAAAAAAGATCTTTCCTGTTACCGGGATGAATTGATTATATCAACAAAAGCAGGTTGGGATATGTGGCCGGGACCGTACGGGAATTTCGGTTCCCGGAAATACCTGATCGCCAGTCTGGATCAGAGTCTGCAGCGTATGGGTCTGGATTACGTGGATATTTTTTACCACCACCGGCCCGATCCGGAAACGCCGCCGGCAGAAACTATGGGTGCATTGGATCAGATTGTGCGCAGCGGTAAAGCGCTTTACGCGGGCATCTCATCTTATAATGCGCAACAAACCCAAATAGCGGTGGACATACTGAACCGACTGGGCACGCCCTGTCTCATTCATCAACCGGTTTACAACATGTTCAACCGTTGGATCGAAGAGGACCTGTTTGATCTGCTTGCTTCAGAGGGCGTGGGTTGTATTGTGTTTTCCCCGTTAGCTCAGGGTATGCTTACCGATAAATACCTCGACGGCATCCCGGAAAATTCCAGGGCGGCGAAAACAACCGGCTACTTGCGACGGGAAGATGTGACCGAAGAAAGACTGAAAAAAATCCGGCAGTTGAATGAACTGGCCCGCCGGCGTCATCAGTCCCTCGCGCAGATGGCTGTTGCCTGGGTACTGCGGCATAAAAATATGACTTCTGCGCTCATCGGCGCCGGTAAAGCTGCACAGATCGAAGAGATCGTGAACACTTTGAAGAACTTGCAACTGAGCCCCGACGAACTAAAAAATATCGATAACATACTGCAGAGAAACGATGACTAACGTTTTAATGGGAAAAATAGTACAATTACAGGAACTTTCCCGGCCGTTGGAACCGGATGAGGAGCAGCGCCGGGTTCTGCTGCAGGCGGTTTCCAGTTATGCCCATTCTTTTATCGAAAATATAAATAATTTACCGGTCTTTGCCGCAGCGGAAGAAGAGAGCAAAAAACTACCTGCCTCGCCTATTTCGGAGACACCTATTGGCATCGACGATGCACTGCAGTTGTTCGACCGGTGCGTAGTTCATCCCGGCGTTAAACCCGGCTCGCCGGGGTATCTGGCTTATATCCCGGGCGGCGGATTGTATGCTTCCGCGCTGGGGGATTTTCTGGCGGCCATCACCAATAAATATGCCGGCGTTTATTTTGTCGCTCCCGGCGCAGCGCGGATGGGAAAAATGCTGCTGCGCTGGATTGCCGGTTTTATCGGCTATCCCGAAACAGCGGCGGGAGACATTACTTCCGGCGGCAGTATTGCCATGTTGTCCGCCATCGTTGCCGCCAGAGAAGCCTTTGCGCTGAAAGCCGCCGAAATTCCCCAAGCTGTTATCTACCTCACCGAACAGACCCATCATTCGGCGACAAAAGCCATTCTCATTGCCGGTTTGCAGGAGTGCAATAAACGATTCATCTCTCTCGATGATCGTTACCGGATGCAAACCGGACAATTGAAAGCATCCATCTTACAGGACAAAAAGCAAGGATTAAAACCCTTTCTCATCATTGCCACGGCGGGAACTACTGATACAGGAGCCGTCGATCCGTTACCGGCAATTGCCGACATCGCCGAAGAGCACGGTCTGTGGCTGCATACAGACGGCGCTTACGGCGGCGCTTTTGCCCTGTGCGAGGAGGGCAGGAAAGCGTTGCCCGGACTGCATCGCTGCGATTCCCTGGTGATCGATCCGCACAAAGGCCTTTTTTTACCGTTCGGCGCCGGCGCTGTTCTTGTACGGGACGGCAGCAAACTGCGGCAGGCTTTTTTTGACGACGCCCATTATTTGCAGGATGGAAAATTTCTGGCCTCATCCGATGAGTTTTCTCCCGCCGATCTTTCGCCGGAATTAAGCCGTCATTTCCGCAGTCTGCGCTTGTGGCTGCCGCTGAAGTTGATTGGCGTCGCTCCTTTTCGCGCTGCACTGTCGGAGAAAATTCTCCTGGCCCGTTATTTTTATGAAAAGATGAAATCTGTGCCCGGATTTGAGTTAGGCCCCTATCCCGATCTTTCTATCGTCATTTTTCGCTACATTCCAAAACACGGCGACGCCAACGAATTCAATGAAAAGCTGATTCAGGCCGTGCAGCAGGATGGGCGCATTTTTCTCTCGTCAACGACCCTCAACGGGAAATTTACACTGCGTCTGGCCGTTCTTGGATTCCGGACCCATCTGGATACAATTGGTCTGGCAATTAAAATTTTGCGGAAAAAAGCTGCGCTGATTGAAAATACAATTTGATTTTTTGTTACATTTTAGTTCTTTGAAAAACAACAATTATCATGCAACCTGTCCTTCACGAATGCTTTTATTGGCCAGCCTTCAATGGGCAGGTTACTTAAATCATATAGAAATGATGGAAAAACGAAGGTTTCGTTCAGAAACTAATGAGCTGTAAACAATTATAAAGCACCCATTTTTTTAATTTCTCCGCGTCCTCTGCGCCTCTGCGTTAAAAATCAGGCAGTCTAAAACGCAGAGACGCAGAGAGCGCAGATTTTTCGAAAGATTAAAGTGTTACGATTTTTTTAATATTAAAAACATAGAAGGAAGACAGAAGAAATGATGACCCATTCAATTTTTACAACTGCCGTGCATGCCGGTGAAGACCCCATGAAAAATCTCGGATCGCTTTCTGTGCCCATATATCAAACCTCACTTTTTTCTTTTCCCGATGCAGAACAAGGCGCCGCAATTCATGAAGGAGATCAACCGGGTTATTTTTACGGACGATTAGGAAATCCAACTCAGTCTGCATTGGAAGAAGCGTTGAAGAAATTAGAAGGAGGAAAGGCTGCACTTGCTTTTGCGTCCGGAATGGCTGCTATTTCAACAACTCTTCTTTCTTTGCTGCAGCCCGGAGATCATCTTGTCGCTCCGGAGTCACTTTACGCGACTACCAACGCCTTTTTTGACCGGATGTTGCAACCCCATGGTATTCAGATCACCTACATAGATGCGACAAATCCGGATCAATATCTCCAGTCGATAAACGATAAGACAAAAGTTTTTTATCTTGAATCACCCGCTAATCCGACAATGAAATTAGTCGATATCTCAGCGGTCGCTACTATTGCGAAGCAAAATGAGATAACAACGGTAATGGATAATACATTTGCCACTCCATTTAATCAGAACCCTCTTCAATTAGGAGTGGATCTGGTTCTTCACAGTGCGACTAAGTATCTCGGTGGACACGGAGATTTGCTGGCAGGAGCAGTGATTGGTGATGAAGAAATGATTCATCAAATACGCTGGCAAACCAACAAAATACTCGGCGGGGTAATTTCTCCTCAAACTTCCTGGCTGGTTTTGCGGGGAATTAAAACATTTGCCGTGCGGATGGAACGCCATAACAGGAATGCGTTAATCGTAGCACAATTTCTGGCGCAGCATGTAAAAGTGAAGAAAGTGCATTACCCGGGATTACCTTCTCACCCGCAACACAAATTGGCAAAACGCCAAATGAAAGGTTTTAGCGGTATGCTGGCTTTTGACGTCGGCGGCCTGTCCGAAGGGAAACGGCTGGTCAATTCTTTAAACCTGTGTACTCTCGCCGTATCTTTAGGGGATGTGGCGACACTGATTCAACATTCGGCATCGATGACTCATGCATCTGTCCCGCGGGCACGGCGCCTTGCAATTGGCATAACGGACGGATTACTGCGGTTATCTGTGGGGATTGAGGAAGCCGAAGATATCATAGCCGATCTTGAACGGGGATTAAAAAAAATATAGTAACTATTCAGGTATGCACGAAAAATTAGCTGCGATCACGCTTCGGCTCCGCCTAACATGGCTGTTAAGCCGGTCTGAGCCCTTCGTCAAGTTTATCCTGAGATTGTACGAAGGGCTCAGGATAAACTCAGTCGAAGTCTGTATAAATCCTGAACCTTCCTGAGAGGAAAGATGAAATGTTTCTCATTTGTTGTTCTTGGTCTCATCTGCTCAGGCTCATTGGCGGCCGCTGATTCCTATCCAAAAAACCCAAATATCGACATATTAAACTACACCTTCCGCATTGCGCTGAATGATTCGACCAACGAAATTGTTGCTGTAACTACAGTAAAAATTCGTTTTCTCACCGGCGGCGCACCTAATTTCTCGCTGGACTTCGTCGATAAAAAGCCGGAGTTGAATTGGGAATTTTCACCACCGGCCGTAACGTCCCGGAAATCAAAACGGTTCAGATTGACAAAGCCGGACACGAATTCTTTTTTCCGCTGCCGGATATTCCTGTTTCGGTAAAATTGGCTCCGGATGTTTGGCTGTTGATGGACGCAGAATTTTCGGCCAGGTAAAACCATATTATTTATCATTTCGACCGGAGGGAAAAATCTGTTAACCCACTAATTTATCGCGACATATAGTTTGCTAGACTCCGTTTCACTACGCTCGGAATGATAAGTAAATCAGGAAACATACTCCTAAATCCCCTCTCAAGAGGGGACTTAAATATCGCCCCGTAGTTAACCTGGGGATGGAGATTTTAAATCCCCCTTTGAAGGTAGATTCAGGGGGATGTAAAAAGAGTTTCAAATTTAAATCGATATTCATCTTAAAGCGAGGCTCACATGAAAAAGAAATCATTTTTTATCCTGCCGTTTCTTTTATTCCTTTCATTATCCTGCGTCACCAAGCGATTAGACCCCACGCAATTTTCATGGCAGCCCGTGGAAACGGGCGCCTCCGCTTCACTGCGGGGAATTTTCGTCCTGAATGAAAATGAAATCTGGATCAGCGGCAGCGGCGGCTTCTGCGCCAGAAGCGCGGACGCCGGCGCAAGTTGGCAAAAGATGAAAATACCCGGCGCCGATTCACTGGATTTCCGCGATGTCCAGGTTTTTCCCGGCGGTGTTGTTTATCTGTTAAGCGCCGGCGGGGGCGGCTCTTCCCGGATTTACAAATCCGCAGACAACGGGAAAAGTTGGATCCTGCAATTTCAAAATCCTCATCGACAGGGATTTTTCAGCGCCATGGCGTTCTGGGACGCCGCTACCGGCCTTGCTTTCAGTGATCCGGTGGACGGCAAGTTTGTCATCATCAAAACGGAAAATGGCGGGAAAAACTGGCGTGAGATTGATCCCGCTAATATTCCACCGGCACAGGAAGGTGAATACGCTTTTGCCGCCGGCGGCACCTGCCTCATCACCCAGGGCAGGGAAAACGCCTGGTTCGGCAGCGGCGGCGCGGCGGCCCGGGTATTCCGCACAACGGATCAGGGCGAAACCTGGCAGGCGGCGGCAACGCCGGTAAGCTGCGGCAATCAGTCTTCCGGGATTTTCTCGCTGTCGTTCCTGGATGCGCAAAACGGCATTGCGGTCGGCGGAGATTACCGGCAGCCGGATCGGACAAAGATCAATATTGCCAAAACAACCGACGGCGGCATAACCTGGCGTCCGGTGGCAGATTCACATAAACTGACCTACCGATCCTGCGTGACTTTTCTGCCGCGGCCCTATTCAAACTATTTGATCGCCGTGGGACGAAGCGGCTGCGATTATTCTGCCGACGGCGGCGAAACCTGGCATACCTTTAGCAAAACCGGCTATTACACCATGAGTTTTGCCAAATCCGGATTGACCGGTTGGGCCGCCGGTTCCAACGGCAGAGTGGCGAAATTCAGGTACCGTAGAAAATAAATCACAATTATGTAGCACGATTCGCCGAATCGCAGTAGAGATAATTTAAAAAATTGTCTTTTGATAAAATAATACAAGGCGACGGGATCGTCGCTTTACAATCCAACTAAAAAAAACAAACCATTACATTTTAATAGTAGTTTGGCAAATATTTTAGAAGGGATTGTCGTTACCCGCCTTCGTCGGGCAAGCCTGTTCGTGCAGGCGGTGTAAGCTTGTCGAAGAATTTCCGGTGGGGAAAATAGATTCTTCGCTCCACTCGGAATAACGGAAAATATTATGATGCCATTGAAAAGTACAAAAAAGTTGTTAACGCCGGCGAAACTTTTGAAAAAACTGCCGAAGCTCATTATAATATAGGATTATGTTATACCTGGCTCGGCAAAAAAAATGATGCCGAAGCAGTATTTAAAGAGGTGTTGAATAAATATCCGGACAACAAAGAAGTAGTCGCTTTTACGAAATACGGTTTATCCTGGGTGGATGTACAAAAAGGTAAATAGATAAATGGTGGCTTGGGTTATATATAGCGGGATATCAACAAAGGTCCATTTTTATTAACAAATGGAATACAATAATAGAAGTAGGCGGCCTTAAAGATGATCTTTCCGACGGCACCAGACTTCTTTTAGAGAATACGGCGATAGAAGTGGCGAGAAGAGTGGATGCGTCAAGCAAGTAAAGCTCTACGAAAATGATAAAGCGCTTTTTCGGTTTTTTTGAAGAAAAGGCGCTTTTTATTTCAAGATGTTTTAACCTGAAATATTCTTAACATACCGGTACACAAAGCTTTAAAAACAGTAAACAAAACAAAATTTAATAATCAAAATTCAAAACCGAATTCGAAATTTGATTTTCTTCAGTAATTTCCGGTTAGGTTTTTACTGCACTGCCGCCCCGTGGTAAACCGCGGGACTGAAAAAAGCAAGAACGCTGAAGCGTCCTGTGTTGTGAGCATCATTTATGGCGCTTTCTATTCTTAGTCCCGTAGTTTACTACGGGGCGAGCTTGGCTGCCCGATGCCGGCGGGTTGCCTTTGTGGCAAATGTTTGTGAATTATTCAGATTAAAAAGGGGCTCGATTATCTGGACAATAACTGCACTCCTGCCCGCAAAATGACCCCCAAAAAACAAAACCACAAAGCAATCGGCAGCCGTCATTTAACGGCGCCGTCCTGCAAAATTTTGTCGTATTTTTCCATTTGACCCTTCATCAATCCGCGCAGCTCTTCAACCAACGTTTCATTCCCGGACAGCACTGCCGCCCCGTGGTAAACCGCGGGACTGAAAAAAGCAAGAACGCTGAAGCGTCCTGTGTTGTGAGCGTCATTTATGGCGCTTTCTATTCTTAGTCCCGTAGCGGGGTGAGCTTGGCTGCCCGATGCCGGCGGGTTTTTAGAGGGGTCAAAATGAAACGGGGCAAACCGTATTGCTGTTTGGTTGTATCGGATCATCAGGCGGACATGCTGCCGGCGTTTACGCAAAATGAGAAAATTGAATTTATTAAAGCGGACAATACGGAAAAAGCTTTTTCAATTATCCGCAACAGATTTGTGGACTGCCTCGTTTTGCCGGCCAATCGGCGGCAGGATTCCGTTTGTGAGGAATTCGGTGCATTCACCGCACAATTTCCGGCAATTCCTATTCTTGTAATAATAGACAGCGGCCAAATAGAACTTGCCTGCCGGTTGGGACAGCTTGGGGCAAAACATGTTGTGGCCGGAATTGAAACAGATAAAACGGAAGAAT
>CAJVYQ010000020.1 GCA_913009825.1 uncultured Deferribacteres bacterium
AACAAGAACTTGTTGGTTACACAAACGGAATTCATTAGAATATCTTGGAAATGTTATTAAAGCGTATCGATATGGAACAAAAATTCCCTCTTTATTGCCGTAAGCCGGAGGGGTGGTGAACTATTACCAATTTCTCAGAATGTCCACAATTCTTTTAGTGGTTACAGTGGGTCGCTTGGGCTTGATGTACTTCCCCACCTACACGATCAGAAGAAATGATTCCTGATCCTCGCTACTATGAGACACTAAGACTGCCATAAGCCCATCTCCAGTCGCTTCGCGTTAACTATCGCTTCCCAGATACCTTGCATGCTCCTTTTTGTTCGTGGTTTTCTTATTCAGACTCTTTCATAAGGTTAGAGCAAAACCTTTCAAAAGCCAGGAGTTTGCCCTTCCCGGATTGGTACTCTCATGACCGCAATCTTGCAAGGAGACAGTTGGCTTTCTCCCGCCTGCGGACAGGCAGGCAAGTTCCCGGATTATCCCTGTGAAAATATGCCCCGCTCGCAATTACAGACCCCGGTGGTGTCTTATAAACTCACCAAATCGCTTATAGGACTACTGCCTTCCGTGAGCATCAAAACCGTCGGCTTTGTCCCGATACAGAACATCGGGATTATCTAATGACCGCAACTATACATATTTCGGGGCTCGGTGACGCAGCCTGCATTCTTGATTCCCTCAGCTTCGCATTCTCATTACTGAGTTTACACGTGAGGTTCACTACTGCTCTGTTAGTTAGGCTTTGAGCAGGTGGCACTTGAACCGGATATGATCAGTTCGCACCAACTGGTTAATAATGTCGAATTTCATCCCGCTTACGAGATTCCCAGCGACCCGGATTTTACTTGACACGATAATACGATTGTTAGGGCAACGGTGTTTTTAAACGGCACAGGACAATGTTTTACTAACCAACTGATTTTATTTAATTATTTTTCGTGCACTTAAATTTCAAATCACTCAGAAACTTGTTGATTTGATCTACATCTGTTTTTTTGCGCTTACTCACTTTTCCCTGTTCTAACAAATTTTAAATATTTTATTCCGGAATTGCAAGATATTTTTCTACCCGGTCTGATCTAAATTTTTAGTTACTTTGCCATATTTTTACTGCTGCTCAATTTCGAAAATCATGATCTGTATCTTTGCCGTTGATGATCTCCGGCTTTAATGAAAAGCAACAAATATATTACAGAGTCCGCATAATATGTTTGAATATTTGTAAATTAAATAATGGAATTCGCTTTTTTATAAATTTGAATCTTGTGCATTTTGGAGCAAGATAATATCTTAAATCAGAATAAACAATACAATATTGCAACTATTCAGGTATGCACGAATAATTAGCTGCGATCACGCTTCGACTAAGTTTATCCTGAGACTGCCGAAGGGCTCAGCATGGCTATTAAGCCAGCCTGAACGGAGTCGAAGGCTTATAACGTATCAAATAACAAGCATACCTGAATAGTTGTCAATATTTAATAATTTTTATCTGCCAAATTTTTTTTCGCCCTGGATCGAAAGGAGCGAAACATGTCTGTAATCACTATTTCGCGGGGCAGCTTTTCCGGCGGAAGAGATTATGCCGAAAAGTTAAGCAGGGAGTTGGGGTGCCGGGTACTCAGCCGTGAATATCTTGCCGAAGAAGCCACTCAAATGCGCGTTCCGGTTGGTAAGATGCAGACGGCTATGGCACACCCGCACCGGGTTTATCATCGTAAGGGAAAAGAGCGGGAAATTTATCTCGCCGGTATGACTCCATTGTTTTGTAAACATATTTTAAACGGCGATATCATATATCATGGTCATACCGGCCATTTTTTGCTCACCGGCATTCCCCATATCCCGCGCATTCGTGTTTTGGCCAATCCGGAAAATCGTATTCTTTATGTCATGCAAACTTTAAAACTATCCCGGGAAAAGGCGAAGCAATATATTGAGGAGGTGGATAGCGGCCGGGATAAATGGGTGCGTTTTCTCTGCAATGTGGATTGGCACGATCTCTCCCATTACGATTTGCTTGTTCATCCGGATCAATTATGTATTGCCAATGCCGCTTCTGCACTTTATCCGTTGGCAGATCTGCCGGATTTTAAACTCACACCCGCCTCTGACGGGTGTGGACGTCATTTTGATCAGCATTGCCAGGGCTTATTTAAAACCTTAATTGAGCGATTGCAGGGCGATTCGCTGAATCGCCAATCGGATTTAGTTTAAAAATGAAAATCCGTTTAGTAATAAAAACAAGCTCAAAAATAAGAGAATCACTCAATTCAGGTAAAAAGAAGAAAAGTTAAAGGCTATGTCTCCTCTCTCGGTGCATAACCATTTATTCTCATCCTCTCCGGTTTGTCGGGAAAAAGATGGCAGATGAATCTGAAAAAAACGGTGCCGGACAAACAGCGGAACTGTCTTCGGAAGAAGAAAAACAGGCGGAAGAAACCCAGCGGGCTTTGCTGGAACGTCCGCAGATCAGTATCCGTTTACGGATCACACTGAGTTTTTTATTACTTTTTATAATCCTCTGCGGTATGGGCATTGCCTCTTTCCTGTTCATAACGCAATTTGACAGCAAACAAAAATTCCTGGAAACCACTTCTAACTATGCTTTCGAAGTTCAACAGGCCCGGCGATACGAGAAAAATTTTTTCCTCTATGGAACCAATCTTAAAGATGCTTTAAGTAATGTTCAGGCTGCGCAAAATGTGTTGCGTTTTGACCGGGAAGATATGATCTCTGTGATCGGGGATGAAAAATTTACTGAAATGGAACAAAGCCTGAACCGGTACGAAGCGCTGCTCAACCGGGTGCACTCGTTGCATCGTAGTTCAAATCCCGCCGATAGTCTTAAATTAATCCCCCTTGAATCGGATTTACGCAAATATGGCTCGGAAATTCTTGCCAATGCATCTTCGGCCATTAACCAGGAACGGCTGGAGATTTACAGGCTGATTTCAACCGGGAAATTTGCCGTTGTTGTTTCCCTGATTTTTTTCCTTCTCTCCATCGGCTACATCATCAGTTTTTTGACCCGGCAGATTCTACGCCCCATCAACCGGGCAATCGAATACACGCAGCGGATTGCGGAAGGCGATTTTTCGCCGGTGAAACCCATGCGCAAATACCGGGATGAATTTTCTAATCTGGCCATGGCCCTCAATAGGATGATTCATGAAATTCGTGCCCATCAGGATCAACTCACCCAATCCCGGAAAATGGCGGCCATCGGCAATTTAACCGCCGGTATTGCACATGAATTGAACAATCCACTCAATAATATCAGCCTGACCACCGAGACGCTGTTAGAGGATTTTGATGATTATTCGAAGGAAGAAAAGTTAAAAATGTTGCACGACATTTTTGACCAGGTGGAGCGCGCCGGGTCAACGGTTCGGAATTTACTTGATTTTACACGAGTGGAAAAACCGATATTTACTTCGGTATCTGTAAGTGAATTAGTGAACACTACACTGAAACTGCTGAAAAATGAATTTACTCTGAATGATATTCAAGTGGAACCGGAGATCGATAAGAATCTGCCGCCTGTGAACGGTAACCCCAAAAATTTACAGCAGGTTCTTCTCAATCTTCTTCTCAACGGTGTTCAGGCTATGCCGGATGGCGGGACTTTAAAAGTGAAATCAACGCTGAAAAAAGATGGATTCATCCGGATTGATGTTACGGATACCGGAATCGGCATTCCGTCTGAATATATAGATAAAATTTTCGATCCGTTTTTTACAACCAAAGAAGTTGGCAAAGGAACCGGATTGGGGCTTGCCGTGAGTCACGGGATTATCGAAAATCATAAGGGAAAAATTACCGTTTTGAGTAAAATCGGCAAAGGAACTACTTTTTCGGTTTTTCTTCCGTATCAGATAAATCCTTTGTGAAAGAATCACGGACATAAAAATTGGGTTTTCGTTCAGGCACTAATTAGAGTCTGTCCGAATTTGTCATCCCCGCATGCTTTTAGCGGTGCTCCTAAGTAGATTCCCTGCCTGTGCAGACAGGCCGGGATGACAATATCGTGGGTATTTTCGGACCGGTACTAATTAAACAAATTGATTGCACTATTTCTTGGGAGGAATTTGTGAAAGAGAAATATGAAATCATGGTTTTAGATGATGAGCCGATCGTTTGTAAGAGATTGCAAAATCACCTGCAAAAAAAAGGATTTTCCGTGGAAACCTTTATTACCGGTCAGGAGGCAATGGATCGTCTGGCACAGCACCATTTTCATATTTTGATTACGGATCTGAAAATGAGCGGCGCCGAAGGGATTGAAGTGATCCGGTTTGCCGGGAAACATTCTCACCGGATAAAAACAATTGTTATTTCCGGTTTTGCAACCAACGAGACGGCTGACGAGGCCTTTAAAGCCGGCGCCGTCGAATTTATTGCCAAACCGTTTAAATTAAGTCAAATCAGGAAACTTGTGGAACAATTGGCAGCGGAAATCCGCCTGGAAAATAAATTATAATATGAGTAAATAATTTCCGGTTAGGTTTTTTCAATTGGCAACATGGTCAAAAAAGAGAACCAAAGCGGTGTTTGCTATTCCGCCCCGTGGTGAACCACGGGGCTAATAATAGAAAGGACGCTGAAGCGTCCTACGTTGTGAGCGCTATTTATGGCGCTTCCTATTCTTAGTCCCGTAGTTTACTGCGGGACGGGTTTTGTAAATTACGGGGCTGCAAAAACCTAACCGGAAATAACTGAATATGAGTAAACGGAAATCATGGAAATTCATCTTTATTTACCCATTGCGGAAGTTAGCGTAAATATTTTTACATTACTTGGCTTAGGGCTGCTGGTTGGTTTTCTCTCCGGGCTGTTTGGCGTAGGTGGCGGATTTTTGTTAACGCCGCTGCTGATCATGATCGGCATTCCGCCCACCGTGGCGGCGGCCTCCGATTCCAATCAGATTGTTGCCGCATCGTCTTCCGGAATGTATGCCCATCTGCGTAAGGGAAATGTGGATATTAAAATGGGCGTGCTGTTGTTGCTGGGCGGAATCGCAGGCGGTACCGCTGGGGTTCAGATCATCAAGATTTTACGTCAGACCGGCAATGCGGATTTCCTGATTAAAATTTGCTATGTGGTCATGTTGGGCACGGTCGGTGCGTATATGTTTCAGGAAAGTCTGCGTAATTTGCGGCCGAGAGCCGCCGGGCGCTTAGTGATTGAAGAGGAGAAAGAGGGCTGGTTCGGTAAATTAAACCGTGCATTGCCGTTCAACATCTATTTTGAAAAGTCTGGAACCAGCATGTCTGTTTTTCTGCCGTTGCTTTTCGGCATTTTGGTGGGTGTTTTATCGGCGATTATGGGTGTAGGCGGCGGTTTTATCATGGTTCCGGTGATGGTTTATATGCTGCGCATGCCCATGCATGTGGTTGTAGGAACCAGTCTGTTTCAAATTTTGTTTACTTGTATGAATGTCACGTTCATGCAGGCCTATACCAACCATACAGTTGATTTTGTAATGGCACTTATTTTGTTACTGGGTTCCACAGCCGGAGCACAGCTTGGCGCCAGGGTAAGCGATAAATTAAAAGCGGATCATTTAAAAATTTTACTATCGATTATTGTCCTCCTTGTTATGTTTAAAATGCTTTTCGATTTGCTGTTAAAACCGGATCTGCTTCTTGGATTTAAGGGGATGCATTGAAAAGTGTAAATTTAAAGTGAATGGAATAGTTTAATGGTTTATAACATTTTAGTTCATTGAAATTGTTAATTCAGTTTCTTACATAAGATAGATGCTTCGACTCCATTCCGGCAAAAACCACCGGAACTTCCTGCCTGCGGCGGACACGCGCTCGACATGACATGTTCACCCTGAGCGCGTGTCCCGATGGTTTTTATCGGGATAAAGTTGAAGGGTCTACTTGTTCCTTCTAATCACAACTAAGTTATTTTCAAAGAACTAAAGTGTTACAGTTGTTTGAAAAACGGTGACTATTCAGTGTTTAAATAATGCGGGAACGAAACCCTGAAAATATTGAAAAGCGATATTCCTGCTCCCCACTTCCGTGAGGATAAACTTTACGGGAATGACAGAAAAGCGGAGTTTTCGCTCAGACGTTAAAAATCCGTTGACGGTTGCATACTATAATGAGGAAAACATGGGTATCCATCTCTATTTACCGATAGCAGGAGTCAGTATATCCGCCTTTGCATTGTTGGGGATAGGGATTATCGTCGGGTTGATTTCCGGCCTGTTTGGTGTGGGCGGCGGATTTCTATTGACGCCCCTGCTGATTATGATGGGGATTCCGCCAACCATCGCAGCGGCTTCGGATTCCAACCAGATTGTGGCGGCAACAACTTCCGGAACGTACGCTCATTGGCGGTTGGGGAATGTGGATATTAAATTAGGCTTGTTGCTTCTTGTGGGTGGGTTTTTCGGCAGCAGTATCGGTGTGGAAATCATTAAGATGCTGCGCAGAGTGGGGAATGCGGATTTTCTGATCAAAATCTGTTATGTGGTTATTTTAGGTGTCGTCGGCTCGTACATGTTTATGGAAAGCCTGAATAGTTTGAAGAGCAGACCATTCCGAAAAGAGAAAGCCAAACCGGTAGTAACCGGCCGGTTTGAAAAATTTTCCGGGATTCTGCCGTTAAAAATAAATTTTGAAAAATCAGGTGTCACCATGTCTGTTTTTCTGCCGGTTATCATCGGTTTTATAATCGGTATGCTTGCTGCCATTATGGGGTTGGGGGGCGGGTTTATCATGGTGCCTGCTCTGATTTATCTGCTCAGGATTCCCATGCACGTGGTTGTGGGAACCAATTTATTTCAGGAAATTTTTCTCTGTATAAATGTAACATTTATGCAGGCCTCCCTGAATCATACGGTGGATTTTATCCTTGCGCTTGTTCTGTTGTTGGGTTCAACCATAGGCGCGCAATTCGGCGCCCGCCTGAGTCACCGGCTCAAAGCGGATCAATTAAAAATTTTATTGGCAACCATTATTCTCTTCGTGATGTCCGATATGTTGATCCGGCTAATCTCGAAGCCTGAAACCATACTCTCCATTAAAGGAGCTTTTTGATGGAATTTACAAAAAAACTGACAATTCCGACACTTCTGTTTTCTGTTCTTTATTTGATTTATCCGGCGGTGCCTGTGCTGTACGCCCGGGATTCAACTACGGTTCAAAATATGAAGTTGCAAGTACAGCCCGGTGAAATTAAAATTTCCGGTTTTTATCACGGATCAAAATTTAATGTTGAAATTTTTGTGCCGGCACATTATGAAATAGCCGTGAAGTTTGCGGGGAAGCCCACTACAATTGTGTTGGAAAGAAAGGGACGAAAGGGAATTTTCTGGCTTAATGTGGATGAAATAACTTTGAAAAATACCCCGCAAGCGTACATGCTTTTCTTCTCGGAAAAACTTTCCGATATGGCGCCAAAGGATACCATACTCTCACTGGGATTGGGGTATGATGCCTTGAGCCGGCAGATTGAAGGAACAGGAGGGCAGATCGAAAAACGGGAGATGCTGACTGAATTTTTCAGATTCAAAGAAAAAAGTAAATTGTATCATATCTCAAACGAAATGTTACAGCCGGAAAATTCGTCGGATCCGTTTGAACGCTACTCATTCCTCATTCCGGTTAATTCCGCCATGCCTGTCGGCGAATATCAGGTCGTTGTCTATTTCTTCAAAGATGGAAAATGTGCAAAAAAACTGAGTGATACTCTGACCATTCAAAAAGTTGGTTTTGTTAAGTTTGTCTTCGACATGGCTTTGGAGCACGCCGCTTTATACGGTGTACTTGCTATATTGATTGCTGTGGTCGCAGGATTTTCAATCGGCATTTTGTTCAATTTTTTAAAGAAAAAATAACCGTCCGGTTGGTATAACCGAGGGAAGTTCAATGGTCAAAAAAATCCATATTATGGTGATTGACGATGAAAATATTGTTGTCACCCGGCTGAAGGCCTCTTTGGAAAAATATGGCTATGTGGTGAAAGTTTTTACCCATAGCGAGCAAGCGTTGCAGGAGCTTTCACGACATCATTTTGATATGATAGTTACCGATTTGAAAATGCCCGGTGTGGATGGAATGGAAATCTTTCGCTATGCGCATACCCATTTTCCGGAGATAAAAATCATTATCATTTCCGGCTTTGCTACGGTGGAAACCGCTAAAGAGGCATTTAAAAAAGGAGTGTACGATTTTTTCGTCAAACCGTTTCGTATTAGTCAATTGCGTGATATTGTCAATAAAGCAGTAGAAGAATTGCAAAATAAAGGGTGAAATTATGGCTATTATAACTATTTCCCGGGGTTCTTTAAGCGGCGGCCAAATGGTTG
Source organism: uncultured Deferribacteres bacterium (assembly GCA_913009825.1). Taxonomy (GTDB): domain Bacteria; phylum Zhuqueibacterota; class JdFR-76; order JdFR-76; family DREG01; genus DREG01. The sequence continues at coordinate 8,333 of CAJVYQ010000020.1, forward strand.
CCGAAATGTTATCGAAACAGTTGCACTATGCGGCCATCAGCCGGGAAGTGATTGTGAAAGCTACGGAAAAATATGGCGTGCCGGAATTTAAACTGTACGAGGCGATTCAGAAAAGTCCTACATTTATACAGAGGCTGACTTTTGAACGGGAAAAATATCTCGCCATTATTCAGGCAACCCTGTGTGATTATGTGAAAGATGACAATGTGATCTATCACGGTCATGCCGGTCATTTTTTACTGAAAGGGATCTCTCATATTTTGCGCATCCGGATTCTCGCGCCGATGGAATTTCGGATACAGCAGGCGGTGAAACGACAAAACCTTTCCGAAAAAGAGGCGATAAAATACATCGAAGAAGTGGACAAACAGCGAAACAAATGGACGAAATTTCTGTACGGCGTCGATTGGCGCTCCCCTGAACTGTATGATATGATTTTTAATATCGAAAATTCCGATCTGGAATTTGTCTGCAATATGATTGAATTTGCCGTGCAGCAAAAGGAGTTTCAAACAACGCCGGAATCTCATCAAGCGCTGTTGAATCTTCTCCTTAGCAGCCAGGTGAAAGCCGCTCTTACCAAACTTCCTCATGTCCGGTTAGGTGAATTTGATGTTGTAGCTGATAAAGGGAATGTGAAAATAACCGGAAAAATTAAATCGGAAGATGCCTTAGCGGAAATTTTAGCAGCTGCCGCCAAAGTTCCCGGTGTAAAAAAAGTTGCGTCGGAGGCAAAAATTAATTATCGCTATCAGGGCATCGATAATTAGCGCCTGACACAAAATTCTATTTTCCCGTCATTCCCCCCCTATGCGTGTCTCCTTTGAAACGGGGAGCGGGAATCTATGACTTCCTGCTTTTTGGCCCCGCGGTTTACTACAACCTGAATTGAGCGATTCTCTTGTTTTTGACCTTGTTTTTGTTACTAAACGGATTTTCATTTTTAATACAAATACGGCTGGCGATTCAGCGAATCGCCCTACAATCGCTCAATTCAGGTACAATAAACATCTTCCAATTTGATGTGATCTTTTGGGGATGATTCCCGGCATAAATGACCGGTAATATGATAAAAGGATTAAAAAAATTGCGTATGAAGAAAATTGTTTTGAGCTACTGAATATCTTTTGACTTTCGGTAAAAAAAATAATAGATTCGCTACATTTTGAAAAATGCTCGATGAACCCAACGAAGATAGATTTGAGATTCTTTTAATCTGATTGAATTTGGAACTCACCCAAGAATATGGAGCGGATATGAAATATGACAAATTAGCCATTTCAAATAAAAATGACCTCATTTTTGGTTCAACCAAGTTTCCTGTTACCACTCCGCGAGGGTTAAAGATTGGTGGAGGTAAAGTTTACCCGGAATTAAATTTTACCCTGCCTCCCATGCATATTAACGATGAGACTTTTTCTAATATCAGGGATCAGTATAAACAGATTGTTACGGAGGCTATAGAGAGAGCCATTCACTTAGAGTCTGATGGACTTGTCCTGGAATTTGAAACACTCCTGGAAATGACCATGAATCCTGCTTATGGTGTTGAACTGATCAAAGAAATGAACGATATTTGCGAAAATGCTTATCAAAAGTCCGGATTTAAAAGTGAAATTCGGCTAACGCCAAACGATACCCGAGACTTTGACCGGCCGCCAAAGCTGAGAACCGGCGTTTATCTTAATAATATGCTGGAGTTATTTGAACATGGCGCCAATAATGGCGGTAACCTGTTGTCCATTGAAAGTACCGGTGGAAAAGAGATTTTTGATGAAGCGGTTATGATGTGTGATATTAAAACAGTTCTGTTTTCCCTGGCTGTACTCGGTGTGCGGGATATGAGTTTTCTATGGAAAAAAATTGTTGACATCGCCAACAAAACCGGAACAATACCAGGTGGTGATACGGCATGCGGTTTTGGCAATACCGCCATGATGCTGGCGGATAAGGGTTACATTCCAAAAATATTTGCTGCCATTGTTCGAATTGTCACTGTTGTGAGAACACTGGTTTGTGTAGAAGAAGGCGCCCTTGGGCCAGATAAGGATTGTGGTTACGAAGGACCATACCTTAAGGCCATTACCGGAATCCCAATTTCCATGGAAGGTAAAACATCTGCCTGTGCCCACATGACTACTGTGGGAAATGTGGCGGCTGCCTGCTGTGATTTGTGGAGTAACGAATCAGTTCAAAATATTAAACTGCTTAGCGGGATGGCGCCTACTGTGTATCTGGAACAATTGGTCTACGATGTGAGACTTTTTAACCAGGCTATTTCACATGGGAAGGAGATGGCTTTGGGATTGCAAAATTTATTGATCGAATCAGATATCCATTATGATCCTCAGGCACTCATACTTGCTCCGCAACATGTGATTTCCATTGCTAATGAAATTGTTACAGGGGATTCTTATTTAGAGGCTGCGGTTCTCGGCAGCTTAAAAGGTCTTGAGATTATCGAGCGAGCCATTAAAGACGGCAGTCTTAAAATTGACGGCAGAGAACTAACATGGTTGAATAAAATCAGGGAAGAGGTTGCATCCGTCCCCATAAAGGAGGACGAATTTATCCAATCTATTTTGCCCTTTATCGATGAATCAAAATGGTTTCCCGCAGAATATGGTTTATAAAAAAGGCTGAATGAAACAGCTATATTTTAAAACTTCTGATAAATGGAGAGCGTGGTTATAAGATAACCAAGATAAAGAAGATGAAATTGGGTTGATCTTCTTTAAAAGAGAAACAGGCGAACCGACTATTGACTACGAATCGGCTGTGGAATAAGCCATTTTTTTGGGATGGATCGATAGTATTATCAAAAAATTCGATTAAGAATATCCCTTTGTAAATTTACACTGCGGAAAGAAAATTGTAAATGGTTTGTTGCAAATAAAAAACGTTGGCAAAATTGATTGAGAATAACCGAATGACAGAAATCTGTAGTGCAAAAATGGAAGCTGAGAAAAGATCAGGATTGTGGGACGTTACCATGAACACTCCCTAATCATAGAAAAGTAACCCATGTCCTGTATAAAACCACCATTAAAAAAATGGTAACCTATGTTGTGCTATTTGTGATCTAACTTCTCTATTATTTCCATTAACACTTTTTCATTCATAAATTCTACAGCCCTATCTTCTGTTCTGTCAAACCTTCCGGGTTTTCAAAACCTGGAAGGTTTTTTACCTCCGGAAGTTTTTTGTCTTCATACCCGCCAACATCTCCATCAACGGAAACAGCGTTTTTTCCCAGGTATATTTTTCTTCGATCAGATGGCGGGCCTGCTCGGAAATTTGCCGGCGATAACTTTTTTCCCGCATCAGTTGCAAAACGGCTTCGGCAAAAGAATCGGCGTCATCCGCCACCAAAACATGTTCTCCGTTTTGGGCATCTATTCCTTCCAATCCCACCGAACTTGTCACCACCGGCGCGCCCACAGCCATGGCTTCCAGAATTTTATTTTGCATACCGGCGCCCATGCGAATGGGACAAATAGAAACGGCGCTGTCCAACAGATACGGACGAATATCGTTAATCCTCCCGGTGACATACACATCCGGATCGCTTGTCATCTGCAAAACGGATCGTCTGGGCTGATTACCCACGATAAAAAAATTGGCCCGGGGTTCTTTCATTTTAATACGGGGAAATATTTCATGATAAAAATAGGAAACCGCATCGTTGTTGGGTTGATAATGAATATTGCCGTGAAAAGTAATTCTGAACGGATTGTAATCGTTATACGAATAATGAAAATAATCCGTGTTCACACCGTTGGAAATAACCTGCACATTGTCAACCGGAGCGTACGGTTTGAAATAATTTTTATCGATTTCGGAAACCAAAAGCGCATGATCAAATTTTTTAATAATCTCCAGTTCGTAGCGAAGCACCCGTTTTTTCTCCAACGTGTACACTTGTTCGAAAAATAAATTGCGTTTGCCTGCGGAATAGTCCAGCATTCGCTTGTAAGTTAAAGACACGGCATCGATCAGATCGACTATTTTGGGCAGATAATTGATTTCGCTCACGTACTGAGCGGCGCGGATCATGTTGGTGAAAATGACATCATAGTTCCCGGAACGGATTTCCTGCCGGATTACACGGTTCATTTTTGAAAAATAGTAAAATTGCAATTGCAGCGGTTTGGCAGAAAACAAGCCGCGGAACGCTTTGGCATAAGAGAAACCCTCTTTAACATAAACCGGTTTCAGATTTAGTTTCATCCGCGAGCTGGTCAGTTTTTTCATTTCGCGGGGATTTTTACAGAAGGAAATTAGGGTTACCCGGTGGTGTTTGCTGAGCTCTTTCAGCATGTAATAAGCGCGCAGCCGGTCTCCCGTGATGGGCGGCACCGGCCAGCGTGTGGTAATAAATAAAATTTTCATTCGGATTCCCACCGTTTGTTTGCGCCCGTTCTGCCGCGCAGCGAATCCCAATAGCCGGAAAACACCGCCCGCAGCCGAAGCCGTTTATTCTTCCCTGAAGTAAACAGAATTTGCAAAACTCTGATTTTAAAATATACGATACTGCCGAACAAAAATGCATACAAAACATAAAACCAACTGCGATACCGGGAAAAAGCCCTCAACCTGTTTCTGGTCTGATAATACAAATAGTACGGCGAATAATCTTCCGCTTTGGCGCCGGCGCCAACCCGGTGCCACAAAACCGCCGCCGGGCAATAGATTAATTTATGCCCGGACTGCCGAATGCGCAAACTTAAATCCATGTCTTCGTAGTAGGAATAAAAACTTTCATCTAATCCACCGTATTTTCTGAACCATGCCGTTTTCACCATCAGTGCGCAGCCGGTGGCGAATTGCACCTCTTTTTCCCGGTCGAACTGCCCGGCATCCATCAGCCGGTAGCCATCCTGATGCACGGAAACACGCAGCCAGTTAATACTGCCGCCGGCGTACCAGATCATTTTTTTAGCATGCGCATAATAAATTTTCGGCACCGCAGCAGCAACCTTTTCATCACGCATCAGACAAGAATACAACCGGCCGGGACATTCCGGGGACAAAATCGTGTCGTTATTCAATAACAGCACAGCGCGGGGATTATATTCCATCGCCCGGCGCAGCCCCATATTGTTGCCGGCGGCGTAACCGGTATTGGTTGCCAATTCAATGATTTCTAGTTCAGCAAACTGTTTCCTCAACCGTTCCACCGATCGGTCTTTTGAACCGTTATCGACCACCACCACGTGGAAGGTAATATTCCGTACGGCATAAACACTTTCCAGACACGCCCGGGTGTCTTCGCAACCGTTCCAATTCAGAATGATGATCACCACATCCGGGTTTTTCATTTCACCTCTCCAACAGAGAAAAGATGAAACGTTCTTTCCAGTAAACCGACTAAAAATCCAACCAGAATCGGCGCGGTTGGATTTACGCTATCGCCTATGTTAGGTAAAATCAAAAAAATAAATAGTACCCCGGCAAGATAAAATGATACTGAATTAATTTCAGATTGCAAATTTTTAATTTTTTTAAGATATCGATTAACTAGCGCAAAGCATAACAACCAATACAACATACTTCCTGCGATGCCATATCGAAACAGCAAACTTATGTAAGGCAGATGAAATTGGGGAATCCAGCCTCTTGTGCGAACCAGCGTTTTTTTTGTGAAAGAAAAACTATCATACGGCTGGTATTTAATTGCCCGCCAGGTTGTCCCCAAACCAAATCCAAAAAGATAAGAATAGGGTCGTTCTTTCAAGTTTAAAAACAAATTATTAATTTCAGCACGACGAATATCGCTGCCGGTTTCCAGATCAGTCATTTTAAAAAAGTTCAAGGTTCGAAATGTGTAGCCCATTTTTTCGACTGTTCCCGGCAGCGCAATTATCATGACCAAAATGAATAAAAGTACTCCAGCAAGAAGAGGAAGCATTCTTTTAGTTAGATAACGCAATTTTATATTGTAAATTTTATAACAGCAAAACAATACAAGTACAATTCCCGCAATGAGTAAAAAATAATTAAAACGCCGGGCCGAAATTATGATAAAAATCGACGCAAGAGCCGTCCAAAAAAGAGAGATTTGCTTCGTCTTTTCTTTGGCTAAAAAAGATAACAATCCCCAAAAAACAGGAATGAAAAGCATCATTAATTGATCATAAAGGATAATAGGTAGACCAAACGGCCACATGGTTTCAACTTTTCCGGTAAAAATGAATATTCCCCTTAAGACTCCATAAATAATTAAGCCGATTGAAAGCCATTTCAAGAACCGGATTGTAAGTGAAATTTGTTTTTTTGTCTGAATGCTGCTTTCAGTGATCCAGTAAACGGCAAACATATACAGAATGGGCTGCAAAGCCACGAACGGCCGCGATAAATCCGTCATTCCATAGGATAAAAGATTTCCTTGAACGTGTAACAATCCTATTAGAAATGCTGTAGCATAGCAACCTAAAATACCAAGCCAGGTTCCACTTGGGATGCCGGTAATGACAAATCTTCCTTCCTTGAGGCGATGAAACAGAATAGAAAGGAGAGAAAGAATAATAAAAACATCCCAGGCGCTGAGAGGTCCCAAATTACGTTGATAGATAGTAAAATAGCCGCCTTCTGCCCTAACCGAGGGCGAGATGGATGAATAGGGGAAAAAATAAAAAACAATCAAAAGCAGACAGAGAGCGCTGAGCTGCCACTTATGGTTTAGAACAACAAAACTTAATAATACAAAAAGAGCCGCCATCAGTAAAAATAAAGCTGGCCATAGGAGCACAATAAAAAGGATCATCAGTCCTATTATGATTCCTAAAAAAGGTATGGGTTCAAAATAAACAGCAATATTATTTCTAAGTTTCATCCAATACCTTCAATACATTCGCAAGCCGGCCGGTTAAATTCCTGCGGTCGAAAACCGGCATAATTTTATTAAAATTATCTTCAGGAACGGGAGACCGGTTGGATTGCCAAGCATGAAAAGCAAACAGAAACATTTTTCGTATTTCTTCATGATCATCCGGTCTCGCAACCAAACCAAGCTTATGGGTTCGGATCAGCCGGCTCACTTCTCCATCAGGCGCCAGCGCCAAAATTGGTTTTTGGGCGCCGATATAATCAAACAGTTTTAAGGTTAAAACGTTGGCCGCTTTGGGTTGATTACCGATAATCAATAAAAGATAATCTGCAGATTTCAATTGACGGATCATCTCATTGTAGGGTTGATATGGAATAATTTCAACCGCCGGATTCAATTGGTGTCTGGCAATTTCTCTTCGTACATCCTGATGAACAATTCCCATAAGCCTTAACTTAACATGTGCGGAAAATTCGGGAACCGAGTCCAAAAGCGAGCTAAAGGTTTCAAACAAGCAGGTTGAACGGCGCCATGAGAACAATGTGCCAGTATGTAGAATAGTGAAATGAGACGGTTCTGCCTGACCGGGTTGTACATCTTTAAAATCATCGGGATCAAAACCATTCGTGATAACTTTATATTTTTCAGAAGCTATATCAGGATATTTTTGTAAAAGCTGCCGTTTCATTATTTCCGACACCAAAATAATCCGATCTGCTGAACGTAGAACCAGATGTTCAAAGAACTTATCTAAAGAGGTTTTCCACCGCACATAGTATGGATTATAACTATCCGGATATTGGTCCCACAGATCACGAAAATCCGCAATCCAGCGAATGGGAAAGATTTTCTTTAGTAAAAACCCTATTAAATGAAGGCTGTTGGGAGGTGAGGTTGTGTAAATAACGCTCAATTTCCTCTTTTTTATGAGTCTCAACCCAACGACAACAGAAAACGGAAGCCAACCGATATATTCATCGGGAACAAAAAATAATGTATATATCCAACCTTTTATGACAGCAAAAAATCTATTCCTTAAAGTGGCTTTTGAGGGCAGCACATCATCATCTTGAATAGCTTGATCGTACGATAGTAAACGACGAAAAAAACGGCCCGGCAGAAATGCCGATGTGCGATGAACAAACACTTCAGGGGGTACATTACGACTTAATTCAGGGTTCATTACAAGATAATGAGGATTTTTAACCGTTAACACCTCCGGCAGCCAGCCATATTGCGGCAGATATTTCACATACTTTAAAGTTCGCAGTGTCCCTCCCCCGCCAAGCGGTGGAAAATAATAGGCGATCATTAAAAATTGTTTTTTCATATGAGTTGCCATAAGTTCAATTTCAGTCTCCAATACGGAATTGATAATTTAGGACGCCAGCGCCGCTGAAAACGTTTCCAATTTGATGCATCATATTGTTGCCAAAGATCTGCATAACGCTTAAATTTTTTCCGGCCGGTCAATTTATACAAAGCTGATAATTGCCGGATATGAAGATTGTGATATTTTTGCCCGGCAAGTTGTCTATGATAAAGATCATATAGGCTTCCAAACCTGCAATCGAAATTCGCAATATTTCGGAGAAGTGTCTTCACACTTTGCTGAAATAATTGACTAACTTTTTTATCTCCGGTTAAAAACGACAAATCGTAAAGACCAAACATGGCTGAAATCATACCATTTAAGACATGAGCCGGCGGCTGATGAGGATATTCCTCAAACCAAATCGAACCATCAGAATCGATATATGAAACGCCGCCTTGTGAAATATTGTGTTCAAATGCAGTGAATGCTTTAAATGCACAATTCAAATATTTTTCATCTTTTGTCAGGTGATACGCCCGCGTGAGAACGGAAATGCCCTCTCCCTGCGCCATGGCGCTGACCCAATCGGAATCCAAGCGGTACATGGGCATGGGAAAACGATGCACCCAAACCCAGAATGAAGGTTTTCTTTTTTCCAAATGTTCGGTCAGCCAGTCACTTTGAATCATAAAATTTGTCCGTGCCTCTCTATCGTTTTTGACGACCGATGTCCATAGTCCCAGCGCATATTGAGCGATAGTAACCGGTGTATAAGTGATTGGAAATAATCTTCTCTTGGATAGAATTCCATGAGCAGCGTACAACTTGTTGTAATCCACCAGTGGTACGCCGGAGCTATCAAAGGGGCCGTATTTACACCGCCTGATTTTTGCCGCTTCTTCGCTCAGATTAATGATATAAGGCCGATTAAACATCGTTATATTTTCACTTTCCGATTCAGTATTTTGCCAAACATTAAATTTATATCCTCCTTGCTAATAAAAAGGAAATGGGGCCAAGGGATTTGATTCTGCCGTCGATACCAAAGAACTGCGCCTGCGAACATTATGCCATAGGAAATTGAAGAAGAGATAGCAGCGCCGTTTATGCCAAGTTTCGGGATTAGCCATAAATTAAAAAACAGATTGAACAGAACACCAACAAAAGCAATCCGCATGTTTATATTTGGTTTGCCCCTGGAAAGAATATAGCTTGACAACACCTTTGATAAACTGAGGAATAGTACACCCGGATAAAGATATCGAAGCGGCATCAAAGAAGGTAAAAATTTCACTCCAAATGTTAAATTAAGCAAATGCCGGTCCATTAGAAGCAGGACAAAAAGCATAAAAAGGGTTGTCCACAAAATAATTCTAAAAGCTTTCCCTAATAATAATTGCGCTTGACAGAGGTTTCGTTCCGTTAAATTCGGCAATAATACGCTTGATATTGAAGAAGCTAAAAACCAGAGTGTTTCAGCTACAACCACAGCAACCGTGTACCATCCGACCGCGGCAGCACCCATAAAATACCCCACTAAAAAAATATCAAGGCGATAATTCAAAAAGGTAAGTAGTTCGGCGCCGGCGACTTTAGCACCATATTTCATCATCTTTTTCAAATCGGAAACAGGCACATTCAGGGCAATGTGGAAAGAGTGAATTAAAAATAGTAAAGCAATCAAAACGGCGCCAACAAATCCAATCTGCCAGGAATAAACGGCGCCCCGTATTCCGGTATTCAGACCGATGACAAGCAAAAGAAACGAAATCAAAAACAAGCCCGGATAACTAATATTTATAAAGTTATATGCTTTAAACCGTTTTTCTCCCTGAAGAAAAGCCAGTAAATTATTGAAAATGGAAATAATCGGAATGAGAAGCAGTGCCCAGCGAAATAACGTAATCGGGACCTGGGGGAAAAAGCTACAATACACCGGACTTAATAAATAAAGAGAAATATAAAACAATCCGCCACTAACTAACGGGAAAATGATCATTAACGAAAAAATGTTCTTTTTTCTGATCTCACCGTTACTGACAAAATAAGCGCCGCTGATGCCGAAACCTAAATTACTGATCATTGCGGCAATATGGGGCATGGTAACAACCAGGGAATAAAGTCCTTTACCTTCCGGCCCCAAACTTCTCGCCAGTAATAACGCCGCTACTCCCTGAAGAATAAAAAAAAGAATTCGGGTAATAAAAGTTAGAACGCTGTCTTTTACAATCGACATGGATAACTAATCTGTCTGTTTTAGAACATCTTGATAAACCGCATGAATCTCCCTCGCCACGACCGACCAACTGAATCGGGCAGCATATTTTATCAACATTTCACGGGATGGTTTTTCTTTTTGCGATTTTATTATTGCCTCCGCAAGTTTAACCGGTGACTCCGGTTCGACCAGAATACCATATTTACCATATTCAAGTGCCTCAGGAATTCCACCAACTTTAGAACCTATTACCGGAATTCCACACGCAAGCGCCTCAAGAATTACAGTACCAAACCCCTCGTTCCTGCTCGGAATCACTAAAAGATCGGATTCTCGTAAATAATCCGGTATTTGTTGATGAGAAATAATTCCCTTGAAAATAACCTGTTTTTTTAAAAATAATTTTTCTGAGAGTTGTTCTAATTTTAACCTTTCAGGTCCGTCGCCTATTAAAATTATTGAAAAATCAATCAAGCTTGATTTCAATTCTGCCGCCGCCTGCAGTAATATATCTACTCCTTTAACATAGTAATGGTTGGCAATACATATAATTTTTATCCCTTCTGTACTTTTTAACTTCCCTCCCCTCCTTGGATGAAAATCTTGCGGATCCATCCCGTTGGGAATCCATTTCTGCCTGGACGTTACATTCAAATATTTTATTTTTTTTAATAAATCTCTACTTAAACCAATAATTCTATCAGCGTTAGCAATCGCTTTTTCTATTCTTGGCTTTTTAAAATGTTCATGCAGCCAGTAATTTACATCTGATCCAAGAAGAGTAATAATATATTTCTTTTTAAAATGTTTCGCTAACCCATAAGCCCAATAGCCGGAACGATAAGCCCAAAAAGCATGAATAAGGTCAAAATCAATCTTTTTCTTTTTTATAACTCTCCTCATTCTAAATATAAAAATAAATGGCATAATCCATTCTCCAATGATCGGTATTTGCCAATATTTAATAATGAAAACTTTATATCTTTTATCATCTATATATAAATCGAATTCCCTTTTTACTTTTTCATATCTCTTCAATGGAGGATAAATTATTTGTGGAACAAAAACGGTAATATTCGCATATTTATTTATCTCCCGCAGTTGCTGATAAACAAATATCCCCTCATGAGGGATTGTTAAATTGGGATAAAAGTCAGTGATTACTAAAATATTCATAGGTTCAACTCGATAGCTTTTCCGTTTTGTTCCATTGATGCACGTGCCGCCGCTAATATTTTAACGACATCCAACCCATGTTGACCGTTTGTTTTTGGCTGCCCCCCTTCTACTATTGATTGAATAAAATGTTCGCATTCCAAGCGTAAAGGCTCAGTAAAATCCAGTTTAGGAATCAATAAATCTCCGGCACGATGGATCAATTGAAATTTGCCAAAATTATCAAATTTCCCTAACACATTTCCGATATTCTGTTTTGAAATCCCTTTATCAAAAATCTTAATTTTTGCATCTGAGCTTGTATCTTCATAAAAAATCATCTTTTCGCTGCCTACAATGGTCATATTTCGCTTTTTATTTGGGTCTAACCAACTAACATGGATATGCGCTGAAATACCCGAAGGAAATTCTAAATTGAGAAATGCAACATCCGCTACGTTCGGTTGAATATAGATATAACCATGGGCGCTCACTCTTATGGGCATTTCTTTCAACCAATATAATAATATTGAGAGATCATGGGGTGCAAGATTCCAGACTACATCCACGTCAGAGCGTACTTTCCCTAAATTCAGTCTTTGGGCGTAGATATAATAGATATCGCCAACGGTATTTTTTTCTAACAATAATTTTATTTGTTGCACAGCAGCATTATATAAAAAAGTGTGTCCAACCATAAGAAAAAGGTTCTTTTCCCGTGCGAGGACAACCAGTTGTTGCGCCTGATCAACTTGTAACGTTAGCGGTTTTTCAACGAAAACATGTTTCCCTGCCAAAAGAAACTCTTTTGCCAAATCAAAATGGCTATTTGCCTGCGTGGCAATGGCAACTGCATCGATCGATCTGTCATGCAAAAGACTTTGATAGTCATTAACAAAATCGATATGAGGATAATCCACCTGTAGCCATTGTTTCGCGGTTTCACTATTATCACAAGCAACGATTTTTTTTATATTCCTGACCCGATAAAAATTCCGAAATAGATTTTTACCCCAATACCCAATTCCAATTTGTGCGAAATTAATTTCATTCTTCATATTCAAGATTCACCTCAACTTATATTTTTTTGTGTTTTTTACACATCATCATCACATAATCATCCCGGATAAGATTTGTTGTCAGGAGAACATCCTCAATTTCAAAACACATTTCCAGCAGGCGTTTTGTCGCCGGATCAGCGGAAATGAAATTGTTAGCAATTTCGCTGAACAGCAGGCTCAAAATGGTGCCGCCGTATCCTTTTTTCTCAACGATGTCAAAATTCTCTTCGATCAGCGGTAAAATTCCATCCGATTCAACAGCCTCCGACGGATCGCTGAGCTGCATCCACAGACGGCCGGGGCGATGTACCTTTTTCTTGAACCGTTGATTGTTATGGATTTTGCGATATTCCCGCGGCAAAACGGCAAGAATACCATTGACAATCTGCAACTGCCGCTCCGTCCATTGAAAACGGGCGGGGCCGACAAATTCGTTGAGGAAAAAATAACCGTCCGGTTTCAGCGCCTCTTTTATTTTCAAAACAATTTCCGCCAACGGAGAAAAATGATGCAGGGAACCTTCCGTAAAAATAAAATCATATTTTTCCGTTTCCATTTCAATTGCATACACATCACCTACCCGGAAATCGATTTTTCCGGTCAGTCCGTTTTCCCGCGCTGCTTTTCGGGCAAAAGCGATGCGGTTTTCCGAAAGATCGAAAGCGTCGATGCGGGCAAATTTGCCGGTGGCCGCCCATTTCATCTCAACTTCGCCTCGCCCGCACCCCCACGATAAACCGGTCAGCAAATTTACGCCGGCGAAATATTTTTGGGCAAAATATTCCTGGTGACTCAAATCTTTGCGGCCGGAGACCTTTTTATTCCATCTTTGTCTCACCTCCGGTATATCCCACCAATTGATGGGCGGATTTTCTATGCGTGCCCAGGATTTGCGCACCTTTTCGTTCTTTCCGGCCACCAGTTTAGCGAACATTTTTCCGGTCTGTCCCTGTTGCATTTTTCGCACTAACCTGACAATATCGTAGAAATTGATATAATTGTTGAACATGATCTCATCTCAAAAAGGATAGTTAAAATGTAACCGGTTGCGATATAAAAACGTTAAACTACCCACATGTTTACACCCTCCGTACTCCCATTTAGGGAGGTACGGGGGGTGTAAACAGCTACAGAACTAATTTTCACGCTTGAACAGGAATTAAACTCCTCCACAGTCAGAGAAATAAATATTTATTAATCCTAAATTGAGCGATTTTTTGCTTGAAACAACCACCCAGAGAGAATTGTCATTCCGGAAGAATCTTGTTCGTTCTGTGCACTAAACCAACAAGATTCTTACTGAATGACATTAGAATCGCTCAATTCAGGTTAATGTAAAGAAATTAGCAAATCCGTGCAATTATTATTTTCCCCGGAAGTTTGCGAAGTCAATTTCAATATTGTAATTAAAAATCGTTCACGCTCAACATTTTACTGTAGTTTACCGAAAATAATGATGAAGAAATAATGGTATAAAAAGGCAAGTAAAATGAAAAAGTACATACTCACATTTATCATTTTTGCACTGGTTTCATCTCCTCCCGTCCGTTCGAAAGAAAAAAAGGCGCCGGCGCCCGGCCAACCAAATCAATACGAGAAACTGTTCGGCCGGCCGTTTTTACAATACGCCACTCTGCTCCCCAATAAGCAAATAAAAACGCCGGCAAGAAGAATGGCCGGCGCGCGAAAATCCATTCCCAAAGGAATGTTGTTTTCATTGGCTGTGCCGGGAATGGGTGAGATCTATTCAAAGTCAAAAATAAAAGGCTACATTTTTGCCGGTATCGAGGTTGCCGGATGGATTTCCTATTTCTACCACAACCAAAAAGGAGAAGACTGGCAACAAAAATCTCTCGCTTTTGCCGACGAGCAATGGGATTACAACCGCTGGCAGAACTGGTGGAATTCCCTTTCTGCGCAGGATCAGGAACGGTTTCCCCGCTACGAATTGCCGGAAAAAGGGAGCGGGCAATACTACGAAGTAATCGGCAAATACGGCAAATTTAACGCCGGCTGGAATGATGTTAACTGGATCAGCGGGCTGTGGGAAACGGGGGAATCCAAGTCAAGTGATTATTACGCTAATTTACGCAGCAACAGCAACAGCGAAAAGAAACTGGCGGCTACGTCGACCATCATTGTTTTTACCAACCACATCTTAAGTGCTCTGGATGCAGCCTGGACGGTTAACCGGTACAATAAAAATTTTAAGGCCAGCACAAAAGTGAACTATGTCTTCATCAATCGTCAGCCTGTGGTTTTAGCCGGTTTGAGTGTGGATTGGTGAAGATTGGGGATTAAAAAAGTTGGCACTTGGACGGGGGAATATTCGAACAATAACCATACAAACCTGCCAGGTTTTTGAAACCCGGAAGGTTTTTTTTGCACATCATAAAAAAAGCATTTGCTTTTATGCCTGCCAATCTGTAAATTTGAACGATATTTCAAAGCGATATAATTCCTTTTTCAAGTTAGAACAGAAATCTACCCTGTTCCTCTTGTTTGTCTATGCTGTTTATCGGCGTCATCAACATAAAAAATTGTCATGCCGAGCGTTAATCATTAAAATTATTAGGAGGTGCCATGTACAATCGTCGTCAATTTTTCGGGGCAATCGGGAAACCCGCCGCCGCGGCTTTTACCGTAGCAGCATTTGATCCGGCGGGAATGTATCGTAAACTGGGCTCACTGGCAAATTACCGGGGCACACCGGAAGAGATCGCCGGGGATGAAGCATTCTGGTTCGAAGCACAACAGGCTTTTACCGTGGACCGGAGTATCATCAATCTCAACAACGGCGGTGTGAGTCCGTCGACGGCCATTGTTCAGGAAGCCATGAAGAAGCACCAGGATTTTTCCAACGAGGCGCCGACCTATACCATGTGGCAAATTCTGGAGCCGCAACGGGAAGGGGTTCGTCAGCGACTGGCCAGAGTGTTCGGCTGTGATTCCGAAGAGATTGCTCTTACCCGCAACGCTTCCGAAGGATTGCAGATATGTCAATTGGGAATCGACCTGAAAAAAGGCGATGAATTATTGACTACCACACAAGATTACGGCCGCATGATTACCACATGGCGGCAGCGGGAACGGCGCGAAGGATTGGTGCTGAAAATGTTCCCATTCCCGGTGCCGGCCGAGGACCCCGATGAGGTTGTTTCTCTTTTTGAACAGAATATCACACCGAAAACCAAAGTAATTCTGCTTTGCCATGTGATCAACTTAACGGGTCAGATTATGCCGGTTAAAAAGATTGTGCAGATGGCCAGAGGAAAAGGGGTGCCGGTTATTGTGGACGGCGCGCACGCATTCGCCCATTTTGAATTTAAACAGAAAGACCTTGATTGCGATTATTACGCAACCAGTCTGCATAAATGGCTCTGCGCCCCCTTCGGCACCGGCCTTCTTTATGTGCGCAAAAACAAAATAAAGAATTTGTGGCCGATGATGGCCGCACCCAAAAGCATGGAAAACAATATTCGCAAGTTTGAAGAGATTGGTACCCATCCGGCGGCACCATATTTGGCTATTGCCGAGGCGATCACTTTTCATCAGGGAATCGGCGCCAAGCGAAAAGAAGAGCGGTTGCGTTATCTGCGCAATTACTGGGCGAAACGATTACTGCAAAACGACCGGGTGAAATTGCATACCAGCTTGAAACCGGAATTCTCCTGCGGCATAGCTAATGTACAGATCGAGGGAATCGACCCGGGCAGGCTGACGCAATATTTATGGAAGCAGCACAAAATAATTGTCACACCCATCAAGCATAAAGAAATTCAGGGAATTCGTGTGTCGCCAAACGTATACACTCTGCCGAAAGAATTGGATCGCTTTTGCGATGCAGTGGAAACGGTTATTAAAAACGGATTGCCGAAAAGTTAGGCAGACAGTTTATAAGCTCCGGATAATGTATGGTATATTTGAACGACCGGTTAAAATTAATTCTATCCTGAATTGGGAGATTGCAGGCCGATAGGAGCATCCGGGAATGACAGCCCCATAATTGCCCGCTATTTTTCAAAGAACTAAAGTGTTACGATAATGCTACGACGAAGTTTAATTTAAACCGTTGAAACGGTTGTTGTAGAAGTGTTTTTCTCATTTTTAACCATGTTGCTAATTGCAAATAACTAGCCGGAATTACTGAATTTGATTAATTTCACGATTACAGAAACCGGAACGCAATACTACTATCACTTGACCATCTGATCCGCTCTGCCGCCACTTGGCTGCGGGGTCCGCCCATGCTGATTTTTCTCTCTCCTGCCGGCATTGCTATCGCTGTCGGCGGGCCCGGCGCTATCCCAGCGTGAAAAAAGCATCGACGGCGCCTTTTCCGCCGGCCCGGTGTACTCTATATCGAAAAACTGCTGTATCTGCGCCGGTTTGCCATTCTGTTTGCCCTGGCAATGGGATTGATGGCGGTGTGGGCAACGGCCGCCATTCAATCCAATTCAATTGCACCGGCGGCTCATTTTCCTCATTCGGGATACCTATGTTGCCGGGCTGCATCCTGTTGGCCGGACTCACTTCCATTGCCCGCCCGCTGGAAAAGCTCGCAACGGTCATGGTCGTTTTGTATCTCATTACCGGAATACTCACTTTAACGGTGAATGGTTCTGCATTTTTAAAAAGGTTCGAGCTGATTATCAGCAATGTTTTCACGCCGGCCGGCGCTACCATTATGATAGCATTCCGTTGCGGCGTTGCCCGGGGCTTCTATTCCAACGAAGCCGGCACCGGCAGTTCACCCATCATGTTCAGCACGGCTAAAACCGACAGCCCGATAAAACTCAGCAGAATAATCGGGTTACCGTAAAAACCGAGACGTTTCATGGTAATGGTTTCGTACATGCGCAAATTCGGTAAAGAAAAAGAGCAGATCTGAGTAAGCATCGATAACTAAATAATGCAGAGTATTCATTTACTAAACAAAAGAGGTCTGTTTTGAGAAAAATAATATTGGTTTTAATCATAAGCGCAAGCTATTTTCTTCCGGCATCCGGGCAGAATTACATTACATTTGGCCTCGGTTATTCGATGGGCATTTTCAAATCGAAGGACCTGGATCTGTTTAAAAAATCCTACAATGCCGTAAACAGGCCGTATATGCTGGATCCAATGGGCGGTTTCCGGGTGCCCATGGGGGTGCAGGCAGAAGTGGGTTTTCGCCATTTTGCTCCTTTCGACTATGCTATCCAGGGCGGCTATCAATTTTTTATCAGTAAAGATTTTGCTCAGTTTCAGAATTACGACCGGAGAGAGTACAGCTTGACGTTTCAATCTGTTTTTTTGGAACTGGAAGCCGGTTATATGTTCAGGGATTTTTTCTTCAATGGTGTAACTACGTTTTCGTTATACAGAAAAGTGAAGATGAAGAGCAAGTATAAAGGGTATCAGGAATTGTCTGCGCTGGACGGAAACTACTCCGCCGATCCCCATATTTCTTCAGATATGGGCATTCATTTGGGGTATTTTAAAGATCCTTTTATCCTGTCCCTAAAAGTGACTTATCCGGTTTACACCGGCGGTGGCGATGTTGTGTTGGTGGATAACAACCCGAAAAAAGTAGCTCTGAATACCAATGTTTTCCCGGATGATTTTGAAAGTGCCCTGTTCAACCAGGAGTACAAAGGGGTTGCCAGCAATATCGATGGCCTGAAAGTAATTATCTCCATTATTCTGACCTTTGAAAAGTAAAACCTGCGCAATAATAAAAACCTCTCGGTACTATAAACCTGCCGGGTTTACGAAACCTGGAAGGTTTGTTTTTATCATAAGAGAGCACCTGTGTTATGAAATATCGCTTTCTGCAATTGATTGTAATCTTTCTTGTTTACCCGCTGCATTCTATCTCAGCCGGTCAGGATGTCGAACAAAAAAATCCGGCTGCACTCCGTGTGATCAAACAGGATCAATCCGGCATTCATTTACAGGTTGAATTTGACCGCCGGACCCTGGCCAATCCGGCCAATCTGCAGCGTTTGATCCGGCAATCTTTTCTTGTCTGGCAGGATTCTGTTTACGCACATCCGCTGCTAACCCGTTCCTTCATCCCGTTCACACAACATGTAACCGTACAGATTATGCACGCCGATTTCCAAACCATTCGTCCGGAAAATATTGCCTTCCCTGTCGAATCGGCCATAGACACCACCGGTCCATCTTTCCCTGCGGATTTGATGCGCACACAGCCAAATGCTGTCCTGCCCCGGACGCCGCTCATAAAAATCAGTTCCGGGAATATGATCCATGCGGTGAATTTTTATCCCATCCAGCCGGGTGAAAGTACGGGAGAGTTGCGCTTCTATTACCGCATCGAAGCAAACCTGAATTTCGACTTATCCGCCCCGGTGACGGAATTTAACCATGCAAAGCTTTCTGCTGCTGAAAATTCCCGGCTGCGGCAAAAGATTATCAATTTTTCTTCCTGGCAGAATTTTCAGCAACAAGTTCAACCCGTGCTAAAAAAAGGAACAGGAACCGAAAACAATCCCGTTACGTTGCCTCCGGCTTGTAATCTGGTCATTTCCCGGGATGGCTGGTACCGCGTGACCTATGCTCAGTTGAAGGCGGCCGGAGTGCCGGTAGATTTTTTGAACCCCAAAAGGCTGCAACTGTTTTGCAAAGGAGAAGAAATTCCCATCTATTTTTCCGGCGACGGGGATTCGCGGTTCGAAACGAATGAAGCGATTGAGTTCTGGGGCGAAAGGAACAGAAACACATATTTTCCCGGTGCGGAGGACATCTTTTATGATCCGTTCTCATGGAACAGCGTTTACGTCCTGGTCTGGAATCAAAAAACCGGTTTGCGCTACGGAGTGCAAAACAGCCTGAGCTCCACCGGGCGCCGGCCGCCGAAAAAACCGTTCTATTTCCGGCGCAAAATCCATGTCGAGGAGGACCACTCCTACTACCGGCTGGGCTGGGCAACTGCGGGCAGCCAACGGGATCACTGGTTCAACACGCAAATTGCATCCGGCGAATTGAAAAATATTCCTCTCGATTTACCGATTTCCTATCCGTACTCGCTGGAACCCATTCATATTACATTGTGGTTTCACGGGCGCACCATTAACCAGCATCGAATCGAAGTGTATTTAAACCGGCATTACATCGGCGCCGGAGAATGGTTCGGCCCGGAAAAATTTAAGTTCACCGCCGAAATAAACGATGCAGGCGGCGCCATTTTGGCTGCGGAACGCCACACATTAACTATCGCCAATCGTTCCCCCGATGAGTTGGATTTTGTCCTCTACAACTATCTGGACATAGATTATCCGCAAGCTTATGAAGCGAAAAACAATTTTTTGCTATTCAAAAAACCGGCAAATGAAAATGCCGGTTTTTTCAATTTTCGTCTTAAAAATTTTACCGATCCCCGCATCGAAATATTCAAAATCGGCGCCTATCGCATGTTTAACGCAGATATCCTGGAAACGCAGGATTCGCTCCACCAGGTAACCTACCAGGTGCGGTTTCAGGACGAGTGCTACTCCACAGACGACCGCTACGTGGCGTTAACGCCGGCTAAAAAAATGTCGCCGGACACCCTGTTCACTTATCGAACCGATGCGGTTCTCACCTCCAGGAATAATCAGGCCGATTATCTGATCATCACGCCGGCAAAATTTTCCGAATCTACCAAACTGCAGGAATTTATACAGTTCCGGGCGCAGAAATACCAGGTAAAATTAGTGAAGACGGAGGATATTTACCGGCAATTTAATTTTGGCATTCCCGGTCCGGAGGGGATCAAAAACTTTCTGCAATACACGCAAAAATTCTGGCGCCGGCCGGCGCCCGCGTATGTTCTGTTGGCCGGCGACGGCAACTACAACTATCGTTCGGCAGCGGCTCAGAGGAAAAATTACGTGCCGGTCTATCATTACCAAACCTACAAATTCGGCGCGGCGGCCAGCGATAATTGGTACGTTACAGACGAAAACGGCCATTTGTCGGATCACCTGCACATCGGCCGCTGGCCGGTGAAGAATTCGTCCGATTTGGAAATTATGGTCGATAAAACCATCTCGTACGAATCCTCGAATTTGCCGGACCGGTGGCAAAACCGCCTGTTTTTCATCGCAGGCAACGGGCAGTATTTCCGGGATCAGACCAGCGATATTTTGCATCAGATCGCACCGCCGGCCTTTTTTACCGACCAACTGCACTCCTCTCCGGTGAACGATCCGTTTTTCGGCGACACGGAACGGCTGATCGAAACCTGGAATGAAGGCGTCGCCTATGTAAATTTCAGGGGTCATGGCGGCGGCGCCGTTTGGGCCGACAATCTTTTGTTCCGATTTGAAGATGTGGCGCGGCTGAACAATCAGAACCGGCTGCCGTTTGTCACCAGTATGACCTGCTTCACCTGCGCTTTCGACGGTAATTCCAATTTGGGCGAATCGCTGCTGCTTTATCCCGATGGCGGAGCAGTAGCCATGTTGGGCGCTTCCGGCGTCGGCTGGATCTGGAACGATTATTACCTGCTGCGTGAGCTATTAACGGAGATGTTCACAGTTCCCGAAGCCACTATCGGGCAGATTATCAGCGCAGGGAAACGCAGCTACGCGCAAAAATATTTCACGCCGCAGGTTTCTTCCGATCTTCACCAATACAACCTGTTGGGCGATCCGGCGCTGGTTTTGAAACTGCCATGGCAAAAAATTGAATTAACGGTACCGCTCCACCACTATTCACCGGGCGACTCTATCGATGTTGGTACAGACTTGCTGTTCTCATCGGGTCAAATTATCCTGAAATTACAAAACGAAAACGGACTCTCTCTTTCCGAATGGGAAGAGAAAGTACAGGCACAGCGGCAATCGTTTCGAGTGGAGCTGCCGGCGGAAGTTGAACCGGGCAGCTACCGGCTGAAAGCGTTTGCCTTTTCCGATGATCAAAGTTGGCTGGGTCACGGCGCCGCACAAATATCCGTCGGCGGTTTAACCATCCAACAAATTACCATGGAGCCTCTTTATCCCACCGCTGCGGATTCCATCCGCATTTTTACCCACCTCCTGGGTGTAGAACCGAATGATTCGATCCTTGTTTATTTCGCCTACCGGAAGGAAGAAACCGACAGTCTGGCCATGTACACTGCCGACAAAACCGGAATTTATCAGATCGTCCTGCCACCGCAGTTTGCTGCTGCCGGAGAAACGGTGCCATTTCACGTCACGGTTGTGAACGGCTCACATATCATTAGCAGCAAAACACAAATTTTGCAAATTTCACAACTACCCGATTTTTCGCTTGTGTCCAACTCTCTTAAAATCGACGACTCTGCCTCCGATTTACTTCTCTCTGTGCAAATCAGAAATCACACTTCTTTTTCGGCTGATTCAGTCGATGTTGCTTTTTGGGCAAGTTCATCAATCGATTCCATTGAAATTCCTCTGGGCACGGCGCTGGTGCAATTGCAACCGTTTCGGCAGACAACTGCGTCTGTGGCATGGTCGCTCGGCCTGGGAACGTACCGGATTACAGTCCGGGTCGATCCGCGGCAAAAATATCCCGATGCTAATTTAAGCGACAATTTGATAACGGCTCAAATTACCAGTAAAGCTATGCAGATTACAAGGGATATCCTGAAACAAGGGGTACTGCGGCAGGAATTTTCAGGCGTAAAAGTTCAATTTGATCTTGCGTCAAATATGTCGGGTCGTGTTTTGCAAATGGAAGGGAAAGCGTTCATATCCACCCCTCAGCAGGATTTGCAACTCTACACACCACAAAATTGGCCGCAACCGGTCTGGTATACGGGTTTCCGCAACGAAGCGGAGAATACCGGGGTTACCGCACAATTGGATTTCCAACCGGACAGCCTTACCTTAGCGCTGGTACAGGCAGATACGCAATTGGCGTTATATCACTATTACAGCAGGGAAAATCGCTGGGCGAAAATTATCGATCAGAAATTGGAAAATGGCGTTATTCACTGTGCCGTGCAATTGGGCAAATTTGCCTGGTTTCACTCCGGCGATGTAACCCCGCCCGAGGTAAAAATACTTACGCAAAACCGCGGTTTTTACGACGGCGGTTATGTGCAGAAGAATCCCCGCTTCACCATCAGGGTTGACGATGTCAACGGCGCCCATCCCGGTGCGGCAGGATTGTGGTTGACGATCAATGGCCAGCCGGTAACCGGCGAGGATTATGAACTGCGACGCAATTACCAAAACGGCTCTCAACTGGTGCAGATTGAATTGGCCGGTTTGTCCGGTGAAAACAAACTACAAGCCGTCGGCCGGGATTGCAGCGGCAATCTGTCGCAATCGCCGGCAATAAATTTTAGAGTGGCAGATGAGGCGGACATTTTACCGCTGGGAAATTATCCCAATCCGTTCATCGATCAAACGGTATTTGCTTATAAATTGACCGCCACGGTGAACGATTTACGGCTGAAAATATTCACCGCCTCGGGAAAGTTGATTCGCACCATCAAAGTTGAAGATATTCAGGATGACCCCAATCCCTGCGAAGTCGGCTATCACGAGATCACCTGGGAAGGACGGAATAACGATGGTGACGACGTGGCCAACGGGGTCTACTTTTTCCAATATGTGGTAAAAAGCGAAGCAAAAACAATCAAGAAACAAGGAAAACTGGCGCGAATTCAATGAAAACAAAGTTAAAATATTTTTCTTTTTTTCTGCTGATTTTGTCACCGTTTCAGGTTTCTGCGGGTAAATATTCAGCTTCTTTCCTTAAAATCGGTGTGGGTGCGCGCTATTTGGGATTTGGCGGCGCCGGTACGGCCGTCGCCGGAGATCTATCCTCTTTCTACTGGAACCCCGCAGGTTTGGCGGCAATTTCCCGGATCAAAGCTCAATTGATGTATGCCGGTCAATTCGGCGGCTTCGGCTCCGCATTAGGCACTTTTCAATATGGCGGCTTTGTTCTGCCCCTGCGCGGCGGCGCCGATATTGCAGTTAATTGGGTCCGTTTCGCCGTGGACGATATTCCGGTTTATCCGGAACTCGAGGGGAGAAATATCATGCAGCGGCTGCAAAATCCTGCTATCCGGCCGGCCGGCACACCTTCCGGTTATATTCAGGATAGTGAAAACGCTTATTTCATCTCTTTTGCCAAAAACAACCGGTTTGTTCTGGACCTGGGCTGGCTCTATTTCCGCGTACCAGTGGAAATTCCGTTTGGCGTTAATTTCAAAATTATTCACATCAACCTGGGTCGTGAATCCGCTTCCGGAGTCGGGTTCGATTTTGGTGCCATGATAAAGTTCTCCCTGGGCGATTTTTTTGTCTCTTCCCCGCTTGGTAAATTTTGTTTTGGTTTTACATTCAAGGATGTCGGCAAAACACCGCTGACCTGGTCCACCCGCCACCGGGATTTCATCGAGCCGGGATTTAACTGGGGCATCTCTTACGAACAAAATCTGACAGCGCTGAAAAGCAAATTGTTGTTCGCTTTCGGATTTTCGGATACCGGCTCCGGCGGCGTTGAATGGCAATTTTACGATAAACTGTTTCTCCGCGCCGGCGTAAAAGATCGTCGTTTCACAGCCGGAGCCGGTTTGACTTTGTCGCTGTTTCGCATCGATTACGCTTTCAGCAATCACGATCTGGGTTTTTCACACCGTATCTCCGCAGATGTGGATTTGGGATTTTTAATGAAGAAGTGAGGCGTTGGAAAATGGAAATTGGGCAACAAATTAGTTTTTTGAAATACGGCGCATTTTTATAAACTCCAATAATAAAATCCCTCATTCTCCACCACAGGTGAAGGGTGAGGAATCTTATCGCAATAGTCTACGCAACTGAGTCAACTAAATTTGCAGGAAAAAAGATGAAACCCAATTTTGATGTGAGAACAAGGTTAGAAACAATATGTTTCCTGCTAATTCTACTTTTGACCACAGGAGTTCACGGCTGCAGAAACAGTTCCGAACCGGAACCGGTGCGGCCGGATCCACCTCAAATTGTGGCCAAATCTCCGGATACGGCTCTGCAGGAAACCGGCATCGACGCTATCCCGGAAGGAGACGGTATCTTTTTTGCCTGGCATCCTCCCAGAGATGACCGGGTGAAATGGATAAAAATTTACCGCCGGGCGCAAAATGAGGATAAATTCCAATTCCTGGCTTCGGTGAGCAGCCGGGACACATCATTCATCGATTATGAAATTTACCCGGAAATTCCTTATTTTTATTACTTAACAACGGTAACGCGCAACAGGGTAAACAGCGCACCGTCGGATACCATTCATTACATGTTGTTTCCCAAACCAGGCGGTCTCAGCAATTCGGAAGGAAATAAACCGGCATTTTCCTGGCATTATTCTGCGCTTCCTCCCATCGGTTATTATCTGCGTCTGGAAGATGAGCAGACAGCAGAAAGAATCTGGCTTGCGGAAATCACCCATGTTTATGATGCCGTGGTTCAGGTTGAATACAACTTTGACGGTACTGCAAATCAGGACTCACTGGTCACAAGTCACCGCTACCGCTGGCGTGTGGATGTGATCGGCATGGATTTTTTCTCCGGCGCGGAATCGAACTGGAAATTGTTGCAGAGATGAGGACATGTTGGAAGCAGGTTTTTTAGTGTGAGGATGGAAATAAAGAATATCCGAAGAAATGGTTATTGATTTTTAGTCATTTGTTTCGCTGTCATTGATAGTCATCGGTAGTCATTCAATGACCCTGTGGAGACACATCGCCGTCAACCTAATTTTAGTTGTATTTTGAAAAACAAAAAATTTTAGCTTTCACAGGAAAAAATATTCCGGCAGAGCCTTTCCCCCTCATCAAAAAATAATATAAATACTATCTTCGATATAAACAGGAGACGAAAATGAAAACGACAAGAAAAGTTGATCGACGCGAATTTCTGAAAAAAACCGGATTGAGCCTAATGAGTATTTCCGCAGCTTCCGGTTTAAGCCTGCAATTGATCGATTGCGGTTCGTACAATTTCGATTTTATCATCGAAAACGGATTGGTTTTTAACGGCAACGGCAAACCGCCGGTGCAGGCGGATGTGGGCATCAAAGGTGAATTGATTGCGGAAATAGGAGACCTGGCCAATCGCTCGGCCAAAATGCGTATTCCTGCGAAGGGCATGGCCGTTGCACCCGGTTTTATCGATATTCATACTCATACCGAGACGGAATTGCTGATCGATGCCAACGCGCAGAGCAAAATCCGGCAGGGTGTCACCACGGAAATGGCCGGCCAGTGCGGCAGTTCCGTGGCGCCGCTGACACAAAAAATGCGGGATGAGTGGCACAACCGGTTTCAGAAAAAATACAGTTTATCTGTAGACTGGACAAATTTTGATGGATTCTACCGGCGTCTGATGCAAAATGGCGTGCCGTTAAACTGGTCAACCATGGTAGGACTTGGCACCATCCGGGAGAATGTGATCGGCATGGACAACCGGCCGGCAAGCGAAGAAGAGATCAAAAAGATGCGGCAGTTAGTGGATGACAGTCTGAACCAGGGCGTTTGGGGCGTTTCCACCGGATTGGAATACACGCCCGGCGGTTTTGCCTCTACGGATGAGATTGCCCGCATCTGTTCCATCGTGGGCAGCAATAAAAAACTGTCGGGGATTTACGCTACCCACATGCGGAATGAAGACGATACAGTAGAAGAAGCGGTTACGGAAGCCATCGCCATTGCGAAAAAAGCAGGCGTACCGCTGCAAATTTCCCATCTAAAATCCATCGGTAAACGTAATTGGGGGAAAGTGCCGGCGCTGCTGAAGATGATTGAACAAGCCAGAGAAAAAGGCGTTCCGGTGACGGCCGATCGTTATCCCTACTCGGCTTACAGTACAAGTTTGTCAGCGCTTTTTCCACTCTGGGTTCGGGAAGGCGGCACAGAAAAATTTATTGCTAACCTGCAAAACAGCAGCCTATTGGACAAAATATGTACGGACGTGCAATTCAAAGTCGACCGTCTGGGTTCCTGGCGGCAGGTATTAATCAGTGGTGTCAATTCAGAAAAAAACAGATGGATGCAGGGAAAACGCGTTTCTGAAATTGCCGCTAAATTGAATTCAGAACCTTTTGAAGTTATGCGCCGCCTTTTAGTGGAAGAAAAATCCCGTATTTCCATGTGCGGTTTTGGCATGAGCGAAGAGAACACCAAAATGATTCTGCGACATCCGTTGGTAGCAATCGGTTCAGACGGAAATTCACTTTCTACAATCGGGCCTTTAAGCGCAGGTCATCCGCATCCCCGTTCCTTCGGCACATTTCCCCGGGTACTGGGCAAATATGCCCGAGAGGAAAAACTATTTCCGCTGGCAGAAGCGGTTCGCAAAATGACTTCTTTGCCCGCGAAAAAATTGGGTTTACTGATGAGGGGAGAATTGAGGCGCGGTTTCTATGCCGATCTGGTTATTTTCGATCCTGACAAAGTTGCCGAAACTGCCACTTGGGAGAAGCCGAAACAATACCCTGCCGGCATTCCTTATGTGATGGTGAACGGAGAATTTGTGATATTTGAAGGAGACTTTGCCAATAAACGACCCGGGAAGATTTTAACCAAACATTTCAATCCGGTGGCGTAGCAAAACTTGGCAAACCCGGCAGGTTTATCTTTAAAATGGCGAAGGGATATCCCAAACCTTCCAGGTTTTTAAAACCTGGGAGGTTTCATGATTATATTAAAAAAACTGGTAACTATTCAGGTCGCCTGAGAGTGAACCCTCAGGCTAAGACATTAAAGCATCCTGAAGGATGCTATCGTAAATAGGACGCTTTAGCGCCCTTTCATTTCCTAGCCTTGTCGTTCACGGCAAGGCGAAAAAGATTGAAAGAAAACACCTGAATAGTTACAAAAACTGTAATTAAATCCGATCCCCAAAAACCGTCTGATTTGTGTTTTTAGCGACACATCTTTGTAGTAAAGCGTAAACAGACTCAAACCGACTGAAATATATTTTGCCGGTTTTATCTGAAATTACTGTCCCGGCGCATATCAATTACAGCGAACGCTTCCCGGTTGGAAAACAGAATCAATTGGGAAGTGATTTTTATTTTGTGATTAAAGCGATACGTAAAATCGGTGCGCGAATTCAAACCCGGTTCAACTTTGAGTCATTCCTTTTTGCCGGATGCTTTTCCATCATTGCTGTACTGCCGGAGAATAAAATTTATTCTTCCTGTTTAGTCAGAACCGACAGACATTTTTTTCTCCTCTTGATTTTAATACACCTTATTGATAAATTGTAACGACAAAACATAAAAAACAGGCAGCTATTCAGGTAGAGTAAAGAAACACTCCCTGTACTCCCCTCGAGGGGGGTACGGGGGGTGCAAAACAACTTCCACAACAATCATATCTTTTCCTGAATAGTTACAAAATATGGCACCAAACCTGTTAGAAAGACAAAATGATTCGTAAATTAAAATTATATTTCATTACCGGCATCCTGGTTGTCACGCCGATTGCCTTAACCATTTTCATCTTTTGGAAATTGTTCAGAGGGTTGGACAATGTGGTGCTGAATCTTCTGAACAACATCATTGTTTTTTTGGGCTTCAGCCCTTATCATGGCCGCATTCCCGGGCTGGGTATCATTGTGCTGGTGTTTGTAATTATTCTGGCCGGAATAGTTGCCAGAAATTATATGGGCCGAAAGCTGTTCAAACTTGGGGACTGGGTGGTCACTAAAATCCCATTGATCAGCAAAATATATATTGCAATCCGGCAAATATTCGAAGCCATCTTTTCCGAAAAGAGGGAAGTCTTTAAACAGGCAGTCATGTTTGAATATCCCAGAAAGGGGACTTATTCTATCGGCTTTTTGACCCAGGATACCCGGGGAGAGATTCAGGAGAAATTAGATAAAGATGTATTGAGCGTTTTTCTGCCAACCACACCAAACCCAACTTCCGGTTATCTGATTTTTGTCCCGAAAGAAGAAGCAATCATGCTGGATATGTCTATTGAAGATGCTCTCAAACTCATCATTTCCGGCGGAGCTATTGCTCCCAATACACCGCAAACAGAAGAATTTTCCATCGATGATCTGTTTGCATTTCGAAAAAAAAGAAAAAAGAAAAAGCTCGCAAAAGCTTTGTCCGCTTCTCATGAAAAAAAGAACTGACCTTTTGGCTCGATTCCGTATTTTCGGTTAGCTTGAATTATTCGTTAATTTTCTGAAAGATTTATTTAAATCCTAAACCGAGCGATTCTTCTGTCATTCGGGAGGAATTTTTTTGATCATACGCGTTAAAACAACAAGATTCCTACTGAATAACATTTCACTCGATAGGTGATAGTTTGAAGTTCAGAATTACTCAATTAGAGTAAATATTTAAATAGTGTCTGACCGAAAACTTTGAAAAACAGCAAAAACGTCATTCCTGCGAAGCTTGTCCTCACGAAAGTGGAGAGCAGGAATCCAATAAAATCATAAACTTATAGATTCCCGCTTTTACCTGTCTGCCTCAGGAACGGCGGGAATGACAGAAAAGTGGGGTTTTCGTTCAGGCACTAAATGATTAAAGCTATCCCGATCTCCTTTTAAAAATACTACGAATAATTCGGGTTAGAGATATTTGTGAAGAAAACAAACAGGCATAGAACAGTAGATCTTTCATCGAACAGATCATCCCGCCGGTTATTTATTCAGCCGGATGCCAAATTCTCTCGTCATTATTTTCCGTATTTCTTCTTTGTCCTGCTCTATATTTTGGCCCTGCCGGATCAAAGTCGAGGCCAATCAGCCAATTACGTTCACTTTGGTTTCCGGCAGGATTTCAACAACTATTTTTACCAGGGTCAGATTTCCTATTTTTCTCCTTTCCTGCAAAAACAGCGGATTTTTGTTTATGAAAACTACCGTTCCAATCTTCTCAAAGCATCGTCCATTTCTGAAAAATGGAAGGATGATCATCAATTTCAGTTTGGTTATCAATATCGGTTAAATTCTTACTTGCAAAGCGCCTTGCAACTAAAATCATCTGTTTTTTCCGATCGCCAATCCGGATTTTTTAACAGCTACGATACTCATTCACTTGGTGTGGGATTGATCAGCCAGATAAAACAGATCACACAAATTAAAAGTTATTTGGGCTGGAAATTTGACAAACGCTATAACCGGCAAAACAATGGATTTTATTACCGGTTGGAATCCAATTCTAATCCGTTTAAAATTTTAGAATACGAAAACCAGTATAATTTTGAATTTCACGGTAACCAGTTCAAAGGACGCAATAATCAGGATCTATTATTCCGGTATAAAATTAAACGCCGGTTTTATGGCAACACCACCGATTCCCTGTTTTATCAATTCAGTTACCGGAAGAAGGTGTATTATATTTCGGCAGAAGGCGACCTGGAATCCCGCCTGGAGCGGGAAAATAACTTTTCCAATCTGCTGAATTACGAAATTAGCAGCCGATTGAACTGGTCGATTCTCACGCAAATAAACAACAGGCTCAGTAGTGTGGATCAGATACTCCGCGAAACAGCAACGGGCTCAAGAGAGCGGAACGACACCGGAATCCGCTGGGAATCTTATTTCCGCTGGCAATCATCAAAGTTGAAATCTCATCTGGGTTGGATTTACAGCAATCGGAATCAGAATTTTGCCTCTTCAAAAACAATTAAACCAAGTCCTTCGCTGGGCAGTCTGGGGATCCCCGACAACAGGAGCCGGGTACATTCGCTGCGATTTTTTACATCCTGGCAGATTTCACAAACCGACTCTTTAATTTTCCGATTGTTAATTTCCAAATTTCAATACGATACGCCGGACAGCAACAATTTTGACGATCGCGATGAATTTCGCACGGCAGTTATTTTATCCTATTTTCACCGGTTTTCACCAAGCCTGGAATTGGGCATCACCGGTCGGGCGAATTTACATCACCTGCTTTACATTTATAAAGAAAAGAGCGCTAATAACAACTGGAATCGGATTTTGCAATTGGGCACCTCTTTACGGTTCAGGCCGGTACCGTCTTTCCGCTTTTATCAGGCACAGGAAGTGCTGGCCAATTATACAAGTTACGACTTTGAAGAGCAGCAAAGTCAAATCAGAAGTTATGTTTACCGAAAATTTACGCTGACCGATTCTATTAATATCGGTCACTCCGCCGGGATTCAGTTTGCTTTGTTTCACCGTTTGGAATTCGAGGAAAACGGCCGTTTGTTCTGGCGTGATTTTTCGGAGCAGTTAATTATGAACAGGAGAAACCACTACTTAACCGCAGGGTTCCAATTTCCCCTGTTGGGGAATTTAATTTTATACAACGGAATCGCCGGCTACATACGGAAAGAGTGGCGGTTTAAACAGAATCTTTTTGGCCAACCGACGAAGGAAAAATGGGGAGATTTTATAAGTTTTGGCCCGCAATTGAGATTGTACTTATTGAACCGCGCCAATCGCAGCGCGCTCATTTCATTATCTAGATTTCGGGTTACAACACCAAACAACCAAATTTATTTCATCAATCAAATTGATCTGAACGTGCACTGGTATTTTTAATATTGCAAACAAATTATTGCAATATTTAGTCAGAATAGCTATATTGAACATCAATAGCGACCAGGTGAATGATCCGTTGAAATAAATATTTAATATGACAAGTAAATTTCCACGTAAATTAGAACTGTTGAGCAAAATCGAAAAAGTAGAAGAAGCCGCCTATTTTGCGGAAAAAGCAGCAAAAGACATGAATTTTTCCGATAGCGATGTGGATGATATCGCCATCGCCCTCACCGAGGCTGTCAGCAATGCTATGATTCATGGCAATAAAAACGATGTTACTAAAAAAGTTATCATAGAAATAATGGAAAAACCGGATCGTATGATTATGAATGTACTGGATGAGGGAGTCGGCTTCGACCCGCATAATATTGATGATCCGTTGCTGCCGGAAAATTTATTAAGAGAAAGCGGAAGAGGTGTTTTTATTTTAAAATCATTGATGGATAGAATCGATTATTCTTTCGAAAAAAACAGAACAATGATTATTCTTGAAAAAATGAAGAGAAAAAAATAAATTTTACATCTGATCGGCAAAACAAATACCAGGAGGAATTCAATGACAATTAAAGAAGAAATTCGTGAGAACGTTGCGGTGCTTTATCTCAGGGGCAATATGATGGGTGGCCCGGAATCCATGGAGGTTCATGAAAAGGTAAAAAGTCTTATCGGCGATAAAATCACAAAAGTGGTGATCGATCTGAGTAAGGTAAAATGGATGAACAGCTCCGGTCTTGGTGCCATTATGGCTTGCATGACTTCCTTAACCGGCGCTGATGGTGTGCTTAAAATATCCGGAGCTACCGAAAAGATCCAAAATCTGTTCATGATCACAAAACTGTTAACCATTTTCGATACGTATGAAACAGCCGACCGCGCAGTAGCAAGTTTCAAGGAATAATTGTTCAATAATCGTTTTTCGTTTCATTTCTTAAAAAGGTGTGTAGTACGTAGCAAGCTGCACACCTTTTTTCTGTCCCGGATAATTCAGACTATCTGAGTTTCTCAAAACCCGATTAACTCTTACCATGACGAAGGAAAAGCCATGATTTACCAATCCGTTAAAAAGATCCATTTCATCGCCGTCTGCGGTACGGCTATGGGAAACCTGGCTGTAAAAATGAAACAGATCGGTTATTCAGTTACCGGTTCGGACGATAATTTTTACCCGCCCATGAGCACTTTTTTAGAAAAAAACGGCATCCGCGTCGATAACAACTTTGCCGAACAAAACATCGCCTACAAACCGGATCTGGTGATCATTGGCAATGCTGTGGTGCGTGGTAATCCGGAGGCCGAATATGTGCTGGACAATAAACTACCTTATATGTCATTTCCCGAGGCACTGAAGGAATTTTTTCTGCGCGGCAAACAAAATATTGTTGTGACGGGTACACACGGTAAAACGACCACGGCCTCTTTACTCGCGCATCTGCTCACTCATGCCGGGCGGCAACCGGGATTTTTTATCGGCGGTTTGCCTAAGAATTTTGCTGCCGGTTTTCAGATAGGGGAAGGAAAACAATTTGTCATCGAAGGCGATGAATACGATTCCGCTTTTTTTGACAAACGCTCCAAATTTATACACTATTTACCGGAAATTGTGATTCTCAATAACATTGAATTTGATCATGCGGATATCTTCAGAGATATGGAAGATATTAAAACTACTTTTCGGCATCTGATTAAAATCATTCCGCAAAAGGGCTTGCTTGTCGCCAATAGTGATGATCCGGTGGTAAACGAATTGATTGCCAGCAGTTTTACTCCGGTTGAGACATTTGGCCGGGGAGAGAATGCCGCCTGGAGGATTTGTGATATTCACTATGGAGAAAACGGAGTTTCTTTTTCTTTGGATTATGCGCGTGCACGTTTCGGCGATTTTTCTCTGCCGCTTTTAGGAGCGCATAATGTGATGAATGCCGCTGGGGCGATCATTGTTTTGCATCGCCTCGGTTTGGATAACGAGGTGATTCAACATGGTCTGGCTACTTTTCAGAGCATCCGGCGTCGCCTGGAAATCCGCGGCGAAGTGAACGGAATTGTTGTTTACGACGATTTTGCTCATCATCCCACGGCCATTCGGGAAACGTTGTCCGGATTGCAGAATCAGTTTCCGCAAAACAGAATCTGGGCTATTTTTGAACCGAGAACCAACACCACGCGCAGAAATATTTTGCAGAGGGAGATCGCCGCTGCTCTGGAAACCGCCGACGGTGTAGCCATTGGCAAAATCAACCGGCCTCATCTTTTGAAACCGGAAGAACGGCTCAACCGGGAACAGATTTGTGACGCATTGCGGCAAAAAAATATACCGGCTTTTTACAACGACAGTGTGGAGGAGATAATCAACTGGCTGGCGCCCCAATTGAAACCGGGTGATCAGGTTGCCATCATGTCCAACGGCAGCTTTGACGGCATTCATGAAAAATTGTTAGCCAGGTTGGGGGAGATGTACGCGGGATAAAGTGCTTCCCCAATTTAAGCCTTGCTTAACAATAGTAAAAGCGTTATATTCCAGACATATTTATCATAGAAAAGCAAATATGTCCGGCACTGAAAGAAGGGAGGATTGTTTGTATGAGGCAGTATATTTCGAGAGAAATCGAGAATGTCATCATTCAAAGTAGTAAACAATTTCCGGCGATAGCTTTATCGGGCCCTCGTCAATCCGGCAAGACAACTTTATTGAGACATCTGTTTGAAGATACGCACAAATTTGTCAGTTTTGATGATCCTTTGAATCGGGAAAGGGCATTGACAGATCCCAAATTATTTCTCGACAATTTTGGGTCATCTGTTATTTTTGATGAAATACAATATGTACCTGAATTACTACCCTATATAAAAATAACCATCGATCAGGATCGGCATAAAAACGGCCGCTTTCTACTTACAGGCTCTCAACAGTTTCATTTGATCAAAAATTTAGGTGATTCTTTAGCCGGCCGTATTGCCTTATTAAATTTATTATCATTTGATATAAATGAAAAAAAACGCTGCAAAATTGTTAACGATCTGTTGGTTGATACTAAATCGTATTTTGTTCATGCCTGTCTCAATGGCTCATTCCCGGAACTCGTTCTCAACCCCGGGCAAAGTACTGACTTATGGTATGGAAGTTATTTACAAACATATTTAGAACGGGATGTTAGAAATCTGGCAGATGTAGGAGATCTGAGAAATTTTCAGCGGTTTATACAATTGTTAGCTGCAAGATGCGCTCAAATGCTAAATTTAACAAGTTTTGCCAATGATTTAGGTATTAGCGTTACTACAATAAGAAGATGGATTTCAATATTGGAAGCCAGCCAGATTATTTTTCTCCTTCCTCCATATTATCGTAATCTTGGGAAACGGATTATCAAAAGTCCCAAAGTCTATTTTCTGGATACGGGATTGGTTTGTTATTTAACCGGTATTCAAACGGAGAATCATCTATTTAAAGGACCCATGGCAGGACAATTATTTGAAAACTTTTTCATTCAGGAAATTGTTAAATTTTATTATAATAATGGTAGGCGGGCGGATATTTATTATTTAAGGACCCATAACCAGCTTGAAATTGACTTAATTATTGAAAAATATCCTGAAATAATTCCCGTTGAGATAAAGTTGTCCAAAACACTTAATACAGGCATGGCAAACCCTATCGAGCGATTTATAAAATTATTTCCCGCTCTCAATATTCAAAGTGGCATAATTGTTTCTTTGGCAGATGAAACTATTCCTCTTACAAGGCACATAACGGCATTATCTTTGGAATCGTTTTTAAAACAAATGAAATAAAGAATTTTTAATGGCAGGCTTTTTAAAATTTAGGTAACTATTCAGCTCATGTCTGTCTGACACAGGCAGAAAGCGCACGAAACAATCGAAAGATCTCATCTAACTTTTTTCCTGTTTTTTTTTGAGTCTTTCGCGGGCTGCCTGAGCAGTGACAATACCGTAACACTTTAGTTTTTTGAACAAATCCGCTTCCTTTGCGCTCTCTGCGTTTTAAAGCGCCTGTTTTTTTAACGCAGAGACGCGGAGGACGCAGAGAAATTGAAAAAATCGTCTGCCTGTTCTGCCCGCGAATTACACGAAATCATACGAATAGGACAAAATAGTTAACGATTCGCGTTTTTCAGCGATATTAGCGGGCAACCTGAATAGTTACAAATTTAGCATGATTTATTGTAATTTTCAAGAAACATAAAAGAGTTCATACTACAGAAAAGGCTAAAAAGCTAAATTCATTTTTTTCAATTTTTTCTGCAGCAATAAGAATAGCGGGTCACAAAAGGGTGCAGCACAAAAACTTTAGTCACTTCAAACTGCTCTATCCTTTTCAATCCGTCTCATCATCGATACCGTACTGGCGCAATTTTTCCCGCAGGGTTGAGCGGGAGATTCCCAGAACCCGGGCGGTCTGGGATTTGTTGTTTTCGTGCGCTTCCAGCACAAAGAGGATGTGCCGTTTTTCCATGTCGGAAAGAGACATGTCCGAGGTTAGCTGCTGGCCGATTTTAACCGGCGCTTTCCGGCTGGCGAGATATAATTCGCGGGGAAGATGATCCACATCGATCAATTCTTCGTTACACAAAATAACCGCTCTCTCGATCACATTTTTCAATTCCCGTACATTTCCCGGCCAGGGGTAATGGAGCAATGTTCTTTCCGCTTCTTCAGTCAATCCCCAAATATCTTTGTTGAACTCCCGGTTGTTCTGATCGATGAACATTTTGGCCAATAAAATGATGTCGTCATCCCGTTCGCGCAACAGCGGCAGGTTGATTACCATTACCTTTAAACGGTAAAAAAGATCGGTTCGGAAGGTGCCGTCTTTCACGCAGTTTTCCAGATTTTGATTGGTCGCCGCAATGATGCGCACATCCACATTGATATCGTTGATGCCGCCGATTCTGCGGAAACTCTGGGTTTCCAGAACCCGTAACAATTTTGGCTGCAGGGAGAGCTTTAAACTGGATATTTCATCCAGAAAGATAGAACCGGTATGGGCAAGTTCAAACAACCCTTTTTTCATGATTTTTGCATCGGTGAAAGCGCCTCTTTCGTGACCGAACAGTTCACTTTCCAACAGATTGTCCGGAATGGCACTGCAATTAATCTTCACAAGCGGATTCTGCGCGCGCTTGCTGCCGTAATGCACCGCGTTGGCAACCAACTCTTTTCCGGTGCCGCTTTCTCCCTGTATCAATACGGAGGTGCGCGGCACACCGCTGACAATTCGAATCATCTCTTTGGTTTTCACAATCTTTTTGCTGTTGCCAAAGATTTCCGAGACAATATTTTCCAAGCTCAACTGTCGTTTAAAACGGATAACTTCCCGGCGCAAGCGTTGGGTTTCCAGTGCTTTATTGACAATTAGCCGTACTTCGCTTAAATTTTGAAACGGTTTGGTCAGGTAATCATAAGCGCCTAATTTCATGGCTCGGATTGCCGGCTCGATATTGGGGAAAGCGGTCATCATCACAACCAAAATATCCGGATCGATCTCCTTTATCTCCTGCAAAACCTGAAATCCGTCCTTTTCCGGCAAACGAATATCCAACAGAACCAAATCGATCAGATTGTTTTTGATATACTCCACCCCTTCTTCACCGGACAGAATGGTTGTTACGTGATAACCGTCCTTACTCAGGCCATGTTGTAAAGCAAAGCCGATATCTTCCTCATCATCAACAATCAGAATATTTATTTCCAAAAGTGCTATCCTTCCGTTGGTAACAAAATGGTAAAAGTGCTTCCTTTTCCTATTTCACTATCGATGGTGATTTCACCTCCGTGTTCTTCAATGATTCGATACACGATGGAGAGACCCAGGCCGACGCCGCGCGGTTTGGTGGTAAAGAAAGGATCAAAAATACATTCAAAATGCTCGGGTTTAATGCCGATTCCGGTGTCTGTAATGGATACTTCGACAAATGGCAATTTTTCCTGCGGCTTGCGGTACGATCGTCCCCTCCGCTCTATGCGAACAGTACGGGCTTTTATATTTTTGGCGGAAATGGTGAGTTCTCCGCCTTTGGGCATGGCTTCCAGAGCATTGATGATCAAATTTAAGAATACCTGCTGAATCTGGTTGAGGTCTACTAACACCGGTTTCAGGTTTTTCGGATAAAATTCCTTAAATGCCACTTTTTTGGCAAGCAGTCGTTTTGCCAGTAAAACGGAAACCTCATGAATAATATCCTGAACCTGATGCAATTTTTTAATCGGCGGTCTGGGGCGGGCATAGGAGAAAAATGCTTTCAGCAGCTCGTCCAGGCGATTCACCTGACGGATAATTCGATGCAGATATTCCAATTGCGGATCATCGTCCGCCACTTCCTCTTCCAGGGCCTGCGCCATCGTTTTGATCCCAGCCAGTGGATTTCTGATCTCGTGGGCCAAACCGGCCGCCAAAATACCCAGTGAAGCCAGGCGATCCATGCGCACCATTTCAATTTGCATCCGCTTGCTTTCCGAAATGTCCCTGAATGTAATAATTGTTCCTAAGAAATGATCGGCACGATCCAGCCAGGGAGTGCGACTAAAGCCGATATGAACTTTGTTACCGGCGGTGTTTGAAATTTCCATCTCCTGTCCGAAAACAGGATCGTGGTTCTGATCTTTTTTTGGCAGCAGGGTTGTGTTCTCGCCGTTTTTAAAAATATCGTCGATGGACCTGTGCAGTACATCTTTTGCGCGGAGCCCCAATATTTCTTCTGCCGCCGTGTTGAAGAATGTTATATGCCGTTCCCGGTCCACCGTGATTAATCCGCTGCCCATGCTGGTTACAATACTCTGGGTAAAACTTTCCAGATTCGCAATTTTTGATTCCAGATTGTATTTTTCGGTCACATCCCGGGCAATGCCCACCATGCCGGAGAGTTTTTTGTTTTCCGTCAATGGATTGATGTTGGCGGAAAAATATCGAATCATGTTCTGCTGATCCCGAATGCGTATCTGAACCTGGGATGGATTTCCATGTTTTGCCTCGAAGATCGCTTCTTCCACAATCTGTTTATCCTGAGGTATGACAATATCTTCCAGAAAATGATCCAGCCACTCCTGTTGTTTAAAACCGGTAATATCATTCAGTCTCCGATTAACAAAATTAATTTTGCCATTGTTATCAAGCATGAAAATCAGATCGTTGGCATTCTCGATTAGATCGCGATATCTGTATTTGGTTTGCTTTACCTCTTCCTTAAGCTCAGCATTTTTCCGCCTGATTTCAGTCATCATTAATACATTTTCAACGACATTGATCAATTCCCGGTGCCCGAACGGTTTGATCAGAAAAGCGGCTAATCCGCTTTCGAACAAAGGTGTCTGATCGATCTGTTCATCTTCATGTGCGGTCAGCACAATAACGGGAGTGTCTTTATACAGGCTGTATTCCGGATTCTGTTTTAATTCGTTGAAAAATTCCAGGCCGTTCATTTCCGGCATCATATAATCGAGAATAATCAAGTCCGGTTCTTCGGCGATCACTTTCGCCAGTCCCTCTCCCCCCGTAGCTGCGGGAACAAATTTAAAACCGGCTCTTTTGATGATAATTCTGCCAATATCCACCATATCGGAATCATCATCGATTAATAATATTTTTTTTCTTCTGCTCATAATAGTATCATCTTTTTATTTTGGGCAATTCGCAGAAACTTGTAACACTTTAGTCTTTTGAAAAAAACAAGTATATCCTTTCCGAATGCTATTATTGGCCTGTTTGGGCAGGCCGCTTAAAAATTACGGAGATGATAACTACTCAGTTAGCAGATGAAAGACTCGAAAAAATACGAAACTAAATTCAGATAAAACTTTTCGAGTGTTTCGTGTGTTTTGTGGGCTGAATAGTTACTCAATTTTTTCAATTGCTCTGCGTCCCTGCGTTAAAAAACAGGCGTTCTAAAACGTAGAGACACAGAGAGCGCAAAGGGCGCAGATTTTTTCAAAAAACTAAAATGTTACGAAACTTCAAATTCCGTATTTTATCGTGTGTTTTCAGCCCGGGGCAAATAAGTCCGGGCAACATCACCGGTCATGTTTTGTTTTCCATTTTCAATCGTTTGATTCTGCTCCAGGTTAGATGAAACGGGCAGAGTAAAGAAAAAAGCAGACCCTTTCTCCGGAACAGATTCCACCCATATTTTTCCCCCGTGCAGTTCAACAAGATATTTTGCCAGACTTAATCCCAGACCGGTGCCGCCGAATTGCCGCGTCAGACTTCGATCGACCTGGTGGAATTCCCGGAATATATTTGCCAGTTCATCCCGGGGAATCCCAATGCCGGTATCGCGGATAACAAAGTAGACTTGTCCCTGTTTTTGGAACAATTTTATTTCAATTTCTCCGTCCATGGTAAATTTTGCCGCATTACTCAAAAGATTGAGTAAAACCTGAAATATCTTCTGCGCATCAATCAAAATACCGGGCAGGTTTTCAGGCAGAGAAGTAACAATCCGTATTTGTTTTTCATCGATACTTGGTCTGATTGTATTTATGGCAGCTTCGACCAGATTGTAAACCGAAGTCGGCTCTTTGTAAATTTTGTATTTTCCACTCTGTATTTTAGCAACTTCAAGCAATTCATTGATGAGGTTCAACAGATGGTTGCCGCTGTAATTGATATTTTGAACCGCTTTCTCCTGGCCGGATTCAAGCTGTCCGTAAACACCCTCCCGCAGCAGTTCTGTGTAGCCTAAAATACTGGTCAGAGGGGTGCGCAGTTCGTGTCCTACGTTGGAAATAAATTGGGTTTTAAGCTGGTGTAATTCATTCAGTTTTTTATTTTTTTCCATTAACTCTTCATTCATGCGTTGAATTTCTTCAGTTCTTTTTTTCCTTTCCTCCTGTAGACGAATCTCTTCGGACACATCCCGAATAATTCCCTGGTAGCCGATGACGGTTTCATTGCTTTTTACGGGAATAATACTCAATTCCACCGGCAGCCTTTTTTCCGATGTGCAAAGAATGGAAGTCTGATACTTAATGACCCGTTTAAGTTTCTGGTTTCGTTTGACTTTGTATAGTAATTTTTTCTGATCCTCTTCGGAAAAAAGAAAAGAAAAATGCCTGCCGATCAATTGATTACGTTTATAACCGGTTTTTTGGGCGCACATCTTATTTACCAGACGGATATACCCGGCATCATCCAGCAAATAGATCCCATCCGAAGCATTTTCAACCAAGTCTTTGTAGTACTGTTCGGTTTGGTACAAACTGCATTTCTCTTCGGTTTCCCGGAGAATGCGGGTAACGGTTACAGGCAGAGTGGTCAGGTAACCGGTAGATTTAATCAAGTAATCATGAACACTTGATTTCATGGCTCTTACAACCGCTTTTTCATTCCCCTGACCGGTGATAATTAATATCGGTAAACAGGGATTAAAAGCGTGAATCTTTGCCAACATGTCCAATTCAGTCCGGCTGCCTGCCACCAAATTCAAAATCACAAGATCAAGGAAAATATCCGGCAGCAAGCGCAAACATTCATCCATGGCGCTCACCCGTACGATCTGTGCATTTTTCAGTACCTTCCTGATGGCAATTTCCATCAATTCCAAATGACCGGAGTTGGAATCCGAAAGCAGGATGACCTGTGATTTTTTCATCTTTCTGACCCGCAGTTCATAACACCGGTTTATGGCTGCCAACCGGCCGATTGTATTTTTTTAGGTAATTTTATGACAAACGTTGTCCCTTTACCGATCTGGCTGTCGACATGAATTTGTCCTTTATGCAGCTCTACAATTTCCTTAACCAGAGATAATCCCAACCCTGTTCCCCTCTCTTCACCGACCCTGGGATCATCCTTAATCCGGTAAAATTTAGTAAAAATATTGGCCAGGTGTTTTTCGGAAATGCCATATCCCTGGTCGGCTACCCGGATACTTGTCATGTTGGTATCATTTTCAACGACCAATTTAACCGTCGTATTTTCCGGACTGTATTTTATGGCGTTTGACAACAGATTTAAAATTACTTCAGCTATCATCTTACTGTCAGCGAAGGCATCATTGGCTTCATCTGCAACCGTAACCGATAATTTAATATTCTTTTTCTGTGCATCTGAACTGGCGACGTGCAGGATGTCGTTTAAAACATCCCGGATTTGAATCGATTTCGGTTTGAAATCCATTTTTCCTGCTTCAATTCTGGAAATATCCAGAAATTTATTGATCAAATCCGCCAATCTGACCGACTCCTGATAAATGATGTTGGCATATTCCCGGATGGTTTCCTGATTATCTCCCGGTTCCAGGAGCAGTTCGGAAAAGCCGGAAATGGAAGTCAACGGAGACCGAAGTTGGTGCGCTACCATAGACACCAACTCAGTTTTCATCAGATCGACCTCTTTCTCCCGCGTAATATCGCGAAAAATGACCACCACACCAATGATTTTTTCGTCCTGGCTGATGATTTTTGTGGCCCGCCCCTGGAACACTTTCTCTTTTATCTGGTGAGGCAGCAGAACAGAGAGTTCTCTTGTAAAAGTCCCCTGAATATCCGTTTCTTTGACTTCGTCTATCAAACTTAGTAAACTGGGTTCTTTGAATACAAGTTTGATCTCTTTGTCTACCACATTTTTCTCTTCTATTCCGAACCATTTTTCAACCGTGGAATTGACGGTAACAATCCGGTTATTCTCATCGGTGACGATAATGCCGTCGCCAATATTTTTGATAATTGTTTTTGTTTTGGTACGCTCGGTGATGATCTTATTCAAATTCATGCTGTTTAAACGGCGCAGCTCGATGGCCATGTAATTGAAAATCCGGGCTAACCGGCCAATCTCATCATCACTGTCCACTTCGATCCGTTGGGAAAAATTACCCCGGGCAATTTCTGTGGCGGTTCGGGAAAACCGGTTTATCGGGCCGGTGATCCGGCGGGAATAGTAGAGGGTGCCGAAAAAGGAGAGCAGCAATCCCAGGATAATAAACAGAAAAAAATTAAAACGGATATTTTTCGCCGGGTTCGCTAAGCGGTTTTCCGGTATTTCGGTAAAAACCCGCCAGCGAACAATCGAATTGATTTCGGACGCGGCGCCCAAAACTTTGCCGGAATTTGTCGTCTCAATTTCAAAATGATCCGAATTGCGCGCTGCGGTTTCCGTTTTTACCGCCGGATTTTGCGGGGAGATCGTCTGTTTGCCCAATGGATCAAAATAAAAAAGCAGGACCTGATGTTTCCGGTCGATGATCCCATAATTCAAAGGAATTTTCCCGACTGCGAATTCTGTTCCGAGAGACTTAAAAAATTGTGACAACTGAACCACCAGAAAATAGATCGTATTCGATTCGCTTTTAATACCCATTTTTAGAAAAATGGTTTGATCGTTTTTCCCGGCGATCCTTGTTTGTAAAACTTGTATGGAATCGTGAAAAGCGCCGGGATTAAACGGTTCGAACTGCGGAATATCTTTTTGCCGGATATTAAATAGTTGTGTTTTGTTCCCGGAAATCGGATCTATCCGGGCAATTTCCAGGACGAAATTTTTTATTTCGCCATATTCGGCAAAAATTTTAGCGAAACGTTTTTCGGTTAATTGCCGGTCGGTTATGGCCAGATCGTGCAGAAAATAGCGCACGGGAGACAAT
This sequence comes from uncultured Deferribacteres bacterium, assembly GCA_913009825.1. Classification (GTDB taxonomy): domain Bacteria; phylum Zhuqueibacterota; class JdFR-76; order JdFR-76; family DREG01; genus DREG01. The sequence continues at coordinate 50,978 of CAJVYQ010000020.1, forward strand.
AATTGTTTTTCGATCCGAAAAGAGACGAGCAGCGATTGGGAATAAAGTTTTTCCCGGGTCGCTTTTTTTGTCTCTTTACCGGTTTTGGGGATCAGATAAATCCCGGCAAAAAGCAGAGGCACCAGGCTCGCAAAAAAAGTGATTAAGAGTAAACGATTGAGTAATTTTTTTCGTTTGAATGGCATTTAACAATTAAAAAGATGAAAGAATAAAATATTGTATTATGCAAAAACTACTTGATTACGCCCGCTCTGTTTGGCTTTATAAAGCCGCTGGTCGGCTGTGGACACGAGCTGTTTCCCGTCTTCAGCCTCCGTGGGATAAGTAGCCAATCCCAGGCTGACCGTTAGTTTGCCGTTTGGTTGTTTGTTTTCAAACGGGATGGGCTCTTCTTCCACCAACCGCCGGATTTTTTCGGTAACAACTCTTGCGGATTCCGGACTTGCTTCCGGCAGAATGATGACAAATTCTTCGCCGCCATATCTGGCGGCAATATCAATTTTACGGATATTATTTTGGAGTAATTTGGCAATCCGGCGTAGAACTTCATCTCCGGCGGGATGACCGTTTGCATCGTTGTAGATCTTGAAATTATCGATATCCAACATAACCAGCGAAAGTGACAAATTGTGTCTGGCGGCGCGGTTTATTTCGTGAAGCAATTGTTCTTTAAAAAAACGGTAATTGTAAAGTCCGGTTAAACCATCCGTAATTGCCAGTTGCTGCAGGCGCTTTTTTGCCTGATCCAATTGATAAATTTTCTTCACCAGCTCATCATATAAAAATTTGATGCGCAGCAGCGATCTGACCCGTGCCAACAGTTCCATTTTGTTGAACGGCTTGGTGATAAAATCATCCGCACCTGCTTCTATTCCCTGAACTTTGTCTTCGACACTTTGCAGTGCGGTTACCATCACGATTGGAATAAATCTGGTTTTCGGATCGGATTTTAATCGTTTACATACTTCGAAGCCGTTCATTTTGGGCATCATGATATCCAGCAAAAGCAAATCCGGTTTTTTTTGTGCCACCATTTCCAGCGCTTTTTCACCATTTCCGGCTTCAAAAACGAGATAGCCTGCCGTGTTGAGATAGGTTCTAAGTAATTCCACATTTAACGGTACATCATCGACCACCAATATTTTTGGTTTCCGATCCGGGAACAGTTTCATTTTTCAGATTACCTTTGTAAGATTAACCGGCGGATTCGGGAGTCCAGCGGATTTTCAGATTTCTTGCCGCTCCGGCTTCATCCAGCCGGGAAACCGGCGTGGTGACCGGAGAATTTTTAACCAGGTCCGGCTCTGTTTCAACTTCCTTTGCAATCCGGATCATCATGTCGGCAAATTCATCCAGCGCCTCTTTGGATTCAGTGTCCGTTGGTTCGATCATTATCGCTTCGTGGACAATCGATGGGAAATAGATAGTTGGCGCGTGTACACCGAAATCCAGCAGCCGCTTTGCCATGTCGCTGGTTTTTACTCCCAACTTTTTCTGCCGGTCCCCGGAGAGCACAAATTCATGCATCGGCCGGGTTTGGTAAGGTAAATCAAAATAGGGCTTCAATTTTTCCAGCAGATAGTTTGCATTGAGTAATGCATTTTTGCTGACTTTTACCAAACCCCCGGCGCCCAACATGCGGATATAAGTGAATGCCCGCACCATAACACCAAAATTACCGAAGAAGGTGAATACCTTCCCAATCGACTTGGGACGATTGAAATCCAGAATGTATTGCGCACCCTCTTTTTTGATGACCGGCGCCGGCAGGAAATCGATGAGTCGATGCGAAACTGCTACGGGCCCGCTGCCGGGACCGCCGCCGCCATGAGGGGTGGAAAACGTTTTATGCAGATTGATATGCAGGACATCCACACCAAAATCGCCGGGACGAACAATGCCCAGCAAAGCGTTCAGGTTGGCGCCGTCCATATAGAGTAGTGCGCCCACTTTATCCAACAGACTTTTGATCTCCTGAATCCGGCTCTCAAACAGCCCGAGTGTATTGGGATTGGTCAACATGAGAGCGGCCACATCTTCATCCAGATTGGCCTTCAGGTCATCCATGTCGATCAACCCTTTTTCATTGGAGTGAATCTGAACCGGTTCGTAACCGGAGATAACCGCGCTGGCCGGATTTGTTCCATGTGCGGAGTCCGGGAGAAGCACTTTTTTGCGTGGATTACCGAGATTTTCGTGATAAGCACGGATCAGCATCATGCCGGTGAGTTCCCCATGGGCTCCCGCAGCAGGCTGCAGTGTTGCCGTTTTTAAACCGGTGATTTCGCAAAGATGTTGTGACAGATAATACATCAATTCCAAAGCGCCTTGTACATCCTCCTCATCCTGTAACGGATGAATTCCGGCAAATCCGTCCAAACGACAGACCGCTTCGTTTATTTTGGGATTGTATTTCATAGTGCAGGAGCCAAGCGGATAAAACCCCTTATCCAGATGATGGTTCATCCGGGACAGCGCAACAAAATGCCGCATCACTTCGTTCTCCGAAACTTCCGGTAAAATTGGGGATTTACTTCTGACGAATCCTTTCGGGATCAGATCACTTACTTTTTTTGCGGGAACATCCAATTTTGGGAGTGTATAGCCTTTTCTTCCTTCGGCGCTCATCTCGAAAATCAATTTTTCCGGCATGGTTTCCTCTGTATAAATTAAGAAACAATTTGGATTTTTTTATTAGAATCTAAACTATAAACATACAATAAACAAGATTCATTGTCAAGCTGTTTTTGGCAGAAAAAGGGAATTGAATTGTGGATAAATGTACTATGCTTTTGTAACTATTCCGGCCTGTTTAGGTCACAAATAAAGAGTTTGCGTGCCAACAGATTAAATAGAGTCTGTCCGAATTTATCATTCCCGCATGCTTTTAGCAGGAATCCATTGCTGCCTTCGAGCAGATTGCCTGCCTGCAACAGGCAGGCGGCTTAAAGATTGCCTGCCTGTGCAGACAGGCCGGAATGACAATATTATGGTATTTTCGGACAGACACTAAATAAGTTGACGAAACGGGAGCTATACTTTTAAAAAGCACAAGACCCAAACCCAATCTGTTCAGCTTCGAACGGAATTGGGTATCCCTCAATCTTATACGGTCCACTCTCCATCTACATATTTTCTTTTCATGTTGACTTTTAAGCAGAGTTTTAGTATACTATAGGCGTTTTTTTCGGTGTAACTTATTGAGAATCATTTGATATGGCTAAACGACGCGATTGGGTAATCGGCATTTTAATTTTTGCCAGTGTATTATTTGTTGTGCTCATTTTTATTGTCGGCTTTTGGGGCATTTCCGGCGACACCACCGGTCTGGGAATCTCAGGCAATAAAATCGGCTTGGTAGAACTGCGCGGCGTGATTTACGACAGCCGTTCCATGGTGCGCAAACTGGAACGGATGCGGGACAGTGATGCCATTCGTGCCGTGGTTTTGCGCATCAACAGTCCCGGCGGCGGCGTGGCGGCATCACAGGAAATATACGAAGCGGTTAAATCGATCCGTGAATCCGGGAAACCCATTTTAGTTTCCATGGGCAGTGTTGCGGCATCGGGCGGCTACTATGTGGCTTGCGGCGCCGATTCCATCGTGGCCAATCCAGGTACCACAACCGGCAGCATCGGCGTGATTTTGGAGGTACCCAATTTTAAAGGGCTGTTAGATAAAATTGGCGTAAAGTTTGAAGTAGTGAAAAGCGGCACCTTCAAAGACACCGGTTCGCCCTACCGTGATATGACAAGCCGGGAGCGAAAATATTTGCAAAGTTACATCGATGATGCATTCGGACAGTTTGTCGGTGTGGTGGCCGAAAACAGAAGATTGACCAAGAAAGCAGTGCTGTCTTTTGCCGACGGGCGGATTTTTACCGGCAAACAGGCCATTAAATTGGGCCTGGTTGACCGGTTGGGTGATTACGGTACCGCTATCCGGCTGGCAGCTAAAATGGCCGGTATAAAAGGCAAACCCAAAACTTATCGCTTCCCCAAAAAGAAATTCACCATTTTTAATATCCTTCTGGGTGATTTGTCCGAAATCAAAACTAAAATAGAATCTGTTCCTGCTTTGAAATATCAGTACAAGATGGGAACCTTTTAGAAATAGGGATGCTCTGAAAAGGAGGTTGCTTTGAATAAAGCGGATCTTGTCGATATTATTTCCGAAGGAACCGGCTTGACCAAACTTGAAACCGGCACGGTGATCGATGCTTTTCTGGCGACAGTAAGTTATGCACTGGCTTCCGGCGAGCGGGTTGAATTGAGACGGTTCGGCACATTCAGTTTAAAAGACCGCAAAGCGAAAATCGGGCGTAATCCAAAAACCGGTGTGGTGGTGCCTATCCCGGCCAGAAAAATGCCCCATTTTAAACCGTCCCCCGAATTAAGAAAATATGCGGAAGAAAAACAGGGCGGAGAGAACTGAAATAAAACAGAAACGACCCCGAATAATTCAGATCAAAAACAGATTTTGTTATTGCTGCATCATTCATAATCAGAAAGGAGAACTGCAAATTGCCTTGTGGTAAAAAGAGAAAACGACACAAAATTGCGACACATAAGAGAAAAAAACGGCTGCGTAAAGATCGACATAAGAAAAAAGTCAGATAATCTATTAAAATAGATCCCCCTGCCGTTCAGGGATTAAAAAATGTGCGTAAAAACAAAAAACATGTTTCTATTCGGCATTAAATTGTATGATTGCACGCATTCTGCTGAGACGCAGGGCGTGGCAACGTCTTGCCTGATACAGGCCGGATAGTCACGGTGAAATTTAAAACAAAAAAACTCCCTTTTCCCGACAGGGAGTTTTTTATTGGTTGAGATATGGTTTATCCCATAAAAAAAATTTTAGTGATTGATGACGACAGAAGTCTTCATGATTTGTGCCGTGCCATTTTAACCCGGTATGATTATATCTGTATCTCCGCTTTCAACGGGGAGGAAGGATTGGAGAAAATCAGGGACGAGAACCCGGATCTGATTTTGTTGGACTGGGTGATGCCCGGCATGAACGGTTTGCAGGTTTTTGAGAAAATTCTGGAAGACGAATCTTTTTTGCCATTCCGGGAGATTCCGGTAATCATGCTTTCGGCCGTGCCCAAGGATGAGGAGCAGAAAAATGATCTGCTGAACAAAGGGATCTCCGCCTATCTTAACAAGCCGTTCGGTTTGAATGAACTGGTCAATGTGATTCAAAATGTGCTGATCACTAATGAAGTGAAATTGAAGAATGTGAAACTTCAGAAAGAGATCACCCGGGCTAAACAGTATCTGGAAAGAATTATCGACCATGCGCCCCTCGGTATTCTGGCCGTTGACAAGCAAGGCAACATTTTACGCACCAATAAATTTTTTGCCCTCATGATGGGGATCGATCATCCCCGAGATCTGATCGAGCAAAATGTGCTGGATCCTTATTTGCTGAACCGTGTTGAAATCAGGGATCATTTTAAACAGGCTGTTGAGTCGGGTAAATGCGGTTCCATTCCGGCAATCGACATCCGAAATTTAGCCGGCCGGAATATCCGTGCGAATATTCAGTATGTGCCTCTTCGTGACGATGCAGGTGAAATCACCGATGTGCTGTCCATCTGGGAAGATGTTACAGAGGTAGAAAAAAAGGCCTACGAACTAAGCATCCTGCGCCAAATCAGCGAAGCTATGCAGAGTGTGCTGGATGTGGATATTTTGCTGAATCTGATTTTGACCAGTATTACCGCCGGCTGCGCGCTGGGATTCAGCCGGGCAATCATTTTTATGATTAACGAACAGGCCGGCGTGTTGGGAGGCCGTATGGGAGTAGGACCCATTTCGGCGGAGGCGGCTTATCATATTTGGGGTGAATTGGCCAAGGATCATTCCAACCTCGAAGCGTTTTTGTCCAGATTTGGGAAAAAATCGCCCAACCAGGATGACCCTTTCAATCAAGAGATTCAGAAATTATTTGTTAGCCTGGAGGATGAAAATAATATTCTCATCCAAACCATCCACCATCAAAAAAGTTACTGGATCAAAGATTATAACCAGTTGCTTGCCCAGGATATAACTCTTACAAGTGAAATGATCGACTTTTTTCAACCGGAGGAATTTGTTACGGTTCCTCTAATTTCCAAAAACGGGGCGGTTGGCGTCGTAGTTGCCGACAACAAATACAGCAGCGTGCCTCTGCGGGATGACCAGGTTTCTTTGCTAAAACTGCTGGCGAGTCATGCAGCACTGGCGTTGGAAAATGCAGAAGCGTACCGCAAGCTGGAAGTTAAAGTGCAGGAACTTGCCGAAACCCTGGATGTGCTGCGTACCACACAAGATAAATTGGTTCGATCCGAGCAGTTGGCAACTATTGGGAAAATGGCCGCCCACGTGGCGCATGAAATTCGCAATCCGTTAACGGCCATCGGTGGTTTTGCCAAGTCCATAAAAAAATCGCCCGGGGACAGCGGTCAGGTGGCGCTTGGCGTGAAAATCATCGAATCGGAAGTGCACCGGCTGGAGAAAATTCTGAAAAGCGTGCTGGATTTTACCAGAATACCCGAACCTTTTCTCCGCAAAAAACAGATTAATAATGTGATGCGGGATGTGGTCGCTCTGCAGCAGCCTCTTTTAAATGAAAAGATTCGGTTGCATCTCCATCTTGATGAAAATCTGCCGCTGTTTTATTTTGACGACGAACAGATCAAACAAGTTATGGTCAATGTTTTGGCCAACAGTATCGCTTCCATTCCCGGGGAGGGAAAAATTGAAATATGCACATTTATCCGTGATGAAATGATGGTGATTGAAATCAGTGATACCGGTGTCGGCATCTCCAAAGAAAACCTGGAGAATATTTTCAACCCCTTTTTTACCACCCGTTCGGGCGGCACCGGTCTGGGTCTGGCGGTTACGCAGCGTATCCTGGAAGAGCATGGCGGCAAAATTGAAGTGGAAAGTAAGCCGAACGAAGGTTCCACTTTTCGCCTGATTTTGCCGTTGGTATTTGAGATAAACGAAAACAAGGGTTGATGGCAGCGGATGTGATTGGTTACATTTTTGTTTGTATCATGGAAAAACTGCGGAAGAATTTTTTTGACAGAGTTATTTATATTTTTTAGCCTTAAAAATTTAGAGCCGCGAAAGCTCAAAGGCGTAAAGTAAAAAATAAAAGGGAAATAAGTTTTATGAGTTAACTATTCGAGTATGCTTATTGTTTGATGAGCAGGTAGTCTTCAACTGAGTTTATCCCGAGCTTGATAAGGGTTAGGGCTGGTCTTGAAAGCCGTGCTGTGCAGCGTCGAAGCGTGATTACAGCTAATGCATGGAGCATGCCTGAGTAGTTACTTTTAGAATTTATAAATGATACGGTTTAGATAAAGAGCAGAAATAGAATGGGTTTACCGCTGGAAAACGCACCACAGAAACGTATCTATTCCATCTCGGAAATAACCCGGGAGATCAAACAGATTCTGGAATCCGCTTTTCCGCCAATCTGGCTGGAAGGGGAGATCTCCAATTTCAAAAGGCACTCGTCCGGTCACCTTTATTTTGTGCTGAAAGATGAAAAAGCCCAGATCCCTGCTGTGATGTGGCGCAGCTATAATTCGCGTCTCTTTTTCACTCCCCGGGACGGTATAAAAGTACTTGCCAACGGCAATATTACTGTTTATGAAAGACGGGGAACCTACCAATTTGAAGTGGTTCAATTACAGCCGGCCGGCATTGGTGAACTGCAGTTGGCGTTTGAACAACTGAAACAGAAACTTCGGGAGGAAGGCTTGTTTGCACCGGAGCGAAAAAAGCCGGTTCCCCCGTATCCGGAAAGAATCGGTATTGTTACCTCGCCGACGGGAGCAGCTCTACAGGACATGCTTAGTGTTTTTGGCCGAAGATTTCCGGGCATTCAGTTGATTCTGGCGCCGGTGCGGGTGCAGGGCGAAGGCGCTGCCGAAGAGATTGCCAGGGCAATTACGGATTTCAATGAATACGGCGAAGTCGATCTGCTTATTATTGGGCGAGGCGGCGGTTCCCTGGAAGATCTGTGGCCGTTCAATGAAGAGATGGTTGCCCGTGCTATTTTCGCTTCGGAAATCCCGGTTATTTCTGCGGTAGGGCACGAAGTTGATTTTAGTATTTCCGATTTTGTCGCTGATCTGCGTGCGCCCACACCGTCGGCCGCGGCGGAATTAGCGGTAAAAAATAAAACGGAACTGCGGGAATATTTCCGGAGCAGCATTGCGGGAATGTACCGCGATATTCGCGAGCAGATTTCCTATTATATAGAAAAAGTCGATCATTTGCAGAACAGCTACGCGTTGAAAAGGCCGTCCGACGTAATCAGGCAATATCAGCAAAGATTGGATGAACTGACCAAAAGCATGGAATTGCAGTATCAGTATCTTATGGATTCCCGTAAACAGCAAATTAACAGTCTGCACAAACAGTTGATTTCACTGAGTCCGCAATCCATTTTGAACCGCGGCTACTCCCTCTGCTTTCGGGAAGAAGACGGCAAATTAGTTAAAACTTCTGCCGATGTACAGGTTGCGGATAAAATCCGTGTGCAGTTTCACCGGGGACAGATCAAAGGAAAAGTAGATGAGATTCTTCCCGGTGATTGATGTTTAACGGCTCCATGTCCGGGCGGGAGTTGAACTCCTGCCCGACGAAATCCAGAGGTTGAGAAGATATTTTTTTTACTATAAATTCAATGGAGAGAAATGAAGCAAAAATCATTTGAAGAAGCCATACAACGCCTGGAAAAAATTGTTGCGGAGTTGGAATCCGGCGAAATCCCTCTCGAGGAATCTATCAAACTGTTTGAAGAGGGAATGGGCCTGGCAAAATTCTGCATGGATAAACTGAATCAGGCGGAAAAAAAACTGATGAAATTGACCAAAAAGGGAGAAGACGGCTTTCAGTTGGAACTACTTCCCTGATCGCCTCGGTTCGATTAAAGGTTGCCTTAAGCAGGTAAAAGTGAGATTTTACCGGGAACTATAAAACAGTTGAAAGATATCATGTCCGATTCAATTCTGCAAAAAGTGAATTATCCCAAAGATTTAAAGAACCTGTCCATCGATCAATTGAACCAACTGACGGATGAATTACGCCACTATCTTCTGGATGTTGTTTCTACGGTAGGCGGTCATCTTGCCCCCGGTTTGGGTGTGGTAGAATTAACCGTGGCGCTTCATTATGTGTTTAACACTCCGCAAGATAAGATTGTCTGGGATGTGGGACACCAGGCGTACATTCATAAAATTTTAACCGGCAGAAAAGACCGGTTTCCTACCATTCGTCAGTTAGACGGCATCAGCGGGTTCCCTAAAATTGACGAGAGCGAGTACGACACGTTCGGCGTCGGTCATGCCAGCACCTCCATCTCTGCTGCTCTGGGTATGGCGTGCGCCAGAGATCATTTTCAGGAAGATTACAAGGTCATTGCTGTTATCGGTGATGGCGCTATGACCGGCGGAATTGCTTTTGAAGGACTTAACAACGCCGGCATGCTCAAAAAAGACCTCATTGTTATTTTAAATGATAACAAAATGTCCATTTCCCCCAATGTGGGCGCCCTGGCGCAATATCTCACTTCCATCATAACCGCACCCAGCTACAATAAACTGAAAGATGATATCTGGGAACTGACCGGAAGACTGGACAAACTTGGCAATAAAATCCGTGCCAGCGTTGGGCGAATCCAGAAAGCGCTCAAGTCGGTTCTGGTGCCGGGCGTTGTTTTTGAGAGACTGGGTTTCCGTTATTTTGGACCTGTCGACGGCCACAATCTGACTATGCTGATCAGAATTCTGAACCAGATCAAAAACCGGAAAGGACCGATCCTGGTTCATATTCTGACAAAAAAAGGGAAAGGGTACCTGCCGGCGGAAAATAATGCCAGCATTTTTCACGGACTCGGCGCCTTCGATCAGGCAACCGGAACCGTGAAAAAAAAATCCAAGTCGCCGTCTTATACGGAAGTCTTTGGCAAAACCATCTTAGCATTGGCGCAAAAAGATAAACGGATTGTTGGAATCACGGCGGCTATGGCGGACGGAACGGGATTGATCCATTTACGCCGTGAGTTGCCGGATCAGTTTTATGATGTGGGAATTGCCGAACAACATGCAGTTACCTTTGCCTGCGGTCTGGCGCTGCAGGGGATGAAACCGGTTGTGGCCATCTATTCCACATTTTTGCAAAGAGCGTTCGATCAGTTGATTCACGATGTAGGCATTCAAAAAATTCCCCTTGTTTTTGCTCTTGACCGCGCCGGTCTGGTTGGCGGGGACGGCGCTACGCACCACGGCGCTTTCGACCTGAGCTACCTGCGTTTGATTCCCAACTTTGTAGTAATGGCGCCCAAGGATGAACCGGAGCTACAGGATATGCTGCAAACCGCCATCCAATATAATGAAGGTCCTGTCGCAATTCGCTATCCACGCGGCACTGGGAGGGGTTCGCCTATGAAATCCGATTTTAAAACCATCCCCATCGGAGAGAGTGAAACGCTGCGTTCCGGCGTGGACATTGCGCTGCTTGGCGTGGGAAAGTCTGTGTTTACTTTGAACCGGGTGGCCGATCTGTTGGCGCCGGAACAGATCTCGGCCCGGGTGGAAAATATGCGTTTCATCAAACCGTTGGATAAAGAAAAATTGTCCGATCTGGCGGAACGGTTTTCTCTGTTAGTAACGCTGGAAGACAATACGTTGCAGGGTGGTTTCGGCAGCGCAGTGCGGGAATTTTTGGGAACCATGCAAAAAGCAAAAGTGAAAATTGTTTCATTCGGTTTGCCGGATCAATTTGTTGATCATGGCAGCGTGGATTTGTTACAGCAAAGATTGGAATTGACTCCGGAAAAATTGGCAGAGAAAATCGGTAGATTATTTCGCTTTGATGAAATTAAACCGGTGGTCGGTATGGAAGTGTCTGGAATGAATCATTAAAAATAAACAACAATATTGTATGGTTATTATAGTACGAGTGTTCTGTAAAAACGTCTCATTAACTAATGATTTTGAAGATTAATGAAAATTAACTAATATCTGAATTGAGCGATTCTCATGTCATTTAGGAGAAATCTTTTTAAATCTTAGCAATAAACTAACAAGATTCCTACTGAATGACATCTCACTCTTTGGGTGGTTGTCTCAAGTACAGAATCGCTCAATTTAGGTAATAAATGGAGACATTAAAGTATGAAAAAGTTACAAATAATTTTACTAATGACTGTTTCTCTTTTGTTATTATCTACCATTGTTTATGCTCAAGAGAAATATGGTTTGATTATTATTGCTCATGGTTCACCTATGCCTCAATGGAACGAACCAGTTCTAAAACTTGAAAAAGAAGTTGAAACCATAATGTCCCAAAAGGGAAATAATCAATTCAGTGCTATTCGCGTTGCATTGATGGAATTTAACGAGCCTTCAATAAATACAGTAATTAAAGATTTTGAAAACATAGGTATTGATAAAGTTTATACGATACCATTATTAATTGCTCCATCAGGACATTCTTTATTTGATATTCCAACTATTTTAGGTTTGTATAGCGAAAAAGATATCATAAATGAAATTAAAAGCGAAGGAACAGATATTGTTAATACAAAAGTGAAAATAACAATTGGCCCAACATTAAATAATAGCGATATCCTAAAAAATTCCATGTTGGATAGAGTTAAAGAATTATCAACAACACCAGATTCTGAAGGTGTAGTTCTTCTTGCACATGGAGATGAGCATTTTGAGCCAATTTGGTCTTCTATGTGTAGAGAAATTGGTTATTTTGTGTGTGCTAAAACAGGAATTAAATATTTTGATTATGCTTTTGTGGAAGTTGGTCAATCTTTTGCAACCGAAGGTGTCTCGACAATTTTGAAAGAAACCGAAAAAAAAGAAAAAATTATTGTAGTTGGATTATACCTTTCAATGGGTGTTGAAAAAATGGCAAACACTTCTGCTTCATTTATGATGGGTAAAAAAAGTGAAACGAAAAAATTGTTTGCTGATAAAAAAATTCGTTTTGCAAAAAGGGGAATTTTGCCGGATAAACGAATTTCAGAATGGATAGTTGATACAGCGATAGATTGGGTAGACGGATTACAGTGAATTTAATCCATGTATATTAATTGTTGGATACAAATTTCTTCAGTAAAGTTATATGATTTTATCATATATTCTTTTTTGTTTATATGTGCGGTTTGATTGTTGAAGATAAAATTATTTTAAAGACTATTTCTATAGATGTTTTTAATTTACGGTATATTAAGCACATAACAATTGGCTTAAGTCTTCCGCAAGGGCGATGGCGTAAATCGGACGTTTGATGGTTTCTTTGAAGTATCGTGTATTTGTTAACGTATTGTTTGCATTATCCTTGCAGCAGCTTAGCTAAATCGTTTTATTCTATTTTCGATGGAAGCGCCTAGGAATGAACCTCATTTAACATCCGGACTGAAAATTATGAGATTTGGCATCATCGCAAATTTGGACAAGAAGAAAGTGCAGACTGTCCTCCCCGATTTTCTGGAAAAACTGTATTCGGAAGGAATCCCGGCAGTTATCACAGAAGAGGTAGCATCCCAATATCTTCTGCATCCGGACTATTTTAAAGTGTACTCCAGAAATGAATTGGGCGATCATTGTGATATGGTAATCTCCTTCGGCGGCGATGGCACTTTGCTTGGTGCGGCAAAGGATGTCAATGCTTCCGGTGTGCCCATCCTGGGCGTCAATGTGGGACGGTTTGGATTTTTAACGGAAATTTCCGTGCAGGAGCTTTATGAAAAATTAGCTGATTTGATTGCCGGTAACTACCAAATTGAAGACCGGATGACTTTGCAAATTACCGTGGTGAAAAATCTGAATAAATTCAGTTACTTTGCCTTCAACGATTTGGTTTTGGAAAAAGGATCCTACACACGAACCATTCTTATAGAAACCTACATCAACGAAGAATATTTGAACACTTATAATGCGGACGGCCTGCTGGTCTGTACCCCAACCGGTTCAACAGCTTATTCTCTTTCGGCCGGCGGTCCGTTGTTGGCGCCGGATATGGCAGCCATTGTAATTACGCCTATTTGTCCTCATTCTTTATCTCAGCGGCCGCTGGTAATCAGCGATGATAAAATTGTTAAGTTCAAAGCTTGGTCCGAAAAAAGAGAGATGATCCTTTCCGTGGATGGGCAATCCGTATTGCAAATTACGGAAGACCATCTTATTCAGGTTCGCCGGGCGGGGAAGTCGGTAAAATTGGTAAAATGTTCCGGCTACAGTTTCTATCACGTCCTGCGGACAAAACTGAACTGGGGTGAACCACCGAAAAAATATTATGAATAGTGTGAAATTGAGGACATCTGTCCGAAATAGTTTTTTCTTTCTACTTTGGATGATTTAACATATATCGTCATAAAATATCATTATTACGCTAAAATAAATATAATAAGATTATATTACTTACTAATTATTATATATTCATTGTATACTCTGTTCATCTGTTTTATTCTCCCTTGCATTCTTAAATAAAAATCATATATTATATATAGTTTTAGCACTGGCTAATTTAGTCTGCTAATAAATAATTGAAAAGGTCATCAACAGAAGGAGGAAACAATGAGAATAAAACCATTGGCAGATCGTGTTGTTTTAAAACCGATTGAACCGGAGGATCAGATTAAAGGCGGTATTATCATTCCGGATACAGCCAAAGAAAAATCGCAGCAGGGGGAAGTCATTGCAGTTGGTTCCGGTAAGATCAGTGAGAACGGAACAAAAATTCCTATGGAAGTAAAGAATGGGGATAAGGTTTTGTATGGCAAGTATTCCGGCAATGAAGTGAGCATCGATGACCAGGAATATTTGATCATGCATGAGGCGGACATCTTAGCAATTTTATAAGTACAAATCAGTTAAAATAAAAAAAGAAAGGATGCACAAATGGCAAAATTAATTGATTTTGAAGCTGACGCACGGGCGGCTCTGAAAAGAGGAGTTGACCAGTTGGCGGATGCCGTAATGGTTACGTTAGGCCCCAAAGGCCGAAACGTTGTAATTGATAAAAAATTTGGCGCACCGACCATCACCAAAGATGGCGTGACCGTGGCCAAAGAAGTTGAACTGGAAAATCCGGTAGAAAATATGGGCGCCCAGATGGTCAAAGAAGTAGCTTCCAAAACCAGTGATATTGCCGGTGACGGTACTACTACGGCGACAATTCTGGCACGGAAAATTATTAATGACGGGCTGAAGAATGTCACTGCCGGCGCAAATCCCACGCACTTGAAAAGGGGAATCGACAAAGCAGTGGAAAAAGTGATCGTCGAAGTGAAGAATATGAGCAGAACCGTTACCGAAAAGAGCGAAATTGCCGATGTGGGCGCCATTTCCGCGAATAACGACAAAGCGGTCGGCGATCTTATTTCCGAAGCAATGGATAAAGTCGGCAAAGATGGCGTTATCACCGTGGAAGAAGCCAAAGGGATGGAAACTTATCTGGATATTGTAGAAGGTATGCAGTTCGACCGTGGTTATCTTTCTCCCTATTTTGTCACAAATGCGGAAGCGATGGAATGTGAAGTAGATGATCCCATGATTTTGATCCATGACAAAAAGATCAGCGTTATGAAAGACCTGCTTCCTTTACTGGAAAAAGTGGCGCAAATGGGAAAACCTCTCCTGATCATCGCAGAAGATGTGGAAGGTGAAGCGCTGGCAACATTAGTAGTTAACAAGCTGCGCGGCACATTGAAAATCGCCGCCGTCAAAGCGCCTGGTTTTGGCGACCGAAGAAAAGCCATGCTGGAGGATATCTCTATCTTAACCGGTGGCCGCGTAATTTCCGAAGAAGCCGGTTTTAAACTGGAAAATGCCGTTGTAAGCGATTTGGGTCAAGCCAAACGGGTTGTGATCGATAAAGACAATACAACCATCGTTGAAGGTGCCGGCAATACCGAAGATATCAAAGGAAGAATCAAACAGATCCGGGCTCAGATAGAAACCACTACTTCTGATTATGACCGGGAAAAATTACAGGAAAGACTGGCAAAATTAGCCGGTGGCGTGGCTGTGTTGAATATCGGCGCTGCTACGGAAATTGAAATGAAAGAGAAAAAAGCCAGAGTCGAAGATGCATTACATGCGACCCGCGCCGCCGTAGAAGAAGGCGTTATTCCCGGTGGTGGTGTAGCTTTCCTGCGGGCCTCTAACGTTTTGGCCGGCATGAAAGGCGAAACTGAAGATGAAACCATCGGTATTGAAATTGTCAGAAAAGCTTTGGAAGAACCGATTCGGCGCATCGTGGAAAATGCCGGACAGGAAGGGTCTATCGTGGTTCAGAAAGTGAAAGAGGGAAAAGACGGATACGGCTACAATGCAGAAACCAATGTCTTTGAAGATTTACTGAAAGCCGGTGTTATCGATCCGACAAAAGTAGCCCGCACCGCGCTGGAAAATGCCTCCAGTGTTGCCGGGTTGTTACTGATGACCGAAGCGACCATCGTTGACAAACCCGAAGAAGAAAAAGCGATGCCGCCAATGCCTCCGGGTGGCGGTGGTATGGGCGGAATGTATTAAAATATTCCTGTTTAACTACTTTAAACCTTCCGGGTTTTCAAAACCCGGAAGGTTTTTTTGTTTAACCTTCTTCTCCTGATTTCTCCTTGAATCTATAATATTAAATTGATATATTCGTTTTACCTTTCAGATAAATTATAGTTTGGCCTTAAAAAATCAGGCAAAAAAATGACAAGAATGAGGGATAAGTTAATTCATCACTATTTTGGCATAGATTATTCCTTAGTATGGAATGTAGTAAACTTACATTCCGCACCCTTAAAATAAGATGAAGTATTTTTCCGGAGACATACCCGGGAGAGCCAAACATTTTAGCTGATTTTCAGTTACTGGGTTTGCAAACTTTCGTAAACACTGATTGTTATTATTATAAACGATAGTTTTTAAAGATCTCAGGTAACTATTCAGCCACAAAGTCTCCCTGCCTGCATCGGGCAGGGAAGGCACTAAGAGACACAAAGGGAAAGAAATTAGTCAAATTATTACTTCCCGCGGCGGTGGATTTTACCTCGTCCCAGATTGAGTGATTCTCCTGTTTTTGAGCTTGTTTTTGTTACTAAACGGGTTTTCATTTTTAACGTAAGTTGGGTTGGCGATTCGGCGATTCGCCCGCCAGTCACTCAATTAAGGTCTTAAAAATAATGCCTGTACGCAGTAACAATTCTGAGTTGGCACTCTGGTTAAAAGCTTAAATATTTCAAAAAACTAAAATGTTACAGTTAATCATTCTTCGTTTTCCCCATTCCTGCATCCAATCTCATTTTTTCAATTGAAAAGGAATGGTTGGTTTCGTATCTTTTAAATCGTCCAAGAAAATTATCTTAATTTGGGAAACAGATGAACAGTAAAAACAAAATAATCATCAAAGGCGCCAGAGAACACAATCTGAAAAATATCGATCTGGAAATTCCGCGGGATAAACTGGTTGTCATCACCGGGCTTTCCGGTTCCGGCAAATCTTCTCTGGCATTCGACACCATTTATGCGGAAGGACAACGGCGCTATGTGGAATCCCTCTCTGCTTACGCGCGCCAGTTTTTAGGTTTGATGGAAAAGCCCGATGTGGACAATATCGAAGGCTTGTCTCCCGCTATCTCTATTGAACAAAGAACCACCGGCAAAAACCCCCGCTCCACAGTTGGCACCGTAACCGAAATTCATGATTATCTGCGCTTGTTGTTTGCCAGAATCGGCACGCCGTACTGCTACAATTGCGGCAAGAAAATTGAGAGGCAAACGGTGCAGCAAATTGTGGATTCGGTGATGAATCTGCCCGAAAGCACTAAATTTCAGGTTCTGGCTCCTATTGTGCGGGGGCGAAAAGGGGAGTACCGGGAAGTCTTTGAAGAAGCCGGACGGGAAGGGTTTGTCCGCGTCCGTGTTGACGGAAAAACCATCGAGTTGACGGAAACCATCAAACCGGACAAAAACAAAAAGCACAACATCGAAATCATAGTCGACAGGCTGATTGCCGGTAAAAAAATAAAAAACCGTCTGACGGATTCCATCGAAATCGCCATCAATCTCGCCGGTGGCCTGGTGATCATCAACGAACTGGAAGGAGAAGATCACTTATTCAGCGAAAATTTTGCCTGCGTCGACTGCTGCATTTCTTACGAGGAGATTGCGCCGCGCATGTTTTCTTTCAACAGTCCGTACGGGGCCTGTCCGGTTTGTAACGGTTTGGGAACCGTGCGGGAAGTCGATCCCAATCTGGTTGTACCCAATCCGGATATTTCCATCAACCGGGGCGCTGTCGAACCGTGGGGAGAAGGCCGGGAAGGCTGGTATTTCACTCATCTGAAAGCGGCCGCGGAACATTATCAAATCGATTTGAACAAGCCCTGGAAAAAGCTAACGGATCAGGCAAAAAACATTATTTTATACGGTTCGGATGAAGAATTGAAGATGAACTACACCAGTACAAACCGAAAGGTAACTGCGGAATTCATACAGCAGTACGAGGGAATTGTTCCCAATCTGATGCGGCGTTATAAGCAAACCACTTCCAACTATATCCGTGAGTGGATAGAAAGCTACATGAACATGAAACCGTGCGAAGCCTGTAACGGTTCGCGCTTAAAAAAAGAGAGCCTGGCCATTAAAATTCACAATCATTCCATCGCCGATGTGAGCCGGTTTTCTATTAAACAGGCAAAATCATTCTTCAGTTGTCTTAAACTGAACCGGCGCGACACGACAATCGCTCATCAAATATTAAAAGAGATCAACCAGCGGCTCACTTTCCTGACGAATGTCGGACTGGATTATCTGACGCTGGACCGCACGGCCGGCACCCTTTCCGGCGGTGAAGCACAGCGCATCCGCCTGGCTACGCAGATCGGTTCCCAACTGATGGGAGTACTTTATATTTTAGATGAACCCAGCATCGGCCTGCATCAGCGGGATAACCGTAGATTGATAGGAACACTGAATAAATTGCGCAATCTGGGCAACACCGTTTTGGTAGTGGAACATGACCGGGAAACCATTGAAAGTGCCGACTATCTGGTCGATCTGGGTCCCGGCGCCGGAGAAGACGGCGGTTATGTAATCGCTACCGGTTCGCCAAAGGAGATTCAAACTGATTGCCGCTCCATTACCGGTGAATATCTGTGTGGGAAAAAGTTTATTCCCGTCCCGAAGAAAAGACGAAAAGCAAACCGGAAGCATCTATTTTTGCAGGGCGCTGCCGGCAACAATTTAAAATCGATCGATGTGAAATTTCCTCTGGGTCTGTTCATCTGTGTCACCGGCGTTTCCGGATCCGGCAAAAGCACACTGGTGAATGAAACCCTCTATAAAGCACTGAAAAAAGCCATCTACCACGCCAAAGAGATGCCGCTGGCTTACAAAACCATCAAAGGGCTGGAATATGTGGATAAAGTTGTCGATATCGATCAATCGCCCATCGGCCGCACACCCAGATCCAATCCGGCCACATACACCGGCACTTTCACGCCTATCCGGGATCTGTTTACTCAACTGCTGGATGCAAAAGTGCGCGGTTACAAACCCGGCCGTTTCAGCTTCAACGTGAAAGGCGGCCGCTGCGAATCCTGCCAGGGAGACGGCATCCTCAAAATTGAGATGCACTTTCTGCCGGATGTGTATGTAACCTGTGAATCCTGCAAAGGAAAACGCTACAACCGGGAAACGCTGGAGATCAGATACAAAGGCAAATCCATCGCCGATGTTTTGGATATGACCGTGAGTGAAGCGCTGAAATTCTTTGAAAATATTCCGGTGATCAAGCGGAAGCTGCAAACTCTTTACGATGTGGGATTGCGTTATATCAAACTGGGACAGCAGGCCACTACTCTGTCCGGCGGTGAGGCGCAGCGGGTAAAATTGGCAACCGAACTTTCCAAAATCGCCACCGGCAAAACCATTTACATTCTGGATGAACCGACAACCGGCCTTCATTTTGAAGATATCAAGCAATTGCTGCAGGTGTTGAACCGGTTAGTGGAAAAGGGGAATACCGTGATTGTCATCGAGCATAACATGGATGTGATCAAAACGGCGGATTATATCATCGATCTCGGTCCGGAAGGCGGCGACGACGGAGGGCAGCTCATTGCCGCAGGAACGCCGGAGCAGATCATACAGATTCCAAAATCATATACAGGTAAATTTTTGGCAGAAGAGTTGCAAAGAACAGCCGGCTATGGGGTTTCGAAACAGAAGGTGATGCTCAGAAAAGTTGCGGAGGAACCGGTTGCAGCTTCCTGAACCTCTGTCGCATTACTTTGAAATTATTTCATTTCGAACCTTTTCGCGCGACGATCTGTACGTGGAATGGGACAATTCCTATTCGGAGATTTCACCGGCGAGGGCGGAATTGGAGGATCATTTCTGGGATTTGTACATTCAACGCTATCCGCAGGTAAACCTGTTCAACGGTATCTTGTGTCACCTGCGGGAAATCCCGTGGAACACGGTTCCCTTCCGTTTAAAGTTGGGGCCCATTTCATTTAAGAGTCATTTATTCAGCATTAAGAAAGGAAAACACCTCACCGGCGCCGGTGACCTTTCTATCCCCGGTTTGGGCGTGAGCGCCGTTGTTGTCAGTGCGGATAAAAATATCGTTTTCATGAAAAGAAGCAACCACGTTGCCGTAGATTCAGGCCGGTTTGACGTTTTTGGCGGGCATATCGATGCCGAAAAACACGAATCATTGCAGAAACAGGGTTCTCTGACACCGGACCCGTTTGTGGCTATCGGCCGGGAACTGTCGGAAGAGATCGATCTCAAACCGGAACAGATCGAATCATTGCAGGGAATCGGCATGATTACAAATCAAATCACCGGTCAATATGAGCTGATTTTTCTGTGCCGAAGCGCAATCCCGGCGGAAAAAATTATTGCCCGGGCACAACGCGCCCCGGACAGGAACGAGTATTCTCACATCATCCGGATGCCGGACAACCCGGCAACACTGCAATCCATTTGCCTGAAATACGCCAAAGATTTCAGTCCGTCCGGACTTGGCAGTTTGTGGTTGTACTCGCTGCTGTGCGGATAATTTGAGTTTGACATATGCGCGGAAGAATGAAATTTGGGAATTTGAAAATAGAAATTGGCCAATAATCTCTTTTGTTAACATTGCCTGGATTAGTACAAAAATGGAAGCGGAATTTGTTTGTCAGTTAAAAAGACACACTTACCTTGTAAATGAGAATACTTTTGCTTTGCGATATTTTTCTAAAAAAATAACTATTTCCGGTTAGATTTTTGGTTTTTTCTGTGATATTCCAATTCTGTGCTCCATTTTTTTCAAGTTTCTCGAAACCCGAATTGAGCGATTGTAGAGCGATTCGCAGAATCGCCAAGTGGATTTGCATTAAAAATGAAAATCCGGTTAGTAACAAAAACGAGCTCAAAAACAAGAGAATCGCTCAATTCAGGTGAAAGTTACAAATTTTTGTAAAATAGCGCTTCACCATCGGCCGTTGTTGCGCCGGCTTCATTTTGTTATCGGCGAAACAGGACAGGGACGTACCATCATTGATTTTATGGAGGATATGATTGGTGTTGTCAAATAAAAGAATCGACTCTTTTTTCCCCTATTTAATGGGTCTTTTTGCTTTTGCTGTTTATGAATTGAGCAATGCAAAGGGATTCTTCTGGGGCGATAGCGGTGAATTCATTGCCGCGGCCGGCACATTGGGTATCGGGCATGCGTACGGTCATCCGCTATTCTGGCTGTTTGGGCGTGTGAGTATTCTACTAGAGCCGGGAAACCCGGCCGCTGCAATGAACCACTTGGTTGCTCTGTTCTCCGCGGCAACGGTGGTTGTTGTGGTGTTGCTGGCGCAGAATTGGTGTGATGAAAATCTGCCACTGCCGCACCGGATCACTATTTTATTCACCGTCGCAGGAATTTATGCTCTGGGCAGTACCATCTGGTCGCAGGCATCTTACACTGAAGTGTACAATTTTCAGGCCTTCTTTCTTGCTCTGGCTATTTATTTTTTGGACCGGTATTTTTTCAGAGGGGGGCGAGTCAATCATCTCTATTTTGCGGGGTACATGTTGGGACTCGCTGCGACCCTGGGAATGTATGTCCTCTCTCTGGGGATACTGCCGGTTTTTCTCTGGGTGTTTATAAAGCAACGCCCCCGGCTCTCTGTGGCCGCAGTTCTGTTTTCCGCCGTTTTTTTCCTGATTGGTCTAAGTGTCTGGTTGTATTTGCCGCTCAGAGCCGCATCGAATCCGCCACTTTTGATCGAAAAAATTGATTCTCTGAAAGCGTTGCTCATTTATTTGAGACGGTCGCACTATTTTACCGGGGATGTCGCCGGCTGGGTGGTTCTGCCTATGTCCCTGCTGAAATCGTTCCGGGTTGTAGCACAAAACCTGGGGATGTGGGGGATACTCCTGACAGTTTTTGCGGTTTGGGCGCTGTTTGATCGGAAAAAGTCCCGGGGCGTGGTTGCCTATCTGGCAGCAGCCGTTTTCCTTACCCTGTTTTTTGCAATTCTTCTGCCGCTCAATCTGAATATCTCCCAGATGGTGGAAATGGATGTCTATCTGACCCCGGTTTTTCTGTTGACGGTACCGGTTTTAACCGTTGGCGCGGTTAAATTGGCCGCCTCGCTTAAAAAATCGCTGCGGTTTCTATTACTGCTTCCCGTTCTAATCATTTTAGTCGCCCGCTGGGAAGAAATCGATCTTGCCAATAAACAGGCGGCAGATTCATTTGTTTCTTATTTGAACCGTTATCTGCCGGACTCCTCTTCGGTGATGCCGTTTTCGGATGAAGTATCTTATCCCGTTTATTATTCCATGTTTGCCCTGGGCAATCCCAAAAATTTCTCCCTGTTCCACAAAAATCCTCTTGATTCAACCGGAACCCGGCTGGTGAAACTCCCCGGGGAACGGAAATTATTTGTTTATTCCCACGGGTCCCTGCTGAAAAATGTGAGAAGTTTTGCGCATCTGGCTATTGCCGGCCCGTTTATTACGGATCGAACCGATTCCGTAACCGGCCGGCAATTGGAAGAGAATTTTGTCCGTCTTTTTTCGTATGACAATTTAAAAGAGAAACCGCTTAATGAAAAGGACAAGGTGTTTCTGGCCAGAATCTGGAACAGTCGCGGATTGTTTTGGTACGGTGTAACGGATGCTGCAGCTCCGGAAAATCCACTGAAACAGCGAGCCTACCGTAAAGCGATCATGGCATTTTACCAGGCCTATCTCTTCGATGATTTTTCGTACAACGGCGCTCTGTATGCCGGCAACATCGCCATTATGCTGAATAATGCCGGTAAATCGGCCGATGCAGTGGATTTTGCCAATCAGGCGCTTCAGATTAATCCCTATTCTGCCGAAGCATTCGATGCACTTTATCATATCGCGCTGAACAAACAAGATTTCCGGCACGCGTTGGCGCACCTGCAACAACAGATAAAAATTGTCCCGCACAATTCTGAGCTGCGGATGGAATTAGCGGCGCTTTATCTGGAATTGGCTCAGCCGGACAAAGCAAAAGATGCTTATCAAAAAGGTCTTGCCCTGGGCGGCAGCCGGCGCGCAAGTCTGGATTCGGTACTGATTCATTGAATAACCGCAATCACTTGTTGGTATGTCTCAGTAAATTTCTTAACTAAAAAAAGCTGATACGTAATAATGGAAAAGCAAAAACAGCTCGACGCATCCCGTTTTCACTATCTGGAACCGGATTATTCCCGGCCTGTTTATGAACCTCCGGATTCCGTAACGGAAAAAATATTGTCCAAATTAAATTTTCTGTACGGAGAAGAAAAGGCGGCCGCCTGTTTTCCCGAACTCATCCGTGTATTGAGAGTCTACTACGCTTACAAAACACCGGGAATGATTGAGTGGGAAAAAGAGTTTGATCCGTTTCACCGCTTCATTCAGGAAGATTCCATTTTAATTACTTACGGCGATTTAATTTATGAACAGGGAGAAAAACCACTGGAAACCCTGGCGGAAATGAGCAGAAAATATCTGCGCGGTGTTTTTAACACATTACACATTCTACCTTTTTTCCCTTATTCTTCGGACCGGGGTTTTGCCATTATGGATTTTGAGGAGGTCGATCCCGGATTGGGGAATTGGGAGGATATCGCCAACTTAAAAACCGATTTTCGTCTCATGTTCGACGGCGTTGTCAATCATGTTTCCTCCAGGAGTCGCTGGTTTCAGGAATTTTTAAATCAGAATCCGGATTATAACGATTTTTTTACGGTTTTTTCCACCAAAAATAAGATACCGGAAGATTTCCTGAAATTGCTTATTCGGCCCCGGACATCAGATGTTTTGACTGAATTCGATACCTTAAACGGCAAAAGATTGGTCTGGACGACTTTCAGCCCGGATCAGATCGATCTGAATTTTAAAAATCCCAAAGTACTGATTAAAATGGTTGAAATCCTTTTGACCTATGTGCGAAGAGGCGCCGACATCATTCGTCTGGATGCGGTTACCTATCTTTGGGATGAATTGGGCACAACCGGCGCGCACCTGACGCAATCGCATACGATTATCAAGCTGCTGCGCGATGTTCTGGATGCGATTGCCCCCCATGTGGCGCTGCTGACAGAGACCAATGCGCCTCATAAGGATAATATCAAATATTTCGGCAACGGTTCCGATGAAGCACAAATGGTCTACAATTTTGCCCTGCCGCCGCTGGTGCTGTACTCCTTTCAAACCGGCAACGCAAGTAAACTGACCAATTGGGCAGCCGGTTTACAACGGATATCCGATACAGCCACGTTTTTCAATTTTCTGGATAGTCATGATGGCATTGGCGTAATGGCGGTGCAGAACATTATGACCAAAAGTGAAATTGAAATGATGAGTCTGAAAATTTTGGAACACGGCGGCTATATTTCCTACAAAAAAAACGGTGACGGTTCCGAAAGCCCTTATGAGTTGAACATTACCTGGTACAGCGCCATCAATAGGGAGGACGCCGATGAGAGCGAGGATTTACAGGTGCAGCGGTATCTGGCTTCCCGGTCCATCGCTCTCGTGCTGATCGGTGTGCCGGGAGTTTATTTGCACGGACTGTTAGGCTCAAAAAATGATGCGGAAACCGTTCTGGAGCAGAGAGACCTGCGCAGCATCAATCGAAAAATAATCCGGAAATCAGAATTGGTTCGCGCCTTAGAGGATCCAAACACAACCACGCATAAAGTATCTTTCCGGCTTACGGCGATGATCCGCAAGCGGAACCGTGAGAAAGCATTTCATCCCAATGCTCCGCAGCAGGTGGTCGATGTTGCCGCTGCATTTTTTGTCGTTCACAGAATCTCCCTCGATAAAAAAGAGCACATCATCGCCATCACAAATGTGACTCGTTATAACCAGTATTTCAGGTGTGATTTGAATCGACTAAATATAAATTGTGAAGAATGGCATGATATTTTGTCGGGCAATATGATTACCGTTTCCAATAACATCATCTCTTTTTCTGTTGAACCGTACGGGATTTTATGGCTGAAAGTAATTGTGAAATAGGTTCTCACAGAGAATCGGCAATAATTGCAAAGCACAAATCTCATCTAAAAGTCACAATGCTCGTGCAGGAGTTGCACTCCTGCACGGTGAAAATCATCTCAGTAAAAAAATAGATACATTTTAACGTTTTGAAAATATCTGATTTGCAGCGTTATGAAATTTTCGACAAGCGTTCGACTAAACTTATGCCGGAAACTCAGGTTAGGCCCTTATCAAGGGGAGGGATTTCCCCTCCTTACCAAAGAAGGGCTAGGGGAGGTTAATAGAATAATATGTCATCAAATTTACAGATTATTATACTTAGTCGGGAGGCCTGTCATGAGCTTGCCGAAGGGCTTCGAGTGACAGCGTCGGATTATATTATACCGAGTGGAGTTTCGATGGTTTTTATCGAAACGGAGCCGAAGCATCTTATAGCATGTAAACAAATAAACCAATGTAACTATTCAGGTTGCCCGCTAATATCGCTAAAAAACGTGAATCGTTAACTATTTTGTCCTATTCGTATGATTTCGTGTAATTCGCGGGCTGAACAGGCAGACGATTTTTTCAATTTCTCTGCGCTCTCCGCGAACTCTGCATTAAAAAAGGCTTTTCATCAACGCAGAGACGCAGAGAACGCAGAGACTCGCAGAGGTTTTTGAAGTTTTTTGTTGCAGGTTTTGCGGAAAAGCGGGTGTGTTTTTTTAGAACCGTTGGAGCGGTAAGGGTACTTCCTTTTTTGTAGTCCACGGCTGAAATTGTGGGCGGGTGAAATAAATTTGATTATAACCGTTTCTCTGCGAAACTCTGCGCTCTCAGCGAACTCTACGTTAAATTTTTTATGAATAATTCTCCTTAAGTCAACAACATTGCCCCCCGGGGGCAAATTACGGTCAGGCGGTACTTTTTGCAAATTCATAATAGGCCCCATCAATTTTTAGTCCGAATAGCGGAAAGTTTGCGAATATTGTTTCTACCTGTAAAGGACAAATGAAACAGTGAATAGTTTTGTCCTGTTAGTATAGTCGTGTTAAAATGCCAAAAGGTCACAAATTTTTTTGAATATTTCCGGGATTAAACCGGTCGTGTCTTTTCAGAGTGAACTCATCTATAATTATCTGCCTCCGAAAAAAAATCCGCAATTCCCTTTTTCATCTTTTTAATACAATGGAATATTTTTCAACATGCGGAGACGGATTGCCCGATAAAAATGAATAAAACGCCAACATTTACTACATTTATAATATATGTTAAAAAACTTTATTTGTCAATAAAATTTCTTCAAGAAATTAACTTATAAAGGGTGTGTTTTTAGTATTACACAAATGCAATCATAAGAAAGAACATTATCAAAATATATATTTGCATTAAATGACAAATGATATTATATTTGTCATATATGAGAATTAAGAATGTTTCAACAAGAATATTATCAACCATCCAAGAAAGAATAGCGCCGCAAATTTCAGCGCTTGCAAAC
The DNA here is from genome assembly GCA_913009825.1 of uncultured Deferribacteres bacterium. Taxonomy (GTDB): domain Bacteria; phylum Zhuqueibacterota; class JdFR-76; order JdFR-76; family DREG01; genus DREG01. The sequence goes on from CAJVYQ010000020.1 coordinate 76,996, forward strand.
TATCCATTTGATGGTTTATCTATTCTAAATGTGGAAAAACAGTTTCTCCAAAATATTGGTAAAGGAGGAGCTGCTGGAATTACAGAATTATTTATCCAAAATGATGAGAATAAAAAAACCATTATACGATACGGACAAAAACATTATTTCAAATTCAATTCTACCGGAAAATACTTAACTCTACTTGGCGAAGTTCAGGTAAAACGTTGTATTTATCAGAGCAATAAAGATAATCGAAGCATTTGCCCACTTGAAGAAAGACTTAAGTTTATTAATAATTATGTTAGTTATGCAGCAGCAGAATATATTTGTTATAGTTTAGCATCAATGACAATAAGAGAATTTGTAGAACATTGCCGTAAGTGGGCATTTATAAAACCATCTGTAACTACGGTTAAAAAAGTTCTTGACTATGTTGGTCAATTTATTGAAAAAAACGGTATCCCTGACGAGATAGCTAAAAATGAAACAGTTAGCATGAATGCTGTGACTTTAGTGATAAGTATAGATTCCACCTGTATTAATATTATAGATGAAGGATGGAAACACTCAACTGCCGCTACAGTAAGCACATACGATGCAGATGGTAAACGCTTAGATACTGTTTATATTGGTTGTATGCCTGAAAAAGGAAAGAGAAAAATAAAATCCTTGTTAGAAAAAGAGGTTGCGAAAAAACTATCCCACCATCAATTTCAATATGTTGTTTGTATTGCAGATGGTGCGAGAGAATTCTGGCGATATTTTAATAAAAAGTATTCTTCTGCAATACACGTCATTGATTTTTTTCATGTTTCAGAACATTTAGCAAAATTGTCAAACTTGCTTTTTTCTGACAAGTTATTTGCAAATGAATGGTTTAAAAAATATCAAAGTATTCTTAAAAATGATCCCTGTGGTGCAGCAAAGGTGATTAGAGCTGTAAGGTATCGCAGAAGTTTAATAAAAAAAAATAATGAAGTTGAATCTGAGTTAAAATATTTACAATATAATAAAAAAAGAATGGATTATTATCAATTAATACAA
>CAJVYQ010000021.1 GCA_913009825.1 uncultured Deferribacteres bacterium
GATTAATATTCGTAGCGCCCATCTCTTTAGGATGTTTCTTGTTATGGAAAAGAACAATCTTTTTTAGCCAATATACATAAGCCTGTTCTGTTCGGATACTATAATGTTTGGTCCGGATAACTATTCGAACCCGGTCAGGTAATTTAGGTTTTTGCAGGCTTGTGCCGTTAGTTAAATAATCCATATTCATAGTATATTAGCTGAATATTTTTTTTAAAGAAAAAATGTATTTTAATGTATAAATTGGCTGGTTGAATGTCAAGTAAGATTTTCAACCCGAGCCAAATTTAAAATTGTTAGATCAAATCAAACAGGTTTTTCGCTATCATCATTATTCCTGCCGCACCGGACAGACATATTGCAGTTGGATTGTGCGCCTTCTCAAGTTCCTCCTAAAACCGCAACAATATCAGGATTTCCAATTAGATTTTTATTTTCACTGAAATTGGTTCATCATACACTTATCCCGAAAAATGTTCCGCGTAAATGCCTAACACATCGAGTATAAAGAGGTTAAATATCAAAAACTAACCGGTCACAGGGATAGTAAATAATCCTCCATTATTGAAACCGCTGAAGCGGTTTAGCACCTTCTTATTACTTTTTTACCACCATAATAAATTGTGGTGTTTGTCCAATTGTTTTTTGAATAAACATCATGATTTATCATGGTAATTTTAGACTGCACTGCATACTTCTTAACCGTTTCAAAGGTTTCCTGAATATCACTACAGCGCAAGATTACCCAATTTCATTAGTTTCTTTTTCCGGTGCGACACATAAGCGACATAATTTCTTTTTTGATAATATCGCACCGGCATTATTACTCGCGCTGCATCAAACGGTTTCATTGGCAACACTGCTTTCATGAGCAAAGTCGCTTGAGGTAACGTCAGAACCGGAGTTTTTTTTAAACAGGTGTCTTATTCCGGTCAAAAATAATTGTGCAATGAAGACAAATGTCATATGGCGATGCCATGTTTCCCAGGATCGATGTTCATAATGAGACATTCCCAGATGACTTTTCCCTTCCTGAAAACATTGCTCAATTGGCCGGCGTAACATAGAAACACGACACATCTCTTCAAAGGATATGTCTAAAGGAGCATTGCTCAAACAGTATTTGATTTCGCTGCCGGCCAAAGTTTTGCGAATAAATAGCCAACATTCTTTTCCCGGCCGACCATCTCCGGCGGCAATGACTCGCAATCGAGTGACTTTTGCAACAATGGGGCCCTTTGCTCCTTCGGCTAAAACCTTGTCTTGCCAATTTAAACAAGGGTCTTTAGCCAAATCTGAAACAGCTACCGGCGGCGGAATACACAACAATAAACAATCCATCAGCCACATCGCACTCGCGCTAGGCTATGACCGGAAAACCATCAGAAAATACATTCAAGTCGCGCAACAAAAAGGACGGTCTGTGCCTTCATTGCCACGCTTTCACACAGCCGCCACAAGTTTGTCGAGTTTGTTTACAAACAGGATCAGCAGAGTTTTACCGCCTCCCATATTGGAATGTTCGATTATTTTGGCGGCGTTCCCGCTCGAATCCTGATCGACAATCTCAAAAGCGGCGTCATCAAACCGGACATCTATGATCCAAAACTGAATCGCACCTACCGGGAGATGGCCGGACATTACGGCTGTTTCATCGATCCCTGCCGGGTGCAGCATCCGAAATACAAAGGCAAAGTGGAACGAGACGTGCAGACGGTGCGTCAGCAGTTCCGAAAATTTGTGGTTCTCAATCCTGCCATTGACATCGCCCAAGCCAACCGACAAAGCACAAAATGGCTTGTTGATGAATACGGCCAAAGAGATCATGGCACCACTCGATTGAAACCTTTTCACGTTTTTATTGACAAAGAACAACCCGCTTTAAAGCCGTTGCCTGACGAACCCTTTGAAATCGCTTAATGGAAAGAAGCCAAGGTGCATCCGGATCATTACATTCAATTCAATAAAAAAGCTTATTCTGTGCCCCACGCGTATGTGGGCAAAAAAGTCCGGGTCAAAGCCACGGATAAAGTCGTGCAGATTTATTATCAGGAGATACTGATTAAACAGCACGTTATAACCGACCACTACCACTACACTGATTTCAACGACTTTCCCGACGATGTTCAAGCTGCCCTGGATGAAGGAGTGCCGCTGAATTTACAACGCCGTACCGAAGCAGTCGGTGATGACTTTGCAAAATTGATCCGAACCGTCCTTGAACCGTACGCTTTTATGAACATGAGAAAAGCCCAGGGCCTTTTGAGTCTGGCGCAAAAGTACGACAATCGCCTCTGTCGCAGCAATCTTTGGACTTTGTTCGTCAGGCAGATTATTTTGTTCACTAAAAATAAGGAGAAAATTATAGCACAAACAGCGCGACTCAAAACACAACTGAAAACTCTCAAATTATCCGGCATACTCGATAATTTTGATCTCAGGCTTTTGGAAGCCCGGCAAAATCAACTGGCGTATTCGGAGTTCCTATCCATCATTCTCTCAGATGAAATCGAAACCAGAAACATGAGAAAACTGAAACGCCTGCTCATGTAGTCCGGCATGGTCACTGAAAAAACGCTTGAATTTTAAGTTATCGTTCTTTACATTAACGCTAAATAACTAATCAGGTAGGGAACATGATGACCTTCACACCTGGGGAATATGATGGCCCTTGACAATCCCTAACCAGGAGAAGTGATTTAAATAATCGCTCAATAATATTTCATTAAGATACTAAATAGGATTTTGTTTCTGGAATATTCACAGTTTGGGAGGTAAAATAAAATATGATTCAAGATGCACGTATGATAAAAGAACAGCTCATTAATGAAACACAGCTTTCGAAAAATGAGCGTGAGGAATTAATACAACTTGGCATGCTTGCACAAGATGGACAAATACAGCTCTCACCAGTACACCCCCCTGAGCGGCCGCCAATCCCAAAACGAGATGTCAATGCACCTGAAGTGCTCAATGAGGCTTATAAATACTTGCCCAGGCCTTCTTCATTCTCGCGAGGTTTATGCCTCGACCTAAATGGTTATAAAATATTATTAATTTCCGGCACAGCAAGTGTAGATGAAAACGGTCTGTCTGTCTATGTGGGAGATTTTCGAGCTCAGTGCTGGAGAACGTACCGTAATATTACCTCGCTTCTCAATTCTGAAGGGATGACCTGGCACGATGTCATTCGAACCTCTTGTTATTTGAGAGATATTGAACGGGATTATAAAGATTTTAACGAGGTACGTACTGCTTTTTTTAATTGGTTGAAACTTGATCCTCTGCCTGCCAGCACCGGCATTCAGGCACGCATTTGCCGCGAGGATTTGCTGGTGGAGATCGAGGCGACTGCTATTTGTCCGTCAGATTCGAAGTGACTTTTCTAACCAGCAGCTTCAAAGAAACATAAATACCAGGAGAAATATGCGTGTAATTTGTTTATTATCACCGATTTCTAATGGTTGGCATTTTTAGGATGTCGCTTTACTAAGCCTCAGGGCTTGTGAGTTCAATGAAAAGTTGTAGTTAAGGATAAACAGATGGAGAGAGGAAAAAACAGTAAGCAGGTGATTTCAGGCCCTCCCCCTGTCAAATTAGTCAATCGAGAGACAAAGCCAGAAGGAACGATCGTGAATGTTCAGGGGATTCAAATAGGTGGTTCAGAGGTGGTGGTTATGGCAGGGCCATGTGCGGTTGAAAGTCAAGAACAACTGTTGGTGACTGCTCGAGCCGTGCAGGCCAGTGGGGCTAAAATATTACGAGGAGGCGCTTTCAAACCCCGAACCTCCCCATACAGTTTCACGGGGTTGAAAGAGGAAGGATTGAAATTACTTGCCGCGGTTCGGCAAGAGACGGGGCTGCCGGTCGTTACAGAGGTCATGGACACACGCCAGGTTGAAATGGTATACCGGTATGCGGACATTCTGCAGGTCGGCTCCCGCAACATGCAGAGCTTCACTCTCCTGGAGGAAGTGGGTCTATGTAACAAACCAGTATTGCTCAAACGTGGCATGTCCGCTACTATTGAAGAGTTTCTGTTTGCTGCCGAGTATATTCTCAAACAGGGCAATCAGCAAGTCATCCTCTGCGAACGGGGCATCCGCACTTTCGAGACTTCTACTCGCTACACCCTGGATTTAAACGCTGTACCTATGTTAAAGAAACTCAGCCACCTCCCCGTCATAGTGGATCCCAGCCATGGGACGGGTCACTGGTGGATGGTTCCATGGATGGCAAAAGCTGCAGTTGCGGTCGGGGCGGATGGACTGCTGGTGGAGGTTCACTGTAAACCTGAAGAGGCGTTAAGTGATGGACCTCAATGCCTGCGTCCTGATAAGTTTGACTCGATGATGCAAGAAATTAATAAAGTTGCCCGAGCAGTAGGAAGGAAGATATTAATTCCAAAACCTATCCATGAACTGAACAATTCAACCGTATAGAATTTAAATTCAACAAATAGGTGCAAATTGCACTGGTACAAAAGTCCGCATAGAAAAATGAATAAGAAATGTGTACATACAGCGAAAAGTACACATTCTACCGTGAATAACTGGCAAGCAAAAATGATTCGGCTTTTTACCGGTGTTTCTTTCGCTCTTTTCTGCGCAGGAGTTACGACATCTGTTTATGCCCAATCTTTGCCTGATCTGATCTTCGTTCAAATCCCCGCCCGGGCGAAACCGGATTTTCAAGTTGGAACACGCATGTCCTCCCCTATAAATAGATATGTGGATGGCGCCCGGATAGTAATTCTCCGTCCTTCAGCCGCTAAACCAGTGAATCTCACGCCGGAATTCACCGCAGCCTGTGATCCTGATGTCTCTTTTGATGGAGAAACTATCGTATTCGCCGGCAAGAGAAATCCGGAAGAACCCTGGCAAATCTGGAGGATGAATATCGACGGCTCTCAGAAAGTACAAATTACCCGGGGCGAAGGTGACTGCATCACTCCGGTGCATGCCGGAAACCGATTCTATTTGAACGACCCGCAGCCCACACCACAGATTATCTATGTCGGCACGGAGCACGGCTGGAAAAACGAACAGGATGCAGGCCCGGTCTTCGCTTTATACGGCACAGATACGCAAGGCAAAACAGTCCACCGTTTGACGTTTAATCTCCACAGCGATTTTTCGCCCGATATTTTGCCAAACGGCCGCATCGTCTTCACCAGTTGGCAGCATTATGGAGACCGATACCGGCCAACCGGCATATTTACCTTGATGGGCATCAACAACGACGGCACGGATTTGATGCCGTTCTATGGCAATCATGAAATGCCGCCGGTTAAGGACATGGTGCAAGTTTCGGATTTCGACAACCGGGTTTACTTTATTGAATCGAATCGGCCCCCCTGGCTGGGCGGCGGTGATATTGCCTACGTCTCCCGACGTCGGCCGCTGCATTCCTATCATAGATTGAGCCATGAGGGCAAAGGGCTGTTTCACAGTCCCTGCCCCCTTCCGGACGGCGGACTTGTTGCGTCGTATCGTACCAATTCCCCCAAAGCGGTGTTCGGCATTTACCGCATCGATCCTAAGAGCGGAAAACGACGACAGCAAATATTTAAAGAACCGGGTTGGCATTTCATCGATGCCCAGGTACTTGCATCGCACCCCAAAGTAAAAGGCCGTTCCAACTGGCTGATTCCGGGATCGACAACGGGCGTATTCTATTGCCTGAACAGTTACAGAACAAATCTGCCTGAAGGGAAAAATATCGCCCCCGGAACAATTAAACATGTCCGGGTGATTGAAGGGATACCGCTCAGGCAGAAAGCCACAATATCGGGATATCAGAACAATGCCACGAATAACACAGGCCCGGAAACCTATTCCGCCACGGCTTTCGGTCCGCGGCGCATCCTCGGGGTGGCGCCTGTTGAAAAAGACGGGTCGTTCCATATCCGGGTTCCGGCAGAAACCCCGATTACATTTCAGCTTCTGGATAAAAACTATTTAGCCCTGCGCACGCAAGAAGCCTGGACCTGGGTGATGGGGAATGAAAATCGAGGTTGCATCGGCTGTCATGAGGATCCAGAGATGGCGCCCCCCAACAAGATGGTGGATGCGATCATCAAACCTCCGGTGGAACTTACGCTGCCACCGGCACGACGTCGAAGCGTCGATTTTCGCCATCAAATTGCTCCAATTATCGAATCAAAATGCGCTATTGCCGGATGCCATGTCTCCGGCCGGACAGCGCTGAATTTTGAAACGACTCAAAATACAACACCTGATGCAGCATTCAGTCAGGTGTATGAAATCCTCATACAGCCAATTCAAGGCCGGCAAAACGAACGCTATATCGTTCCCGGTAAAGCAAAGGAGAGCCCGTTAATCTGGCATCTTTTTGGCAAACAAATGGGTTCTGGCCAAATACTCTACACCGGCAAAATCACCCGGATGCCTCCTGGAAATTCCTTGACGCCTCGGGAACGCATTTTATTCATCGAATGGATTGATTTAGGCGTACAATGGGATTCCCGTGCTGCGATAGCATCAGAGTCCCGATCGAATGAAGCTAAAACACAGTAAATTCAGGAGTTCCAATGCATAATAAATGCCGATGCGGTATCAATTTCATCGTCGGATTTCTCATCGTCCTCTCACCTACACTATGGCTGCACGCACAAGAAAACCTGCCCAGGCTGGTTGATATTACTCAACAAGCCGGGATTAGCTTTGTCCATAATCTCGGCGATGACGATATGAGTAACCTCGTCGAATCCAGCGCCGCCGGCTGTGCCTTTTTCGACTATGACGGAGACGGTGACCTGGATATTTATCTGGTCAACGGCGCCTATATTAAAGGAATCAGCCATATCCGGGGGCGCAAGAATAAAGGCAAGCTCTCCAATGCCCTATTTCGGAATAATGGCAACGGGACCTTTACCGACGTGACAACTGAAGCAGGTGTCGGTCACAAAGGCATGGGGATGGGTGTGGTTACAGCCGACTATGATAACGATGGGGATCAAGATCTCTTTGTTAGCAACTGGGGGCCCAACGTCTTTTACCGAAACAACGGCGACGGGACGTTCACCGATATCACCGGAAAAGCCGGCCTGGAAAACGATCTATGCGGGATCGGCAGCACGTTTCTGGACTATGACCAGGATGGATATCTGGACCTGTATGTGGGGAATTATATTGAATATGATCTTGATTATCAATATTTCTATGCCGCGAATAAATTCCCCGGCCCTCTGTCTTATAAAGGGCAGCCCGACGTTCTTTACCACAATAACGGCGATGGCACTTTTACCGATGTGACCCGGCAGGCCGGAGTTTATAATCCGGAAGGAAGAGCTATGGGGGTCACCTCCTGTGATATCGACAACGACGGCGACTGGGATATTTTCGTGGCTAATGACGCCATGTTGAATTACCTCTACCGCAACAACGGCGACGGCACCTTCACCAATGTTGCTTTACAGACTGCCACCGCTTTTGGGCAAAACGGAGAAGCCACCTCGTCAATGAGTGGAGAATTTGGTGATATCAATCAGGATGGTTTCGTGGATATCATTGTGCCTGATATGGCGTATGGCTGTATCTACATGAACACCGGTGCCGGCTATTTCGAAGAAATGAGCGCCAGCATGGGGCTGGCTGCCGCCTGCGGACAATACACCAGTTGGTCTGCGAATTTCTTCGATTTTGATAATGATGGTTATGGAGATCTGTTTATCACCAACGGACACCCGCAGCGATTGATAGGACAGGAAGATCTGCTGCTGATAAATAAATCCGGGAGCAGATTTATCAACGTATCATCTGAGCTGGGCCCGGATTTTCAAGATAAATTTGTCAGTCGCGGATCTGCGGCCGGAGATTTTGATGATGACGGCGATCTGGATTTACTGGTGATGAACCTGAATGATCGTCCCCGCCTACTCCGTAATGATGGCGGCAATAATAAAAACTGGATTATGATCCATCTGATTGGTACTAAGAGCAACCGGGATGCCATCGGCAGCCGCATTCGATTAACCACCGGGAAAAGAACACAAACCAGGTGGCGGGTGAGCAGTTCCGGTTATCTTTCGCAGAGTGATTATCGGGTACATTTTGGTCTCGGCGATAATACCCGGGTGGATAAAATCGAGATTCGCTGGCCCGGCGGTAAAAGCCGGACTCTCGAAAATATCAAGGCAAATCAAGTGATAACTGTTAAGGAACCAACATCTTAAAGAGAAACAAAAATGAAATGGCATTCAGCGTTACGATTACTACCTATCATTATTTTAACACTGGTCACAGGACGGCCTCTATTCGGTCAAACAGCCAAAGAGCGAATATACGTAGGTGAGAAAGCCTGCCGTACGTGTCATCATCTTTCTGGAAAACGCGATCAGTTTAACCCCTGGCGGTTATCCAAACATGCAGACGCGTATGCTGCATTGTCCAGGCCGGAAGCCAAACAGATTGCGGAATTGTCAGGTGTTGACGTCGATCCTTACAAAAGTCCGATCTGTTTGGGATGTCATACCACCGCTTATAACGTGGAAGCCTGGGAACGCGATGAAACTTTTTATTTTGAAGATGGCGTGCAATGTGAACTGTGCCATGGACCGGGCAGCGCATACATGGAAGCCGGTATAATGCTGAATCGAAAGAAGACCGGGCAGGCCGGTCTAAAAATGCCGGTAGAACGTGATTGCATGGTGTGTCATAAAGAAAAAGGCTCCCACATGGCGGTTCTGGATGTCAAAAAATTTAATTATGAAGAAGCACTTAAGGAAATCGCTCATCCTGGAAATGGTGACCTGATTAAAGAATTTCTTTTCCAGGTGCAAAGAATTCTGTATAAATGGTTCCCGAAAAATGAACCACCGGTAGAGCCGCTTCCTGGTCCTAAATACGTTGGCGCCCAGGTCTGTGGTAAATGTCATGGTCGGACATCGACTGGTCATCAGTACAGCAAGTGGCGCTATTCCAAACACGCCCAGGCTTATGCCATCCTTAATACTGAACGAGCTGCAGAGATTATCCGTGAGATGGGGGTATCCGGCACTCCACAAAAGTCAGATAAATGCCTGGAATGTCATACCACAGGTGCAGGAGAACCGGCCGGTCGGTTCTCCGACAGTTTCGATCCGGACCAGGGTGTGCAGTGCGAAAGCTGCCACGGCCCTGGAAGCGAATACATGCCGGAATCGGTTATGTTGGATCCGGTGGCTGGTGTAGAATCTGGATTACGCGACATGGATAAAGAAAGCTGTCTCAAATGTCACACCGAAGGCATTCATGGTCACACCTTTGATTTCGAAACCATGCGGCCCAGGATCGATCATTCGAAATGGCAACAAGAATACAGCGAAGTGAAATATAAATCACCTTTCAACCTGGCCGTCACAAAGGATGGCAGGCGGTTATTTGTCGCCTGTGAGGCCTCCAATAGCCTCATTGTTGTCAACGCCAAAACCGAAGAGATTCTGGCAGAAGTGGAAATCGGTACCCAACCACACTTTGTTTGCTTTTCCCCGGATGAAACCCATGCCTATGTAAGTAATCGCGGTTCCGACAATATTTCTGTTATTGATACAAAAACATATCGGGTGCTGGCGACAATTACAGTTGGTGATGAACCCCACGAGATGGCAACGAATAAAGAAGGCACTATTTTATACGTGGCCAATGCGGGGACCTATGATGTCTCTGTGGTTGATATAGAAAAAGGCAAAGAAATTAAACGATTGGCAGCTTCCAGAGGGCCCTGGGGCATGGCCCGGTCGCCTGATGGCCGGTATATCTATGTGACGAATAATTTACCGAGAATTGGTGAATTCCGGACTTCCCCCATGTCTGAAGTAACAGTTATTGAAACAAATCGTTCTATCGTCAAACATCGCTATACCGTGCCGGGAGCAAATTTAATCCAGGGAATTGATATCGCCCCAGGCGGTAAATTTGCACTCGTTACTTTAATCCGAACGAAAAATTTAGTGCCAATGACCCGGAATATCCAGGGCTGGATTATGACCAATGGCATTGGCATTCTTTGGCAAGATGGCAAGGTAGATCAATTGCTGCTGGATGAGGTGAATGATTTCTTTGCGGATCCCACAGATGTCGTCTTTTCAAAATACGGCCGCTATGCCTTTGTCAGCGGTGGCGGTGTCCAGGAAATCGCTATGATCGATATCAAGAAAATGAAACGGATTCTGATAAATGCCACTGAGGAAAAACGCAATAAAGTACTACCCAATCACCTTGGTTTGAGCACAGAGTTTATTCTAAAACGGATTAAGGTGGGACAAAGCCCGCGGGGAATGGCGGTTTCTCCGGACAATAAGTACCTGTATGTCGCAGACGGATTAGATGACGCTATCTCTGTAATCGATATCAAAAAACGCGCGCGAGTCAATGTCATCGACCTCGGTGGTCCGAAGGAAATTACTCAGGCGCGCTACGGCGAGCGTATCTTTCACAGTGCCGAGTACACTTTTGCCAGACAGTTTTCCTGCCATTCTTGCCATCCGGACGGCGGCACGGATGGAATAACCTATGACATTGAACCGGATGGACTGGGCTTTAATCCTGTGAATAACCGTACCTTGCGAGGTATTAACGACACAGCTCCCTTTAAGTGGACCGGAAAGAATCCCACATTAAGACGCCAGTGTGGGCCCAGACTGGCTGCATTCTTTACCCGTATCGATCCGTTCACATCTGAACAGTCTGAGGCATTGGAACGTTATATCGTTACAATTCCCAGACCGCCGAACCGCAACCAAAAGAGCCGGGGACTGACACCTGCTCAACGTCGCGGAAAACGCATTTTCGAACGTGAATACAATAATTCGGGTAACCAAATGCCCCAGAAGAAGCGATGTATTTATTGTCATCAACCTCCCTACTATACCGACCGGGAATTGGCTGATGTCGGCACTGCCTCCTGGTTAGATACACAGGCTACGTTCGATGTTCCACATCTCAAAAATATCTATGCCACCGCTCCCTATTTACATGATGGACGAGCAAAATCCCTGGAGGAAATCTGGACGGTTTATAATCCAACCGACACTCATGGACAGACAAATGATTTGACCAAAGACCAGCTCAATGATCTTATTGAGTATCTGAAAACTTTATAAAAAAGAGGAAGCTATTAGGATGTATCGTATATTTATTATCCTGGTAACGTTTATTTTCCTTGTTCCACAGGGATGGTGTCAATCAGATACGACTGTCACCCTTGCCGGTGAACCCTACGTTTATACCAAATGGGAATCTTTCACCAGGGAATCAACCCTTGGTGGATTAATCAACGACCACATCTTCTTCCTGGAGGCAGACGGGGATAGTTTATGGATTGGCACCGAAGGCGGATTGGTACTTTATGAGAACGGCACCTGGAAAAGTTGGGCGGAGAAGGACGGCCTCCCCTGGAATGTGGTGATGGGAATGGCAAAAGATCCAAAAACCGGCGAGCTGTGGCTGGCGCTATTCGGGGAAGGAATAGCCCGGTTTAGCGGAGGCTACTTTGAACATTTTACCCAGGCAAACAGCGGCTTATTAAACGATGTGGTGTATGGTGTGGATATCCAGGGGGATAATGTGTGGGTTGCTACCACCGCCGGTATCAGCCGGTATAATCAGGTAACCGGTGAATGGACCGTGTTTAATGAGAAATACGCTCCCATGAAGGAAGTGTGGACCTATTACGTAGATGCTGCAGAAGACAAAGTCTATTTTGCCGTCTGGGGAGGCGGTATTCTGGAGTGGGATGTGGACAGCGAAAGCTGGAAGGTTTATCTTGATCCGGATGGTGAGATGGAAATCGATTTATACCGGGATGACGGCCTGGTTCATGATATTACCTCGGCAGTGTCTTACATCGATGGCGTGCTCTGGGCTGCCACATATTTTGGATTGAGCCGATACGACGGCCGCAACTGGCGCGGGTACATGGATCACGATAGTGGGCTTCCAAGTAACTTTATTAACATGGTGGTAGGACGAAGCAAAAATTCGGCTTATAACTGTACAGATAAAGGGCTGGGAGTATTGGTGGACTACGAAACCGATACCTGGGTCGCCTATCGACGGGATACGGAAGACGCCAAAACCTGGACAGCCCACGTAATGGTGGGGAAACAGGAGATTAAAACCGTGCCTACCAATCTGCATTTACCAAATCATTTTACTATAAGTGTGGAATTTATGGCAGACGACGTATGGATTGGTACCGGCCATGGCCTGGCCCGAGGTATCGGTAAAGGCTATTATTCGGGATTACGAGTTACAAGGTAAGACCTCCGGAGTTTCCGGGACTTTTGACTCTCAGAATTAGAAATTCATATTTCTTACCGGACTATTTTAAGAATGGCAATCTACAGGTCTAAGGTCTGGATTGGTTTTGTGTTAACAGCAAGGAGCGCAAAAATTTCAAGTCCGCAATGATTTTAGTATACAGTTGATATGCCAAATTATGGAGCAGAATTATACCGAAAACGAATTATCAAAATATATTTTTGACTGCGCTCTTTGCGATATCTTTGTGTCCATTGCTGTAAAATTATCTAAATCAGAGATTAAGTAGAAATTTCATTTTACAATATTTTGTATTTTAATAACTTCAAGAAGAAAAAGAACTATGAAAAGATTAAGTGTTCTTCCGGCAATCGTGGTAATCGTTTGCACCTATTTTTTGAGTGCGAATGTGAACGCCCAAACTCATTCTGCTTCTAAATCCGATACTCTATCTTATGCTAAAACGCCCTGGGAATATGTACCCTATAACCGTTTTAAAGATCCGTACAAGCGATTTTTCCTTAAGACCCTGGAATATACGGGATATGGGCGTCATACCCCGGAACCCGAACACATTGACACTGTTAAAATAGGTTTTATCGGGCCAATTATTGGCTCTGTTTCCGGGTCGAGAGGAGGTCCGGAAGATATAGAATTGAAAGTAAACCAACGAGTGATTCGCTGGGATGGATACCGAGCATCCCCTTTAGCTTCCATTGGGATAAAGATGCTCCAGGGCGCCAAACTTGCTGTGGAACAGGCAAATGCAAAAGGCGGCTATCGAGGGAAAGCTCCCTACAAACTGATCGTTCGAAACGACAACGGCAACTGGCGTTCCTCCGGCAGAGAGGTCATCATGCTTGCTTATAAAGATAGCGTTTGGGCTATCCTTGGGACTGTTGACGGCGCCAACAGCCATATTGCCATCCGGGTTGCTTTCAAAGCTGAAATTCCCGTTGTGAATACTGCGAATACCGATCCTACATTTGTGGAAACCAGAATTCCCTGGGTGCTCCGGGTCATCACAGATGACCGGCAGATGGGCTATCTGCTGGCGGATTTCGTCTTTAAAAAATTGGGGCTCAAACGCATCGCTGCACTGCGTGCCACCAACCGCTACGGACGCATGGGCATCGACGAACTGCGGGAAGCGGCCACACGTCTCGGGCATCCCTTCATGGTCGAACTGCAGTATGAAGAGGGCGATACCGATTTCAGCGACCAGTTAAAAAGGATTCAGTCGCTGAATGCGGATGGCGTGGTCACATACGGTAACACAAAAGAATCCGCATTGATACTCAAACAAATGCGGGAAATGGGGATGAATCAGTGGTTCTTCGGCAGCGATCGCATGGTCACTAAGGAATTTCTTAATATCGTCGGAAAGACTCATGGCCATGTAGCAGCCGGTTATCCGTATGATCCTACCAGAAAAGATGCGGAATATCTGCAATTTATCGATAATTTTCAGAACCGGTATGGGGAAGCTCCGGAAACTTACGCCGCACATGCGTATGACGGTATGAATATGATCATTGCAGCCATTGAAAAAGCCGGATTAAATAGAGCACTCATCCGGGATCAACTTGTTTCAATGTCTGGTTATAAAGGGGTAACCGGAATAAAAGAACTAGATGCGGTCTTCAGCAATAGGAGCCCTGCCACTCTGGCCATCTTAAAAGAGGGCAAATTCGAATTTTATACCCTGGAAGAAATTTTCTCGGATAAACTTGATTTTGAGAATTAGGTCGCTCAGTGATATGAAAGTCTCCCGATTGCTCTGGATTCTATGGTTCGTCATCTTCTGTACAGCACGGGTACAGAGTCAAAGCAAAACCTCCGATCAAACCGGTCAACAAAGAGAGCCGCCAGGCGTCCTGGATACACCGGTGGATTTTTCCGGATGGATAGGAACAACGCGTAAGCCTGAACAGCTCAAAGAAATTCGTATCGGCTTTTTCGTACCGGATAAGCCGGACGATCCGATCGGCGGTTCCATGCTCAATGCTGCCGCGTTAGCGATAGAAGAAGCCAATGCTGCCGGCGGATTCCATGGGGTTCCCTTTCAGTTGGTCCAGCGCTGGGCATATGATCCCTGGGGCACGGCCTCCAAAGAAATGATTAAGCTGGTGTATCAGGACAGTGTGTGGGCAGTTATTGGATCGTTGAACGGAAAGGCCACGCATATCGCGGAACAAATTGTCACCAAAGCGTGGGTGCCGCTGCTCTCGCCTGTCTCGGCCGATCCGACGCTTACATATATCCGTATCCCATGGATGTTCCGACTACCGCCCGATGAGCAAAAACAGGCGGAGGTCATTGTGCACAAAGGGATTCAGGCATTATCTCTGGATAGAGTTGGTCTCATCACTTCTACCGATTATGACGGCCGCATATTTGCCTTAGAAATACTTACTATAATGAAGGTTGAACAAACTCCGCCGGTCTTTCATTTTCAGGTATCCCTGCCCAAGGTTGATTTTATGGATATTGTCAAACGAGCAGCCTCATTCAATCCTGACGGAGTCATTTTACGCCTGCCGTGGGCCAAAACTCTGGATTTGCTGGCTCATTTCCAAAACAGTGAATTCCATATTCCTGTAATCATTCCCTGGATTCCGGGTTTAAGGGAGGAAGACCTGAAAAAACAATATGATGGGGATATTTTATATATACAACCGTTTTCGGAGACGGGAAATCCAGCCTACACCGCATTCGCCCGAACTTACCGGGAGCGGTATGGTACGCGCCCCACTTCCGGCGCCGCCTATACCTATGATACGATTCATTTACTGGTGCAATCACTGCATAGAAGCGGTTTAAACCGCTCCGGGCTGCGGGATGCCATCGCCGGGATCGGCGATTTTCAAGGCGTGACGGGCAAAATTTCCTGGGATAACGGCGGCGGCAATCAGGCAAAACCGCTCCTTCGGTTCCTGCATTGAGCGATTGCATCGCCGGAAGGAGGCTTCGGTGTTCAAGCTTCAGCTTGCATTGTGTTAACGGTTACTTTCGGATACCCCCACCCCCGCCCTGTACTATTGTCAAGTAGCGGTCAGCATCAAGTTCTCGAAAAACCTCTGTTTTACCGCCCGTCCAACGAATTTCCAACCGGTCAACCCGCTTATGCTTTCCAAGGCCGATGTGCATTCGGGGATCGTTATAGGAGAGGTAGCTGGTAGCCCATTGGTTAATCAGGACCTGTTTTTGCTTGCCTGTCTGTACGGTCACCCTGGCGCCAATTGCAGAAGCCGGACCTTCCCTGCCAACAAGGATTAATCCCAGCCAGTGATTCCGATTGCCGCCATCGTTGCGGAGGAGTGTTGCGGTAGCGCGCATGTCCACATGGGAGATAATGATGTCTAAATCTCCATCATTGTCAAAGTCCCAAACCGCTGCTCCACGTCCGGAACGCTTCTCTTTAAAATAGGGGCTTCGCTCTGGTCCAACATTGTGAAAACGTCCGCTGCCATCGTTTTCCAACAGGAGTGGAGGTTGTTCGATCAACTCATCTGCAATCCCATTCGCCGAAAAGATATCCAAATCACCGTCGTTATCAAAATCGAAAAGAGCGGCTGCCCACACACCCATTCCGGCAAATGCGCGCCCAACGCCGCTCTGCTCGGTAATATCTTCGAAAATTCCATCACCGAGATTACGGTAAAGCGCGCCGTATCGAAGGTCAACAACTAATAAGTCAATTAAACCATCTCCATCAATATCTCCAATCGACCCGTGCATGGAACCAGTTGGGACTCCGCGATCGTTGACAGCTACCCCGGAAGCCTGACCCACTTCCCGGAATTTTCCGTTGCCATCGTTTCGAAACAGAAAATTCATCTGGTGATCATTTCCCTGGAATATATCTAAATCGCCATCGTCATCATAGTCAAAAACGGTCAATCCCATACATTTCGACTCTGGATAGTATAACCTCAGTTCCTTTGTCACGTCAGTAAAGCTGCCATCGGCTTCCTGACGGTAGAACAAAGAAGCCTGACCGTGGTACTCGGACGGATGAGGCATCATATCCGGTGTGGTTGGAGATACATAAGAGGGATCAAATGCCAGGAAATTACCTACCATCATATCCAATGCTTTGTCACGATTATAATCAAAGAAGACCACCCCCACACTCCACTTCGTATAACCGTTCAGTGTTGCCGGCCCCCGCAGGCCTAATGAGTCAGTTACATCTGTAAATGTACCATCTCCGTTATTTAGGTAAAAAACGTTGGGGCCATAATTTAAAAGGTAGAGATCGACATCATCGTCGCCGTCATAGTCTATGGCTCCGGCAGCCATACTCCAGTGGCGATCATCAACACCAGCTACCTCAGAAATCTCTGTAAACGTTCCATCGCCGTTATTGCGATAAAGTCGATTCGGAGTATCTTTAAACACCTGTCCTTCCGGATCGCTGATACCTTCCAGATAGGTTCCATTCAGCATATATAGATCGAGGTCCCCATCGCCGTCATAATCGAACACCGTAACCCCGGAACCGCTGCTTTCCAGGATATTTTTGTACGTATAGTCGCCAAAAGTATATCGAAAATCAATTCCTGCTTGTTTGGTTATATCGGTGAAAGTCACCACCGACGTCTGCGCCCACGAGGTAACCGCAACAACGATAAAAGATAGAAAGCTAATATAGTGAATAAATTTGAATTTCATTTAACAAAACAATATGTTAAGTCAAGATTGGCGTCAATACTCAGTTCAAGAGATTGAATGACAAAATAATTAAATTTTTAAAAACAATCATTATGTCTTATCTTGCTCTTTGTGAGCTATTCAGAAATAGAAAATAAACAAATAGGTTTCAAAATGCAACCGATAAATAGTAGTTTTGGCAATAGCGAATCGTTTTTTGGCTATTTCAAAAAATACGCAAACTTCTCGTACGTCTTTCTTGACTTTTAAAGGTGCTTTATGTATCTTTATTTTCAATGGTCAGTTGGGGACCAGGACTCTTCGACCTGGACAATGACGGCAGGGTAGATATCTATGTCACCAACAACGGTTAGCAGGTTGAAGAGGTAAAGGGGAACGTCGTTGCTGACACAAACCAGGGGGCCGGAGTTCTTTATCACAACGAGTCGAAAACCGATAACAACTGGCTCAAGGTGAGGCTTGAGGGGAAGAAGTCCAATCGTGATGCCTATGGTTCCAGGGTGAAGGTTGTCGCTGGAGAACTTATTTATATTTTTTCGTTGGGCGATGATGATTTCGCTGATGAATTTCAGGACATGAAAGATAAAGTGAATGTGCGCTCTATTCCCGCCGCCATTTTACGCGTGTATCGCAGGATATTCAAATGACCAAAAAATTGGCAAAAACAAACGATTCTCAATTACTTGACCGTATTGGCGTTATCATCGCGGAAGCCCGGCAACAAACGGTGCGGGCAGTCAATACAATTCTTGTCAAAACTTACTGGGAAGTCGGCAGAGAAATCGTAGAACATGAATTGGGTGGCAAGGCGCGGGCGGAATATGGAACCGAGTTTCTGAAGAATTTAGCAGCGGAATTGACTCTGAGACATGGGAAAGGGTTTTCTTATCGAAATATCAGACAAATGCGTCAATTTTATAATACATACGAGATTTGGCAGACACTGTCTGCCAAATCTGAATCTGACGAAATTTGCTCGACACTGTCGCACAAATCTGACTCAAACAAAATTATCTCAACAACGTCGAGAAAATCCGCTGAAACAAAAGCGCCGACACTGTCGGCAAAATCTGTTCTTACGGAAAAAATGCTCAATCGTTTGAGCTGGTCACATATTTGTCTGCTGCTGGCGGTTTCGGATAAAGACGCCCGTTCATTTTACGAGATTGAAATAGCCAAAAACAACTGGTCGATACGTGAAACCAAACGGCAGATAGAAAGCATGCTTTTCGAACGTTTGGTGTTAAGTAAAGACAAAGCAGGTTTAAAACAATTATCGCAAAAGGGACAAATAATCGAAGAACCGGAAGATGCGTTAAAAGACCCTTATGTGCTGGAATTTCTGGGCTTAAGTGAGCAAGAGAAATGGCTGGAATCAGATTTGGAACAGGCTCTGATGGATCATCTGCAAAAATTTTTACTGGAACTGGGAACAGGTTTTATGTTTGTTGACAGACAATTACGTATTTCAATAAATAATGAACACTATCATATCGACCTTGTTTTTTATCAAAAACGGCTGCGTTCTTATGTCCTTATTGATTTAAAAGCCGGAAAATTTGATCATTCCGATTATGGACAGATGAAATTCTATCTCAACTATTTTCAAGATGAATTTAATGAAGAAGGAGATAATTAACCAATCGGCATTATACTTTGCTATGAAAAGGATGATGAATTTGTTGAATATGTATTAAAAGACGAGAAAAATATCTTTGCAAAGAAATACTTGCTTTCCCTTCCCGATAAACAGAAGTTATTAGCCGAGGTGCAACGGGTTAAAGAAAAATTTGAAAGAAAAAACCAATGAGACGATTAGATTATCAGGAAAATGCTGTTCGAAAATTAGTAGAAAAAGTTAATGACTTTTTAAATATTTCTGCAAACCGAATTAAAAATCAGCGAGGCTCTAAAATGCAAAGTATACAACCCATAAAACGTCTTGTCGACTTGACGGACCCTTCTAAAAACATAATTTATAATATGACAATTGAACAAGCCAGAGAGATCGTTGCACGAGGAACACTGGATGATGTCAGAGCCATCGACGGACAGTTTGCATTAGTTGGCATGAACGGACAGCAAGTACGAATGGCGCGCTCAATAGGAAGACTTTTGCGCTATTTTATTGCAAAAAAGCAGGATGGCCCCTCTCTTGTTGTTGCCGACCGTATCGATACAATTTATAATTATCTGAAAAAGGCAGGACTGAATGACCAATTTCATCCTTCCTATACGCGCATGGCGCCGGCACATTACATCACTGAGATTGCTCTCGTTGGTTGCCCGGACCCGAACCCAACGTATCATCGATTTTTTATGCCCAATCAGGATTCCCTTGCTCCGGATATTCATGCTATCGGCACAGTTTATATTCAGACGTTGTACCGGGAGATTGTAAAATGGCTCCAGAACCGTGCGACCGAAGGTCCCATTGGCGTGTGTTTCTCAGGTGGAATAGATAGCGGTTCCATTTTCTTGTTAACCTATCATGCCATGTTACAATTGGGATTTAACCCGGCGCGACTCAAGGCGTTCACCCTCGCTGTTGAGGGCGGCGGTGATGATTTGGCACAGGCAAAAAATTTTCTCGAAAAGCTTGATCTTCTCATGTTCCTGGAGCCAATTGAAGTTTCTAAAAGCGAAATAAATTGGCAGGAAACCATTCGCGTGGTGGAGGATTATAAGCCCCTCGATATTCAAGCCGCTGCCATGAACCTGGCATTATGCAGGGGTATTCGCAAGCGTTATCCGGAATGGCGCCATCTGATCGATGGCGATGGTGGAGATGAAAACCTGAAGGATTATCCTATCGAGGAGAATCCGGAGTTGACCATTCGCAGTGTGCTGAATAACAGCATGCTCTACCAGGAGGGTTGGGGCGTTGACTCTATCAAACATTCATTAACCTATTCAGGTGGACTCAGTCGAGGTTACACCCGAACCTACGCGCCGACATCTCAGTTCGGCTTCGATGGCTTTAGTCCGTATACCCTGCCAAACGTCATCGAAGTTGCTGAAGCGATCCCATTCGTTGCTTTGACAAAATGGCGCCATGACAAGTTGTATTCACTAAAAGGCGAGATAGTCTCCAATGGTGTAAAATCGATTACAGGCATGGACATGCCGGTTTTCCCAAAACGCCGCTTTCAACATGGTGCGGCAACACGCCAGGTGTTCGATGACCGATTTCCGGAAAAGCCCGGCGATTACCGTCAGGTTTTCAATGCACTATATGAATAAAACCACAGCTATCCAGATAGATGACCGCTGGATTTTAACCCGGCGTTCGGCAAAAAACGCGGTGAACCCATGGCGGCCATATACTTATCTGGTGGAGAAGGAACGAACGGAAGACGGCGCAGTTGAAAACGTTGCGACCATTTTTTTAACCAATCGGGAATGTCCTTTTCACTGCCTGATGTGCGATCTTTGGAAGAACACCACGGATTGTCGCGTGCCTGATGGTGCAGTCCCGGCGCAAATCCATTGGGCACTGGATCGACTCCCCCCTGCACCCAACCTCAAGCTGTACAATAGTGGCAGCTTTTTCGACGCGCAGGCGATTCCGCCAACAGATTTTCAACAAATTGCAAAATTACTCGATCCATTCAGAACAATTATTGTCGAAAGTCATCCCCGGTTGGTGAACGATCGCTGCCTGGCTTTTCGGGATTCACTTAAATCCAGACTGTACGTGGCCCTGGGTTTGGAAACAGTCCATTCTGATGTGCTCAGGAAATTAAATAAACGCATGACGCTTAAAGATTTTGAGCGTGCCACGAATTATCTCATTCAAAATAAAATCCTGGTTCGCGCCTTCATTTTGCTCCGGCCGCCTTTTCTCAACGAAGCCGAAGGGGTGATTTGGGCCAAACGTTCCATCGATTTCGCTTTCAATATTGGGGTGGAGTGTTGCGTGGTTATCCCCACTCGCGGCGGAAACGGCGCACTGGAAAGATTACGGGAGCAAGGCCTGTTTCATTCACCTGATATCCGGTCTTTGGAAGAAGTGCTTGAATATGGCATTCAGTTGAATTATGGTCGCGTTTTCGCTGATCTTTGGGACATAGAAAAATTATCAAATTGCAAAACATGCAGCTTTCAGCGGGTTCAACGGCTGCGACACATGAACCTGACTCAGCTTAAGGCAGCTCCCATACAATGCCCGTGTGATAAAAAATCAGCACCAAGTATTGGACTTAATATTAAGCAAGAGGTTAATCTTCGATGAAATTTAAAATAATAACCGTAATTATTATTGGTCTGGTAAGTGTTTTTGTTTTGTTGTATACCGGCTGCGAGAAAAAGAAAGAAATAAACAAACAAAAAACACTGGATATGGTCACTGTCCGAACTCTGGGCCTGGCTTTTTTGGAAGAGAATAAACTCCCGGAAGCCGAAGAGCAATTCCGAAAACTAATAGACATAGCACCGGATGAGGCATTGGGATACGCGAACCTTGGCCTGGTTTATATGCGAATGGGCAAATATATTCAAGCAGAAGAACAATTTAAAAAGGCCTTAAAAATCGGACCAAACGACCCTGATATCCGCTTAAACCTCGCAGAGGTTTATGGACTGGAACAACGGCAAAAAGAAGCCATTGCAGTACTTGAAGGCACGATTAGAACTTCACCAGATCACGTTAAATCGCTTTATAAGCTTGCCCAATTCTACACTAAATCCGGCGATCGACAAAAGAAATTACAAGGAGAAAAACTTTTAAAAAGAGTCGTGGAGGCCCGCCCTGCCAACATTGCTGCGCGGTTGCAACTCATCGAAATCCTCCTTAAAAATGGCAAATCCGATGAAGCGAGAATGCACATGGAGATATTAAGACAACAGATACCCGATTTGCCGAAAGAATCCCTTCAGTTTTTTGATAAAAGTCTTGCTTTAATGGCATCTGCCAGGGCGGAACAAGCGCTTGCCCCTACCAGGATTTTCCACAATTTCATGAAAGTCACCCGCTTGTATCAGGCAGGCATTCTTGAACTTAAAGGTTTGGGTGGGCCTTTAACGGGCACTCCACTCCTGACTTTTAGTCATGATATTTCACTTCAGGCGCAAGAATCCGAATCCATATTGGATGCAATTCGCTTCACAAATGCGACTGCATCGGCAGGGCTGGATGTGGCCAACCTCCTGCCGCAGTCCCCAACAGGCTCCAATATACCAAAGTCCATTATTGCCGTTGCCGATTTCGATAGCGACAATGATCCGGATATTTATATATCAAACTGGAATCCCAACACGAATCAAACTGAACCTTTCCTTTTTAGGAACGATTTCGGGCAATTTGAAAACATCTCTTCCAAAGCCGGTATAAAAAAACACCCCGGCAGGGACTTGGCCTCCGTCTTTGCTGATTACGATAACAATGGCTATCTCGACCTCTTTATTACAAACACCGTCGCCAATCTATTGTATAAAAACGTAGCAGAAGGTAAGTTTCAGGAAATCGGAGTAGCTGCCGGTGTTGCAGCTTCAGCATTCAGTCTTAAAGCGGTCTTTGCTGATCTTGACCATGACGGCGACCTGGATCTATACCTTGCCAATGCTGGAAAAAATCAGTTTTACCGAAATAATTCGGACGGCACCTTTACTGAACTTTCAGCCAGAATGGGTATTTCGGCTGGAAAAACACGAAGCCGGGATATCGCTATCGGGGATTTTGATGAAGACGGCGACCTTGACTTTTTTGTAATCAACGAAGATGCGAGCAACATTCTCTACACAAATCTGCGCCAGGGGCGTTTTCAAGACATCACAGAAACGAGCGGTCTCAAAAGTGATGGCAATTCAGGCGCGGTTGCAGCGGGTGATTATAATAATGATGGCTTTTTAGACCTGTTTGTAACCGGGCTCGAAGGTGGAAGCTATAGTCTATATAAAAACAAAGGAAACGGCACTTTTGAAAAAGATAACCGTTCAAGCAAAATGTTCACCATGCTCAGTAATTTCATCGGTCTTGACGCACAATTCTTTGACTTTGATAACGATGGATTCCTCGACCTGTTGGTTGCCGGGAAACCAACCGAAAAAATAAAAGATAGCCGTGGTCTGCTGCTTTTTCATAACGATGGTACCGGCAAATTAGAAAAGGTCTCTTCGCTTTTGCCTGAAGACATCCCACCAGTAAGTCAAATAGCCGTGGCGGATTATAATGAAGACGGCGACATGGATATCTTCTTTACCAAATTGGATGGCGGTATCCGGATGCTTCGTAACGATGGCGGAAATGTTAACAAATATCTCAAAGTACGGTTAGTTGGTCTCAGAACAGGCAGTGGTAAAAACAACTATTTTGGGATAGGTTCAAAACTGGAAGTCAGGGCCGGCGATCTTTATCAAATGCGTGTCGTAACAAAACCGGTAACGCACTTCGGACTTGGTCAACACGTAAAAGCTGATGTGGTACGCATTTTATGGCCCAACGGCGTACCACAAAATTTGTTTTATCCGGGCTCTGATCAGGACCTTGTTGAAGAACAAATATTGAAGGGTTCCTGTGCATTTCTTTATACATGGAATGGTCAAAAGTATACTTTTGTCACAGACATCATGTGGAGAAGCGCTTTAGGCATGCCTCTGGGCATAATGGGTGGTGCCACTGCTTATGCTTTTCCTAATTCCTCAAAGGATTATTTTAGGATTCCAGGGCAAATGCTCAAAGCCCAAAATGGGATTTATCCGCTTCAAATAACCGAAGAATTGTGGGAAACTGCCTATTTTGATCAGGTAAAACTTATAGCGGTCGACCACCCTGATACGGTAGATATATTTATTGATGAACGATTCCTGCCTCCGCCCATTCCACCTCTTTATATACACAAAGTCACAAAGAAGCATTCTCCAAAATCGGCAATCGACAACCACGGCAATGATCTTCTCCCATTAATTCGCAACAAAGATGATGTTTACATATCGAATCTCACCCCGGAGAAGTACCAGGGTATAACCAAATTGCACGACCTTATTTTGGACCTGGGCAACCTGTCCCGGGCTAGGAGAATTTTGTTGTTTTTAAACGGTTGGGTTTTTCCCACAGACGCCAGTATTAATATGGCGATTTCACAATCGGAGCAACTGAAAGTCATCCCCCCCTATTTACAAGTATTGGACAACACCGGCCATTGGCAGACTGTCATTAATAATTTGAGTTTTCCTATGGGCAAAAACAAAGTCGTTATCGCCGATCTCACCGACAAGTTCTTAACTCATGACTATAAAGTACGCATCCGAACCAACATGCAGATCTATTGGGACTATATTTTCTTCTCAACAGAAGAAGTTAAGGCGCCAATCATCCAGACATCCCTTCAGCCCATTTCAGCGGATATCCATTATCGAGGATTCTCACGCTTATATCGTAAAGGCGGGCGATATGGACCGCATTGGTTTGATTATAGCGATGTTTCGCAGGAACCTAAATGGCGTGATTTACAAGGTTATTATACGCGCTACGGTGACGTGCTGCCTCTTCTATTAGAATCCGATAACAAATACGTGATCATCAATGCCGGCGATGAAGTTACAGTAAAATTCGATGCAAGTCAAACCCCCGATCTTAAACCTGGCTGGTCTCGTGATTTCCTTATCTATACTGACGGCTGGATAAAAGACGGCGACCTTAACACAGCTCATGGGAAAACAGTTTTGCCTCTCCCGTTTCATGGCATGTCCCGTTATCCATACGGATCAGATGAATCTTATCCCATGGCAAAAGAAGATCAACAATACCTTAAAAAATACAATACAAGAAAAGTAACTACTGATAAATTTCGCGTATTGATAATGAGCTTACCACAGGTTGCAAGGCAAAATTAGTTTGCCTTGCAGGTATGACAGGCATCTCACAATAAAGTAGAAAATTGAATATTTATACGGCATCGTTTATTTTAATCATCTAATTTTGCAGTGCTGATTTAAAGTAAAAATACGTCCTGCGGACTGATTTTTACACCCGTTTGGAAAATCTAATGAAAAAATGGGGAATATTCAGAAAAAATAAAATACTTCTTGACAATTAAATAATTTTTTCATATTCTATTAGAAATGTTACGATAATGGAATATAACACTTCCCATTCAATGATTCCAAAATGTAGCTATTTTTTCCATCTATTGGTGATTAATCGAAAAAAGTTCACATAAGCTCTAGATTTCTGCCTAAAAAATGTTGAGGGATTATTTTGGCTGTCAAGATTCTAACTAAACGGATAGAATGTATTCAAACAATGGAGCTGCCATTAGTTTTTTAGTAAACTACAACATTCGAGCAAGTAAGGTTTCAAAGGTTTTTATGGATAACTTTCAAGGTGCCCAATTAGCAGTCATACATCCTATAAAAATCGGACATCATCAAATTGCCTGGGTTGGTGGAGAGACAACCCACCCCAGTATTTATGAAAGACTCCATGGCTATAAAGATACCCTCCAAGAGCATAACTTACCAAATATAAACAAACTCAACTCCATTAAACCAAGCACTGGATTAAATGATGGTTATGAAACCACTCGAAAACTCCTGAATGCAGGAATTACCTTCACATTCATATTTACTTCAAATGATACTATGGCGATTGGGGCTATGCGATGTCTCAGAGAGAATAATTCAAATGTTTCACAAGATGGTTTTGATTATATTGAAACATACTTAACAAGGTGAACCAAGGTAATTAACGGGGAAAGAGTTCAAAAAAGGACTAAGCGCAATTGCAGTACATCGAATAGTGGAAAAAATTGAAAACAAAAAGATGACGTGGAATCAAATCTCTTTGCTGGATGAATTAGTGCTTAGAGAATCATCTGGGAAAGCTCTTAATTATTTATAACGTTAAAGGAGGTGATGAAAAGTCGCATGTTCAATACTATCTAACTGGAAGTAAAAGAGAAGGAGGTGAGAAGAAATGAACAAATAAATTATTAAATGGAATGAAATGTGAAAAAAAATATACTAAAACTGAATGAAAGGAGGAGTGTAATGAGAGCTAAAGTTTTTTTGATCATTCTAACAGCGAGCCTGTTTTTCGTCGGTCAAGTAATCGGCCAGGGACACCGGGTTACCGGGCGAGTTATTAACAGAGAGGCCAGGGCTCCGTTGCTTGGAGTAAATATTGTCGTGAAGAATACGGAGATGGGAACCACTACTGATAACGATGGGCGCTATGTGCTGGAAAAGGTTTCACCTAAGGATACACTGGTATTTTTATATATCGGGTATCAGAGAGAGGAAGTTTCCGTAGGAGATCGTAAGGTGATCGATATCATCATGACACCTCAGGCCGTTGCCGGGGAAGAAGTGGTGGTCGTTGGGTATGGTACCCAGATACGGAAAAATATTACCAGTTCCATTTCCTCATTAGATGAGCACGCTTTCACACGGGGCGCTATTTCGGATCCCCAGACACTGCTTCAAGCCCGAATACCGGGCGTGCTTGTCACGCAGAGCAATGGTGACGTAGGCGCTGCTCCCCTGATCCGTATCCGGGGAGGGACATCTGTCTCGGCCGGAAACGAGCCGTTGATTGTGATAGATGGCGTACCCATTGATAATAGTTCAACGCTGCCCGATATTAATGTCGATGTGATCAGCGGCACCCGGGATAATGTCCTGAGCATGCTGAACCCAGACGATATCGCCTCTATCGACGTTTTAAAAGACGCCTCAGCAGCAGCCATTTATGGCGCCCGGGGCGGGAACGGCGTGATCCTGATAACCACTAAACAAGGACGGCCCGGCGGCTATACCCTGACTTACGACGGTTATACCAGCACTGCGAGCCAGTCCAAAAAATTGGACTTGTTGACGGCTCAGGAGTACAAAACTTTTGCAGCGAAGGTAGGCGCTAACCCTACTATGGGAACAGCCAACACGGACTGGCAAGATGCGATTGTCAGGACAGCCATTTCGCAGAACCATAATCTTTCCTTCAGTTCAGGCACTGAAAACGCATCGTACCGGGTTTCATTGAACTACCTGGATGAGAAGGGCATTGTGTTGGGTTCCGGACGACAACGGATTTCAGGCCGGTTGAATATCAGCCAAAAAGCGCTGGATGGAAAATTGCGTTTAGCATTGCGTCTTAACCCCACCTTTATCAAGCGTCGAAATACGCCGTATCAACAAACCGGCGGTTTTGAAGGCGGATTATTCACAAATGTTTACAAAATGAATCCCACACGACCGGTATATTCAAGTAATGGATCATTTTTCGAGGAGGCTAACCCCGGCATACGAAATCCGGTTGCCCTGCTCAAAAATATCAAAGATAACGCCAGGACCATGCGCATCTTTGCGAATGCAACCGCAGAATATGACCTCACCCCGGGATTGATTGGAAAAATAAACCTTGGATTGGATCGCACCGACGCCTCGCGGAATGCTTATCAACCGAGGTCGTTACCTTATGCGGCGGCCTTTGGCGGTAGAGCGGATGCCCGATCGAACGCAAGGCAAAATGTCCTGTTCGAGTCGACGCTAAATTATCGTAAGCATATCAGCGGCTCCCAGAGTCTGGAAGCCTGGGCCGGATATACTTTTCAGGAATTCGAAAACTCGAGGTTCGGAGCAACCGCTCGAGATTTTGTCACCGATTCCTGGTCATACAATAACCTCGGGGGCGGAGCCGATTTTACTATTCGACCGTTTTCCTTCAGGGAAAAGAACCGCTTGATCTCTTTGCTCGGACGCGTCAATTACAGCCTTATGAATAAGTATCTCCTCAGCGTCATCCTCCGCCGGGAAGGTTCTTCCCGCTTTGGCTCCGGTAAAAAATGGGGCACATTCCCCTCCGCGTCAGTCGGATGGCGTCTTTCTGATGAAGCATTCATGCAAAATATTAGCAAACTGAGTGATTTGAAATTAAGACTAAGTTATGGCATCACCGGCAACCAGGATATTGGAAATTATCGCTCATTGGTCATACTTGGCCCGGGTTCCAATGCTGTTATCGGGGATAAGGTATTGACGGGTGTATCCGCGACCCAGTTAGCCAATCCCAATCTGAAGTGGGAGCAAACCAGCCAGATAAACTTTGGCATAGACTTTGGCTTTATCAGTGATAGAATTTCCGGTTCTATCGATTTGTACAAGAAAACGACCACCGATTTATTACTCGAGTTTGCTGTCCCACAGCCGGCAGTGGTATCGACCAGGCTGGATAATGCCGGAGAGTTATCAAACAAGGGGATTGAGATCTCGTTGAATACGATTAACATGTCCTCCGGTTATTTATTCTGGCGGAGTAGCCTCAATTTTTCAACTTATAAAAATGAAGTGATCAGTTTAGAAAAACGGGATTATATTATGACCGGCAGGGTCAGCGGCGCCGGACTATCCGGTACACAGGCGCAGATTATCCTTCCCGGTCAGCCAGTGGGAACGTTCTTCGGTCCCAAATTCCTGGGATATAATGCCGATGGCAAGGAAAGATTATCAACCGATGTCGGGGAAGACTTATCGACCGGCGGCCCCCTGGGTGATGGGAGGTTTATTTTAGGCAATGCTCAACCTGACTTTACCATGGGCTTTTCAAATATGATAAAGTATAAGAAATGGGACTTTCGGTTGTACATCCAGGTTGTTCAGGGATTTGAAATTTTGAATAATACCCGCATGGAATACCAGCGGCCTTCTAATGTCTTTAATGGTATCAATCTCTTTGCCGGAGCTTTGGATGATGTAGCAGCCGGCATGGACCCTGAAGCTACGACTGACTTTAGCGACCGATTCATCGAAAATGGATCGTTCATTCGCTTGCAAAACGTCACCGTTGGCTACACCTTTGATACACAATGGGTCAGAAATTTACGACTTTACATGAGCGCTGACAACTTGTTTGTGCTAACCAATTACTCAGGTTATGATCCGGAAGTCAACACCTTTGCAGCACAGGGAGGCGTGGCTACCCTGGGGATAGACTATACCAACTATCCTCGAGCCCGGATTTTTACGCTCGGTGTAAACATTGGATTATAATTTAAAAGAAATTTCAAAATGAAAAGGAGGAATGTAATGAACAAACATAAACTTCATCTTCTAGTACCACTACTCCTCTTTACCTCAATGCTCTTTTGGAGTTGTAAAAATTTGACAGAGACTCCATATAGCTCGGTAACGCCGGAGAATTTTTATAAGACGGAACAAGAGTTAACTGCAGCAGTAGTTCCGGTCTATAGCAATCTTTATCGCTATTTCTGGAATCCTACTAACCTGGCGGAAGTTTCCTCAGATGAGATATTCATACCCCAACGAGGTGGTGACTGGGGCGACAATGGCAGATGGCGGGCAATTCAGGAACATACCTGGACCCCCACCCAGGTCGATATTGAGGGCGGTTGGTTGGATTCCTATACCGGCATAGCGCTGGCAAATTCCACGCTGGATAACTTAAAAAGCTCGACCAGTAATTCGCCACTCATTCCCACCTTCATTGCGGAAGTGCGAGTGCTTCGGGCGTTTTATTATTGGTGGCTGTGTGATCTATTCGGCGGGGTGCCAATTGTCACCGACCCGGTTACGGATCCGGACAATCCCCCCACACCTAATACCCGGTCAGAAGTGTACGATTTCATCGTATCAGAAGTTACCGAAGCGCTGCCGAACCTCGAAGTCACAATGGGCTCGGGAAGTTACGGCCGGGTAACCCAGGGAGCTGCTAATGCTTTTCTGGCCACCGTTTACCTGAATGCCGAGGTTTATACGGGAACGCCAAGGTGGAGCGAAACTGTTGCGGCCTGTGACGCAATAATTAATTCCGGTTTGTATGAACTGCTTCCCGATTACAATGACAACTTCCGGATAGCCGATGAGGGACCCGGCAACACGGAAACTATCTTTGTGATTGCCACTAAGCCAGAAGGAGGCGTCTCCTTTAATTATATAATGCGAACCTTGCATTACAATCAAATTCCGGAGAACCCCTGGAATGGCTTCGCCGTTCTGGCCGACTTTTATAACAAGTACGACACCACCGATGTGCGCTTCCACGACATGTTAGTCGGACCGCAGTTTGTGTTAGCCGGGCCGAACGCCGGCCAACCGGCCTACGATCGCCAGGGAAATAGGTTGAATTTTACCGTAGACTCTCCCATCGTCGGCGCCACTGAAAACAATGGCCCGCGCATCCTCAAGTGGGAAGTAGATCCCAATCGGAGTGGCGGAGATAGCGGTAATGACTATGCCTTTTTCCGTTACTCGCATATCCTGCTCGCAAAAGCGGAAGCCTTGAACGAACTGAATGGTCCAAACCAGGAAAGCATCGACCTGATTAACCAGGTAAGGGCACGTGATTTTGATCCGGATAAGCCAATTGCTCTTGCGGATTTCGGTTCCACACAAGAATTGCGGGATCGCATTCTGGATGAGCGCGGCTTTGAGTTATTATGGGAGGGTTACCGTCGTCAGGACCTGATCAGAACAGGGCATTTTCTCGAAGCATGGACATTAAAACAAGCAGATGATGGTCCGTATAGAAAACTCTTTCCCATTCCACAGACTCAGTTGGATGCAAATCCCAACCTAGTACAGAATCCGGGATATTAATATTCGTTCGCTAGAGTTTTCATATTTGGCGTCATGAATCTTTTCTCAAGAAGTGGTTTTTCCATAGATACCGCAGGTGACGATGCGAATCGTCGCCTGCGGTATCAATTATTTTAGACCTAGACGACCCTTTATGAAGATCAACGCCTTACCCTGGGATATCTTCCATAGATTCAATGAAATAAGCTATTTCATGCCAAAGTCATTCCATCTTATCAGTTTTGAAATGTATAACTTTACCCGGACCGGCCGGAACCAAAAAGGCCATAAGTCTTTAACTGCCGCTCACTTTTTTAATCGAATCTAAGCCTTTTAAGCTGGTAATTTCCTTTGCCTCCTATGAACAGTGTGAAAGTAATCTCATATCTTTGTGGAATAGTTCTCCTGCTGCTGTTCTCCTGCAGTAAGAAGCCGCAAACCATTCAGATCGATCATCTGTTTACCTTGCTCCCCAATGATTACACCCATCTGAAATTTGAAAACACGTTGGTCGATGAAAAAGAATTAAACGTTTTTAAGTATCGTAATTATTATAACGGCAGCGGTGTCGCAATCGGGGATGTCAACAATGATGGGTTACCGGATGTATACATGATCGCCAATCAACAGGCCAATAAATTGTTCCTGAATCAGGGTGATTTCCGGTTTCAGGACGTGACAAAGCAGGCAGGAGTGGCTGGAACCCATAACTGGTCGACGGGGGTATCCCTGGTTGATATCAACGGCGATCAGCGCCTGGATATTTATGTCTGCAACTCGGGAAACATCAAAGGCGACAACCGCGCTAATGAACTCTTTATCAATCAGGGGAATAAAAAAAATGGCGTCCCCTACTTTGTTGAAGCTGCCGCTGAATACGGTATCGATAGTCGGAGATTTTCCACACATGCCGCCTTCTTCGATTATGACAGAGATGGTGATTTAGATCTGTATGTCCTCAATAACGCCTTCCGGGCTATGAGCACCTTTGACCTGAAAAATAATTTGCGTCATGAACGCGATCCCTACGGCGGAGACCAATTATTTAGAAATGATAATGGGAAATTCGTGGATGTTAGTGATAAAGCCGGTATCTATGGCAGTGTGATTGCATTTGGATTGGGCGTTTCGGTCAGCGATATCAACAATGACCAATGGCCGGATATCTATGTGGCCAATGATTTTTTCGAGCGGGATTATCTCTACATCAACAATCAGGATGGCACTTTCACGGAAAAACTGGAAGAGATGATTCGACACATCAGCCTTTCCTCCATGGGCGGAGACATTGCTGATCTCAATAATGATGGGTTTATGGATATCTGCGCCACCGACATGCTTCCGGAAGACGACTACCGGTTGAAAACCACCTTCACATTCGAATCTTTTAAAATCAACAAAAAGAAAACAGAATGGGGCTATTATCATCAGTTGCCACGGAATGTGCTCCAGTTAAACAGAGGATTTGATCCCGAACATCGAATATCATTCAGTGAAATTGGACTGCTGGCCGGGGTGGCGGCGACTGATTGGAGTTGGGGGGCGCTCATTGTGGAGTTAAACAACGACGGGTTAAAGGATATCTTCGTCTCCAACGGAATATTTCGGGATGTCACGGACCAGGACTATATTGAGTATCTGATGCAGAAAGAAAATATCCGCAAGATTTTGCGCGGCGACCGCATCGATTTTCCCGAACTCATACAAAAAATGCCCTCTACGAAGCTCTCAAACTATGCTTTTCGTAATAATGGCGATCTGACGTTCACTAACCAGGCAGCAGCCTGGGGATTGGATATTCCAGGCTTCTCGAATGGTGTCGCTTACGGAGACCTCGATGGAGACGGTGATAATGATCTGGTCATTAATAATGTCAACCAACCGGCTTTTGTGTTTCGAAACGAAACCGATTCCCTGACCGACAATCATTATTTGAGAGTAAAGCTGGTGGGTGAGGGTATGAATTCTTTTGCCGTTGGAGCGAAGGTTACACTCAAATGTGTGAACCGGCAGACATTTGTCCTGGAGCAGATGCCCATGAGAGGGTTTCAATCCTCGGTTGATTATGTCCTCACTTTCGGATTGGGAAAGAATAACCTGGTAGACTCCCTGATCGTAAATTGGCCGGATGGAACCCGGGGAATGGTAAAGAATGTTGCTGCGGACCAACTAGTGACCCTGTATCAGAGAAATGCCCGGCCGTATACACCGGAACCACCCCGGACTCCCGATCCGCTCTTCCGGGATATCACCGGGACGTTTCCGCTTCAATACCGGCATGTTGAAAATGAATTCAACGACTTTCAAAGAGAGCTGCTCATTCCGCATAAACTTTCCACCGAGGGACCACGGATAGCCAGGGGGGATGTGAACGGCGATGGACGGGAAGATTTGTTCATCGGGGGCGCGAAAGGATCCGCGGGAAAATTGCTGATCCAGACGGCATCCGGAGCGTTCGCGAGCGCCGGTGCACAGGCGTTTGAAAAGGCAAAAATATCTGAAGACATCGGTGCGGCCTTCTTCGATGCGGATGGAGACGGCGACCTGGACCTTTACGTTGTTAGTGGCGGCAACGAGTATTCCACAAGATCGCCTGCTCTCCTTGACCGGCTGTATATCAACAACGGGAGAGGAGACTTGACTCAATCTACTACTGCCCTGCCCAGGTTCTACGCCAGCGGATCCTGCGTCGAGCCCGGGGATTTTGACGGCGATGGAGATACGGATCTATTTGTGGGCAGCCGCAGTATCCCGTGGAAATATGGGCTGACTCCTACCAGCTACCTGCTGGAGAATGACGGCAAAGGAAATTTTTCCATTGTCACTGAAAAATATGCTCCCGAATTGGCCAAGGCAGGGATGGTAACCGATGCTGAATGGATTGATTATGATAAAGATGGCGACCTGGACCTGGTAGTAGTTGGTGAATGGATGCCGGTAACCATGTTTCAAAACAGCGGGGATAGCCTGGTTAACGTCACCGAACAGGTTGGATTGGAGAAAACCAATGGCTGGTGGAATTGTGTTATCGTTGATGACCTGAATGAAGACGGGTATGTGGATCTGGTGGCCGGCAATTTAGGGAAGAATTCCATAATCCAGGCAACCCGGTCGGAGCCTGCATCCATTTACATCTCTGATTTTGACAATAATGGACTGGTAGAACAGATACTGTGTTATTACAAGCTGGGAAAAAGTTATCCCATGCCGATTAGACCGGATATTGTGAAGCAAATACCCTATCTAAGGCAGAAATTTCCCAGCCATGCCGATTATGCCGGCAAGCAGATAACGGAAATATTTACCGAAAAACAGTTGAACAAGGCAGTGGTAAAAAAGGCCTATACGTTTGAGAGCAGTGTGTTTTACGGAAATGCGGAGGGAACTTTCCTGAGGCAACCGCTCCCAACGGAGGCACAGTTTTCACCCGTTTATGCTATCATGGCCAGAGATTTCGATTCTGACGGCGTGAAAGATCTGCTCCTGGCCGGAAATTTCTATGGCGTTAAACCCCAACTCGGAAGGTATGATGCCAGCTACGGCACTCTGTTAACTGGAAATGTCGCAGGCGGCTCTGCCCCGTTGGATGGTTCTTATCCAATGGGATTTACTGCCGCGTCCGCTCTTAAGAGTGGATTATCACTGACCGGCCAGGTTCGAGACATGGTTTCTCTTACCTACCGGAATTTAGGGGGTGGGATAAAACAAGTCAGCCGTTTTGATGACACTATGCCTGGCTCATCAGCGTTGACGACACCTGAAATGTCAAAGTCATATATCCAACCCTCTAAACAAGAGGTGATTATTTTTGCAAAGAATGATGACCGGATTCAGGTTTATGAGATTAAGGCCAGATAATCTCTCAAGAAACTTGAAATTTTGAGCCTGCTGAAGGTGTCTTTCCCGCATGTTTTTAGCGGGAATCTATTAAATCCTGAAAAAATGGATGCCCGATAAAAACACTCGAGCATGACAAAACATTGTCGTCAAGTTTCTCATATAAAATCAGGTTCGTTGCTTTTTGACGAACCTTTGGCACTCTCAAGAAACTTGCTATTTTCAATAAACCAAGAGTGTCTTTCCCGCATGTTCTTGGCGGGAATCTATTAAATGCCGATGAAATGGATGCCCGATAAAAGCATTCGAGCATGACAAAACATTGTCGTCAAGTTTCTCATATAAAATCAGGTTCGTTGTTTTTTGACGAACCTTTGGCACTTTGTAGGAACTATGTATGAAATAACGACAAATAGCAGTTCAGTGAGAAAAATATCGGTTGCAAAAACAACGGAAAGCGCCCGATGACGAAAAATGCTATCCATTACTTTTTGGTTGTCCTGGCGCTGACAAAAACTGCGGTTTCACAAACAGGCATTGGAGAGGTCACGGCAATTGAACTGACTGATAATAAGCTTTCACTGTATGCCGGTTCTGAGATTGTCGTCTTCCAGGTTTGCCTGCCAAATGTTATCAAAGCTAATTATCTGCCACAAGGGGTTAAAGATTCTTCTACTTTAGTCATCGGTAATACCGATTGGTCTGTTATTCCGGCGTCGTTCGATACGACTGGCGATCCTATCGTGATTCAAACCAATAAACTCACCGTAGAAATCGCGCGCTCACCCTTACGCTTTCGCGTTCTCGGGGCCGACGGCAGAGAACTTTTGCGCGAACGGATCGATGAGGGATTCCTTTCACAGGGAATCAAGCTTAACGTCGCAGGAAGTAACTTTTATGGAATTCACAATGCTCAATCCGGAAGTCTGTCTCGAAACGACGGCGGATATATCGAGGCAGGCCGTCAAGGTCAAGGGGGCGCGCCGTTTGTGTGGACCACGGACGGATACGGGTTGCTGATGGACACCGATGGCGGCCGGGTCACAATCAATAACGGTATGATGGATTTTCTAAAAGATGAAGGCGGAAAGCGTGACATCGAGCTTTATGTCATTGCCGGGACGCCTCGTGAAATCTTTTCAGGTATGACTGCTGTCTCCGGTCGCGCGCCGCTCTTTCCCAAATTCGCTTATGGATTTCTGAATACCGAATGGGGGATAGATCAGGATGAGCTTTTGGAAGACGTGAGAACCTATCGCGAAAAAAAAATCCCCATCGACGCCTATATCCTGGACTTCGACTGGATGGACTGGGGCAGCGACAATTATGGCGAATTTCGCTGGGGTCCAAAGTTTCCGGATGGACCGAGCGGTGCCCTCAAAACGACGCTCGATTCATTGGGCTTGAAGCTATTCGGTATCAGAAAACCTCGCGTGCATGTTAACACGCAACAGGGCCGGGAAGTGCAGAGCAACGGTCTGTTCTTCGATACGGTCACGGATTATTTTTCCGGCAAACAAGTATGGCGGCTCGATTTTCGCAAGCCCGAAACCAGAAAATGGTATTGGGAGACGTTCGTCAATCAAGGCGACGCTTTCAACAAAGGCATCATCGGCTATTGGAATGACGAGGCTGACGAATACGGCGGCAACATGATGTTCATGCAGATGCAACGCGCCAACTACGAAGGGCAAAGAAGCTACAACAATCAACGTGTCTGGTCGATTAATCGCAATTTCTATCTCGGTGCTCAGCGCTATGCCTACTGCCACTGGTCGGGTGACATTTCCACAGGCTTTTCGTCGATGGCCAGCCAGCGATTGTTCATGCTCAGCAGCATCAACATTGGATCGACGTGGTGGGGCATGGACATCGGCGGTTTCAACGGCACACCGACGCCGGAAAACTACATCAGGTGGATGCAGTTCGGTGCCTTTGTTCCGGTTTACCGCGTGCATGGTGTTTTTAATGAAGAGCGTGAGCCCTGGAATTATGGGTCGAATGCCGAGCGCATCGCCAGGCGTTACATTGAAATGCGTTATAGATTGTTGCCTTATATCTACTCTTATGCCTGGGAGAATCATCGAACCGGTGTGCCAATCGTGCGACCGCTCATCTTCGATTACCCTGAGGATACACGAGTCACCAATCTGACTTCCGAGTGGTTATTCGGCGATGACTTGCTCGTGCATCCGGTCGTCAGAGCCAATGCCCGGACTGCGAGCATCTATCTGCCAGCAGGCAAATGGATTGACTTCCACAGCGGAGATATTTATACAGGTCCGAATACGATTACCGTACCGGTCACCCTTGAGGATATCCCCGTCTTTGTCATATCCGGCGCGGTTATTCCGATGGCGCCAATTGCCCAGTACGTTGGCGATCCGGCTTCACCTCAGGATGTTTTGTACTTAGAATGTTATCCTAAAGGCGCGAGTGAATTTGTGCTTTACGAAGATGACGGCATCACCTACGACTATGAAAACGGCAATTATTCAACAACAAATATAGGCTTTGAGGATGATGGCCCAGTTCTGAGGCTGGCCATTAGCGGCCATAACGGTCCCTTTGTTCCGGTGGAGCGCGACTATCAGGCCGCGTTTCATTTACTTGAGGAAAAACCCGGGCAAGTGCGCGTCAACCTTTCTGTCATCAGAGAAACAACCGTCGATTCTTTGTCGAACGGTTTGCGCGATGTTTGGGCTTATGATGCGCAAAACAAATCGTGTCTGGTTAGAATTCAGGATGACGGCACGCCTTTTACCATTTTGGTGACTCGCGGGCCCGACGCTGTCCCGCCAGGTGTTAGCTCGGTTTTCTGCGCAAGCCCTGACAGCGTCATCGTTCGGTTCACGGAGAGGGTGCTGCTGGACAACAGTGAAAACAGTGCAACCAACAAGGTGAATTACCGAATCTCAAATGGCGTCGGCGTTTTAGCTGTCAATGCATTTCCTGATGAGAAATCCGTGGCATTGCTGACCACGCCTCATGCCGTGAATGAGAAATATAGCATCGAGATATCTAATATTGCCGACCAAAGTAATCAAAAAAACGTGATGGCGCCGGTTACTAAAATCTATACTTGTGCGGCAACGCAAACGATTGTACTTCAATACGGGCTCGCCGGCTACAATGGCGTCAGCGATGCGCATATTGCGGAGTATTTCCCGGACCATAATATGGGTGGGAATCCGCTGTTTGAAGCCGGCAGATTTGATGGAGGAAATAGCAGCGACGACAAGTCGATGTTGATTCGATTCGATCTTTCGAGTACCGATTTGGACGATCCTGAACGCATCGCTCAGGCGAACCTGGTTTTGTCCCTGGCCGAAACACGCAATGGCGAGGCTGACAAGCAACTCGCGGCCTATCGCCTTTTACGTGATTGGAATGAAGGCGCAGCAAATGTCGGCATCGACGGCAGGCAGGCGCAGACAGGGGAAGTGACATGGAACAGCGCATTGCACACGATTGTGCCCTGGAGCGCTCCTGGCGGCGACTTTGTGCAATCATTTGCTGAGGTCGTTACTGTTGTCGGTGCGAGCCCCGGCGCTGAGTATACGTGGAACATCACCCAGATTGTCAAGAACTGGACAGCTCTGCCGGACAGCAACTTCGGCATCATCTTGCGGGAGCCAGCGCCAAGCCATCAAAACGGCACCAAGGTCTTTTATGCCTCCGATTATGAGGAAATATCGCTGCGTCCGAAACTCAATATCCGGCTCTTACCGGCAACGCGTTTTGAGGATAGCAGAGATGCTATCCCTGATGAATTCGTACTATACCAGAACTATCCCAACCCGATTCAGGTGAACAATGCGCACCGGTATAGCTCTCATACAATGATTCGTTACGACCTCCCCGCAAAAAGCAGAATTTCATTAAAAGTTTATAACGTTCGCGGGCAGGTGGTTGCGACGCTTGTCGACGGCTGGCAGAAAGGAGGTCGCTACGAGATTCCCTTTGAACTTGCAGTCTTACCGAGCGGGTTCTATCTCTATCGCCTCAAAGCCGGAGACTTTGCGCAAAGCAGAAAACTTCTTATCCTGCGATAAAATGGTGTGACAGGACATTGGGCCAGGAATGGATTATCAAAAAAGCACGAGGCCGTTGTCATTAATCTCTTCGCGAACTTTATGGTAAAAAACTTTGCTAAAATCGGTTCAACTTTTGAAGTTTATAATGTTCTCGGTTATGGTTCTTTGGAGAAAGTCTATCAGAGAGTCCCGACCATTCAATGACAATAATAATAGGAACGTCGGGACAAGTTAAATTATTGCGACAGGGCCATGTAATGACCAATCAAGGGAAACTAGGTGTTTTGAGTGTGTCTATTCTTATTGCTCCAATTCTTTCTTCAACCGGACTGAAAGCACAGACCGAATGGACCCATGTGATCGACCAACCGGTTTTAGGCTATGGTGCAGATGGTGAGTGGGATAATGGCGCGGTCATTTGGCCAACCGTCATAAGGGATGGCACGACCCTGCGGATGTGGTATGCGGGAAGTGATGATGTTCTGGGTATCGGAACAATCCAAATTGGATATGCCTGGTCTCTTAACGGTATTTCGTGGAAACGCTATACCGGGAATCCGGTGCTTTCAGCCGAGCTGTCCTGGGAAGCAGGAGCGAATGTCAGCCCTGCTGTCATAAAAGACGGAGACACCTTCAAGATGTGGTATGGTGCAGCCGGCGTCCCACCGAGCATAATTGGCTATGCAACATCGGCTGACGGCATAAATTGGGACAGACATTCAAAGCCGGTGCTTCAGCCAGGACCAGAGGGGGATTGGGATAGCAGCATCATGGGACCAGGGACTGTAAAAAAAGAGAACAATGTGTACAAAATGTGGTACTGGGGTGGCAGGGGAAGTTGGCCAGGCTCAGTAATCCAGATCGGTTTAGCAATTTCTAACGATGGGATTAATTGGGTCAAATATGATGACGCCTCCACAACCGAAGCGCCATTTTCGGGCAGCGACCCTGTACTAAAAGTTGGCAATCCAGGGGAATGGGACTTCCTGAGAGCATGGAGTCCTGCGGTCCTGGCTACAGAATCCGGATATGAAATGTGGTACGCGGGAAGGGTGGGATACATTACAACCGCCCAGTTGCTTGGTTACGCCTCATCAATGGATGGAATCGAATGGAAGAAATCTCAGGATAATCCGGTCATCGGTACCAGGCCCATCTGGGGTTACTCCTATCTTCCCGGCTCTGTACTCAAGTTTCATGGGTTCTATCATCTCTGGTTCACCAGCTTCACGTTTGCTGCTCAGGGTCAAAGATCTGAAATCGGGTATGCAACGTCTCCGGGTACAAGCATTTCTGGTGGTGAATTGGAAATCCCTGTACGCTATCTTCTTTTACAAAACTACCCCAATCCCTTCAACGGTACTACCATATTGCGGTATGGTCTTCCTGAAGGAGCCGATGCTGTGCTCGTGATTTATGATATTCTGGGTAGACATGTCAAGACCCTGGTTCGGGGTGTGGAAGAAGCCGGTTTCAAATCAGTTACCTGGAATGGCAGGGACGAACTCGGCAGACCGGCGAACACCGGGGTCTATCTGTATCAAATCCATGCAGGCGATTTCACCCAAACCCGCAAGATGTTGCTGCTGAAATAGTGACCGGTCGCCGCAAAATGTGCAGCCACCGGCAAGGGTGATTAGATCATTTTAATTTACTTTACCAAAGGCTGGTTGAAATATTGTCAAGAAAAATAAGAACACGGTTAGCCACGAAAATCAATATAGAACCGATATAGTTACGAATCTGCTATATAAGGTGTTGGAATTAAATAACCTGGACATTTTGAATATTAACAATATTTAGGAATATAAACTTATGACGTTAAAATGGATTACTTGTCATCGCTCACACCCTAAACGACCTTCAACTCTGAATATCAGGTTGAGGCATCTCTTTATCCTCATCTGGATGGGAGCCATTATTGTTCAAAGTTCCTGCCGGCAAAAAGATTCTATCCAACCCCTGTTTGAGAAGCTTACCCCTCAGGAAACCAACATCGCCTTTGAGAACACCCTTGATGAAGAACCCTTATTCAATGGCGTTAATTATCTCTATTTCTATGATGGCGGAGGAGTAGCAGTGGGTGATATAAACAACGACGGTCTGGCAGATATTTATTTTACCGCCAATATGTATCCTAATCGTCTGTATGTAAATAAAGGGGATTTTGAATTTGAGGATATTACGGAAGCGGCCGGCGTGGGAGGAGGAACGGAAGGGTGGTCTACAGGCGTCACCATGGCCGATGTCAATGGGGATGGATTCCTGGATATATACGTGTGCCGGTCGAATTATCTGGACAGAAAAGGCGCAAATCAGCTATTCATAAACAACGGAGATTTAACCTTTACTGAGAGCGCTGAGGAATATGGCCTCGATTTCGTTGGGCTCTCAAGACAGGCAGCCTTCTTCGATTACGATCTGGATGGAGATCTGGATATGTACCTCTTGAATCACTCGGTGCATTCAAAAGGAACCTATCGCCCTGCCGGCAAGTTACGGTATACCCGCGATGCTGAGGCCGGGGATAGGTTATACAAAAATGAAGGGGGACATTTCGTCGATGTCTCGGCGGAAACGGGGATTTATGGAAGCGCTCTTGGGTATGGATTAGGCGTGGCGATTGGCGATATTAATTGGGATGGGTATCCGGATATTTACATATCCAATGATTTTCATGAGGAAGACTACCTCTATTATAACAACGGAGACGGAACGTTTACCGAAGCGATGAAACTTTCTATGGGACACGTCAGCAGCGCCTCCATGGGAAATGATATGGCGGATTTTAACAATGATGGTCTGTTGGATATTGTGGTGTTGGACATGATGCCTGAAAAAGAGGAGATTCGCAAATCATCTGTCAGCGCCGATCCCTTTGATATTTATGACCTGAAATTGCGATTCGGATATTATCAACAGTTACGCAGAAATACGTTACAATTGAATAGAGGGCCTGCCATCAATAACAATTCTATGAAGACGACAGTCCATCTGTTCAGCGAAATCGGAGCACTGGCAGGCATTTATGCCACCGACTGGAGCTGGACTCCCCTGTTTATTGATCTGGATAACGACGGCTATAAAGATTTATTCATCAGTAATGGAATTTTTCACCGGCCAAATGATCTGGATTATCTGCATTATATCAAACAAAATGAAGTCCAAATGCAATTAGGTGACCGGGGTGACCAGGAGAGTCTCACCCCTATAGAAAAGGACCCTCTGGCCGACTTGGTTCGGCACATGCCCAGTGTTCCTGAAGCCAATTATGCCTTTCATTCTCAGGGAGATCTCACTTTCATAAATCGCGCATCAGAATGGGGGCTTGGCGATCCGGGTTTTTCGAATGGCGCAGCCTATGCAGACTTTGATAATGACGGCGCCATGGACCTCGTGGTGAACAATGTCAATTCTGCGGCCGCGATTTATAAAAACATCCTCTATCAAAGGAGGAATCTAAACCCCAAGATATCGAAGACCCCGGAGGGTAAGGGACAAAACAACTCCAACTATCTCAAATTGAGGTTAACCGGACGGCGTCCCAATGCGTTCGGGATTGGCGCCAAAGTAGTTCTTCATTATAGAGATAAAATATTCTTCCAGCAATTAATGACCACCAGAGGATTTCAATCCTCGGTGGAACCGGCGTTGAATTTCGGGCTGGGAAACATTGGCATTCTTGATTCCCTGGAAGTTATCTGGGCTACCGGTGAATACCAGGTGTTGAACAATCTCCCGGTTAATCAAACGATCACACTGAATCAAACTGACGCCACAACTGCTTACACCTATCGACCCCGGAGAAATGATCAGCCGATATTCCAGGATATTACCAAAGAAGTGCAGCTCGACTATTCGCACCAGGAAAATAAGTTCATTGAATTTAATCGGGAACCGTTCATCCCGCATTTCTTATCCACTGAAGGCCCGGCCTTCGCCGTAAAAGATATCAACGGTGACGGCCTGGTAGATTTGTATCTTGGCGGCGCAAAACTTCAGCCAGGCGGTATCTTTCTACAGAACCGGCAGGGAGGATTTGAAGCCGTTAGGGATTCTGTGTTTATTAAGGACGGCCGCAGTGAAGATGTGGATGCCGTCTTTTTCGATGCTGATGGGGATGATCTTCCCGACCTCTATGTCGTGAGCGGCGGCAATGAATTTTTTGGCAAGGCCGCTCCCCTGAGGGATCGGCTTTATCTGAATGAGGGAAACGGCCGGTTTCGCAAAGCCCGGGGCATGCTCCCGGAAATTTATGCGAATGGCGCCTGTGTAAAGCCTGTTGACGTTGATAATGACGGTGATGTGGATTTGTTCGTGGGAAGCCGCTCCCTGCCGCGTCTGTACGGCATCATTCCCGAAAGTTATCTGCTGATCAATGACGGCAAGGGAAAATTCACTGATGAGACATTATCGCGAGCGCCTGATTTATCCAGGGTTGGGATGGTTACCGACGCGGTTTGGGTGGATTTGAACAAAGACTCCTACCAGGATCTCATCGTTGTTGGTGAATGGATGCCGGTGACGGTGTTTTACAATCAAAATGGTAAATTCGTCAATGTCACCCGGAAATATGGACTTCAAAACACTCATGGCTGGTGGGAAACAGTGGCTGCGGCAGATTTTAATCAAGACGGATACGTTGACCTGGTAGCCGGAAACCTGGGGTTGAATTCCATTCTCAAGACCACTATGGATAAACCGGTACAACTGTTTATCAATGATTTCTCAGGGAATGGAAGGCCGGATCAGATTCTCACCTATTACAATGGCGAAAAAAGCTATCCAATGGCATCAGCCGAGCAGATGTTTACACATATCCCCGCTTTACGCGCCAAATACGCTACGAACGCAGAATATGCAGGAGAATCTATTCGGGATATTTTTCCCAGTGAACAGTTAGAAGCTGCCACAGTCCGCACGGCGACTGTATT
The DNA here is from genome assembly GCA_913009825.1 of uncultured Deferribacteres bacterium. Classification (GTDB taxonomy): domain Bacteria; phylum Zhuqueibacterota; class JdFR-76; order JdFR-76; family DREG01; genus DREG01. Next base: position 43,279 of record CAJVYQ010000021.1, read on the forward strand.
CGCTTCCACTCTGCTTATGAATACCGGAGATGAAAAATTTAACCTGACGCAACTGCCGGTTGAGGCCCAGTTCTCACCGATATATTCGATACTGATTGACGATTTTAATAAAGATGGCCATCAGGATATGCTGTCAGGCGGAAATTTCTACGGCGTGGCTCCGGATCAGGGAAGATATGACGCCGGTTACGGATGTTTACTTTTTGGCGATGGTACAGGAACATTCACACCGGTCAGTCTTCAAAACAGTGGATTTGTGGTCACCGGAGAAATTCGTCAAATCAAGTCATTTCAGACTGCTTCCGGTGAAACACTGGTCATGGCTGCTCGCAATAATGACACCGTAGTGGTTTTTAAGAGGAAGGACTAACCTCGTTAGATAACAATTTGATCAATAATGATCATTCAAACATTTCAGCTATAAGCTCCAGCATGCGTATGTAACCAACAAGAGCTGCAACGGAATTGAGCGATAGCGAAGATTCCGCTTGCAGCGTGTGGTTGCCTGCCCGCCGCAGGCGGGGACTCAGCCGGTGGGGGTGGATAAATCTATTTGGATTTTACATGTTGGGAATTATACGTGTAGAAGGTCTAAAAATGGGAGGAATGACAGAGTAAATCTCAAAACAGCAAAAACGAATAACCGTTTTTCTAACAATAAAGCAACAATTCTCTCAAAAAACACCCAATTTTTAAGATTAGGGCGTACGATGCCTATTCCATTTTTAATAGATTTTTGAAAATTGGAAATTTTTAAAATCATCATCATGGCGGCCCCCTGTATCCGGGAAACTCACAGACAAACACCAAAACCTGCCCGCAGTTGGGGCACATCAGGGGTTCCTTTTGTTTTTTGGGATAGTAGGCCGCTTTCGCGGCAAGTCTTTTTCCAATCAGTTCTTTGATATGGTCTAATGCCTTGCGTTTCCTGGTGGCAGGAAAGCCAAAGTACCGGATTTTAACAAACCCCTCTGGCAATACATGCTGAAGAAACCGGCGCAGGAACTCAAAAGCATCCAGAGTACACAGTTTATAAGAGTCATCAGTGCTACCCTTGTATCGGAACGTAACCTTTCCGTCTTTCACCTTGAGGATATTCCGATCCGAGATCGCCACACGATACACATACGGAGCCGGGTATTTGATAACCGCTTCCCCGTTCCTTTCATCGCCAACGCCATTCTGGACAGATTAGCGCATCAATGGAGTATCGTACCGTAAAAAGTTCGTACCCAAATTCCTGTCTGAAAATGAAAAACGCTAACAATTTCTTTTGAACCTAAATTAAAAAACGCTTGACATCGTTTCTTCTGTTCTTTACATTATCGCTAATTCACCAAATCAGGTGGGGAATAACGTGGACTTTGACATTCCAACAACAACTCCGGATTTATATATTTTAAAACCTTGTAGTGATTTATTAAAAATTACATATAAAAACGAGAGAGATGAAAAGAGATATCAAAACTTGTTAAAATATGCAGAATATTTTAGTAATGATAAAGATCCTCGTATTAAACCTCGACTCATGAAAAGGTTTTCCCATCAAGTTAGTTATATAGAAATTCCTGATTCATTGTCTATTATTATCAGCGAGGGTTTAGAAATTATACTACAACCACCAACGATCCAAGGATAGTGGGCTAACGATAAAGCACCTGAATGGTTGCCTGCAGACTATAAACCTCCAACTTTGAAGGATTAATCAAATATGCGATATAAAATCATTGAGCTAGTTTAGTTGGTGTTAGGAGCCTAACCCGCAGTTTAAGTTGACACAAAAAGCTGGTGGTTTTTTGGATTTTCAATTTCTTCCGGTTCAATTTCTTTTTATTCTATCACGTTACTCGCCTGCTTTTTACGCAACTTAAATGCAAACCGTTAGGGCTTAGAAGTGGAATCTAAAATTAGCAATAAAGATATATTTGAAAGTAACTTGCAAAAAAATATTAGAGAATAATATTGGAATTGGCTGCAAAAAATTGAAATAAATAATTTTCCCCAATCCGACTTTCAACCAATTAAATTTGGAAAATCAGTTCTTTCAACCATGACTGAAGCAGACAAAAGTGTTGTGGTTTCCGAAAGTTAGAACTGCATTAGCCGACCCCCATTTAGATTTGGAGTTTGGTACAAAGCAGAGTAACGTTCGGGGAGATTTGGAAATTATAAGAGGGGCTATTGCCGATAAATAAAATCTTTGCGAATCCGGGAGTCCATTCGCAAAATTGTGCAGCGTGTTCTTTGGCAGTTTTGTAGAATTTTGAGTTTTGGTTTCTTCGTTTAAATTAGTTAGTAATTTGGCTGCCTGCTTATAGCTGACAGGCACAAATTTGCTCATTCCAGCACAAAACAAAAGATGGGCGGTAATACTTGAGAAACGGCAATACCGCCGTTAATCAGATGGTGGTAAATTGGAAGTCAGTGGTTCTAAAATAAAATTTTGTGGTAAACGTAAATACTATTTTTGTTAATTTTAACTCGAAAGTAAGTGTACGACAAATTCATTAAAATATTGGCATAGAATATTTTGATTTTCGAAATTGAGCGGCAATAAAAATGTGGCAAAATAACTCAAAATTTATATCAAGCCGGGTAGAAAAATATCTTGCAATTCCAGAATAAAAGGGTTACAATTTGTTAGAACAGGGAAAAGTGAGTAACCGTAAAAAAAAGCTGTAAATCAAATCGGTAAGTTTCCGAGGAAGTAAGAAACGAAATAAAAAAAATAAACGTTAATAAAATCAGTGATTTAGCAAAATGGCGCCCATTTCCATTTTCAAACGTAATACCCTAACAAGGGTATGCAGTGGATTGAAACCGCCGATTCGTTTGGCAAGTTTTTTTTTGAAATGTCAGTGTCTGTGCAGTCGGTCGGTTTTGTCTGATGCGGTTTCAACCACTGATGCAGGTCGTTGGCCGTTAATCAAAATATAGAACATTAAAATTTGAAATTGGATATTTGATAAACAATATATAAAGTAATTTTGTCGAACTCGTAAAAAGTCAAGAAATGGCATATAAGATCAATATATAGGGTTCATCATAATAATGCGTACTTATTCAAAAGTTTCCTTGGATATATTGAGACATCGACAAAAAGATTTTCTCACCCAAAAGCCCTCCAATAAGGGTGAGAGGGTTTTTGGGTGAGAAAATCTTAATAGGAACCATGCATTGCCTATTGAATGGACTATTCGATTCAAAATAAGTACGCATTATTATGATGAACCATATATAGTATCGAAAATATTTCACTATCTACTATATGTGGACACATAATAAACATTTTAGACTTTTTACGAGTTCGACAATTTTGAATTGAATTTATTATTTCATTAGAGAAGAATATTTGATTTTTACACTTTTCGTTTTAATATTTTAAATTAATATTTAAATTTACTATGATATACCTCTGGAGATTCCTGAATGTACACCAGAATATTGATGAGGATACGAGAAAAAATACGAAGACGAAAATATGTAGTAACTTTTTATGCAAGAATTGAAATGAATGATGACAATTTCACGATATATGATATAGAGCGAGGTGTACTCACGGGTAAAATATTAGAAAGACAAAGAGATCAATTAACTGAAGAGTGGAGATATAGAATAATTGGGAAAACAATTAATGATAATGATATTGAAATTGTCTGTAAAATAAGTTCAACAAATAAACTCGTTATAATTACTGTTTATAAACCTTAACATAGAGAAAGGTAAAAGAAATGATTTGTGATATTTGTGGCAAACAAGGTGTACGCTTACGTAAAGTAACAGAAGCATACGGTAAAGGAAAGGATATATTATTAATAGAAAATATTCCTATGATTAGCTGTCCAAATTGTGGTGAAAGTTACTTTACAGCCGATACACTTCATGAAATTGAACGAATCAAACTTCATCGTAAAAATTTTGCAAAAGAACGTCCTGTAGAAGTTGCACCTTTCGTTTAAATATTTAAAACCATAACGCTTTAAATAATCAGCAGTTAAATCGGCTGATACCCGGATCGTCATACGCTGGAAGTACCATTAAAAAAGGTTTTGCACGTTCTGTTTTCATCTCACGGAACCGGGTAATTTGAACGTATGTCAATTCGTATAAAGTTTGGCGCAAAACGGTTGGTTGTTTGCCGCGCCAATTAAATTTTGTTATTTGAAAATCCGTGCAAATTTGACGGCGGCGCCCAACCTACCCAATCATCAACCACCCCTTTTGTATCAAACGGGAGGCGGGTTAACGGGGTTCGCAGGTTGGAAAATATATTCTATTCGGCGTAGTTTCGGGCATTTTTAGTTTGAGGGCAGCCGGAAAAAAGAACGTTAAAAAAAGATAGATAGAGTTGCGGGTTTGTCTCAGTTGCCGGTTAAATTGCAGAGTTTCATATTCAAACGTATAACAATTAAATCAAGCTGAACGAAACAGCGGACTGCAATTTGTAATTTTTTTACGGATTTGGTTCGGGTCTCGTGCTTTTTCCGAATTTAACCTCCGGTTTCGTCAGCTTATTTAAGCGTTAGAAGTTAAAATTCATCATAAAAACAAACTTGCATGTGACCTATATTACGACTATATTATGGTTGATTATTAAATCATGAATATTTTTCAAGGAATAAATTATGAGACCAAGTGAAGCGATAAAACCAATAAGTTATCTAAAAGCTCACGCATCAGAGCTGATTCGCGATGTTTCAAGTAATAAAAAAACACTAATCATTACTCAAAATGGTGAAGCAAAAGTTATATTGCAGGATATTAAATTATACGAACAAACGCAAGAAAGTCTTGCGCTTCTTAAAATATTAGCCAAGAGTAACAAAAAATTAAAAGATGGAGATATAAAATCAATCGATAAAACTTTCAGTGATATACGAAAAAAAATAAAAGAAGACAGTAAATGAAAGAATATAGTGCCTATTTTATTGCTGATGCAGAAGACGATTTATTTGAAATTTATAATTATGTTTCTACATATAATTCAATAACTAAAGCTAAAAACTTATTAGACAAACTAGAAGAAACATGTAACAATTTATCAACATTTCCAAATAGAGGTCATATTCCACCTGAATTAGAAAGAATAGGAATATTTGAATACAAAGAGATTCATTACAAACCATATAGAATTATTTATCAAATACTGGACACAAACATTTACATATATTGTATGTTAGATGGTCGTAGAGATTTACTACAATTGCTCCAAGAACGGTTAATTCGGTAAAAAAATATAAGGAATCATATTTGGGTTTAAACTCAAAATATTTTATTCTTTTAAATTCAGACCTCGTTAAATTTGATAAATATTAGGTTGAATAACCGGACAAAAATCATCATGAATTTGCACTATATATTGCGTAAGTACTTGTTTTTTAGTTTAAAGTAAAACATGCAGTGTTCAATTATTCATGGATTTTCTCACAATTGACTGGTAAACAAGAACTTAATGAACAATAAAATACCTGATTTAACGAGGTCTGAAGTAAGAATCGACGAACTTTATTGGTTTAAAGATTTTTAACAAATTGATCATTTTTTGTGGGACTAAGAAATCTGATTTTTCTTTTTCAAAAGGTAATTCTACTGAATCACAATCCATTTGTGCAAACTTTTCCGGTAACATATTCAGATAGCCAAGAACATCATTCATATAATCGTTATTTTTTAAATTTTCTATCAATCTTTTCCGCCCATTTTTTTACAGTTTTCCTGTTCCCATATCATGGACAATCGCTAAGGGAATCCCGAATAATGATTTTACTCTTTTAAAGATGATGGCTAATTATGTTTCATTTTCTCCGCTTATCTTTTGAGAATATAAAACATAACCGCTTAAGCTGTCTATACAAGTTAGAAGATGGGGCTTGCAGCCTTCGATGGAAATTTATAGTATGCCGTTTATCCATTGAAAAGGCAACCTTTTTTAGTTATTGCTTGATTATTGTATGATTTTTAACCACTTTATACCGCTAACTATTTTCTTATCTATACGTAATTACTTGTCTTATGAATATTCTAACCCAATTTGGCTCTCATAGAATGATAGGTTTGCAATTTTCTATTCAAACATTATTCTGCGACACCATTTACAGGCAGGAAAGCCAAAAGGCCTTTGGTGGGTATTTTAAATCGATTTTCGATACTATATTCTTGTTGAGAAAATGAACCTTCATTTCAAATCATAAACCAAAAGGAGGACAAAATGGCAATGCAGGAAATTATTTATCAAGAAGCAAGACCCCAAATGAAACCCGGTGATGTGATTGCCTTTGGCGGCAAAGGGCATTTTTCGGAAATTATTAAGTTTGCTACCCGCTCCGAAGTTTCCCATGTGGGCATTGTTTTGCAGACAAAAGTCCAGGATGACGACACCGATCGTTTTTTCAATCAAATTATCGAATCCACCGGTGCCAACGGTGTGGCCGTTTGTCGTTTCAGCGATCGGCTGACGGAGTATGAAGGTGAAATGTGGTGGCTGCCGCTACGACGGGACCTATGGCAGGAAAAATTCGACAAAAAAGAGTTCTATAATTTTTTATTCAATCAGGCGAGAGAAAAAAAACCGTACGATCTGTCTCAGTCCATAAAATCGGCGTTGGATGTTCTGGATAAATTGCCTTTCGGTTTACACGGCCCGGGATACAACAGCGAGGATTTTAGTAAATTTTTTTGCTCCGAGCTGGTTGCCGCCGGGCTGGAAATAGCCGGCATGGTGCCGTCCATCAACGCGTCCGAAGTTACACCGATCGATTTGTGCCGCTGGAATATTTTTGAAGAAGACTACTATCTTTTAAAAGGCGCCGGGTGGAAACAAATATCAAGATTTAACAGTTTGGCAACAAGTGCCTGGGCTGCGTGAATTGTATCTTTCTCACCCTTTGAAAGGATCGACGGTGCCAATCTTTGTGCGCAGACGCAGACTTATTTCATGATATACTTCTTTCAATTTTGCGTAGGCGGCGGCATTTTGGGGTATTTTTCTTTTCGCCTCGTCCGGTTTCACAAATCGGCTGGTGAGTGATTTCAAACCAAATTCCGGTCGATTTCGTCTGAAATAGCTCCAGGCGGCATGGATGGCGGCGCCAAGCGCGGTGCCTTCGCCGGCAACCGGAACCGTCTCCACAGCAAAAATATCGGCGATAGTTTGGCGCCAAGCATCGGATCGGCTCAGTCCGCCGGTCAGGCGGATCTCTTTGGTTTGAACCGGCATTTTTCGGTAGCCGTCGTACAGATTCAAAATATGGCCTTCCAGGACGGCGCGGCACAGGACAGGCTTGTGAAAATCCGCCAGCGAAAAACCCCAGTAAACCGGGCGGGCATTGGGTAGGTTGGGTGTACGTTCGCCGGTGTACCAGGGGAACAGCAATTTTCCATCGTTGCCGGGCGGCGTTTCTGCAAGGATATTGGTGAAACTTTCGTGGTTCAAATTAAATTGTGACAGGATCCGGTTGTATCCGTTGGCCATATTGGAGACGCACAGCAGCGGCAGGTATTTGCCGGTGCTGTTGCAAAAGGAAGCGATCTCGCCGTCAGGGTCTACGTAAGGCTCGTTAAAAATGGTGTAAGCGGTACCGCTGGTGCCCAGACTGATTGTGACAATGCCGGGCTGAATATTGCCGGTGCCCACAGCTCCGTACATGTTGTCGCCGCAGCCGGCATCGATTTGGCAATCCCCGGGAAAGCCGTATTTGTTCACCAATTCCTGAGATATTTTGCCGATCATCTCGCCGGCGGATTTCACCGGAGGGAGTTTCTCAATCAGATCCGGAGAGATGATGCGGCAGACTTTTTGTGACCATTCATCGGCCGCCGGATGCCGCAGCGCCATGCCGGAAACATCGCCCGGTTCCATCACGCGCGCGCCGCCGTTTTTACCGCCGGTGAGAAAATAGTTAATAAAATTGTGCACCAGAAAAAAGGTTGTCGTTTTTCGGGCAATTTCCGGCTCGCGGCGGTAAATATGAAATATTTTCCCGGCGGTGTAACCGGGTCGTTGCGTGTTGCCGATTTCGGCAATCATCTTTTCGGTTCCGCCGATTTTTTCCGTAAGGATTTCACACTCCTCAACGGTTGAAAAATCATTCCATAATTTGCTGGTTTTTCTGGTTATATTGCCCTCTGCATCCAGGGCAACCAGCCCGTGCTGCTGACCGGAAACGGAGATTGCCCGAATTTGTGACACCGGAAAATTTTTGTCCAGCATTTTTTGGAACAAATGATGCAATGCGTCGATCCACATATTCGGATCCGCTTCGGAAATATTGCTGTCTTCCTGGATGATTACTCCGTTCTTCGTGTTGTATTTGGGAAGGTCGGTGTCGTACTGAACTGAATCGACGTATTCCACGTCATCGTTGTCCGTGTTGATGACCACAAATTTGCATCCCTGTGTAGAGGAATCGATGCCTAAAAAAAAGCTTGCCATGGTTGTTTCGATTCAGATTGTTTGGTCGGTTTAGAAATGAATTCGTTGATTATTACAGAAGAATCTTCCCGCAGATTATTCTTCCTTCATTCTTCAGAATGTTCGGGTTTCCTTTCCGGCAAAACTGCGGAAAGATTTTTATGAACAGAAATCGTAATGAAAAAATAATCATTGCCGGAAAAGAAGCAAGAAAATTTTTGATTTGGAATATTCAAAATAAAATTTAAATTGTCAGAATCAAAAAATAAAGGGTACAAAATGACACCTGCCCAAATTGAAGAAGCCTACAGCATTGCCAAAGAACGCTATGGCGAATACGATGTCGATACAGCAGAAAAAATGGAACAATTAAAAAATATTTCCGTTTCGCTCCAGTGCTGGCAGGGAGACGATGTGGGCGGTTTTGAAAAACCGCAGGCTCGACTTGAAGGCGGCGGAATTCAAATAACGGGTAATTATCCGGGAAAAGCGAATACAATTGAAGAATTGCGCATGGATCTGGAAAAAGTTTATTCACTGCTCCCCGCTACTCACAGACTGAATTTGCATGCCATGTACGGTGAATTCGGCGGGAAAATTGTCGACAGAGATGAGATTGAAAAACAGCATTTTCAGGGTTGGATCGATTGGGCAAAGTCGCAACACCTCAAACTGGATTTTAATGCGACCTGTTTTTCTCACCCAAAGGCGGATGCGGGCTTCACGCTGAGCAGCAAAGACGGAGAAATCCGGGCTTTCTGGATTGAACATGTGCGCCGCTGCCGGGAGATCAGCGCTTTCATGGGCGCCGAATTAGACAGCCCGTGTATTCATAATCTCTGGATTCCCGACGGTTCAAAAGATATTCCCGTGGATAGATTCACCCACCGCCGGCTGCTGAAGGAATCGCTGGACGAAATCTATTCGGTCGATTGGGATCCGGCCGTACTGAAAGATTCCCTGGAAAGCAAGTTGTTCGGCATCGGCAGTGAATCGTTTGTTGTGGGTTCCCATGAGTTTTACTTAGGATATGCCATTGCCAACAACAAAATGGTTTGCCTGGATATGGGGCATTTTCACCCGACTGAATCTGTAGCAGATAAAATTTCTGCGCTGTTGCAATTTTCCGATGAACTGCTGCTGCATGTCAGCCGCGGTGTGAGGTGGGACAGCGATCATGTGGTCATCTTCAACGATGATGTGAAAAATCTGTTCGCCGAAATCATCCGCAGCGACGCCTTGCACCGGGTCCACGTGGCGCTGGATTTTTTTGATGCCGGCATCAACCGAATCGGCGCCTGGGTCATCGGTACAAGAACTGCACTCAAGGCGGTTTTACTCGCTTTGCTGGAACCGCGCCGGCGGCTCCTTCGCTTCGAAGAAGAAGGCGATTTCGCTTCCCGGCTTGCTCTGTTGGAAGCGATAAAAACCCTGCCTTTCGGCGCGGTTTGGGATTACTATTGTGCCGGCATGAATGTGCCCACGGAAACCGTTTGGATGGATGAAGTGAAAAAATATGAGCGGAATGTGCTGAGCAAAAGAAGTTCCTGATCGATTACTTCCCGGCAGCATGTTTTTTCCGCCGGGATTTGTCTTCTTTGGCAACTTTTACCAGAATCCGTTTGCCTTTTTTTTCTTTTGTGAAAAAGTGCAGAATCTGTTCGGCTTCTTTGAACGGAACGGTGATCAGTGAGTAACCGTCGGAAATCTGAACATTATCAATCTTATTCTCTTCCACGCCCACTTTTTTTTGGATAAATTCCACGATCTTTCTTTTGGTCATGCGGTCTCTTTTCCCGCGGGCAATGAACAGACGTGTTTTCCCCTTTATCTGCGGATAGCTGTCTCTTATTTCGTTGTAATTTTTCGGATCCAATTGATCCTGAAAAGTGTATTGCAGCACGCCGGCGACGATGTTTTCCGCCTTGGTCTCATCTAAAAGTTCCCTGGCCATACAAAGAAATTCAGGAGATATCTCGCCAATGACCATCCGCTCGATCTCCTCTTTTATGCGATTCCTTTTTATGTCGATGAGTTCCCTGACCCGGGGCAGTTTTTCTTTTCGGATATCGGTTTTGGCCGCTTTTTGAATATACATCAGTTTACGGTATTCCTCCGGTGTGATGAAGGTTATGGCGGTTCCTTCTTTTCCGGCGCGGCCGGTGCGGCCGATTCTGTGAACATAAGCATCCGGGTCCTGCGGGATCGCATAATTGATTACATGGGTCAGATCATGGATGTCGATGCCTCGAGCCGCTACATCCGTTGCCACAAGAATAGTGATGCGTTTGTTTTTAAATTTGCTCAGAATTTTTTCCCGCTGTGCCTGCGAAAGATCCCCATGGAGACCTTCGGCATCGTAGCCCCGTTCCATCAACCGGGTGGCGATGGTATCCACATCCACCTTGGTGCGACAGAAAACGAGGCCGTAAAAATCAATTTCCATATCGATGATGCGGCAGAGCGCTTCAAATTTATCTCTTGCGGGAACTTCAAAATATATCTGATCCGTTAAATCGACGGTAATTTTCTCTTGGTCAACCTTAATAAGTTCGTAATCTTTCATGTGGTTGCGGGCGATGGCAACGATCTCTTTGGGCATGGTGGCGGAAAAAAGCAGTGTGATTCGGTTCGGATTGGTGGCGGAAAGGATCTGTTTCACATCTTCAATGAAACCCATGTTCAGCATCTCATCCGCCTCGTCCAATACAACATAAGAAACTTGACTTAAGTCGAGCGTTTTCCTTTTGATGTGATCGATGATCCTGCCCGGTGTTCCGACAACTATATCCACACCTTTTTTCAGACGTTTCAGTTGCAGCTCCATGGATTGTCCGCCGTAAACGGGAATGATTTTCGTTTTTTTCTTGCCCTTCAGAGAATTGATCTCTTCGGAAACCTGGTTGGCCAGTTCACGGGTGGGAACAAGAACCAATACCTGAACATGTTTTCCCTGACTTTTTATTCTTTCCAGAACCGGCAGTCCGAACGCGGCTGTTTTCCCGGTGCCGGTTTGTGCTTGTCCCACCAGGTCTTTTTCACTTTCCAGTAAAATAGGAATGATCTTTTCCTGAATAGGTGTGGGTTCTTCGAACCCCTTTTTCTTTAAAGCCAACAGCGTACTGTTTGACAGTCCGAATTTAGCAAATTTTTGCATTGTTTCCATTTTTTATCTGATCCTCGTTTCATTTTGTCCGGCGCAAAAAAATGCTGAATATTGCGCAAGAATTTCATTTACCTCTTCTTTAGATATGTCTTTAATAAAATAGTGACATTATTATTAAAAAAACAAATATTTAATTTTGTGATTCTGTAAATGACCAACAAAAAATGGGTGTAAGCCTATTTAGGGAATTGTGCGAAGATGCAAAGAGTCGCATAAACCTGCGCTTGATTTCTTGTTCCATCCTGAATAAGTACACATTTTCTATGCTCAATACCGAAAAGGAATGTCGGCATTTTGCAGCAACGGCATGTTCTTATCTCTGTCGGAAAGTTTTGGCGCCGTAACCGGCCATTCGATCCCAATCACCGGATCGTTCCAGGCGATTCCCCCCTCATTCTCCGGTGAGTACTCGGCGGAAACTTTGTAGGTAAAATCCGCCGTTTCGCTGACCACGCAAAAACCGTGGGCAAAACCGGGCGGGATGTAAAGCATTCCCGCCCCTTCAGCGGAGAGGGTTGCCCCCACCCATTTGCCAAAAGTAGGCGATCCCTTGCGAATATCCACAGCCACGTCGAAGACCTTGCCGGAGAAAACCATAACTAACTTGGCCTGTGCCACCGGCGGTTTTTGAAAATGCAGGCCGCGTAAAACGCCTTGATTTGAGTGGGAGTAGTTGTCCTGTATAAATTGATCTTCGATACCGTTAGCGGCAAATTCAAATTTTTTGTAGGTTTCCATAAAAAATCCGCGTAGGTCGCCAAATTTTTTTGCCCGAATTAAAACAACGTCCGGAATCTCTAATTTTCTAAATTGGAATGGCATGATTTTGTTCTTCCCTGAATAGTTTTCCAGTTATCCGGTTATTTATTCTATTTTCGGTAAAAAAGGTAAAAAAATCAAATTATGCAAATTTTGCCGTTGAAATGCCTACCAGAATTCCCAGAATTGCCGACATGACTAGAATCGGAATTATGCTTTTTGTGTCCTCTTTGGCTACAATTGTCACGATGGGTAGAGCCGACAACTCGGCAATGACCAACCCCTGCAGCCACGGGGCGAGCGGCATTTGCACATAAGAGATGATGATCCCCAGTACAATCCAATGGATAAATGCGGAGATGTTCGCGTATTTATCCAGTTTTTGAAGCAGCATGGGAATTACATCGATAACTCCGGCAATACCACCGATGATGATGGAAATGATTAATTTGTCCATGTTCGGTTCCCGGTTTTAGTTTGAATGTGATATTTTATCACTGTCTGAAAATTTTTACCTTTCTAAGATTGAGCTTCCTCACTTCTTCTCAGGTGGAAGATAGGCATCCTTGCCGAAGTAAGCAGGCCTGCTCAAGCGGGCAAGGAAGATCATTTAACCTGAAATATCATTCAGCCACAAAGACACAAAGTTTTAAAAACAATAAACGTAACTATTCAGCCAGGCTCTCTAACTTTGGCGGAATCACACTTCGACTCTCCGCCAAGTGTGGTTGTTTTGTCCGGTCTGAGCCCTTCGACCAGCTCAGGATAAACCCTGCTAAGAGGTGAAAAAAGGGGGACAATTATTACGTCCCTTCAGGGCTATGGAAAAATAGAATATACATTAACCCCGGGCTCTTCCCGGGGCTGATTTATTCCACCCTTTCAGGGTAATGAGAATTTACAGGAATATGCTCTGAAAGAGCAACATATTTCAGCCCGGTGCGAAGCGCCGGGATTTGAAGTAACCGGAACCTGGTATCAGCCCTGAGGGGGCTAAATAAATCGTAAAAAACAATGCCTGTATACGGCAATAAATGAGGTTGAGGATAACCCTTTTATTAATTCCTGAATTGAGCTATTCTTTTGTTTTTAAGTTTGTTACTGTTACCAAACGGGTTGATGGTTTTCGTGTAAATTCTGTTGGCGATTCAGCGAATTGCCCTACAATCGCTCAATTCAGGTAATTATAAGGCGGAATTTTTCAAAGAACTAAAATGTTGCCAAAGTTTAATAAATTATTCGGTCAAATCAAAATAGTAATGTTTTCGGCATTAAGCGGCGAAATGATTTTTTCAGGCGGAATAACGAAATTGACCGGAGTGTACTTTGTTCTGCAGAATCCCTAATTCAAGTAATCTGAAACTTAACAATTGCAGAGGGGCCGGCAATAATTGGTGGACTTTTTCTGCGAGCCGGCGGGTATATTCTTCAAAAGACATCAAGGTCAAATGATGTTCTTTGTAAATGAGCGGTGGGAAATACCCGAGTTGGTGCAATGCCGTTATTATTTTCGCTTCAGGGAGCAGGAGTTCTCTGGCAAAAAAGTTGGCCTGTTGGTCTAAAATGCTAATGTCTTTTCCCCCCATGTTGCCGATCTCGGCATAGGTGGATGCAAGACGGCATTCTTCAAACAGATCCAATTGGCGGCGAAAGCGCCTGAATACCGGCGCGTGCAGAACCCAATGACCGATCTCATGGGCAATGATAACCGGCAGCCAGTAACTTTCCGGAGTGATAATTCTGTGATACTCTTCACCGAGGATGAGGATTTCGCCGGTTAACGGATAGAGCGCCGAGATGCAGTTGCCTAAGACATCCTTTTCTGCCGCCCTCACGGAAAGTCCGCCGGTTTTTTCCACATAATTTAGTGTTATGGAAATAATATCGGCTACTTCCGCAATTTTTTCGCCGTCCTCTTCGAAAGCGGGTGAATTATTCAGTCTTTCATTATAAAATATTTTTGCGGCGGAAAACAATTCTTCGGCAAATGTACGAATACGGGAATGGGAAAATTTAAATTTATTTTCCATGATTTTACGGCCAATATTGTTTTTATATTTGAAACGATTCGGCCCCCCAAAACACAAGAAAGCATCAGAAAAATAACAGAAAAATAATTTCTTGGTAAATTATCTATGAGGATGAAAAGGAAAAAAGTCAGTGTTCATCCTGTAAAAAAATAAGTTTAATTGTTATATTCTATCTGATCTGAATCACTGTATATTTTTAATTTATACACAAATCCGGCCAAAAACAAGGTGAATTTTTAATCCGTGTAATTTACTCCACACTTGCGGCGATTTCAGTGAGATTAAAATTAACCGGAAAAAATCTTGCCAATTGGTAATGAAATATGTATTTTATGTGAATCCATTCTGAAAAATATTTGTCATCGAGACAGCGCTGAAATGAAATTGAAAAAAAGAGAACCGTCACTTTTTATTGCTCTTCTTCCCCTGGCCGCAATCGCCCTTTTTCTGGGTGTCGGTTACGGCGTTTTTCATATTCAATCGGAATCGCTTTTGGTTTCCGCCGCCTTCGTCACCGGAATCATCGCCGCCGGTTTGGGCTATTCCTGGAAGGAGATGGAAGAAGGGATCGTTGCCAGTATCGGCAAAGCTATGCCGGCCATGTTAATTGTGATCACCGTAGGTATTTTAATCGGTTCCTGGATCGCCTGTGGTACTATTCCGATGATGATCTATTACGGCATCAAACTTATCTCGCCTAAATATTTTCTTGTTACCGCCAGTATCGTTTGCAGTCTGGTTTCGTTATTTACCGGCACATCCTGGGGAACGGTTGGCACAATCGGTGTAGCGTTTATCGGCGTGGCAAAGGGACTTGGCATCCCTGTGGCGCCCGCGGCCGGCGCCATTGTGGCCGGCGCTTATTTTGGCGACAAGCTTTCACCCTTTTCCGATACAACCAATTTAGCGCCTATCGTCGCCAGAAGCAATCTGTTCGATCATATCCGTCATCTTCTCTGGACCACCACGCCCGCTTGGCTGATCGGCCTGGTGCTTTATTTTTTCATCGGTTTGAAATACAGACCTGAATCGTTGGACAGCTCACAGATGGATCTGATCCTGAATACGATATCTGTCCATTTCAATTTTAATGTACTGCTGTTGCTGCCGATGGTGATCGTCCTTTATTACGCGGTTCGAAAAAAACCGACCATCCCCGGCATGTTGATTGCCAGTTTCACTGCAATGCTGCTGGGACTGATTTTTCAGGGCAGTTCCGTGGCGGAAAGTCTGGGCGCCATGGCTGTGGGGTATAAATCGCAAACCGGCGTTGCCGTTGTGGATAACCTCATTTCCCGTGGCGGTATGGCGGGAATGATGCACGTGACACTTATCGCATTTTGCGCTTTTGCTTTTGCCGGAATTGCCCAGAGCTCCGGCATGCTGGATGTGATTTTAAAACATCTGCTGAGAGTCGCCAAAACGCCGGGCAAGCTGATCGCCGCAACGGTTGGTTCAGGTATCGCCGTAGCGTTGATGACCGGAAGCTCTTTCCTGTCGATTTTGGTACCGGGGGAACTTTACGCGCCGGCTTTTAAAAAAATGAATCTGGCGGCCAAGAATCTCTCTCGAACCACTGAAGATTCCGGCACGGTCATCGTCCCGCTGGTGCCGTGGAGCATGGCCGGCGTTTTCATGGCCGGTACGCTGAATGTGCCAACTTTAACTTATTTGCCGTTCACATTTATGTGTTACCTGGGGTTTGTGTTCGCTTTGATCTACGGATTTACCGGGTTCGCCATTGCGCCGTGCATCCGGGAGGACGAAACGGTGCCCGGCAGTTGAAAAATGCAGCACGAAAAATGTTTTCCATCCAGTTCGATAAATTCGCCCCATCTGTTTAATCTTATTTCGAAATGAGAACAAAAAAGGAACATTCAATGAAAAAGTATCTTTCCTCTGTTTTTGTAGCTGTCTTTCTGTTCTCCCACTGTTTGTTGGGGCAGACGGTTACCGGTCCGGAAACCTTTTTCGGCTTTCGGCCGGGCAGCGATACCAAAATAGCCGGTTGGCGGCAGATTGTAGATTATTTTAAAATGTTGGACGAAGCTTCGCCCAAAATCAAAGTGCGGGAAATTGGCAGATCGACCAATGACCATCCGTTTATTTTGGCAGTCATTTCTTCGGCAGCAAACATGAACAATCTGGAAACGCTGCGTTCGATCAGCAAAAACATTGCCATGGGCCGGGCGTCCAAAACATCCGTTGCCAAAGGCAAAACAGTTGTGCTGATCACCTGCAGTATCCATGCCACGGAGATTGGCGCGGCACAGATGTCTCCGGAACTTGCTTATGACCTGATAACAAACCGGGACCCGCGTGCCGAACGGATTCTGGATGAAGTCGTTTTTCTTCTGATCCCTTCATTCAATCCGGATGGATTGATCATGGTGAAGGAGTGGTACGATCGCTATCTGAACACTCCGTACGAAGGCAGCCGCATGCCCTGGTTGTATCATCCGTACGTGGGACATGATAATAATCGGGACGCGTTTATGATGACCCAGGTGGAATCCCGGCTGGTGAATAAAATTCTGTACGAAAATTGGTTCCCGCAGATTTACCTGGATATGCATCAGATGGGCAGCCGCGGCGCCAGAATTTTCTTACCTCCTTTTGCCGATCCGGTCAATCCCAACATCGATCCACTGATCGTAAAAGAGAATTCATTGCTTGGCGAATATATGACCACCGACCTGCAAGCGAAAGAATTTAAAGGCGTGCTCACCCGTTCGCCTTTCACCCATTGGTGGCAGGGGGGATTTCTGCGCACCGCCTGGTTTCACAACACCGTTGGCATTCTCAGCGAATTGGCATCGGCGCGTTTGGCCAGCCCAATTTTCCAGGGAAAATCGGATTTACAGTTCAATACCGCAACCGGCAACGAGAACGGTGCCACGGTTAGTTTTCCGGATCCCTGGCCGGGAGGTTGGTGGCGACTGCGCGATATTTTAAATTATGATCTGGAAGCTGCCTTCTCGCTGCTCCATTTTTCTGCGCTGCACAGAGAAGAATTTCTGGTAAATAAGAACCGCATGGCGCAGCGGGCAGTGGAAAAGGGAAAAAATGAACCGCCGTACGCTTATGTTCTGCCTGCTCAACAGTGGGACGAAACGGCCATGTTCAATCTGCTGCAAACATTCCGCAAACTTGGCCTGGAAATTCACCGGGCAGCGTCTGATTTTATGGCAGACGGCCGCAATTATGAAAGAGGAAGTTTTGTCATTTTATTGGCGCAGCCCTTCCGCGCCTGTGTGAAGGATCTGCTCAGTCCGCAGCATTACCCGGATATCCGGGAATATAAAGATGGCCCGCCGGTGCCTCCTTACGATAATGCCGGCTGGACCCTTTCGTACCAAATGGGCGTGGACGCTGTTGAAATTGTTCATCCTTTCGAGGCTGCTCTCGTCGAAACGGATCAAATTAAATTGCCGGAAGTACGGCCCGTTTCTCCCGGAAAATATGGCCTGCTTCTGGATTGCCGCCAAACCGATTCTTTCAAAGCAGTCAATAAAGGGTTCAAAGCCGGAGTAAAAATTTCCCGGCTGAAGAAGGCGATAGTGATAAATAAACAACCCTTTCCGCCGGGCTGCTTCGTGTTGAAGGGGAATGAAAAGATACTGAATCAGATCGCCCGGGAATTGCATCTTTTTTTACTCCCGTTGCAGCAGAAACCCGGTTTATCCCGGCCGCTCAAAAAAGTTCGTCTGGGTGTTTACCAACCCTGGACTGCCAGCATGCACGAAGGCTGGAGCCGCTGGGTTCTGGAAAATTTTTACTTTGATTATTCCACGTTGCACAATGCAGAAATCCGCGCCGGTGATCTGCAAAACCGTTACGATGCCATCTATCTGCCGGATATCGATGTAAAAACAATTTATTCCGGCAGGACGGGAGAGAATACTCCGCCGGAATACGCCGGGGGAATTGGTGCACAGGGCGCTGCCAATTTGAAAAGATTTGTGTCGTCCGGCGGTATCTTGATCACTATGGGCGCCTCTTCCGGTCTGCCGCTCAGCGACTTTGCCTTACCTGTGGTAGATATAACCAAAGATTTAAAAACAACCGATTTTTTCTGTCCCGGTTCCATTTTACGTATTCAAGTAAACCCGGATCATCCGTTGGGATACGGGATGAAAGCGGAAACCATGGCCTTTTTCTCCCGCAGTCCGGTCTTTAATATTATTCCGTCATTCCGGATGAAGCCGGAAGTTGTGGTGAAATATCCTGAATCCGACTTACTGAAAAGCGGATATCTGATTGGCGAAGAAAAAATTGCCAACGGCGCCGCAGTGGTGGAAATGACACTGGGAAAAGGGAGAATCATTCTCATCGGCTTTGATGCCGTCAACCGCGCGCAGGCGTACAACACATTTAAAATTTTTTTCAACGCGGTTTTGTCTGCGGGATAGAAATTAAAAATGGTTTTTTACCCAAAAATCCGGTATTTCGTGTTGATCCTGTCGAAAGAGAACAAACAGAACAGCAGAGTTTTCCCATGTGAAAACAGAGTACGATTGATTCGGAACCCTCACGCAAATTATGTTGAACCGAGCCAACGGATCCGGCAGATTCGAATTTTCTGGGCGGAAAAATCTGCGGCAGGGTTGCAGAGCAACAGATGCATCCATTTTTGAATTGGAGGTTATTATGAAAAGAAAAGCTGTTTATCTTTTTCTGTCTTTTTTTCTGCTTTTTGCGCCCCTGACGGCGCAGACGGTTACAACCCCGGAAGATTTCTTCGGCTTCAAACCGGGCAGCGATTTTAAACTGGCCGGCTGGCAGCGGATTGTGGATTATTTTCAATTGATCGACGGACAGTCAGACCGGATCCAGGTAGAAAAATTGGGTGAATCCACACAGGGAAATCCGTTCATCATGGCGATTATCACATCCGAAAAAAATATGAAAAATCTGGGTGATTATCGCGCTATTTCCCGCAAACTCGCCCTGGCAAAAGAACTTTCTTCCGCACAGGTGAAAGAATTTACCGCCAAAGGGAAAACCGTGGTTTTGGTCACCTGCAGCATTCATGCCACGGAGGTTGGCGCTGCGCAATTATCGCCGGAGCTGGTTTTCAACCTGATCACGGAAAAAGATCCCCGGGCAAAGGCTATTTTGAACAATGTAATTTTTCTCCTGGTGCCGTCGTTCAATCCGGATGGCCTGATTATGGTGAAAAACTGGTATGACAAATATGTTGGCACTCCTTTCGAATCCAGCCGTTTACCCTGGTTGTATCATTTATACACAGGACATGATAACAACCGGGATGCTTTCATGCTGACGCAGGTGGAATCGCAACTGGTCACCAAAGTTTTGTACAAAGACTGGTTCCCTCAGGTTTACTTAGATATGCACCAGATGGGCAACCGCGGCGCCAGAATTTTTGTGCCGCCGTTCATCGATCCCATCAACCCGAATGTGGCTCCGCTGGTGACCAAAATGAATACGCTGGTCGGCGAATACATGGCCACCGACTTGGAGACGAAAGGATTTCAGGGCGTCATCACCGGTACTATATTTACCAGTTGGTGGCAGGGCGGATTTTTGTTAACGGCCTGGTGGCACAACATTCCGGGAATCCTGACCGAATTGGCCTCCGCCCGGCTTGCCGGCCCCATTTTTCAGGCCAGATCGGATCTGTATCGCAACCGGGATGGCAGCGAACAGTCTTACGTCAACCGGGTAAATTTTCCCGATCCCTGGCCCGGCGGCTGGTGGCGTTTGCGTGATATCCTCGATTACGATTATGAAGCGGCCATGTCCATGTTGGAATTCTGCGGTTTTTACCGGGAAAAATTCCTCAATAATGTGTATCAGATGGCACATCGCGCCATCAAAAAAGGCGGGGAAGAACCGCCCTACGCTTATGTGATCCCGGCGCAGCAGCGCGATCCGTTGGCGGCAGTGCACATGCTGGATCTACTGCATCAGTGCGGCGTTGAAGTGCATCAGGCACAAGCGGATTTTGAAGCTGATGGCATCCCCTATTCTAAAAACAGCTACGTAGTTTTGATGTCGCAGGCGTACCGCGCTTACGCAAAAGATATGCTGGAAGCACAAAAATATCCGGATATGCGCCAATACGCCGGCGGTCCGCCGATCCAGCCTTATGATGTTTCCGGCTGGACGCTGCCCTATCAGATGGATGTGAAGGCAATTGAAGTGATTCATCCGTTTTCCGCCGGATTGGTTCAGTTGGATAAAATCGAATACCCTGAAGGCAAATTGGGAAGGGGAGCAGGATTCGGTTATCTTTTGGATGCGCGATCTACAGATAGCTACGCCGGTGTAAATCAGGCCTTACAGGCCGGGCATGCCGTTTATCGTACTACCGAACCATTAGAGGTGCAGGGAAAGACCTTTCCTCCGGGTTCATTCATCATTGGAAAAAAGGGTTCAGGGAAAGGTAAAACGCTGGCGCAAATTGCGGTCGAAAATCATCTGCAATTTATCGGCATGGGAAAACGACCCGCGGCGGTAAAGTCGCTCTCTTCGGTCAAGCTGGGCGTTTATCAGCCGTGGACCTCCAGTATGCAGGAAGGCTGGAGCCGGTGGGTTCTGGAAAAATACGGTTTTCCCTACAAAACGCTGCACAATGCAGAAATCCGCGCCGGCGATCTGCAAAACCGTTACGATGCCGTCTATCTGCCGGATATCCGGGCGGAAGGAATTTTACGCGGCCGGGAAGCGGGAACAGCGCCGCTTGAATTCACCCGCGGCATCGAAAAAGAGGGGCTGGCGCATCTGAAAACATTCGTGGAAAATGGCGGCGTTCTCATCACCATGGATGCCTCCTCGGAACTGGTGATAAAATATTTCGATTTACAGGTTGTGAACATCGTAAAAGATGTTAAACCGTCCGAGTTTTTTTGTCCCGGTTCCATCCTCAATGTGGAAGTAAATTCACAGCATCCCGTTGGATATGGCCTGTGCAGTACTACGATGGCGCCGTTTGCGCGCAGCTCGGTATTTAAAATTTATCCGTCTTTCAAATCGAAAGCGGAGGTTGTGGTGAAATATCCCCGATCCGATATCTTGAAAAGCGGATATCTGTTGGGAGAAAAGAAAATTGCCAATCAGGCCGCTGTGGTTGATTTCCCCGTGGGAAAGGGTCATATTGTCATGATCGGCTTTGATGCCATCAACCGCGCCCAGGCGCAGAATACCTTTAAACTGTTTTTTAATGCGATTTTCCTTGCCGGGTTAAAATAAGCACCGTTATTGATAAAACCTTCCAGGTTTTTAAAACCTGGAAGGTTTACATTTTTCGGAAGGTTTATACGTTTCGGAAAAGTTTATTAGTAATTTTTTCGTAAAGAAAATACTTGCATTTTTTTGAAAATAAACTATATTAAATTTCGTTTCAGGATGGCGGTTTAGCTCAGCTGGTTAGAGCATCGGAATCATAATCCGAGTGTCCGGGGTTCGAATCCCTGAACCGCTACTATTTTTCAGGGGGATATTTTCTGTTTTCTACCTCCCCGGAATTCCCTGTCAAATGATTCCTGTTTTACCCAAATTTCACCGGATTTTTTCTAATCATTCTTTAACTTGTAGCCGATACAATATTTGAAAAACAGATGAAATAATAAAAATAGATTTTCCTGTATTGATTTGATACGGATCAGACAAAATCAGTGTATCTATACAGTGTATGCCGATAACGATATAAACATTTTTGGAGTCAACGTTGAATATTCTTGTTGCGGAAGATGATGTAACATCCAGAATGGTCCTTTCGCGGGTGTTAACCAAATGGGGATACGAAGTAGAAGCAGTAAAGGATGGCAATGAAGCGCTTGAAGCATTTCAGAAAAAACCGGTTCCGAAATTGGCCATTTTGGACTGGATGATGCCCGGACTGGATGGCGTTGAGGTTTGTCGTAAAGTTCGTCAGTTAAACCTGGATCATCCGCCTTATATTATTTTGCTTACAGCTCTCGGAGAAAAGGAAAATATTGTCGCCGGTCTGAATGCCGGCGCCAATGATTATGTAAGAAAACCGTTTGACAGAGATGAACTTCTCGCCCGTTTGCGTGTAGGAGAAAGAGTGATCGAACTGCAAACAGCCCTTTTAGAACGGGTTAAAGAATTGCAGAAAGCGCTGGAACACGTCAAAACCCTGCAGGGGATTTTACCCATTTGCATGCATTGCCACAAAATAAGAAACGATGACGAAGCCTGGGAAAGAGTGGATATGTATGTGGAGCAACATTCCGATGCACAATTCAGCCACAGTATCTGCCCGGAGTGCCTGGAAAAATATTACCCGGAAAAAGATGACGAGGATTGAACGGTTTTACCTGATTTGTAAGAAAAACCTTTTAAAAGCGCTCAAATTCTCAAAAAACAACCAACCGGTATTTCCTTTCAAGTTCTTTTATTCTTAATCTCTCAATATAATATTGAAAGGATTCTCTAATGAAAGCAGAGCAGCTCGTCTTTAGTTTATGAATTGTTTCATCGACTTGATTAAACAGGTCTTCATCCAATGTCATTTGAATTGTCTTCATTACATTCCTCATTTTTATCCTCATATTTATAGCTATTATTATCAATTTACCCCGATTTTAATGAAAGAATCTCATATCGAAAAATTTTGCTCAAAAAGCAAAGTTTTGCAACGCGATAATAAAATGAAAGTGTCCGGAATTTGTAAATTTTTTGGTTCGAATAGTGGTTTTTAGCTGTGTTATAT
Organism: uncultured Deferribacteres bacterium; assembly: GCA_913009825.1. Lineage (GTDB taxonomy): Bacteria > Zhuqueibacterota > JdFR-76 > JdFR-76 > DREG01 > DREG01. The sequence goes on from CAJVYQ010000021.1 coordinate 66,348, forward strand.
TCTTGAAATAATACCTGTTTTCATAAAAAAGTATTTGACTTTTCGTACATATTATAGCTAAATTAAGCCGTTCTCATGTCATTCCGTAGAAATTTTGTTGATTTGGTGCATAGAATTGACAAGATTCTTCCGGAATGTGAAAACTCATTGGTGGATAGTTTAAGCTTGGAATCGCTCAATTTAGGTATTACCTAAATTGAGCGATTCTCAATTTGAAAAGAAGAAGGACATAAAAAGAGCCTTCATTTTTTAAGAAAATTCAATTATTATAAAAACACAAAAAAATTAGTCATAAAAATTTTGGATATTTAACTCAAAATTTGTTCTTTCTCATAAAGTTGGCTGGTTTTTGAGTCAAATAGACACACTTCTCCTATCGGCAGTTTAAAAGGTGAATAAATTTGTAAAACTCGTCTGTACAGTGATTATCTTAGACAAGTTATAAGTATGGGCTGCGGCTTGCCGCTAAGCTCCCATAGTTTTTGGATATTCAACTCCTTAAATTTGAACTTGTTAATTTTTAAAATGAATTTCCCTCCGGTTGAGATCACTTTGGCCGCAAAATCAAGTAGCCTGCGACGAAATGTAGTTGGATAGCTGCTAATCGGGATGACATCATAAGTGACATCTCGTTTATAAGCCTCAAAAAGAAAATGACTGATCAGTAAAAAATAATAATAAGCCCGATTCATACCAAATTGTTCAAAAGGTAATTGTTCTTTCGTAGCAAACTCTTTCAATGAACGATGATTCAATTCACCTTTACCGCGGGAGTGGTTAAGAGAGATGATCTGATCCGCTTTTAGATAGGCTGCTCCACCGGCTTGGATCAGTTTGGCTGTCAACTTTGCATCTTGGCCAATATTGGTGTAAATAAATACATCTGTGCGGGCAAAATCAAAAAGCATCTGTCCATTCTCTTCGCTTTCTAAAGTCGTAAAAATACAACGACGGAATTTGGGCCAGCTTTTCAGGCGATTGCCAAATTCAACATAACGCCATGACTCTTTTCCATATCCAAGACAACGAAAGGCTTTGGGCGAAAGTTCCTGAACATATTCTTTTAAATCGGCATACTGTTTGCCGCTACAGATATAGTAAACTTTCAACCGTTCTTCCAACCTGCCTGTGCAGACAGGAAAACGGAAGTTTTGATCATCCATAAAACCGCTGTCGCTAAGAACAATGATGGGAACGTCTTTGTAATATTTCCGAATTGCACGAACCAAACGACCGATGGATTTCATAAAATCGCTGCCATGATTACAGTGAACATTGCCGGGACGAAAGATTGCATCAATCAGATAAGGCCCCCAACTGACTTGAAAGGGTTGAAAGCCTTTTTTCTTCTTGTAGGTTGGTTTAACTCCCTGACGTTTCTCCGCATCGTTATTGTCTAACACCATTGAATCGGCAAACAGAATGATAAATTTCGGCTTTTCAACATGAAGCCGCCAAATGAACAAAAACAGCAGTATCTTGCGATACAGACGATTGGGAATAAAAGTCAATTTTCGGAAAAAACGCTTAACTTGATGCGATGAGGCCATCTGATCAGGCGTATTCTCCAACATGGAGGCATAAGCTTCATCATTCTTACGGCGATCAAAGCCGGTCATGGAATAATCACTGCCGTCGACGAAAAAGGCTAATATCTGTTTGATAAATTGAATGCAGGAAAGCCCTTTTCGGGAACCTTTTAGAAAATGAAAGTATTTTTCCCTGTCTGCCACAGGCAGGAAAGAACGAGTAAAAACCAATGTTTTCAACATATCGTAAAAAGAAAAACAGACCACCGCGTCCTGACATTTTGTCTTCGGTAGTTTCAACTTTTGAAATCTTTACTTGCTTTGCACTGTGTTTTGTAGCCATATTATTACCACCTTTCGGGTTGTTTATTGTTATTGTGTTTATCTTTACATAATTAATATAATAACAATGTCTTACAAACCCAAAAGGTTTTTTTTGATAGCAACAATCGCTCAATTTAGGTACTAATTATAGTTGTGTATGGAGGAAGGTCGATGAAATCTAAAAATGGATGTCCATTTTGTAGAGGATTTGTAATAAAAATTGTTAAATCAATACCACCAGCTTCTGAAGGATTTCAAGTTGAGTGTGATAATTGTGGTGCCCGAGGCCCTATATATAATACAGAAAAAGAAGCAATATTAGGTTGGGAACATGGTATATTTGATTTAGAAGAAAGGCAAAGAAAGTGCTAACCATAGGTTCAAGTTGACACAAACAGCGGTTTAGTTTTTGGATTTTCTAGAGGGATTGGGTTCAAGTTTGTGCAGTTTATTAAGTTAGTCGCCTGCTGTTTGTGCAACTTAACCTTGGTCGTTACACGTAGGAAAGTTCATTAAAAAAGGTTTTGCACGTTCTGTCTTCCTCTAACGGAATCAGGAAGTTTGAACGGATGTCAATCCGCACAAAGTTTGGTGTAAAACGGCTGCCTGCTGTAATTTTCACAATTATTATTGCCTGGAATCCCATGAATAAATAATCCAAAAAGCGGATAAAATAAAGTCCAACGCGGGATTAAACAATCACAAAAACACCTAAAACCCACAATTGCCGCATCCACTTGGCCATCACCTTTCACCCAATAAGATGCAGTTACCAGTCATCGGCGAACGGATATTTCTTTTTCTAACTCTTTCAGAAAGGCAAGTAGTGTTCAGGTTCCCATAGATAAAGGAAATGGTGGTGATAGAATTTAATGGCTACCGCCATAAGCGCCGCATCCTGTTCATTTGCAGGATTGCTTATCGGGTATCTGTTCAACCCTGTAAAGAAGAAAGTAAATTCAGCGAACTTTCTCCGATCGATCAAAATGATATTACAACGAGTTAAAATATCTTTACTAAGGAGAAATTGCATATCCGATTCATAGAAGTCGTTTTCCAGAAAAGCGATACAATCGGTTTGAAAAGATTGGTTGCAAAACTGATCGATCCATTCAAATAAGTTGGTAGTATTGTTTTTGTGGAAACGTTTCATTTCATAAATGACACAGTTGTCGGCTATAGCGAAAGCAATGAATTCTTTTTTATGGTCATCATATTTAACGGGGAAAAACATGATGATGGTCTCCATCGATTTAATTTGAATATGTTTTTATAAAAGTTCACAATTCAGCGGCAGCGGCAAAGACATGTTCTTCGGTAATGATTGTCGATTTTTCCAACATGGCCACTGTCAGGCAAGAGATTGTCAGTGTGGCAATGTTCGGGGAATGCCGGCGGTGTTTTTATAGATCGCCTGGATAGCGTTATCGGAGAAGGGGGATTTGTCACATCCCTTCAGCTTTAAATGATGTTCGATATAGGGTTTGATTTCTTCTTTTTTCAGCGGCAGGAGTTGATATTTGAGCGTAATTCTCTGGTAAAAAGCCCTCAGGATTGGTCTTGCCAGGCGATCGGCCAGATGCGGTTGTCCGGCGACAATGACAATAGCGGGGTCCACCGAATCCATGTTGAAATTCAGGAGCAGTTGCAGTTCGGTGAAGTTTTCGTTTTTGAGCAGATGGGCTTCATCAAAGATAAAGACGGGGATTTTCTTGAAATCGGACACCGTTTCTCTGATGCGAGCCTGAATGGACTGAAACAATTTAGCCTTTCTGTTGGTTTCATCGCCGCCAGGCGGTCGTTGATCTGCCTGTAGAAATCGTTGACATTGACCGTAGAAAGAGGGAAATAAAAGGTTGTGAAAGACAACTCGGAGAGTTGACTGACAAAAGCTCTGAGCGCGGTGGTTTTTCCGACGCCCGGCTGGCCGGTAATCAGCATGAGTCCGCGATTGTTTTTGATATAATCGAGCCGGCTCATCAATTCGGCATGGTTGTTTGAGATAAACAACTGTTGCGGCTTGATGGCCTTGTCAAACGGTTTTCCTTTGAGATTCCAATAAGCTTCTATCATGCGTCCTCCTTGTTTTTATTCTGACTGAAACGGATTTGTGAGATATTATTTTTGCTGTTGAAGACCGGATCGACTTTTGTAATTTTTGCCACGGCTTTGTCATCCTCATAAATGAACAACTCATCCGGCGTGCCTCCGGCGCGCCGGTGGGATGGCGGACTTCGATTTTGCAGCCGATATATTGCGGCGGCACTTCAAACAGCACGCCGTTCAACGAGATGGTGGCGTCATTTTTAACGGTTCTTTTGAATGTCTGATAAAAGTATAGATCCAGTTCATTCTGTTCAATTCGTCTGACGGCGGTTGTTTTCAGGTCATTCAGGTAACAATCCAGCGGCGGCCGGCCGATGGAATGGTGGGCCACGCGGTAGTAGTGGTTTTGCAGCCACTGCTCAAACATCTGATTGAACCGGTCAAGCGAATAGTTTTGCTGCCGGTCAATGACTGTTAGGAATCCTTCTCGTACCGTGCGCCGGAAACGTTCGATTTTGCCTCTTGACGGGCTGTCGTAAGGCTTGGAATGAATTAGTGCGATTTCGAGTCTTGCGCATGCCGGTTGTAAATGAGTTGATGAAAATGCGGCGCCGTTATCGCAATAAAAAACATTGGGAATTCCGTATGTCAGGATGGCCTCTTTTAAAACGATTTCCAGCGCCATACTGTTTTCGGACAGGAGCCATTTGCAGCCGGTGATCAGTCTGGAATGATCGTCAATGATGCCGCAAAGATAAAGTCTTCGCTTTTTATTGTCAATGAACAGCGGCGGGCCGTGCATAAAATCGGAGACCCAAAGCTGGTTAACATGGGGTTTTTCGAACTTTTTTCTGGGCAGAACCGGCGGATCCTTCGGTTTGAGATCATTGTTTTTGATAAACTTTCTTACCGCTTTCTAACAGGGCGAACCGTATAAAATGAAACCTTCATAAACCAGCATGCGGTAAAGCAGAGAGACCTTGATTTGCGGGAACAGTTCAAACTTTTCTTTGATGACCTGCGCCAGTCCGTCATCCACGGTTCGGGAAATCCCTTTATAGGTTCTAATTTTTGGTTTGAGTCCATCAAAGCCGTGGATGCGATAATTGCGCAGCCATGATTTAAATGTCCGCCACTGATATTTTCGTCGTCCTGATCCGGGGACGTCATATACTTTTTGAGCCGCGTCTTTAAACCAGGCCGCTTGTTTTCCTGCCGTATCATGAAGAACCGGCGCGATGATGCCATATCTGAACAGCGCGATCTGTTGGCTTCGATCTTTTTGATCCATAACACCTCCTGTTTTTGTTGTGACGATAACAATATTAGACATGAGGATCACTAAGAGAATACACGCTGTGTGTATGGTAAAAAATAATTTTTCAAACAACCGGGCCGGATGCAGGAAAGGATCAAAAGAGTGGGAAAAAAACAGGAGAGAAAATCTGTCTGTCGCGGCAAAAATCACCGGAATTTCTTGTTTTAATCCGGTAACAATCCGATTTATTTTACACCGGACGCACTTCACCTGTTCACCGTTTTTGCGACGGTGTGCCGAACAAAAAACCCCTTTGGAAATAATCGCCGGTTTGATACAGATAAAAGTAATCCAGAGCGAGTTTTTCCGCGTTGCTCATCTGTTCAGAGTGACTTTTCCGCAGTAGCGGCTCTCCGATTTCCATCGGCGACTGATAACCGGAAATAAACCTGATCAATGTAAGGAATGGATTATTGCTTGTCCGGCATGGTTTGATTTTTTGTTGCAGAACCGGGATAGAATTCAGTTTGATTAAGGCTTGTGAAAAGAGAGTGTTGAACTCATACAGTTGACTGTTTTCGATGTAAATGTCATCACTTATCGCTTGTTCAATGATAAAATCTTTCGTATCTTCTAATGATCGCGAGCGGCATGTATGATAGTCAACAGTCTCAAAAAGTAAGTTGATGTCGTGTTTATGATGTGGGATTAACATATAGGGCAAAAGAGAGAATGTCCTGTGCTTTGGCGTTATCTGCCCTTTGTTGCTGCATCTCCACCTGGGAATGGCTACATTCTTATAAGTAGTGTTTCCAATGACAATTGTTTTTCGGGTATAAAATCCAATGCGCACGGCACAGTTTTTACCATGACACAGAGGGCAATCATCTGTGAAATCAGGGTAACCTGATTTATTTTCCGCCAAAGCGGAGCTCCGAAAAAATATTCTTAGCCCTGCTGAGCCTGTTATGAAATAGGGTATCTGAATCTTGATTCCCAGGGAAGATGGTTGATTATTTAATTATCTAATAAATATTGGCCTAATATTTATGCCTCTTCCCTGGTTTATTTAATAAATATTTAGCATGATTTCAGTACAAATGTGCTGGATGATTGATGGGAATTACAGGTAAAGGCCCGAAAGATATTTAAAATATTCTTCTGCTATTTTTATAATATCTTTTAATTTATTACCTTTGTTTGAATATTTTAATGCTAATTCTAATGCTAATGATCGTAGTTCATGATTATTCATTTTAAAATCCTCAATATTTTTTAGGAAGAGAAACATATTTAAAGTTAATTCGTTAATAATTTTAATATGTGTTGTTAATAATTAATTTTGATATTGACTATATTTGTAAAGTATATTACATTTGTTTGCTCTTAAAAACGAAACATACGTTTAGATTTAGTTAAAAAGTGCCGATTTTATTTTATATAAATAATTTCACTTGGAGGTAAAAATGAATAACCAGATTACTCAAAAAACTTTTATGATTTCTGCAAATATTTTGATTGAGCCTGATGAGAATTCATTCTATGCCACATGCCCCGCCTTTGAAGGATTACACACTTGTGGAGACTCCGAAGAAGAAGCCATAGAAAATGTTAAAAATGCCATAGTTGCTTATGTCCTTTCTTTAATTAAGCACAATGAACCAATTCCATGTTGTAAAATAATTGAAGAAAAGAAGTTTAAAGCAATGACACGTCCCAAAGTAAAATCTTTTAAGGAAAACATTCCAATTCCTGCCTGGGTATGAAATATTCTAAAAAATATCTGGAATCAACTGAAAAATAAATCTGCGGATGATTTTATTTCAGCCCTACAAAAAGATGGTTGGAATAAAGATACTACAATTGGTGCTGAACAAATTTTTCGTCATCCTGATGGTCGTAGAATATCAATTCATTATCACCCGCGTAAAACATATCAACCAAAATTATTAAAGAGATTATTAGAAGATATTGGTTGGACGGAAAATGAAATGAAAAAGTTGAAATTTATTAAAAAATAAAGTGGCAACTTTTTACAATTTTCAAAGAACAAGAACACCCCCAAAAACAATTATTTTTAACTATTTGGTTTGCATCAACTTTTGTAAAATTTGCAAGTCCAGCAATAACCAGCGTTTCAACTTGACTTGAAACAGCAGTCTCTTTTTAGTTTTTCAGAGTGGTTTGGTTCAGTTCTTTCTCAAAGTTCAAGTTAGTCTCCGCTGTTCCAAGCAAGTTAACCGCAAAACCGTTAGCAAGCCCTTTGATTTTGTAATTTCAGGCGTCTTTTTTACGGACGCGCGTTGTCTGTTTTTTTGAGAATTGGTTTTGAAAGCAGGTCGGTTTTGCAGCAGAAGTTCTCGCCCGCCGTCT